>CAUWNE010000007.1:0-65281 GCA_963560095.1 uncultured Dysosmobacter sp. | reverse complement strand
AGGCGGCCCCTTCCTATCGGGAGGGGCCGCCTTGTCCGGCTCCAAAAAAATTTTTCTGAATCGGTGATTTTATCACAGAGAAGTGGCGGCGGATGGGGTATACTGTACCCATCAAGAACGAAAGGAGCTGGCGACATGGCAGCTATGAATATGAATACGGAGCAATTCCGCAAGACCGTTTTGGAAGAGGGCAAGCCCATGCTGGTGGAGTTCTGGGCCCCCTGGTGCGTCTACTGCCGGCGGATCGGCCCCGCCTTTGACAAGCTCTCTCAGGAGCTGGAGGGCCGGCTGGAGACGGCGAAGATCAACATCGACGAGGAGCCGGAGCTGGCGGAGCTGGAGAAGATCGAGCTGATCCCCACCCTGGTGCTCTACAAGGACGGCAAGCCCCTGGGCTCCATCGTGGCGCCGGAGTCCAAGGCGAAGATCGAGGAATTCACGGCCCAGCACCTGGGCTGAGCGGTACAGAACAGGAGGTCAGACATGGAGCACATCCACGATATGATCATCATCGGCGGCGGTCCCGGCGGTTACACCGCGGCCCTCTACGCAGCCCGGGCGGGCCTGGACGTGGTGGTGCTGGAAAAGCTCTCCGCCGGCGGGCAGATGGCCCTGACCATGCAGATCGACAACTATCCCGGCTTCGAAGAGGGGATCGACGGCTTCACCCTGGGCGAGAAGATGCAGCAGGGCGCAGAGCGGTTCGGCGCCCGGACGGAGCTGGCAGAGGTCTACAAGGCAGATCTGGCTGGAGCGGTGAAGACGGTGGAGACCAGCGAGGGCGCCTTCCGGGCCCGGACCGTGGTGATCGCCACCGGCGCCGGGGCCCGACACCTGGGCCTTGCGGGCGAGGAGGAGCTGGTGGGCCGGGGCGTCAACTACTGCGCCGCCTGCGACGGGATGGCCTACAAGGGCAAGACCGTGGCGGTGGTGGGCGGGGGAAACTCCGCGGCGGCAGACGCCATGCTGCTCTCCCGGATCGCGGAGAAAGTCATTTTGGTCCACCGGCGGGATACCCTCCGGGCCACCAAGATCTACCATGCGCCGCTGGCCCAGGCGGGGAACGTGGAGTTTCGCTGGAACAGCGCCGTGGACGCCCTGCTGCGGGAGGACCGGCTCACCGGATTGCGGCTGCGAGACGTGAACACCGGGGAGCTTCAGGATCTGCCCTGTGACGGCGTGTTCATCAGCGTGGGCCGCAGCCCTGCCACCGAGCTGTTCCGGGACCAGCTGGACCTGGACAAGAGCGGCTATATCATTGCCGACGAGACCACCCGGACCAATCTCCCCGGCGTGTTTGCCGTGGGGGACGTCCGGACCAAGGCGCTGCGGCAGGTGGTCACCGCCGTGGCCGACGGGGCCATGGCCGCCCACTTTGCCGAGGAGCATTTGCTGGAAGGGGGAGCGGAATGAACGGAAAACTCAGACGCTGGCTTCGGCCTGCGGCCTTTATCGCCGGCGGCGCGGCGGCGGGACTCTTGTACGATCAGTTCTTTGGCTGCACCACCGGGTGCGTCATTACCTCCAGCCCCCTTCGGACCATGCTCTATGCCGGGGTGGTGGGCTGGCTGATGTCGGTGGTCCTGGACGGGAAGAGGGGGACGTGAGACCATGGCCTATCTGATCTCCTTTCTGGAGGGCATCATCACCTTCATCTCCCCCTGCCTGCTGCCGATGCTACCCATCTACATCTCCTACTTTGCCGGCGGCGGAGAGCGCTCCGCCGCCCGGACGCTGCGGGGGGCCCTGGGCTTTGTGGCCGGCTTCACCCTGGTATTTGTGACCATGGGCGCCCTGGCGGGGACCGTGGGCAGCTTCCTGCGGTCCCATCAGACGGCGGTAAACGTGATCTCCGGCCTGGTGGTGATCCTCTTCGGCCTCCAGTATCTGGGGGTGTTCCGGCTGAATCTCTTCCGGGGAGGCGGCCGGGCCGTGCGGACCGCCGACATGAACTTCTTCTCGGCCATGCTCTTTGGCGTCATCTTCTCCCTGGGCTGGACGCCCTGCGTGGGGGCCTTCCTGGGCTCGGCTCTGGCGCTGGCCTCTCAGCAGGGCCATGTGCTCCAGGGCATGGGGATGCTGCTGACCTATTCCCTGGGCCTTGGTATCCCCTTTGTCCTCAGCGCGGTGCTGATCGACAAGCTGAAATCCGCCTTTGACTGGATCAAGGGCCACTATCGTGTGATCAATCTGGTCAGTGGAGGACTACTGATCCTGGTGGGCGTTCTGATGGCCACCGGAACGCTGGGCCGTCTGCTGAGCCTGCTGAGCTAAGGAGGCGACGTGATGAAACAAAAGAGCTTTTGGATCGTGCTGCTGGTCTTTGTGGTGCTGCTGGGCGGGGCCTATGTTCTCTATGACCGGATGAGCGGGGCCGCCGAGCCCGGTCAGCTGGCTGTCCAGGATGGCCGGGGAGAGACGGCAGCAGCGCCGGACGCCGATGAGGAAGCTTCCGAGGAGCCCCCGCCGGAGCCGGTGGCGGCGCCGGATTTCACGGTCTATGACCGGGCGGGGGAGGAGGTCCGCCTCTCCGATTACCTGGGCAAGCCCGTGGTGCTGAACTTCTGGGCCAGCTGGTGCGGCCCCTGCCAGAGTGAGATGCCGGACTTTGACGAGGTCCACGGCCAGCTGGGAGAGGAGGTCCAGTTCCTCATGGTGAATGTGACCGACGGGGACCGGGAGACGGTGGAAAAGGCCGCCGCCTTTGTGGAGGAGCAGGGCTATACCTTCCCGGTCTTCTTTGACAGTGATCTCAGTGCCACCCAGGATTATGGGGCCTATTCCCTGCCTACGACGTACTTTATTGACGCCGAAGGCTTCGCCGTGGCCCGGGCCGTCGGCCCCATCAATGCCGAGACCCTGCAAACCGGGATCGATATGCTCGCTCCGGAGACCTGAGGGGGCGGTACAGCGCAGGCCCGGACCGTTCACAGTCATCAAAAAGACCTCCGTATGGTCGAACCATACGGAGGTCTTTCTCTATGGGGAAGGGGGGAGGGGCGGCGCGGGGACCTCACTGGGGCAGGACGCCCACCATGCCCCGGGCGCAGTCCACGCTGACCATGACCCCGTCCTGGAGCTGACGGGTGGCGCCGGCGGCGCCCACGATCACCGGGATATCCAGGGTCAGGCCCACGGTGGCGGTGTGCCCGTCTCCGCTGGCCTCCTCGCTGATCACGGCGGCGGCCTGCCGCAGGTAGGGCAGCAGGTCGTTGGTGGTGTAGGGCACCACCAGCACGTCGCCGGGGCGGAATTTCTCCCGGACCTGTTCCAGCGTCCGGCAGACGCACAGGGGGCCGGCGGTCTTCTTCTCGCCGATGCCCACGGCGTTGAGGAGGGAGCCGCCCACCTGGCGGACCCGGATCATATTGGTGGTGCCGGAGACGCCCACCGGCACGCCGGCGGTGATGACTACCAGATCCCCCTGTCTGACCACGCCGGCCTTCTCGGCGGACTCCACGGCCAGGTCCACCAGCTCGTCGGTGCTGGAGGCCTGGGGCATGGTCAGGGGCACCACGCCCCAATACAGGGCCATCTGCCGCTGGACCTGGGGGTCCATCAGCAGGGCGGCCACGGTGGTGCCCGGGCGGAAGCGGCTGACCAGCCGGGCGGTGGTCCCGCTCTTGCTGACGGTCAAGATCGCGTCGGCACGGATATCCATGGCGGTGGTGCAGGCGGCGTGGGCCGTGGCGGCGGCGATGGAGATCCGGCCCTGGTTGGAGATGTTCTGCATCCGCTTGGAGTAGTTGATGTCCGCCTCCGTCCGCTGGGCGATGGCGTCCATGGTGCGGATGGCCTCCACCGGGTATTTGCCTGCCGCCGTCTCTCCGGAGAGCATGATGGCGGAGGTGCCGTCGTAAATGGCGTTGGCCACGTCGGTGATCTCCGCCCGGGTGGGACGGGGATGCTCGATCATGGAGTCCAGCATCTGGGTGGCGGTGATGACCGGCTTGCCGCAGGCCACGCACTGGGCGATGATCTCCTTTTGGATCACAGGGATCTCCGTAAAGTCGATCTCCACGCCCATGTCGCCCCGGGCCACCATGACGCCGTCAGCGGCGGCCAGGATGTCCGGCAGATTGCTGACGCCCTCCTGGTTTTCGATCTTGGCGATGATCCGGATGTTGGAGTTGCAGCTGTCCAGCAGCTGCCGAAGCTCCCGCACATCGGCGGCGGTGCGGACAAAGCTGGCGGCGATGTAGTCAAAGCCCTGCTCCACGCCGAAGAGGATGTCCTCCCGGTCCCGCTGGCTCATATAGGGCATGGACAGGCGGACATTGGGCACGTTCACGCCCTTGCGGTCCTTCATCACGCCGTCGTTTTCCACCACGCAGCGGATGGCGGTGGCGGTGGTCTCCTGGACCGTCAGCCGCACCAGGCCGTCATCCAGCAAAATGGTGTCCCCGGTCTTCACGTCCTGGGGCAGCTCGCTGTATGTGATGGCGCAGGTGGTCTCGTCGCCCACGATGTCCTGGGTGGTCAGGGTGAAGGTCTGGCCCGTCCGCAGCTGGACGGAGCCGCCGGCAAAGGTCTTCAGCCGGATCTCGGGGCCCCGGGTGTCCAGCATGGCTGCCACCGGAAGATCCAGCTCCTCCCGCAGGGCCCGCAGTAATTTCAGCCGGCCCAGGTGCTCCTCGTGGCTGCCATGGGAGAAGTTGAACCGGGCCACGTTCATCCCGGCCATCAGCATTTTGCGCAGAACGCCCTCCCGGTCCGTGGCGGGACCCAGGGTGCAGACGATCTTGGTTTTTCTCATCCGCGTTACCGCCTTTCCATAGAAAATCGTTTTCTTTGCCTATGAATTGTATCACAGGTTCCCGGAATAGGAAAGGGCCATTTGATAAAAAACTTGTAAAGAATCCACCTCGTAAAACAGCAAATGAGACAGGACTCCGGCCAGGCCGGAATCCCGTCTCAGGGACCGAATCAGCGGGTGCTGTTGCGGGCCACGCCGTTTTCCAGGTCCGTCAGATCGCCGTTGCGGTCCTGGGTCCGGCCGCCTCGCATGGCGTCGTCCATCAGGTCCTCGGCGCCGCGGACGGCCTTCTCCACGCCCTGCTCCGCATCCTCCATCAGAGAATCGCCGTCATCAGGACGGGGCGCATGATCCGCGCTGCCGCTTTCGGGACGCTCCTCCTGGCCGGTTCCGCTCTCTGCGTTGCCGCTTCCGGCGCTGCCGTCCACCACGGCGCTGCCGCTGTCATTCTGCTTGTTGTCATCGCCGCCGCCGCAGGCGGTCAGGCCGAGAACGACCAGCAGAGAGGCCAGCAGGAGCGTCAGACTTCTTTTCACATCCGTCTCCTCCTTTTGCGGGGGTCAAAATACGCGATACCCACATCCGCTATTGTTCCCGGGAGGACCTGTTCCAAGCATGGAAGTTTTTTCAAAAACGTTTACGTGGCGAAATGTGCGCATGATATGGACCTGTTGGGCCGGCGGCCAGGCGGGGAAAACGGCCGGGACCTTGGGGCAGAACGAAGGATTGGTTTTTGCCTTCCTCGGCTAAACTACCAAAAGCACGTTTGGCAGCCTTAAATTTCTCGTAAATGTTTGTGAAAAACGTAGTTGACGCACAGAGGAAAACCGGGTATCATGGTGATAGTATCGGAATTTAGCTTGCCATCATGCTAAAAATGATTTGGTGTAAAGGAGAGCTGTCTATGTATACGCAGGAGATCACTGTCAACAACGAAGTCGGCCTGCACGCCAGACCTGCCACGTTCTTTATTCAGAAGGCAAATGAGTTCAAGAGCGGGATCTGGGTGGAGAAGGAGGACCGGCGGGTGAATGCCAAGAGCCTGCTGGGCGTGTTGTCCCTGGGCATTGTCAAGGGCACCACCATCACCCTCATCGCCGACGGCACGGATGAGAAGGAGGCTGTGGCCGCTCTGGTGGAGCTGGTCAAGGATAACTTCGGCGAGTGATTTCATGATGTGACCGCGAAAGCCGGCTCCTGGGGAGCCGGCTTTTTTGGTTGACGCCCCGGCGGAGCGGGAAGCGTGGAAACGGAGGAGGGACGGCGATGACCCGTGAGGAGCTCAAGGAAAAAGCCAATGATCTGCCCCTGGCCCCCGGCGTCTATCTGATGATGGACAAGACCGGAAAGGTCATCTACGTGGGAAAGGCCAAGAAACTGAAAAACCGGGTCAGCCAGTATTTTCAGGACAGCGCCGCCCACACGGCCAAGACCCGGCAGATGGTGGCCCAGATCGACCATTTTGACACGATCTTCGTCACCAGCGAGTTTGAGGCGTTGGTGCTGGAAAACTCCCTTATCAAGCGCCACAGCCCCAAATACAACATCCTGCTCAAGGATGACAAGGGCTATCCCTTCGTCCGGCTGTCCCGGGGGCCCTATCCCCGATTCACCATGGTGAACCGGTACGCCGATGACGGGGCCCGGTATTTCGGCCCCTTCGGCGGCCGGTATGAGACCCGCCAGGCCCTGGACGCGGTGTGCGCCGCGCTGCGCCTGCCCACCTGCAACCGGAATTTCCCCTGGGATATCGGGGCGGAGCGGCCCTGCCTGAATTTCCACATGGGCCGGTGCGACGGCTTCTGCCGCCAGGAGATGCCGGCGGAGGAGTATGACCGCCGGATCCAGCAGGCCTGCCAGCTGCTGGAGGGGAGATCGAAGCAGCTGCTCCGGGATATGACCGCCGAGATGGAGGCGGAGGCGGAGGCATTGCGCTTTGAGCAGGCGGCGGCCCTGCGGGACCGGATCAACGCCATCGGCGCGCTGTCCAAAAAGCAGACGGTTATCGCGGGCCTGTGCGCCGACACGGATATCTGGGGCATCTACCGGGGCTCCGGCAAGGGCTGCTACGCCGTGCTCCATATGGAAAACGGCGATCTGACGGGCCGAGAGGCGGAGCTGTTCGACGCGCCCATGGAGGAGACGGAGGAGGAGATGCTTGCGGCCCTGACGGCTCAGTATTATCTGCCCCGGGCCATTTTGCCCCATGAGATCCTGCTGCCCTTTGCCGCCGAGGGCTACTGTGAGGATCTGACCGAGGCCCTGACAAAGCGGGCGGGCCGGAGAGTCTGGGTCCACGTCCCCCAGCGGGGGGAGAAGGCGGAGCTGGGGGCCATGGCCCAGCGGAACGCCGCCGAGGAGGCGGAGCGGGCCACCACCGCCGAGGAGCGGGTGGCCTATACGCTGCGGACCCTGGGAAAGCTTCTGGACCTGCCTGCGCCGCCGGGGCGGATGGAGTCCTTTGATATCTCCAACACAGGGAAGAGCGATATCGTGGCCTCTATGGTGGTGTACAGCGGCACCCGCCCCCTGAAATCCGCCTACCGCCGCTTCCGCATTCAGGGGCTGGAGGGCCACCCGGACGACTACGCCTCCATGCAGGAGGTGCTGCGCCGCCGGCTCCAGCGGGCGGCGGACGGAGATGAGAAGTTCCTCCCCCTGCCGGATGTCTTTCTCATTGACGGCGGCGAGACCCACGCCCGGGCCGCCCTGGCGGTGGCGGAGGAGTTTGGCATCTCGGTCCCCATCTTCGGCATGGTGAAGGACGACCGCCACCGGACCCGGGCCCTGGTGACGCCGGAGGGCCGGGAGATCGGCATTGTGACCAACCAGGCGGTGTTCTCCCTGATCGGCCAGATCCAGGAGGAGACCCACCGCTTCGCTATCACTTATCACCATGAGAGCCACAGCAAGAGCGCAACCCGCTCCGCGCTGGACGGCATCCCCGGGGTGGGGCCCAAGCGCCAGGCGGAGCTGCGCCGCCGCTTCGGCACCATGCGGGCCATCCGGGAGGCGGATGTAGAGGCCCTGGCGGCGGTGATCCCCCGGCCGGCGGCGGAGGCGGTGTGGCAGCACTTCCACGCCAAAAAGACGCCATGAACGGGCCGTGATCCCAGCGTGTTAAAAAGCCCCGCAGAGTTTACCGGCAAGAGGTACACCGCATCCGTAAGGCAGCAAAGCTGCCAACGGCTGCGTAGTCGCGAAAGACATGAAATTTGTTTTCTGCCGCGGCGTGTACGTGGCAGAAAACACTTCTCGCCCTGCAAGTGTGGAATTTGCCTGCTATAAGCGGGCAAATTATGCGCGTAGCAGGGTGCAGCCTTGTCGAAAAAGTGGCTGTGGCCACTTTTTCGACAGTCAAAGATCCCGCAGGAGCGCGCCGGGGGGCGCGGTCCTGCGGGATCTTTTTTTATTTGGAGCTGGGGAGCTGGAAGGTAAAGGCGGCGTCGGCCTCGCCATAGTGCTCGTTGGGCACCCACAGGGCGGTCCGGTCCGTCAGGTTATAGACCACGCTGTGGACGGTGCAGCTGTTGGCGTCGTCATTGTTCCAGGTCCGCCGGCCCACAGCGGCCAGGATGTCCATGGCGGCGGTCTCATCCTCCACCACGCTGTCGGTTCGGGACAGGTCCTCATAGATCCGCTGATAGCGGTCCTGTCCGGCGGGGGCGTCCTCCGGGCCGTAGTAGCCGGGCTGGAGGATGAAGTTGGTGATCCACTGATAGTCGGCCTCCCCCTCGATCTGGCCCACGTGGGCGTCATCGTCGTGGTAGGTGACCACCAGTTCCCGGGCGCCGCCGTCGTTGTCGGTGCGGTCGGTCTCGCCCACCCACTCCAAAATGGCGCTGCGGCCGCTGGCGTCCGCCACCATGTAGTGATAGGAGGTCTGGGCCGAGTCGTGGAGGTCATAGGCCTGGGCGATCTCCACCGCCTCCTCCACGCTGTCGGCATAGTCCAGGATCAAGCGCAGCAGCGTGGTGGAGGTCAGGTCCGGCCGGTCGGTGTTCTGGTCGGTGGCCACGGTCTCCTCGCCCTGATAGGTCATGTAGATGCCGCAGCTGACGCCGGCTTCATTGATGCCGTCCAGGGGGGTATAGGGGGCCGCCAGGCAGGTGACCTTGTCCATGAAGCTCTCCACGTCCCGGTCCACGTCGATGCCCAGGAACTGGAGATCGGTGGTGGAGACGGTGGCGTGGCGGCCGTTGCCGCCCTTGGTGAAGACCACGCAGGTGTTGGTTTTGGAGAAGTCATAGTTCCGGGCGAAGAGATAGTCGCCCTCCGCCGTTTGGGCGGTGAAGGAGGAACAGGCGATCTCCGGGGCCTCGATGCCCATGTCCAGCAGGCCCTTGGTGATGTGGGAGGTGATGAAGGCGATCAGCTCGCTGTCGGTTTTCACGCCGCCCTGGGCCAGGAACTCCTCCAGATAAAAGCCGCCGTGGACTTCCATTTGGTAGACGGAGCCATCCTGGTGGCTGTCGTCCCGGGGACGGATCTGCTTCAGGCTGGCCAGGGTAGCCAGCTCATTGTGCCAGACGGCCCAGATCCCGCCGGCCAGGATCAGGACAGCAGCGGCCAGCAGGGCCGCCAGGATCTTCAAAGCGCGCCGCCGGGGCGCGGGGGTGTGGGTGGATTCCATAGGTGTGACTCCTCTCGTGATATGGGGCCTTATCGCAGGAACAGGCGCAGCAGGCGGCCGGAGAGCTTCCGGTCATAGGGCTGGTAGCGCATGGGAAGATCCAGCCAGGTCTTTTTGTCCACAATGCTCTTGAGGTGGGAGAAGGCGTCAAAGCCGGTCTTTCCGTGGTAGGCCCCCATGCCGCTCTCTCCCACGCCGCCAAAGCCCATGGCACTGGTGGCCAGGTGGATGAGGGTGTCGTTGATGCAGCCGCCGCCGTAGGCGCACCGCTCTGTGACGGAGCGGATGTGACCCTGGTCTCCGGAGAAGAGGTACAGCGCCAGGGGCTTGGGTCTGGCCGCCAGCAGGGGGAAGAGCTGGTCAAAGTCGGAAAAGGTGAGGATGGGCAGGATGGGGCCGAAAATCTCCTCCTGCATCACCGGATCGTCCCAGGTGACGCGGTCCATCACGGTGGGAGCGATTTGCAGCGTCTCCCGCCGCCGCTGGCCGCCGCAGACGATCTTGGCATCGTCCAGGAGACTGCACAGGCGGTCGAAGTGCTTTTCGTTGACGATCCGGCCATAGTCCGGGTTCTCCAGGGGCGCGGGGCCGAACTGGAGCTGGATCTGCCGTCGGAGCTGGTCCGCCAGGGCGTCCTTGATGGACGCGTCGCAGAGGATGTAGTCCGGGGCCACGCAGGTCTGGCCGCAGTTGAGATATTTCCCGAAGACGATCCGCTTGGCGGCCAGGGGGAGGTCGGCGGTCCGGTCCACGATGCAGGGGCTCTTGCCCCCCAGCTCCAGCACGGCGGGGGTCAGGTGCTCCGCCATGCGGCGCAGGGCCTCCCGGCCCACCGCCTGACTGCCGGTGAAAAAGAGGAAGTCAAACTTTCCGCTGAGCAGGGCATCGTTCTCCGCCCGACCGCCGGTGACCACGGTCACGTACTCCGGCGGGAAGCAGGTGGAGATCAGCTCCCGGAGGACCTCGCTGGTGGCGGGGGAATAGGCGCTGGGCTTGACCACGGCGGTGTTGCCTGCGGCGATAGCGTCTGCCAGCGGGTCCAGAGCCAGCAGCAGGGGATAGTTCCAGGGACTCATGATCAGCGCGGTGCCGTAGGGGCAGGGGAGCTGATAGCTGACGGAGGGAAACTGGGCCAGGGGCGTATGGACCCGCCGCCGCCTGGCCAGGGCGGGGGTGTGACGGATCAGATAGCTCAGCTCGCTGAGGACCAGCCCCGTCTCACACAGGTAGCTCTCAAAATCGCTCTTTCCAAGATCCGCGGCCAGAGCGGCCTGGATCTGTTCCTCCCGGCGCAGGATCTCTGATCGGAGACGCTTGAGCATCTCCACCCGGAAGGGCACTGGCAGGGTGGCACCGCTTACAAAGTACCGGCGCTGGCGGTCCAGGAGGGCTTCAACATCGTGGGCTTCCATGGGATTCTCCTCTCTGCGGCTTTGTAGTAAAAGGTCTCCAGCTCCCCGGCGTCCATCAGCCGCGGCACGGGGTAGAGGGGGTTGGCCTCCTGGGCGGCGTACCGGGCCAGAAGGGGGATGTCTTGGGGGCGGATGTCGGCCAGGGTCTCCGGGATCTCCATCCGGTGGTTCAGGGCCCGGATGGCCCGGAGGAAGCGGTCGGCGCTGTCGGCGGGATCGTCCTCCGACCGGGCCAGTCCTGCCGCCACCGCCAGCTGGTGGAGCTGGGGACGGATGCAGGGGCCGTAGGCCTCCAGCAGGATGGGCAGAAGCACCGCGTTGGCAAGGCCATGGGGGGTGCCGTACCGGCCGCCCAGGGAGTGGGCCACCGCGTGGACATAGCCCACATAGGACTTGGAGAAGGCACGTCCTGCCAGAAAGGCCGCCGTCATCATCCCCTCCCGGGCCTGGAGGTCCTCTCCGTCCCGGTAGGCCGTCTCCAGATGGGCAAAGATCAGCCGAACGGCCTCCAGGGCGTCGGCCCGGGTGGCGGCGGTGGTGGAGCGGCCGATATAGGCCTCCACCGCGTGGGTCAGGGCGTCCATGCCGGTGGTGGCCGTCATGGATGGCGTCATGGTCCGGGTATGCTCCACATCCAGCACCGCCACCTGGGGGATCAGAGAGAAGTCGTTGATGGGGAATTTATGGCCGGTCTCACCGTCTGTGATGACTGCGGCCAGGGTGATCTCGCTGCCGGTGCCGGCGGTGGTGGGGATGGCGATCAGGGGCGGGAGCTTTCGCAGGACCCGCAGGACGCCCCTCATCCGGGAGAGGGGACAGCCGGGCCTGGCGATCCGGGCCCCCACCGCCTTGGCACAGTCGATGGCGGAGCCGCCGCCAAAGCCGATGAGGGCCTGACAGCCCTCGGCCAGATAGAGCTTCCGGGCCTCCTCCACGTTTTGAACCGTGGGGTTGGAGACGGTGGCGCTGTATACGGCGCAGCGGATGCCGCCATCTGCCAGGGCCTGCTCCAGGGCCCGGGTCATGCCCAGGGCCTTCAAAGCGCCGTCGGTGACCAGAAGGACGCTATCCACCCCTCTGGCGGCCAGCTCCGCCGGCACCTCGGAGTCGGCGCGCAACAGCTTGGGGTCCCGGTAGGGGAGCACCGGCATGGCCAGCCGCAGCGCGGCCTGCACGGCCCGGCAGGCGCTCCGTTCCAGTAGATGCATGATCGATTCCTCCTTTTCGGCACAGTGTGTGCTACACAAAAGATCCGGGGCTCTCCCCGGTCAGCACACAGTGTGCTGTCTGATGCAGGCGGAGCGATCCGCTCCGCCTGGCGCGCTGCCGGCGGCCGGGGCATCAAGCCCGCAGGCCGTCCAGCAGGATATTGAAGCTGTACTGAAAGGATCTGGCGGCCTCCTCCACCGGCAGCTGCCGGCCCAGGGCGTCGGCGTTGAAGCCCCGGATGAAGCACCAGATGGCGTAGCTCATGATGTCCGTATCCACGTCCCGGATGTAGCCCCGGCTCTTGGCGAATTCCATGAGCTTTTGGATCTCCGCCTTCCACCAGGCATAGTTGTCCTGAGAGACGGAGTCACTTTCAAAGACGTACTGGCTGAACTGCATCTTGGTCTCATAGGACATGACCAGCGTGCGCACCACGATCTCCAGCACCTGCTGGAAGAAATCCCCCTCCGGGTCAAACTGGGCGGTGATGCTCTCCCGGATCTTCAAAGCGGTGTTTTCGTAGACGATGTCCAGCACCTCGCCGATGTTGTGAAAGCGGTTGTAAAAGACCCGGTTGGTGATCTGCAATTCCTGGAGGACCTTTCGCACGGTGACCTTGTGGGCCCCCTCGGCCCGGGCCAGACGCTCGGCGGCGTCAATGATCCGCAGGGACATCTCATCTGAGATCCGTTCCTGGTTTGCCATGGGCCACAGCCTCCCTCGTTCAGCAAGCAGACGTGCTGGCAGTATACCACAGCCCCGCCGCCTTGCCAAGGTAAAATCTGAACAATTTTCCGGGCGCTCCCGGCATGATTATGAGAAAAAACGTTTTCGCAGCTTCCGCCGCCACAGGATGCTCAGCCGCCCCAGGGCCAGATCCAGCAGCAAAAAGGCCAGGACGCCCAGGACAAACAGCAGCAGATTGAAGATGGGCGCGGCGTCCATCAAATCGGCGGTCATGCCCAAAAGCCGCAGCACCACGCCGTAGAGGATCAGCTCTCCCCCGCCGGCCAGGAGGACCTTGACCGCTAGCCGCACCGGGCGGGAGGGGAGACGGTTCAGCCGGGGCCGGAGCAGGGGATACCAGCCAAAGGCAATGTAGACCAGGCTCAGCTCCAGATCCGGCGCCAGCAAAAGCCCCAGAAGGGCGGCGGCCACGTAGGCGGCGGCCGCCGTTTTGACACCGTATTCCTCCAGCAGCGGCAGCAGCACCGCCATCGCCAGCATGGGGCCCAGGTAGGTGCCGATCCCCATAGCCCCCGCCAGGACCATGCACACCACCGCCAGGGCGGTCAGCAGACCGCACAGTGCCATCTGCCGGCTTTTCATGCGGGAAACTCCTGATATTTCAGCTTGTAATAGCTCCACTGCCGCCACTTTTCCAGCTGCTTGGGGGCGTGATCGTCCAGCAGGGCCCACTCCGCCAGCCGGCCGTCGGGCAGCTGGGCATAGCTCTTTTGCACCACGGGCATCTCCCGCCGCAGGTCATTGAGGAAGGAGAACCAGGCGCTCTCCCGGGCGTGGCCGGTGAGCTCTGCCACCATAGCCCCCAGGAAGGCGGCGGAGAGGACGTCGCTTTCCTCCGGCAGGTCCAGGCCCGCCACGGCATCCTCCCAGTCCAGGGTCTCCACCGCCGCGTCGTTGGCCCAGATCACATAGGGCGTGGCATAGGAATCCAGCGCTTCCCAGGTTGGGGCGTCGGCCATGCCCAGCTCCCGATAGCCCTGCTGGCTGTCGCCCAGATAGGGCAGGTGGTCGCCGAAGTAGACCAGCACCACCGGCTCCTCCCGATCGGCAAAGTAGCGGTGCAGGCGGCCCAGCATGGCGTCGGCGTCCCGGGCACCCTCGATATAGACCCGGAGCAGGCTCTCGATCTCCGGAGAGACTGAGATATTCAGGGGCACATCGGGGTAGTCATAGCCCTCGCCGTACTTGTCCGGGGTGTAGGACATATGGTTCTGGATGGTGGTGGTGTAGTGGAACAGGGGCTGGCCTGCAGCGGCGGATGCCTCAAATTCCGCCTCGATCAGGCCCGCCATGTAATCATCCGTGACCCAGCGGCCCTTGTAGGCCGCGTCGGCCATCTGGTCCACAAAGCACGTCTCCTCCGCCCCCAGCCAGCGGTAGACGTTCTCCCGGTTGTAGAACCAGTCGTCGCCGGGGTGGAAGAAGGAGGTGCGGTAGCCGTCGGCGCCGAAGAGGCGGAACAGGCTGTCCAGATTCCGGTTCACCACCCGAAACGCGGAGGTGGTGGTCTTGGAGAGGGCGTTGGTCTGGATGCCTGTCAGCACGTCAAACTCCGTGTTGGCCGTGCCGCCGGCAAAGCCGGGGACCACGATGTGGCCCGAGAGGGCGTGGGGGTCCTGCTCCAGGGCGTGGAGACTGGGCAGGGGGTCGTTCTCCGGCGAAAAGGCAAAGGCATCGTGGTCCGTGATGTCCGAGAAGGCCTCGTTCATCACCATGACCACGCTCACCGGTTTGCCGGTTTCATCGGAGACGGCTTCTTCCTCCCAGCCCTCCGCCTCAGAGCGGTCAAAGCCGGCGGGCCGATCCACCGGGTAGGTGGTGAACTGGTGGCAGAAGCAGTAGGGAAAGCCCAGCTCATTGAAGACGGAGGGGACGTAGTAGGCGTTGGACACCCGGAAGGAGTTGTAGAGGTCGTTGGAGGCGTAGACCGTGAAGATCAGCGCCGTCAGCACGCCCACGCTGGCGGCACAGCCCAGCAGGCTGCCCAGCCAGCCCCGGAGCTTTTCCACCGGGCAGGGGCGAGAGCCGATCACCAGGCCCAGCAGGACCAGGGCCGCCGTGACCCCCAGCACCAGAAGGATGGCGGTCCAGGGGAAGCGGATGTCGTAGGAGCCCATGGCGCTGCCGACTTCTTTCAGCAGGCCCAGGTCCCGGGGGAACACCGGCTCGTCCCGGACCTCGATCTTGATCCGGTTGGCGATGGACAGCCCGCACACCAGCAGGTTCGTCAGCGCCGCGCCGAAGAAGACGCTGCGCAGCAGGAAGGCCAGAGCCAGCAGCGTCAGGCCCACCGGCAGCGCGTTGAGAACGATCAGAAGGGGCTGGGCCCGGAACACCGCCAGCACGGCCCGCAAGGCGTTGGGCTGGCACCACAGCGCCAGCAGGGTGATCCCGCCTGCCAGCGCCACCGCCGATAGCAGAGAGCCCCACAGCGGCAGAGAGACTTTTCGAAAGCGATTCAAAGCATCGGATCCTTTCCATGTGAGTTGACCTCTCCTATTATAGGGATTTTCTCCCGAAAAGCAAGGGGCGGGGCCTGCCGGGACCTGGAAAAGATATGAATTTTTTGTGATGTGGTTGCATTTTCCAAATAAAATGGTATATTAAGTTCTGGTTCAGAAATTTATTGTAAAGGACTTGATACCATGACGAAGATCGACATTATCTCCGGCTTCCTGGGCGCCGGCAAGACCACCCTGATCAAAAAGCTCCTGGCGGAGGCCTTCCCCGGGGAGAAGCTGGTGCTCATCGAGAATGAGTTCGGCGAGATCAGCATTGACGGCGGCTTTTTGAAGGAGTCCGGCGTTCAGATCAGCGAGATGTCCGCCGGGTGCATCTGCTGCTCCCTGGTGGGGGATTTCAACCAGGCCCTCAAGGACGTCCAGGCCCAGTTCCATCCCGACCGGATCTTGATCGAGCCCTCCGGTGTGGGCAAGCTCTCCGATGTGATCGTGGCGGTGGAGAACACTGCCGCCGAGGTCAGCGACATGGCCCTCAACAGCTTTGTCACCGTGGCCGACGCCTCCAAGGTGAAGGTGTATATGAAGAACTTCGGCGAGTTCTATAACAACCAGATCGAGTCCGCCGGCACCATCATCCTCTCCCGGACCCAGAAGCTCAGCCAGGAGAAGCTGGAGGCCGCCGTGGCGCTGCTGCGGGAGAAGAATCCGGACGCCGCCATCCTCACCACCCCCTGGGACCAGCTGGACGGCAAGACCATCCTGGCCGCCATGGAAAAGGTATCCCTGGAGGAGGAGCTGCTGGCGAAGATGCGGGCAGAGCATGCGGCCGAGGAGGCCGAGCACGCCCACCACCATCATGAGCACGACCATGACCATGAGCATCATCATGACCACGACCATGATCATGACCACGAGCATCATCATGACCATGACCACGAGCACGGCCATGAGTGCGACGATCCCAACTGCGCCTGCCACCACCATCACCACCACGCCGACGAGGTCTTTACCTCCTGGGGCCGGGAGACGCCCAAGGCCTTCACCCAGGCCAAGATCCAGCAGATCCTGACGGCGCTGGACTCCGGCGACTACGGCAAGATCCTCCGGGCCAAGGGCATCGTGGCCGGGGAGAACGGCGCGTGGATCGAGTTTGACTATGTGCCTGAGGAGCATGAGGTCCGGGAGGGCCACCCCGACTACACCGGGCGGCTGTGCGTCATCGGCGCGGAGCTGAAGGAGGGGGCGCTGGCTGAGCTGTTCGGCCTGTAAGCCTTTTTTTGAGAGAAACGGATCAAAAGAACGTGAACGCGCTGCGGGACCCGGTCGTGGACCGGGCACAGTGCCCGGCGGCGGGAGCTGGCTCAAAGCCGATGCTGCGCTCTCTGCCTGGGCAGCCGCTTGGCGTATTTTACCCGAAAGGAAACGCAAGTTACCATGGCTGATATTCCTGTTTATCTGGTCGCCGGCTTTCTTGACGGCGGCAAAACCAATTTTATCAACGGCATCTTAGAGGACGGCTTTGCCCGGGAGGAGCGGACGCTGCTGATCTGCTGCGAGGAGGGCGAGGAGGAGTACAACCCCAACGCCCTGGACAACGTCACCGTGGTCACCGTGGAGGACGAGGAGGACTTGAAGTGCTCCCAGATGAAGGCCTGGGAGCAGGAGTATCGTCCCAAGCAGGTCATCATTGAGTACAACGGCATGTGGCAGATGGAGCGGCTGTACCGGGAGGTGCTGCCGGCCAACTGGGTCCTCTACCAGATCATGACCTTTGTCAAGGCGGACACCTTTGAGGTCTATGCCAAAAACATGGGCCAGCTGATGATGGAGAAGATCACCAACGCGGACCTGCTGGTGTTCAACCGCTGCACGCCGGACCTGGCGGAGGCGCTGCGCAAGAGAAATCTCCGGATGGTGAACCGCCGGGCGGAGATCTATCTGGAAAATGAGGATGGGGACAGTGAGGACTACCTCACCGGCGACGAGTGCCCCTTTGACCTGAGCCAGGAGGAGATCGACGTGCCGGACGAGGACTTCGGCGTCTGGTACGTGGATGTGATGGACCACCCCGACCGCTGGGCGGGGAAGCTGGTCCATATGAAGCTGATCATGTGCCACTCCAAGAAGTATCCGGGCATCCACTGCCCCGGCCGCTTCGCCATGGTGTGCTGTGAAAACGACATCCAGTTCCTGGGCCTCATCGCCAAGGGCGTGGGGCTGAACCAGTATGAGAATCGGGACTGGATCGAGGTCACGGCCCGGATGGCTGTGGAGAAGCACAAGGCTTATCAGGGCCGGGGACCGGTGATGCACGTGCTCTCCGTGGGCCCCTGCGAAAAGCCGGCCCAGGACGTGGTCACCTTCTGAGCGCCTGAAAGTGCATAGAAAAAGCGTCCCCGCAGCTGCGGGGACGCTTTTTGCTTAACGCGCAGACAGGGGAGCACGGCGGGACCGGCCGCCGGGGATCTGATGGGCGGCCCGGACCGCCTCGCCGCTGAGGGCCATGAGGCAGACCAGGTTGGGCATCGCCATCAGGGCGTTGCAGATATCGGAGAAGAGATACACGCTCTCCAGCCGGGCCCCGGCGCCCCACAGCGCCGCCAGCACATAGGCCAGCCGGTAGAAAAGACGCCCCCGGCCGTGGGTGAGATAGGCGAAAGCCGTCTCCCCCTGATAGGCCCAGCCCAGGATCGTGGAAAAGGCGAACAGGGCGATGGAGACGGCGATGCACCGCCCGCCCAGGTCTCCCAGCACGGTGCGGAAGGCCAGGATCGTCAGGTCGCCGCCATTGACCGGCCTGCCGGCGCTGTCCACAGTCCCCAGCACGCCGGAGCAGCAGATGGCAAGGCCGGTCACGGTGCAGATCACCGTGGTGTCGAAAAAGGCGCTGGTCATGCTGATGCAGCCCTGGCGGACGGAGTCATCCGTTCCGGCGCAGGCGGCGGCGATCCCGGCAGAGCCCAGCCCGGCCTCGTTGGAAAATACCCCCCTGGCCACGCCCCACCGGGCGGCGGCCCACATCCCTGCCAGACCGCCTGCCGCCGCATTTGGGCAGAGGGCGGAGCGGAAGATGGCGGCCAGTCCCGCCGGCAGCTGGGAGAGATTCCCCAGGATCACCACCAGCCCCGCGCCTAAATAGAAGATCCCCATGACCGGCACCAGGACAGAGGTGATCTTGGAGATACTGCGGATGCCGCCCAGGATGGCGGCCAGCGCCAGCCCTGCCGCCGCCAGCCCCACCGGGCCGGCCGGCAGACCAAAGGTGCCGGAGAGAGCCTGGGTGATGGCGTTGGCCTGGGTCATGCTGCCGATGCCCAGAGAGGCTCCCACAGCAAACAGGGCGAACACCGCCCCCAGGCGGTGGCCGTGCCGGGGACCGAAGGCTGCCTCCATCAGGTACATGGGACCGCCCATCCATTGTCCCCGGCCATCCCGGCGGCGGTATTTCACGCAGAGGGTGCTCTCGGCAAATATGGTGGCCATGCCGAAGAGAGCGGACAGCTCCATCCACACCAGCGCGCCGGGGCCGCCGGCCACCAGGGCAGTGGCCACGCCCACGATGTTGCCCGTGCCCAGCGTGGCCGCCAGAGAAGTCATCAGGGCGGAGAAGGGGGAGACGCCGGAGCCGTCGGACCGGCGGGCCTCCCGGCCCAGGGCGGAGCGGAGGGCAAAGCCCAGCCGCCGCCAGGGGAGCAGATCCATCCGGATGGTGAGCAGGACGCCGGTCCCCAGCAGCAGGGCCAGAGTCCCGGGGCCCCAGAGGGCGGTGTTGACAGCTTGCAGCATGGCGGAGACCTCCTTTGCCCTATACGCTATGCAGCCGCGGCGGAAACATGCCGCACTTTCTGCCGGCGGATAGAAAAAGGGCGCCCGCACAGCTGCGGACACCCTTTGGAGAGAGCTTTTTGGTATGGTTAGGATCAGGCCTCGTGATCGACAGCGTACATGTGGGCGATCAGGTCCAGGAGCTTGTTGGAATAGCCCCACTCGTTGTCGTACCAGGCGATGAGCTTGACGAAGTCGTTGTCCAGCATGATGCCTGCCGTCTCGTCGAAGATGCAGGTCTCGGTGAAGCCCGTCAGGTCCGAGGAGACCACCTGATCGGTGGTGCAGGTGATGATGCCCTTCATGCTGTTTTTGGAGGCGTTCTCCAGGGCCACGCAGACATCGTGATAGGTGGCGGGCTGGATCAGCCGGGCAGTCAGGTCCACCACAGAGACGTCGTTGGTGGGGACCCGGAAGCTCATGCCGGTCATGCGGCCCTTGAGCTCGGGGATGACCTCGCCCACGGCCTTGGCCGCGCCGGTGGAGGAGGGGATGATGTTGCCCAGAACGCTCCGGCCCGTCCGCCAGTCCCGGCCGGCACGGGCGTCCACGGCCTTCTGCTTGGCAGTGGCGGCGTGGATGGTGCTCATCAGCGCCTGCTTGATGCCGAAGGTGTCGTTGATGACCTTGGTCATGGGGGCCAGGCAGTTGGTGGTGCAGGAGGCGTTGGAGACCACGTCCATGTCGGACGTGTATTTTTTGTGGTTGACGCCCATGACGAAAGTGGGCATGATGTTGTCCTTGGAGGGGGCAGAGAGGATGACCTTCTTCGCGCCGCCGCCCAGGTGGACGGAGGCCTTCTCCACGGTGTTGTACACGCCGGTGGACTCGATGATGTACTCCGCGCCGCAGTCATCCCAGGGGATCAGGGAGGCGTCGCTCTCGCTGTAAATCCGGATCTTTTTGCCGTTGATGATCAGATGCCGGTCGTCCCGCTCCACGCTGCCGGTGAAGGTGCGGAACACCGAGTCGTATTTGACCTGATAAACCATGTAGTCCAGGTCCGCGTTGCGCAGGTTGATGCCGCAGAGCTGATAGGTGCTGGAGCCCCGCTCCACCATGATCCGCAGGGCCACCCGCCCGATTCGGCCGAAGCCGTTGATGCCAACTTTGATCGCCATGTGACGTACCCCTTTTCCTGATTTTCCGCCGATGAGCCGGCCTGAGTCATGCTCATTATAACATGGTTTTCGGAAAAAGTAACGTACAGTTGCGCAAAAATAAGCAAAATATTTACGTAGTTTCTTGGCGCATTTGTACAGGGCCTGACGGCGGAGGACAAAGAGAACAGCGCCGGACCGCAGAGAGCGGTCCGGCGCTGGAGGGGACAGAGCGGAGTTATTTATGATAGAGCTTCTTAGTCTCGTACTTGGGCTCGCAGCTGACGTTGATGCCCAGGCACCGCAGGAGCTTTTCATCCACGTCGCTGATGACCACGGTGAAGTGGGCGTCGCAGCCCCGGAGGTTGGGCAGCTGCTGCTGGGCCAGCTCTGCCAGGGGGTTGGTCAGGGCGGAGATGGTCAGGGCCATCAGCACCTCGTCGGTGTGGAGCCGGGGGTTCTTGTGGCCTAGATACCGGGTCTTGAGATTACACACAGGCTCCAGCACCTGGGCGGAGATCAGCTCGAACTGGTCGCCGATGCCGCCGATGGCCTTGAGGGCGTTGAGCAGCAGGGCGGAGGCGGCGCCCAGGGTGTCGGAGGTCTTGCCGGTGACCACGCTGCCGTCGGGCAGGACCATGGCGCCGGCGGGGCCGCCGGTGGTCTCGGATTTCAAGAGAGCCGCAGACACCGCCGGGCAGATCTCCGGCGTCACGTCCGCTTTCTGCATCACCAGCTCCAGCTTGCGCACCGGCGCCTCACAGTTGCCCTGGAGCCGGTCCACGCAGGCGGCGTAGTACCGGCGCAGGATCTCCCGGCGGGAGGCAGCGCAGCACACCTCGTCGTCCACGATGCAGTATCCGGCCATATTCACGCCCATGTCCGTGGGGGACTTGTAGGGGGACTCCCCCTGGATCTTCTTGAACATGGCGTTGAGGACCGGGAAGGTCTCCACGTCCCGGTTGTAGTTGACGGCGGTCTTGCCATAGGCCTCCAGGTGGAAGGGATCGATCATGTTCACATCGTCCAGGTCCGCCGTGGCGGCCTCATAGGCCAGGTTCACCGGGTGCTTGAGGGGCAGGTTCCAGATGGGGAAGGTCTCAAACTTGGCGTAGCCCGCCCGGACGCCCCGCTTATAGTCGTGGTAGAGCTGGCTGAGGCAGGTGGCCATCTTGCCGCTGCCGGGACCGGGGGCGGTGACCACCACCAGGGAATGGGAGGTCTCGATATAGTCGTTTCGGCCCAGCCCCTCGTCGCTGACGATGTGGGGGATATCAGAGGGATAGCCGGCGATGGGGTAGTGGCGGTAGCACCGGATGCCCAGGGCGCTGAGCCGCTTATAGAAGGCGTCGGCGGCGCTCTGGCCGCTGTAACGGGTCAGCACCACGCTGCCCACATACAGTCCCAGGCCCCGGAAGCTGTCGATCAGCCGGAGCACATCATCATCATAGGTGATGCCCAGGTCGCCCCGGACCTTGTTTTTCTCAATGTCCGCGGCGTTGATGGCGATGATGATCTCCACGTCGCTCTTCATCTGCTGGAGCATCCGGATCTTGCTGTCCGGCTCAAAGCCCGGCAGCACCCGGGCGGCATGGTAGTCGTCAAAGAGCTTCCCGCCGAACTCCAGATACAGCTTCCCGCCGAACTGGGCGATCCGCTGGCGGATCTGCTCGGACTGGGTGGTGAGGTATTTTTGATTGTCAAAACCGATGGCGGCCATAGTGTCTGATCCCTCTCTTTAGAACATTAGAACATTCATCAAGGGGAGTATACCATATTTGAAAAACCGGTGCAATCGAAGAATGGGCTTTCCGGCGGCGATGGCGCATAGAATTTCAAAAGAGCGGCATCCTGAGTGCATGGAGGTGGTGATCGTGTGTACCGCACTGACCTATCAGACCCGGGACCACTACTTCGGCCGGACGCTGGACGTATCGTCCGGATATCAGGAGGCGGTGGCCGTCGTCCCCCGGCATTTTCCGCTGGCGTTCCGGCAGATGGGGACGTTGGGGAAGCATTACGCCATGGTGGGGGTGGCCTATCCGGCGGGGGGTTATCCCCTGTACTATGACGCCGTGAATGAAAAAGGGCTGGCCATGGCCGGGCTCCGCTTCTCAGGGAACGCCTGCTACCGCCCATCGGCGCCGGGGCGGGACAATGTGACGCCCTTTGAGCTGATCCCCTGGCTGCTGGGGCAGTGCGCCGATCTCCGCCAGGCCCGGTGCCTGTTGGAGCAGATCAATCTGCTGGCGCTGGATTTTTCCCCCGAGCTGCCCCTCTCGCCGCTGCACTGGTTCCTGGCAGACCGGCAGGGCGCCCTGGCGGTAGAGCCGCTGGCAGAGGGACTGCGGATCTGGGAGGACCCGGCGGGGGTGCTGACCAACAACCCGCCCTTTGACTTTCAGATGCGGCACCTGGCCCGGTTCCGGCACCTGAGCCGGGAGACGACGGAAAACCGCCTGGCCCCGGAGCTGGATCTGGTCCCGGACAGCCTGGGGACCGGGGCCCTGGGCCTGCCGGGGGACAACTCCTCCCCCTCCCGGTTTGTCCGGGCCGTCTTCGCCCGCTGCCACGCCGTCTCCGGGCCGGGGGAGGCGGAGAGCGTCAGCCAGGTCTTCCACATCCTGGGGGCCGTGGCCCAGGTCCGGGGCTGCGTCCGGGCGGAGGAGGGGTATGAGCATACGCTTTACACCGCCTGCTGCAACTTAGACCGGGGACTTTATTATTACACCACCTATGAAAACAGCCGCGTCACCTGCGTGGACCTCCGCCGGGAGGATTTGGACGGGGAGCGCCTGCGGGTCTATCCTCTGCTGCGCCAGCCTGGGGTCCTGTTCCAGAACTAAAGGGCCCTTGCAGCGGGGAAAAAGGCGCCGGCGACACAGAAAGTTCACAAAGATGCCCTTGACATCCAGAAAAATCCGGGGTATAGTACTGACTACAAAAAGGGAGTAGCTGGCACATTTTGATGTGTACCTCTGGGCGTCAATACGGGCTTTGGCCCCGCTCCAGGTTGAAACGGCGAGACTTTTGCAGCAATGCAGGGCATTGGCGCAAAAGCCTCGTTTTTTTGTGCCCTGCCGGAAAGGAACGATTTGTTATGAACCAAGACCGACCCATTTGGCAGAAGAGCCGGGTGGAGCTGTTCCGGGATCTGGACTGCTCCGACGAGGGCCTGTCCTCTCAGGAGGCCGCCGCCCGCCTGGAAAAGAACGGCCCCAATGAGCTCCAGGGGGGCAAGCGCAAGAGCGTCCTGCGGATCTTCCTGGAGCAGTTCGCGGATTTCCTGGTGATCATCCTGATCCTGGCGGCCATCGTGTCCGCAGTGCTGGGCGACGTGGAGAGCACCGTGGTCATCCTGGCGGTCATCACCATGAACGCCATCCTTGGCACCGTGCAGACCGTGAAGGCCGCCGCCTCCCTGGACAGCCTCAAGCAGATGTCCGCCCCCACCGCCAAGGTGGTCCGGGACGGCCGCGTGATCCAGATCCCCGGCCGGGAGGTCACCGTGGGCGACGTGGTGGTGCTGGAGGCCGGCGACTCGGTCTGTGCCGACGGACGGCTCTTGGAGTGTGCCAGTTTAAAATGCGCGGAGAGCGCCCTGACCGGCGAGAGCCTGCCGGTGGAGAAGGACGTGGAGGTCATCGCCGGGGACGTGCCCCTGGGAGACCGGAAGAATATGGTCTTCTCCGGCAGCTTCGTCACCTATGGCCGGGCCAAGTTCCTGGTGACGGATATCGGCATGGGCACAGAGATGGGCAAGATCGCAACGCTCCTCAAGAGCACCGAGGAGAAGAAGACCCCCCTCCAGGTCAGCCTGGACCAGTTCGGCAAGAAGCTGTCCATCGGTATTTTGGTGATCTGCGCGCTGCTGTTCGCCGTCAGCGTTTTGTGGCGGGGCGAGAATGTGATGAACGCCTTCCTCTTCGCCGTGGCGCTGGCCGTGGCGGCCATCCCCGAGGCGCTGAGCTCCATCGTCACCATCGTCCTCTCCTTCGGCACTCAGAAGATGGCCCGGGAGCACGCCATCATCCGCAAGCTCCAGGCTGTGGAGGGCCTGGGCAGCGTGTCTGTGATCTGCTCGGATAAGACCGGCACCCTGACCCAGAACAAGATGACGGTCAAGAAGCTGTATGTGGCCGGCCGGGTCATCCCCGTGGCTGAGGCGGACTTTAACGATCCTGTTCAGGAGCCGCTGCTGCGGACGGCGTTGCTGTGCAGCGACGCCACCGTGAACGAGGACGGCGAGGTGGGCGATCCCACAGAGACCGCCCTGGTCCACCTGGGTGAGGACCACGGCTTTGACGAGGAGGTCACCCGGAACAAGTATCCCCGGCTGACGGAGATCCCCTTCGACTCCGACCGGAAGCTGATGAGCACGGTCCACCGCCTCTCCGGCGGACTGGTGATGGTCACCAAGGGTGCTGTGGACGTGATGCTGGACCGCTGCGTGATCTCTCCCCAGGAGCGGGCCGAGGTGGAGCGGGTGAACGAGGAGTTCTCCAGCCAGGGCCTGCGGGTACTGGCCTTCGCCTGCCGGACCGTGGAGAGCACGGCCGTGTCTCTGGAGGACGAGAACGGTCTGAACTTCCTGGGCCTGATCGCCATGATGGACCCGCCCCGGGAGGAGTCCAAGGCCGCAGTGGCGGAATGTATCGCCGCCGGCATCCGTCCCATCATGATCACCGGCGACCACAAGGTGACCGCCTCCGCCATCGCCAAGGAGATCGGCATCATGACCGAGGGCACCGAGGCTGTGGAGGGCGCTGTGATCGAGTCGATGAGTGATCAGGAGCTTCAGGACTTTGTCCCCCGGGTCAGCGTCTACGCCCGGGTCTCTCCCGAGCATAAGATCCGGATCGTCCGGGCCTGGCAGGAGCGCGGCTGCCTGGTGGCCATGACCGGCGACGGCGTCAACGACGCCCCCGCCCTGAAGCAGGCCGACATCGGCGTGGCCATGGGCATCACCGGTACCGAGGTGGCCAAGGATGCCGCCGGCATGGTGCTCACGGACGACAACTTTGCCACCATCGTCCAGGCTGTGAAGAACGGCCGGAACGTGTATGCCAATATCAAAAAAGCCATCCAGTTCCTGCTCTCCGGCAACACGGCAGGCATCCTGGCGGTGCTCTATGCCTCTTTGATGGGCCTGCCGGTGCCCTTTGCGGCGGTGCATCTGCTGTTCATCAACCTGCTGACCGACTCCCTGCCCGCCATCGCTCTGGGCCTGGAGCCCCACAGCGACGCGGTGATGCAGGAGAAGCCCCGGCCCCGGAGCGAGGGGATCATGACCAAGTCCTTCCTCACCAGCGTAGCAACCGAGGGCCTGGTCATCGCCCTGGCGGTCATCGCCGCCTTCCACATCGGCCTTGCAAACGGCGGCGCTGCCGTGGGCAGCACCATGGCCTTTGCCACGCTGTGCCTCAGCCGCCTGTTCCATGGCTTCAACTGCAAGGACGCCCGTCCGGTGCTCTTCACCCGGACCTTCTGGAACAACAAGTATCTGCTGGGCGCCTTCGCTGTGGGCGCGGCGCTGCTGGCGGCGGTGCTGCTGGTGCCCTTCCTCAAGCCGCTGTTCCAGGTGGCCCAGCTGTCCCTGGGACTGATCGGCGTGATCGTGGGACTGTCTCTTGGCTCTATGCTGGTGATCCAGTTGCTCAAGCTGATCCGCCGGAAGTAAGATTCCTTTCCTGGACCCCTATCTGAACATTCCCCGCCGGATAAAGCCGGCGGGGAATTTTTGCGCCGGCAGGGCGGTTTTCTCCCATTAGCGGAATTGAACTCAAATATAACAACTTTTTTCTTTACTTATGGGCGGCGGACCAGTATAATATGATAGGTTAAGGACGAATGTCCGCCAAGTATAATAAAACCTGGGAGGTTTTTGATATGTCAAATTGCGCCATCGTAGGCATCAACTGGGGCGACGAGGGCAAGGGCCGCATGGTAGATCTGCTGACCAGCGACCATGACGTGGTCGTTCGCTATCAGGGCGGCGGCAACGCCGGACACACTGTGGTGAATGAGCTGGGCAAGTTTGCCCTGCACCTGCTGCCCTCCGGCATCTTCCGCCAGGGCGTGGTGAATATTCTGGGCAATGGCGTGGCGCTGGACTGTGAGAACCTGTGGATTGAGATGCAGCAGGTGATCTCCCAGGGCGTATCCCTGATGCCCGAGAATTTGAAGATCAGCGACCGGGCCTCTTTGCTGCTGCCCTGGCACCGGGATCTGGACAGCCTGGAGGAGCAGCGCCTGGCGGACAAGAAATACGGTTCCACCAAGCAGGGCATCGCCCCCTTCTATTCTGACAAGTACCAGAAGAAGACCGTCATGGCCGGAGAGCTCTTGTATCCGGACAAGCTCTGGGAGCACCTGGAGGGAATTCTGGAGTGGAAGAACCTGACCCTGGAGCGGGTCTACGGCGCCAAGCCCTATACCATGGAGGATCTGAAGGCCTGGGTGGCGGACTACGGCGAGAAGATCAAGCCCTATATCTGTGATACCTCCAGCTATCTGCGCAAGGCCCAGGCAGAGGGCAAGAGCATCCTCTTCGAGGCCCAGCTGGGCTCCCTGCGGGACCTGGACTACGGCATTTATCCCTACACCACCTCCTCCAACCCCATCGCGGCCTATGCCCCGGTGGGCTCCGGCCTGCCCACCGCCAAGCTGGACAAGATCGTGGGCGTGGTGAAGGCCTACTCCTCCTGCGTGGGCGAGGGCCCCTTCACCTGCGAGTGGTTCGGTGAGGAGGCGGAGAAGCTCCGGGAGGCCGGCGGCGAATACGGCGCCAAGACCGGGCGGCCCCGCCGGGTGGGCCCCATCGACCTGGTGGCCACCCGCTACGGCATCCAGTGCCAGGGCGCCACGGACATTGCGCTGACCAAGCTGGACGTGCTGAGCTATCTGGACAAGATCCCTGTCTGCGCCCACTATGAGCTGAACGGCCAGCAGACTGACGAGTTCCCCTTCCCCGCGGTGCTGCCCGACGCCAAGCCCGTGACGGAGTATCTGGACGGCTGGAAGTGCGATATCTCCGGCGTGCGGAAGTGGGAGGACCTGCCGGAGAACGCCCGGAAATACGTGGAGTATGTGGAAAAGGCCATCGGCTGCCCCATCACCTATGTGTCCGTGGGCCCCGAGCGGGATTCCATCATCCTGCGCTGAGAACGCCCGGCCGGGACCTGCGCTGCCTGCGGATGCGCTGGGCGGCCGTCTCCTGTGGGAAACTGAGAGAGCCAGAGGAGGCGCCTGGGGGCGCCTCCTTACCTTTGGAATACAGAAAGGGTTGACCGTGAATGAGCAAAGACCGTTATGAATCCCCCCTGGCGTCCCGGTACGCCTCTGCATTTATGCTCCACCTCTTCTCCGCCGAGATGCGGATTGAGACCTGGCGGCGGCTGTGGGTGGCCCTGGCCCGGGCGGAGCAGGAGCTGGGCCTGCCCGTCACCAAAGAGCAGGTGGCGGAGCTGGAGGCCCACGTCACCGATATCGACTTTGACCTGGCGGCGGCCCGGGAAAAGGAGGTTCGTCACGATGTGATGGCCCACGTCTACGCCTATGGAAAGGCCGCTCCATCTGCCGCCGGCATCATCCACCTGGGGGCCACCAGCTGCTATGTCACTGACAACGCCGACCTGATCCTCTATCGGGAGGGCCTGCGGTACCTCCGGGGGGAGCTGCTGGCGGTGCTGGCCAACCTCAGCCGGTTCGCCGACGCCTATAAGGCCCTGCCCACCCTGGGCTACACCCACTATCAGCCCGCCCAGCTGGTGACGGTGGGCAAGCGGGCCACCCTCTGGATGCAGGACTTCCTGGCGGATCTGGAGGAGCTGGACTTCGTTCTGGAGAACCTGAGATTCCTGGGCTGCCGGGGCACCACCGGCACCGAGGCCAGCTTCCTGGACCTCTTTGACGGAGACAGCGCCAAGATCGACGAGATGAACCGCCGGATCAGCGCCGAGTTCGGCTTTGAAAAGTGCTTTGCCGTCTGCGGCCAGACCTACCCCCGGAAGGTGGACAGCCGCATCCTGAACGTGCTCAGCGCCATCGCCCAGAGCTGCTACCGGATGGCCAATGACATCCGCCTGCTCCAGCATGACCGGCAGGTGGAGGAGCCCTTTGAAAAGAACCAGATCGGGTCCTCTGCCATGGCCTATAAGCGCAATCCCATGCGCGCCGAGCGGATCTGCTCCCTCTCCCGCTACCTGATGGCCGACGCCATGAACGCCCCCATGACTGCCTCTGTCCAGTGGATGGAGCGGACGCTGGACGACTCCGCCAACCGGCGGATCTCCATGCCGGAGGGCTTCCTCTGCGCCGACGCCATCCTGCGCCTTGCGCAGAACGTCACCGACGGGCTCCATGTCAACGAGAAGATCGTGGACCGGACCTGCCGGGAGTATCTGCCCTTCATCGCCACGGAGAACCTGATGATGGAGGGGGTCAAGCGGGGCGGCGACCGTCAGGAGCTCCATGAGATCATCCGCCAGTGCTCCATGGCCGCCACGGCCCGGATGAAGGAGGGAGAGTCCTGCGACCTGCTGGCGCGTCTGGCGGCGGAGCCGGCCTTCGGCATGACGGAGGCGGAGATGGAGGCGGTGCTGGCCCCCAAGCTCTATATCGGCCGCTGCCCGGAGCAGGTGGAGGCATTTTTGCGTCAGGTGGAGCCCCTGCTGGCAGACGCCAGCCAGGAAAAGCCCAGCATTGCCCTTTGAGAACGGATTTTTGATACGCTTCATCCCCCGCAGGACCCCAGTCCTGCGGGGGATTCCGGATTTTGGGAGATGGAGGGACTTCCCGGCGAAAAAAGCAAATTCGGGCTTTATTGCCCCGGCGGGATGTGCTATACTAACTCCATATAATATTTGATATAGATGAAGGGGAAGACTATGGATCAACAGAAACGAGACGATCTCACTGCCGAGGCCGACGGCCTGATCGAGGGCCGCAACGCCGTGATCGAGGCCCTGCGGGCCGGGGAGAGCATCGATAAGATCTACCTCCAGAAGGGCGACACCGACAAGACCCTGGGGCACATCGCCTCTAAGGCCCGGGCCGCCGGCGTGGTGGTGGTGGAGGCGGACCGGCGGAAGCTGGACGCCATGAGCCGCACCCATGCCCATCAGGGCGTCATCGCCCTGGCGGCAGTGCGGGAGTATGTCAGCGTGGAATCGCTCTTGGAGCGGGCGGCGGAGCGGGGAGAGGCCCCGCTGCTGGTGGTCTGCGACGAGATCTCCGATCCCCACAACCTGGGAGCCATCCTCCGGACCGCCGAGTGCGCCGGGGCCCACGGCCTGATCATCCCCAAGCGCCGCAGCGCCGGCCTCACCGCCGTGGTGGCCAAGACCTCTGCCGGCGCGGTGGCCCATCTGCCGGTGGCCCGGGTGCCCAATATCCCCATGCTGCTCAAGGATTTGAAGAAGCAGGGCGTGTGGGTCTTCGGCACCGCTGCCGACGGGACCACGCCCCTCTATGAGGCGGATCTGAAAGGCCCTGCCGCCATCGTCATCGGCAGCGAGGGCAGCGGCATGACCCGCCTGGCCGCGGAGAACTGCGATTTCCTGGTCAGCATCCCCATGCGGGGCAAGCTCAACTCCCTCAACGCCAGCGCCGCCGCGGCCATTTTGCTCTATGAGGCGGTGCGCCAGCGCCGGTGAGCGCGGATACCATTTGCAATCAAAAAGAGGACCTGCCATGTCGAACCGTGACCCCAAAATTGAAGATGGATTGACCGGCATCCCCGCCTCCGACGAGGAGTTCTCTCTGGAGGAGATCCTGGCGGAGTACGGGGGGAGCCTGGAGCAGGTGCTCCTCCGGGGAACGGAGGAGACGGAGGCGCCGCCTCCGCCGGAGAGCCCGCCGCCCGATCCCGAGCCGCCGTCCGCCCAGCCGGAGGAGCAGGCAGAGAGCGCCCCGGCGGAGGAGACTTCTCCCGCCGGGGAGACGCCGCCCCCTCCGCCGCCGGAGATGGCGGAGGAGGCACAGGTGCTGCCCCGGGCGCCCCGGCCCATCACCCTGGAAGAGGTGGTGGGCAGCACCGTGGACGCGGTGATGGAGGAGGAACGGCAGCAGGAGCCGCTGCTGCGGCCCCGGCGGGGGCTGTTCTCCCGCCGCCCCCTGGAGGAGACGGAGCAGCTGCCCACGATCCCGGAGCCGGAGCCGGAACCGGAGATCGAGCCCATCGGCCCCGAGGAGGAGCCCTGGGAGGCGGCGGACCGGTACCGCCGGGCCTGGCACGCCCGCCGGAGCGGGCTGCTGCCGGCGCTTTTGGTGACGCTGCTGGCCGCCGCGCCTTTGGCTATGGAGCGGTACGACCTGGAGATCCCCCGGTGGACGGGGGAGGTGGGCTTTCAGAGCCTTTGCTATCTGGTCTGCCTGGCGGTGCAGGCCCTGCTGTGCCGCCATGTGTTCGTCAAGGCCTGGGAGACTTTGTCGGCCAGGCGGTGTGTGGGTGCGGTGGTGACGGCGCTGGCCTTTGCGGTGACGGCGGGAGACTGCCTGATGGGCCTGTTCTCTCCGGCACGGACCGCCGTGACGCCCTATGCCCCGGCGGTGTGTATGCTGCTGGCCTTTGCCCAGTGGGGGGCCAGCCTGGAGAGCCGGGGGATGTATGATACCTTCCGGACTGCCGCGATGGACGATGAGCCGCCCTATCTGGTGACGGACACGGAGCGGGGCGCCTGCAAGCAGCGGGGCTCCATTCCCGGCTTCTATACCGCCGCCATGGGCCAGGACGGCGCCGCCATCTGGCAGACGGTCTTCCTGCCGGTGGTACTGACGGCATCCCTGGTCTTTGCCGGGCTCACGTCCCTGAGCCGGGAACGGGGGGCGGATTTCCTGCTGAACTGGTCCGCCACGCTGACGGCGGCGGCCACCTGCACGCTGCCGCTGTGCTGGGCGCTGCCCTGGGGGCGGCTGTCCCGGCATCTGCAAAAGGTGGGCTGCGCCGTGGCCGGCTGGTCCGGCGCGGAGAAGATCAGCCGCCGCCGCTGCATGATCCTGACGGATACGGATCTGTTCCCCCCGGGGACCATCCAGCTCAACGGCATCAAGGTCTACGGCGAGGAGCGGCGGAAGGCGGCGTCCTACGCCGCGGCCATGGCCATCCGGGCCGGCAGCGGCCTGGAGCGGCTCTTTGACGGCCTGCTGCGCAGCGAGGGCGGCGGCCGGCGGGAGACGGTGGACGATTTCAGCTTCTATGAAGAGGGGGGCTGGTCCGGGACGATCCACGGGGAATCTGTGCTGATGGGCACGGCTTCGTTCCTGCGGAAGATGGAGGTCCGCCTGCCTGGGGACATCAACTTGAAGACCGGCATCTTCCTGGCGGTGGACCGCCAGCTGGTGGCGGTGTTCGCTGTGAAGTACAACCCGGCGGAGAATGTGGACTTTGCCCTGCGAATGATGCGCCGCAGCCACGTGACCCCCATTCTGGCCTCCCGGGACCCCAACATCACCCCGGCGCTGCTGCGTCGGAAATTCCACAAGGGCGTCCGGGTGGAGTACCCGGACCTTACCAGCCGGGTGGCTCTCAGCGAGGCGGAGGAGGACCGGGATCTGCCCCGGGCGCTGCTGTTTCGGGAGGGGCTGCTGCCCTATGCGGAGACGGTGGTGGGCAGCCGCCGGATGTGCAAGGCGGTCCGCCGGGCGGCGGCCATCGGCTTGATCGGCAGCGGAGCAGGCGTCTTGCTGGTGTTCTATTTGCTGCTGCAAAATGCCTATGATCTGCTCAATCCCCTGGCTATGATGGTCTTTTTGCTGCTGTGGACGCTGCCCGTGCTGGTGATCTCCGACTGGGCAGGGCGATATTGAATCAAACCCGATAGGCGGGCGCCGTTTGGCGGAGGGAACTCCTCCGGACGGCGTCCGCCGTTTGACTTTTTGCGATTTGCAAAATTTTTGTTGTATTGTACCGGGAAGTGTTGTATACTTTCTACATTAGGGTTCATCCCTGCCCGGCCCCCCGCCGGGGGCGGGGGCGCAAGTGCATAACATAAGGAGTGGAAAGTATCATGAGCTATTCTGTACAGAACATCCGCAATGTCTGCCTGCTGGGCCACAGCGGCAGCGGCAAGACCGCCCTGGCGGAGAGCCTGTTGTTTATGACCGGCGCCATCGACCGTATGGGTCGCTGCGCGGACGGCAATACGGTCTGCGATTATGATCCCGAGGAGACCAAGCGTCAGATCTCCCTGTCCACCGCCGTGGCGCCCCTGGAGTACAAGGGCTGCCGCATCAATGTGCTGGATACGCCGGGCGCCTTTGACTTTGCCGGCGAGGTGATGGAGGCCCTTCGTGCCGCCGACGCCGCCGTGATCGTCTGCTCCGCCAAGGACGGCATCTCCGTGGGCCTGGAAAAGGCGTGGAAATACTGCGAGGAGCGGAATATGCCCCGCTTCCTGTACATCTCCAAGACCGACGAGGAGAACAGCGACTACAACGCCACCTTCGACGCCCTGCGGGAGCGCTTCGGCAAGAAGGTCGCCCCCCTGGTGGTGCCCATCTGGGATGAGAACAAGAAGGTCACCGGCCTCATCGACGTGCTGAACAAGCGGGCCTATGAGATGCAGGACCTCAAGCGGGTGGAGATCGAGGTCCCCGCCGACAAGGCAGACGTGGTCACCGAGTTCAACGACGCGCTCAAGGAGTCCGTGGCGGAGACCAGCGAGGAGTTCATGGACAAGTTCTTCGGCGGCGAGGACTTCACCTACGCCGAGATGATCCAGGGCCTGCGCCAGGGCGTCCGGGAGCTGAGCCTGTTCCCCGTGGTGTGCGGCTCCGCCATCAACTGCATGGGCAGCCTGATGCTGATGGACAACATCGTGGAGCTGCTGCCCAACCCCGCCGAGGGCAACTATCACAAGGCCACCAAGTCCGACGGCACCACCGAGGAGTTCGTGGTGTCCCCCGGCGGTGTGCCTACCGCCTTTGTCTTTAAGACCATCTCCGATCAGTACGGCAAGTACTCCTTCGTGAAGGTCCTCTCCGGCACCATCACCCCCGATATGCCTATGACCAACGCCCGCACCGGCAGCGTGGAGAAGCTGGGCCGTCTGTATGCCATCCGCGGCAAGAAGACCACCGAGGTCAAGGAGCTGGTCTGCGGCGACATCGGCGCCATCGCCAAGATGGAAAAGGTCAAGACCGGCGACACCCTGTGCGACGCCCGTAAGGTCGTGGCCCTCAAGCAGATCCCCTTCGCCGAGCCCTGCTACTCCGTGGCCATCGTGCCCAAGACCCGGGGCCAGGAGGATAAGATCGCCCAGGGCCTGAACCGCCTGAATGAGGAGGACCCCTCCTTCTCCGTCACCAACAATGCCGAGACCCATCAGATGGTCCTCTCCGGCGCCGGCGACATGCAGGTGGACGTGCTGGTGAGCAAGCTGAAGACCCGCTTCAATGTGGAGGCGGAGCTCCAGCCCACCCGGGTGCCCTACCGTGAAAAGATCCGCAAGACCGTGCAGAAGCAGGGCCGTCACAAGAAGCAGACCGGCGGCAGCGGCCAGTTCGGCGACGTGTGGATTCGCTTCGAGCCCAATCCCGAGGCCGAGGAGATGGAATTCGCCGAGGAGGTCTTCGGCGGCTCCGTGCCCCGGAACTTCTTCCCCGCAGTGGAGAAGGGCCTGCGTGAGGCCTGCGTCCACGGTCCTCTGGCCGGCTATCCGGTGGTGAACCTGAAGGCCGTGCTGTATGATGGCTCCTACCATCCCGTGGACTCCTCTGAAATCGCCTTCAAGACCGCGGCCCAGCTGGCCTACAAGGCCGCCCTGCCCGAGGCCAACCCCGTTTTGCTGGAGCCTGTCGGCGAGCTGAAGGTCACCGTGCCTGACAGCTACATGGGCGACGTCATCGGCGATCTGAACAAGCGCCGGGGCCGGGTCATGGGCATGGACCCCACCGGGGACGGCGATCAGATCATCACCGCCGAGGTCCCCATGGCCGAGATGGGCAGCTATGCCATCGACCTGCGGGCTATGACTCAGAGCCGTGGTAGCTTTGTGTTCCACTTCGTCCGCTATGAAGACTGCCCCCCTGCCGCCCAGGAAAAGGCCATCGCCGAGGCAAAGGCCCTGGCAGAGAAGGAGTAAAGGAAAAAGGTCCGGAGCCATCCTGCCGCGCCTGGTGGCGCGTACAAGTATTTCGCCTTCAGGCGAAATCTTGAAATCGGCCGAATTCACTTCGGACGATTTGAGTACTATGCGGGGCCCCCGCAAAATCGAAGATTTTGTGGGGCAAAGGCCATTGCCGAGGCAAAGGCCCTGGCGGAGAAGGAGTAAGGGGACGGTCCCTGGAAGACCCCGTTCTGCCATCCACGCTGAAAAGATCCACAGACGCCGGACCCCATGGCGGGCCCGGCGTCTGGTATGTCAGCACTTTGGAAAGTTTTTCGAAAAAAATAGTTTTTTTCAAAAAGTGTTGCAATAGCAACTGGAGTATATCAGAATATCCTGATATACTCATATCATCCAAAGGGAAACAGTGAGAGATCACATCAAAACATAAAAGGAGATTATGAACATGAAAAAGTGGATTTGCACCGTTTGTGGTTATGTTGCTGAGGGCGAGACCGCTCCCGAGAAGTGCCCCGTCTGCGGCGTCCCCGCTGACAAGTTCAAGGAGATGACCGGCGAGGTCAAGCTGGCTGCTCAGCACGAGTATGGCATCTATGGCAAGACCGTGAAGAACAACCCCGACATCAGCGAGGAGGACAAGAAGTACATCTTCGAGCAGCTGATGGCCAACTTCCAGGGCGAGTGCTCTGAGGTCGGTATGTACCTGTGCATGGCCCGGATCGCCCATCGCGAGGGCTATCCCGAGGTGGGTCTGTACTGGGAGAAGGCCGCCTACGAGGAGGCCGAGCACGCTGCCAAGTTCGCCGAGCTGCTGGGCGAGGACCTGGAGCCCAACATGAAGGCCGACACCAAGGCCAACCTGGCCTGGCGTGTGGACTGCGAGTTCGGCGCCACTCAGGGCAAGTTCGACCTGGCCGCCTGCGCCAAGAAGAACAACCTGGATGCCATCCACGACACCGTGCACGAGATGGCTCGCGACGAGGCCCGCCACGGCGTGGCTCTGAAGGGCCTGCTGGAGCGTTACTTCAAGTAATCGACCGCTGCCGCACATACAAAGAGACGCAAAGGGGAAGCACCGCTGGGTGCTTCCCCTTTTTCGTGCATAGGTTTGCTTCGATCCCGGCAGGGAGCCGGTACAGACAGCAGAGAAAAAACCCGGGGGAGACGCTTGAAACAGCGTCTCCCCCGGGGAAGCTTTTTGAGGATCGGAACGATCAGAAGTCGGCGTTGCCCACGGTCCGGGGATGGAGCTCCACGTCCCGGATGTTGGAAATGCCGGTGAGGTACATGACCATGCGCTCAAAGCCCAGGCCATAGCCGGCGTGGCGGCAGGAGCCATAGCGCCGCAGGTCGCAGTACCACCAGTAGTCCTCGGGCTTCATGCCCAGCTCCTTGATCCGGCCCTCCAGCAGATCCAGACGCTCTTCACGCTGGCTGCCGCCGATGATCTCGCCGATGCCGGGCACCAGGCAGTCTGCGGCGGCCACGGTCTTGCCGTCGTCGTTTTGCCGCATGTAAAAGGCCTTGATCTCCTTGGGATAGTCCGTGACGAACACGGGGCGCTTGTAGACCTGCTCGGTGAGATAACGCTCGTGCTCGGTCTGGAGATCGGTGCCCCACTCCACCTTGTAGTCGAACTGGTCGTTGACCTTTTTCAGGATCTCCACGGCCTCGGTATAGGAGACCCGGCCAAAGTCAGAGGAGGCCACGTGCTCCAGCCGCTCCTTCAGCCCCTTATCCACGAAGGAGTTGAAGAAGTTGATCTCGTCGGGGCACTTGCGCAGCACAGTCTGGATGACGTACTTGATCATGGCCTCGGCGTTGTCCATGTAATCGTTCAGGTCGGCAAAGGCCATCTCCGGCTCGATCATCCAGAACTCAGCGGCATGGCGTTGGGTGTTGGAGTTCTCTGCCCGGAAGGTGGGGCCGAAGGTATAGACGTTGCCAAAGGCCATGGCGAAGTTCTCCGCGTTCAGCTGGCCGGAGACAGTCAGGTTGGCGGGCTTGCCGAAGAAGTCCTGGCTGAAGTCCACGGTGCCGTCCTCGTTCCGGGGCGGATCGGAGGGGTCTAGGGTGGTGACCCGGAACATCTCGCCGGCGCCCTCGCAGTCGCTGGCGGTGATGATGGGGGTGTGGACATAGACGAAGCCCTGGTCCTGGAAGAACTGGTGGATGGCATAGGCCGCCACGCTCCGCACCCGGAAGGCGGCGGAGAACAGGTTGGTCCGGGGCCGCAGGTGCTGGATGGTCCGCAGGAACTCCACGCTGTGGCGCTTTTTCTGGAGGGGATAGTCGGGGGTGGAGGTGCCCTCCACCGCGATGGAGACGGCTTTGAGCTCCAGGGGCTGCTTGGCCTCCGGGGTCAGGACCACGGTGCCGGTGACGATCAGCGCCGCGCCCACGTTCTGAGAGGCGATCTCAGCGTAGTTGGACAGGGCGGCAGACTCCATGACCACCTGGAGGTTTTTGAAGCAGGAGCCGTCGTTCAGCTCGATAAAGCCGAAGTTTTTCATGTCCCGGATGGTCCGGGCCCAGCCGCCCACCGTAACGGTCTGACCGGCCAGGGTCTCGCTGTCGGCATAGATAGCCGCGATTTTTGTGTAGCTCATACAATCACCTGAAATCTTTTTTTCTTGGCATGAATACGTGTATTATAGCGCGTTTTTTCCAACTTTACAAGCGCCAGTTCTGATTGTCCCTTTTTAAGCGAAGTGTTGCTGGAAAAGTCTGTCGGATTCACTAAATGGCAGCCCCTGACCTGGAAATGCAAGGACTAGATCGTTTGTGTGGCCTTGCAAAAGGCGCTTTTGTATTTTACAATAACAAAAGAGGAACATTTGGAACAATTTTGCGTCTATATAAACGAAAGCATATTTTAGAGCGGAGGTGTAGACATGAAAAAGTTAACAGCACTGACCTTGGCATTCACGATGACGTTTGTTCTTACGGGTTGTATGACTGACGGACAATCGGATAAGCCGGTTGTTTCAACCGGCAACACTTCAGGAGCAAAAAGTGAAACTGCTGTTTTAGAACAGCCGCCGGTGTTGACCGTGGTCAGTGATGAAATTTCTGTGACTGCCCTGTTAGGCCCATATTCCTGGCAGCGAAAAAATGTAGACGGAACCTTTACAGCTGTAGAGGCAGACAGTCTGCATCCATTAGATTGCAGAGACTTGCTGTCTCCACCGCTGGAGACGTCGGAGACAACCGCTATGCTGAAATTTGCGGAAGATCCTGATAGAATTGTAAGTATTCAATGTTGGAGTGATTCAAATTGGTCCAACCCCTCTGCAAAGGGAGAGGACGTGCTTCACAATGGAAATACGATAGAAGTGAACTCCGATGGGCATATCTATGAGGTTGTAGCACAATGGGACACCGATAGCGGGTACGGAGGAACAGCCCATTATTCATTCTATATTACAGCAGAGTAAAACCATAGCACTTCAAAGGCTTCACCCAAGCGGGTGGAGCCTTGTTCTATGCAATTTGAAACTTCCGTCAAAAAGACGGAAATTTTCAATTTTCCTTGAAATCAACACTTCCCTTGAACTGCAATTTCTGATTCTCTCCCGGACCCGGCCTATCCCATCCCGGCCGGAGCGCCGGCGGCGGGCCATGGACCGCAGACAGGGGCGGAGAGATCCTCTCCGCCCATGCTGTTCAGCGCATTTCTGATACGATGTTGTCCACGGCGTGGTCCACGGCGACACCCAGTTTGTGGATACTTTTACCCACCTGCGTTTTCATGGAATCCCTGCCGCAGGGCGTCATCATTCCCAGCGCGGCGCCAGCCGCCAGGCCAGCGCTCATGCCGATCCAAAATCCGGCACATGATTTCATTTTCAGTCACTCCTTTTCCGGCATGGGTCTAGTATGGCCGAAAGGGGGCGCATTATGCCGGAAGAGGATTTGCCAAAATGTGCGCAGAGGAGTATACTGATTTTGAATTTCAAAATCATACACAGGAGGCGCACATGACTCGAATCTATTTGATCCGCCATGCCGAGGCGGAGGGAAATCTCTATCGGATCGCCCAGGGACAGGCCAACAGCAACCTGACGGACCGGGGCTGGCGGCAGGTCCGGGCGCTGGAGCGGCGGTTTGCCGACGTCCCCATCGACGCGGTGTATGCCAGCGATCTCTACCGGACCTGCGCCACCTCCAGCGCCATCTACAAGGCCAAGGGACTGCCCCTGCACCGGACCCAGGCCCTGCGGGAGATCTGCGTGGGCGTATGGGAACAGCGGAGCTGGGGGGAGATCTACCGCCGGTGGCCGGAGGAGATGGACCATTTCAGCCATCGGCCGGACCTGTGGCAGCTGGAGGGGGCGGAGGACCCCAGAGCGGCCCGGGCCCGGGTGCTGGCGGAGCTGAGGGCCATCGCGGACCGTCATCCCGGCCAGACGGTGGCGGCCTTTTCCCACGGCTATGTGCTGCGGATGGTGCTCTCCCATCTCCAGGGCATTCCTCTGGTCCGCCTGGGGGAGACCCCCACAGGGGACAACACCGCCGTCTCGCTGCTGGAGGTGGAGGGAGACCGGATGCGGGTGGTCTTCCGGGATGACAACAGCCATCTGAAAACGCCGGAGTTCCTGGCTGGGGAGCGGGCACCCAGGCGGGCCAATGCCCTGGAGCCGGGATTGTGGTTCGCACCGGCCCGGCCGGAACAGGCGGAGGTGGTCCGCACCCTGGCGGAGACTGCCTGCGGCAGGGCTGATGGCACCAGCCCTTGCACCGGAGGGCCGGAGCGGGAGACCCTGATTGGCTATCTGGACGAGCGGGCGGTGGGGCTGGTGTGCGTGGAGAGTGGTTCCGGGCGGATCGAGGCGCTGTGCGTTCATCCGGACTACCGGCGGCGGGGCTATGGAATCCAGCTGCTGGGCCAGGCCGTCCAGCGGACCCGGGCCGCCGGCGGCCAGCGGGTGACCACGGCGGCTCCGGCAGAGGACGCCAAGCCTTTCTGGGAGGACTGCGGGTTCCGTCCCGGACCGGAGGGCTATGAGAAGGAGATCCGCTTTCTCCCGGAGTTTCTCAGCGAATAAGGACCAGCGCCCCAGGCCGGAATATTCCGGTCTGGGACGCTCAGCGTGTCAAAAAAGCCTCGCAGAGTTCGCCGCCCACAGGCGGCGAATCAAGTGAAATCATTTTCTGCCGGGGCCCTCAGTGCCATCCTCGCGGCACAGCCGTTGCGGCCTACGCTAAAAATATGCCGCAGGCATATTTTTTTAACGCTGCGGCCTGGAAGAAAATACTTCTCGCGGAGTGAGCGTCGAATTGTCTGCAAAAGCGGCATATGGGGCCCCCGCGCAAACCCAGTGGAACGGTTTGCGTGGGGAGAGGAGACGCAAGGGAGCGGGCGGAGGTTTCGCCATCAGGCGGAACCGGAGCAGAGCGGACTTTGCGGTGACGAGCGCAGAGCGCAGCGCAATCCCGTGCCAAAAAAGTGCTCCTGCACTTTTTTGGCAGTTTCAACGCCCCAGGCCGGGATATCCCGGCCTGGGGCGTTTCTTCAAAGGGACTGGACGATGTGACGGACGATCCGGGCGGTCATGCCCCACACGGCCCGGCCCTGCCAGTACCATATCGGGACCTCTACCCGGCCATGGGACCAGGGGTAGCCTGGGGAGACGCCCACCGCCTCATAGGGAAATTCCGCCGGGCCCTGGGGAAGCAGGTCATAGGTGTAGACCTCCGGCTCGGTCTCTTGAAAAAAGGAGAAGGGAACGGTGAAGACCTCCGCCACCTCCGCCGGCGAGGGCACCATGGCGGCCATGCCGGCAGGAGAGACTAGGCCCAGGAAGGGCCGCGTCAGAAAGCCTCGTTGGCTGCACAGAAAATCCGGCGTCCCCAGAAGGCGGACTTGGGAGGGGGGGATGGAGAGTTCCTCCGCCGTCTCCCGGAGGGCGCAATCTGCCGCTGTCTCTCCCGGTTCCCGCCGGCCGCCGGGGAAGCACACCTCGCCGCCCTGGCGCAGGGCGGCGGCCCGGACCTCAAAGAGCAGATGCAGGCCGTCAGGCTGCTCCACCAGGGGGCAGAGAACGGCAAATTCCCGCCGGGCGCCCAGCAATCCCGGTTCGTGTCCGCCAAAGCGGCGGCACAGGGCGTCCAGAGCGGCGCTCACAGCAGCAGCGTCAGCGCCTGGGGGTGGTTTACAATGTCCACCGCAGGGGCGCTGGGGGCATATTCGCCGTCCAGAGACCAGGGGAGGTCCTCCTCGGTCTCCAGGTGGATGGAGGAGACATGGCGGAACACCAGCCCCTCCCGGTCATACTGCTGGTTCAAAAGGGCCAGCACCAGATTTTGAAGATCCGAGGGCGTCCGGGGGCTGGGGATCAGCAGCAGCTCGAATTTGCCGTCGTCCAGCACCACCCGGTCAGGGTTGAGCTTCATCAGCCCGCCGATGGAGGTGGAGTTGCACACGGCGCCGAAGAGATACTCCCCGTCCAGCACCTCCCCATCCGCCGTCAGGCGGACCCGATAGGGGCGCAGGGAGTTGAGGTCCTTCATCCCCTCCAGGATATAGGCCAAATGGCCCAGGGCGTTTTTGGCGGCCTGAGGGGCGGAATAGGAGCTGCGGGTAAAGGCCCCGAAGGAGGCCACATAGACAAAGTGCCGGCCGTTCCAGCTGCCGATGTCCAACTGCTGGGGCCGCCCCTGGGCGATCTGTTCAGCGGCGGCGGCAGGGTCAGAGGAGAGGTGAAGGCTGGCGGCGAAGTCGTTGGTGCTGCCCTGGGGGATATAGCCCAGCAGAGGCGGGCGGTCCAGGGTCATCAGGCCGGAGACGGCCTGATTCAGCGTGCCGTCGCCGCCGACGGCCACCACCGCGTCATAGTCGGCGCTGGCAGCTGCGGCGGCCGCCGCGTCGCCGGGGGCGGCGGTATTGTGGATGGACAGCAGGTAGCCGGCCTGGGAGAGGACGGCTGCCGCATCGAACAGCGGGCCCCGGGGCTTGTTCCGGCCCGCTGTGGGATTGACGATCATCAGAAGCTTTTTCTGCTCCATGGGATATGCCTCCTGCATCTGAAAACACGGATGTTAATTTGCTGTAAAGGACAGTATAGCATGGGAAAAACGGGATTGCAATTCCCAGGCCGGACGTGTAGAATATTTTTAACAAGGAGGGAACGGTCATGAAACAGAAAGACCAGCATCATATCAAATGGGGGCTGACAGTATTCTGTACCGTGGCCGCTATTCTGGTATTCTATGATACCCTGCTGGGCAGCCGGTTTTTGCTCAAAGTTTGGCGGCAGTTTATCAGCGCCATCATGCCGATCCTCTACGGTGCGGCCCTGGCCTATCTGCTGGCGCCGGTGGTGGATTGGTTTGACAGCGCCATGCTCCATGTCCGCCTGGCCCGGAAGCCGGGAAACCGGGGGCGGCGGGTGTCCCTGGGCATCCGGAGCTTCAGCATTCTGCTGACCTGGGCGCTGATCGGCGTGATGCTGTATCTGCTGGCGTCGGTGCTGCTGCCGGAGCTGTATAAGAGCCTGCTGCAATTATTTTCCAATATCGAGAATTACTACAACACCATCAGCGGCTGGGTGGTCCATATGCTGGAGACCTACCCTTCCCTGGAGCACTGGGTCAGTGAGCAGATGGCCACCTACTATCAGAGCATGGAGACGTGGCTCCAAAACGAGCTGCTGCCCCAGGCCACCATGGTGATGAGCATCGTCTCCGGCGGTGTTCTGGGCGTGGTGGGCTTTTTCGGGGATCTGCTGGTGGGCATCATCGTCTCCCTTTACTTCCTGGCCACCAAGGAGATCTGCGCCGCCCAGGCCCGCCGGATGGCCTGCGGCCTGTGGGAGGAACGGAGCGTCTATTGGATCCTCCGGGGAGCCCACAAGGTGGATCGGATCTTCTCCGGCTTTGTCCGGGGCAAGCTCTTGGACTCTCTGATCATCGGGATTTTGTGCTTTGTGGGCTGCTCGGTGCTGGATATGCCCTACACGCCCCTGGTGTCGGTCATTGTGGGCGTCACCAATGTGATCCCCTTCTTCGGCCCCTTCCTGGGCGCCATCCCCAGCACCTTCCTGATCCTGCTGGCCTCTCCGAGAAAGGCATTGTATTTCGTCATCTTCGTTCTGGCCCTCCAGCAGCTGGACGGCAACGTGATCGGGCCCAAGATCCTGGGAGACAAGACGGGCCTTTCCAGCCTGTGGGTGATCTTCGCCATTTTGGTGGGCGGCAGCTTCTTCGGCGTGGCGGGCATGTTCTTCGGCGTGCCGGTGTGCGCCTGCGTATACAGCGCCTGGGATTTCTATGTGAACGCCCGGCTGCGGAAGAAGCATCTGCCCCTGGAGACAGAGTCCTACGCAGGTCCCCAGCCGGAGACGGCGCCGCCGAGGGAGACCGCGCCGGCGGATACTGAGGACCAATGAGCGGGTGGTTTTTGAGGCACCGGAAGCTCCATCTCTGGCTTTTGGCGGATCTGGTATTTCTGGCGGCTTATGATCTGGCCCGGCGGAACCGGGCGTGGATGAACGCCTTGGCAGAGCACGTCACCGGCCCCCTCCGGCAGGCGGTGGGCCGGCTGTGCTACCGGACGGAGATCTCCGTGATGGAGGTTTTGTCGGTGCTGGCGGTGCTGGCCTGCGCCGGCTATCTCGTGTGGAGCGTGATCGCCGTGATCCGGGCGGCGGGCCGCCGGGGGAGCCGGGCTTACAGCGCGGTGCTGGGGGCGGTGTGCGCGGGGCTGACCTTCTACGCCGGGACCTGCCTTCTCTGGGGAGCCTGCTTCTGGACGGACTCCTTTCAGGACCGCTCCGGCATCCATGCCCAGCCGGTGGCCCGGGAGGAGTTGCTGGCGGTGACAGAGTATTTCGCCGCCCGGACCGCCGAGGCCGCGGCGGCCGTGCCCCGGGAGGGCGGGCTCTTTGTCGTGCCCCGGGAGGAGATCCTGGCGGACAGCGTCCGGGTCTATGACCGGCTGGAGGAGCAGATGCCCTGGCTGGAATTTGACGATCCGGGGGTCAAGCCCATGGCCTTTTCCCGGCTGATGAGCATGATGGATTTCACCGGATTTTACTGCGCCTGGACCGGAGAGAGCAACGTGAATGTGGACAGCCCTGCCTGTCTGCTGCCGTCCACAGTGGCCCATGAGCTGGCCCACCAGCGGGGCATCGCCTCTGAGCAGGAGTGCAACTTCCTGGGGGTGCTGGCCTCCGTCACCAGCGGCCTGCCGGCCTATGAATATGCCGGGTGGCTGTCGGGGTACATCTATCTGGGCAACGCCCTCTATCGGGCGGACCCGGAGGCCTACTGGGCCATCCGGGAGAGCCTGCCAGAGCCTGTGCAGGCGGACCTGCGGGCCAACAACGCTTACTGGAAGCAGTTTGAGAGCAATCTGGTCCAGTCGGTGTCCACCCAGGTCTATGACGGATTGCTGAAGGCCTATGGCGATGAGCGGGGCATCCAGTCCTACGGGACGGTGGTGGACCTGCTGGTGGTCTACTACCGGGAGACGGCCCTGGCCGCTTTGTAAACAGTTCAGCGCCCCCGCCCGAAGTTCGGGCGGGGGCGCTCAATTTCTTTAGGGGGATTTGTGCGCTTACCAGGGATGGGCCTGCCAGGACTGCTCCGACGTCATGGCGAAGTAGCGGGGGTCTCCGGCGGCGGGGCCGCTGTCGCCCCAGGTGGTATCGATGTGGACCTCCTGGCCGTCCAGCGTGGCGACGGTCCAGATATGGCCTTGGTTGGAGAGGGCATAGCAGTCGATCCCCTCCAGCTTCAAAAGCAGATTGTAGGCCCCGGTATAGCTGTCGCACACGGCGGTGCCCCGGGTGAAGAGACTGTAAGGAATGTGGCTGAGAGAGGTCTCGCCGGCGTCGTAGTCATAGACGCAGTGCTGGCAGATCCAGGTGTACAGGACCTGGGCCCGCTCCCGCTGGGTCATGGCGTCGGTCAAAAGCCCCTCTGTGCGCAGCTGCTGCTGGACTGTCAGGGCAGATTCCAGGGCGGATTGGCGGTAGGCGGCGATCTCCTGACTGCTCAGCTCCACGGCGGAGAAGGTCAGGACGACCTGTCCGGCCAGGTTATAGGTACAGGTGACGCTGTTATAACTCTGCTCGCAAAACCGCTTGACGATACTCAGGGCTTGCTCCATCAGCTGCCGGGCCTGCATGGCGGAGATGCCGGGGTAGTGGAGCTCCAGACGGCTGCTGCCGGCGGCGAGCATCCAGCAAAGGGACTGGCTCAGCTCCTCCTTGGTGGCGGGGGAGGGGACGTAGCGTCCCGGCGGTACCAGATCGGCCAGGGTGGGGGCGGTAGGGGCGGTGTTCCAGGCAGGGGTCACCCGCAGGGCGGGGTCCACCAGCCGGGTCAGCATGGCGGCGGCAGCGCCCCGGGTGATGGAGGCGGCAGGCAGGAAGGAGCCGGTCTCGTCGCTGCCGAGGCTGATCCCCTTGCGGTAGAGGTCCAGAATGTCCTGGGCGTAGGGGGTCTGGGCGGTCACGTCGGTAATGGTCAGGCCTGCGCTGTGGGCCTGGGTCACCAGCGTATCATGGGTGGGAGGCAGGACCTCCTCTGGCAGGAGGTTGGCCAGCACATGGGCCATCTGGGCCCGGGTGGCGGTTTGGGAGAGGGCGTCATCCAGCGCATGGTCTAAAACGCCCTCGGCCTGGAGATAGCGGAGATAGCCCAGGGCCAGGGGGCCGCCGTTGCCGCCATAGGCTTGACTCCCTGCCTCCGGGTCGCCGGTGCGGTAGAGGCTTCGGATGCGCCCGGCAAAGATCACCGCCTGACCGACGGTCAGGGGATCTGTCAGGCCGAAGGAGCCGTCGCTCTGGCCCACGGACAGGCCGTATTCATACAGGGCAGAGACGTTGTCATAAAATCCGGAGTCCGCCGTTAGGTCAGAGAACTGCCCCTCATAGGTCCGGACCCGCCGGAAGGGCTCCTCCTGGACGGCCAGGGCGGGGGTGACCAGACTGAGGGCCAGCGCCAGGGCCAGAATGCGTTTTTTCACAGCGGCTCCTTTCTCTTATCCCCGGACAGGGATGTTCAGATCCTCCATCACCCGGTCTTCCACATAGGGGTTCAGGGATTCGTTCACCAAAGTCAGCGTGGCCTCCGGGTCCAGGTAGATATAGGGGGAGTGCCACTCGCCGGGCAGGGTGGAAAAGGTAATGGCGTCGGCGCCCATGGAGATGGCCTCCTTTCCCAGCCAGCCCAGGTTGCCCAGGGTGAGGTCGGTCTCCACATAGGTGTTGAAGATCTTGACAAAGTCATCCACCTTGTCCAGGTTTTCCACGGTCAGCATCTTTTTGGCAACGGCCTTCAAAAATTTCTGCTGGGTCTCCATCCGGCCGATGTCCTGGGAGGCATAGCCCTCCCGGAAGCGGACCACCTTCAGGGCTTCCGCGCCGCTGAGGGTCTGGTAGCCCTTGGAAATATGGATGTACAGGTCCTGATAGGGGTCCTCGTAGTTCATGTCGATGGGCACGTCAAAGGGCACGCCATCGATGGCGTCCACCAGGGCCACAAAGCCCTGGAGATCCACGCAGACTGTATAATCCACCGGAATGCCCAGCTGATCGGTGAGGGTCTGGGCCAGCAGGTCGATGCCGCCGGAGTTGTAGGCGAAGTTGATCTTGTGGTTTTTCCCGTTGATGACGGCCTTGGTATCCCGGGGGATGCTGACGCCGTGGATCTTGTTGTTTTCGGCGTCCACCGCTACCAGGATGTTGGTATCGCTGCCGCCGTTGTGGTTATCCAGACCAGAGACCAGGATTGTATAAAAGTTGGGCTTGCGCTCTCTGTGGGACCGTAAAGCCTGGGCCTGGGGGTCCTCCTCTTCGGGCAGCTGCTCCTGACTGTCCGCCGGGACGTTGTTTTTCTGCTCCAGGGGCTCAAAGAGCTTATGGTAGCCCACGTATGCCGTGGCGCCCACTAAAATCAGCAGCACCAGGGCCAGGACCTGGTTCAGATGGCTCCGCCGCCGGCGGCGGGACTGGCGTCTGGACATGGGGAGTCACTCCTTTGTAGCTTTACATAATATAGCTCCCCTATTATATAGCCCGTCCCCGGAAAAGACAAGAGAAAAAATAGCGGCGGGCCGCTATTTTTCCTCAGATTTCTCCCGGCTGTCCGCCGAGAGCTGCTCCAGCAATGTCTTGATATCCGCCAGCATCTGGTTTTGATAGGACAGGGCGCAGTGGATGTAGTAAAGGCCTGCCTCCAGCTGGCTGGGAGACCGGGGCTGGCATCCGCCGGACGGCGGCAGGGCCGTTCCCTCCACCGGGTGGGGCCAGCGGCGGACCTCCGGCTCTTTGAAAGCGGGGGTGCCGGGCTGTCTGGGCGCCGCGGGCCGGCTCTGCCGGCCCCGTCCGCCGGAATGATTTGCCATAGAGCTTCCTCCTCAGGCGGCGTCAGACGCCGCGATACTTTTTGCGGGTGGCGATGCCGCCCCGGATATGACGCTGGGCCTTATTGACCTCCAGCACTGCTTTTACCTGATTGTAAAGCGGCCCGTTGAACTGGGGCAGCCGTTCGGAGATATCCTTGTGAACGGTACTCTTGCTGATGCCGAATTTCTGCGCGGCGGCGCGGACCGTGGTCCGGTTCTCTATGATGTAAAGAGCCAGGCGCTCTGCCCGCTCCTCCATATTTTCCTTCAAAACCTTCACTCCCCGCCTCTAGTTGGTCCATCCTATGCGCAGGGACGGGGGATTATGCCGAAGCGCAAAATACCCCCGGGGCCCAAGGCCCCGGGGGTGCTGTCAGAATGCGGGAAGGTCAGGGTTTGGCGTCTGGGGCGGCGTCCGGATCTTCGGGCATCCGGACCTCCTCCTTGGCCTGGCGCAGGTAGTCCTGCTCCTCGGTCTTCTTGCTGGGAACGAAGTTCTGCGCGGCGGTCCGGCGGGCGCCCTTGCTGCGGGCATAGAAGAAGCCGGTGACGGAGAACACCACCGCGCCGATGAAGTTCACGAACAGGTCCTTCATGGTGTCGATGATGCCGATGTCCAGATAGCCGCCCAGGCCCAAGCTCTGGCCGTTGATGACCACGTCCTGGATGTTGGGGATGCTGACGACCTTGTTGGTGCGGGTGGTGTCCAGCATGACGGTGTTGACGGCATGAACGATGGTATCCTTCTGCATATCCGAGCCCAGGAAGTAGTCCATGAAGAACTCAAAGAACTCCCAGAGGACGCCGATGGTCATGGAGAAGCAGAAGGCCACCAGAGCCAGAAACAGGGGGGAGAGGTCAAAGGTCAGCCGCTCGTCGTCGTTGAGCAGCATGATCAAAGAGAAGCCCACCGCAGCGGCCAGGAAGCCGTTGAGGGTATGGAGCATGGTGTCCCAGCCGGGGATGACCACGTAAAAGGCGTTGACCTCACCCAGGATCTCCGCCGCGAAAATAAAGCAGAGGATCGTGATCTCCAGCGGCGGCGGCAGCTCGATCCGCAGCTGGACCTGGACCCAGCTGGGCAGGTATAAAAGCAGGATGGTCAAGCTGCAAAAGAAGGTGCCCTCATAGTTTCCCAGCATGGTCTGGCGGATCAGACTGAAAATCACCAGAACACGGAGAACGGAGAAGACGATAAACGAGCTCCTGTGCTCCCGCAGCTCCCGGGCCATGGCCTCCTTGAATGCCTTTCGATAGAATTTTTTTTCGCGCTTGCTCTGTCTCATAGCGGCTCCTTTCCAAAGGGGGGGATCAGTATCCCAATAGCATAGCATAAGGATGTGCCGCTGGCAAGTGGGACATCCCCGGAGCTAGGGCCTCTTTGGACTGCTTCGGGATATGCACAGATCGCAGCTGCTCATGAAAGCTTGAATACCAAAATCGCTTGCTCTGTGCCGACGGTTGACATGGCTGCTAATTGATAGGTGCCCTTTTTCAGCATTTCTTCCGCCTTTTTTTCGATAGCCTTTGCCAGATCTTCTGTACCGGTAGAACATTCCACAACCACTGATTTGTAAAACATGAGGGTCGCCTCCTTAGATTCTGTTATCTGAATTCTGTTATCTGATTCGTCTGCTTCGATTCGGGGATTCTTAGCTTGCCAAAGTCCTTTCCCGCCAGTCCAGGGTCAAAAGAGAACCCTCGGAAGATATGGGAGATCGCTCAGGCCCGCTTTCCCAGCTGGATGCACTCCAGGGTATAGCTGACGCTCAGCACCATCCACAGGGCGCAGACCAAAAAGACCGGCAGCAGAATGTTGATCTGGAAGGCATAGCTCAGCAGGATCAGCACCAGCCACAGCAGGCCGCAGGCGCCTGTGACGGCCCGGAAGGCCTTGTAGGCGGCCTGGCCGATCTGCTTTTGCTCGGCCTCGTCGCAGCTTTCAAACCACTTTTTCTGGAACTTGAGATCATAGACGCTGCCCTGCTTCTCCGGGTTCATCTTCCGGGTCAGGTCCACGATCTTCTGCTGGGCCAGGACCAGGGCCAGCAAGGAGACCACGAAGAGCAGGACGCTCCACAGGGCGCCCAGGCCCTGACCGATGGTTCCCGCCGGGAAGAAGAACAGATCCAGCACCATCTGGACCGAGATCACCAGCAGGCCCCAGCTGAGCTTTTCCTCCGCCCGGTCCATCACGGTCTCCTCCTCGCCGTCCCAGGATTCAAACAGGCCCTTAGCGCCCCGGTACAGCCACAAGATGACCACCAGAGACACCAGCGTGGTCCCCAGCATCGCCCAGGGAGCGACGGCAGTCACGCCATGGATTACGGCGTCTACAATGACCTCGGAGAGACTGTCGTGGCCCAGCCAGGCAGCGGCAAAGCCCAGAAAGCCGCCGCCAATAGCGGCCAGCAGCATTGTGAGCAGATATCTGGGCAGGGCCCGCCGGTTGTCTTTTTTGATCGTGTTATGCTCCATGAGTGTCCTCCTCCTGATACGTGAAAATATCCTCCACCGTGACCTGACAGATCTTTGCCAGCTTCAGCGCCAGCGTCACCGAGGGGGAGTAGTCCCCCCGCTCGATCTGGCTGATGGTCTGACGGGAGACCCCCGCCAGCGCGCCCATCTCCTGCTGGTTGACGCCCAGCCGGGCCCGGTATTCCTTTAAGCGGTTGTAGAGCGGCATGACTGTCCTCCTTTCTGACAAGCGTTTCTGTCATAATGACAAGAATCGTTGTCAAATAGAGGATAGCACTGACAAGGATCGTTGTCAAGATGGAAATGAAAATGCCCTCCGGAAAATTTTCCGGAGGGCATTTTGTTATTTCTGCTTGGGGTCCGGGGGCGGGTCCCGCCACTTGACGGCGGGGACGTGTTTTTCCGCCAGACGGTCCTTTACAAAGGAGCGGAACAGGGCATAGAGCACGGAGCAGAGGGGGATGAAGAACAGCATGCCCAGAATGCCCATCAGCTTGCCGCCCAGGGTGACGGCGGCCAGGACCCAGATGGAGGGGAGCCCCACAGAGGAGCCCACCACATGGGGATAGATCAAATTGCCCTCGATCTGCTGGAGGACCAGGAACAGCACGATGAAGAACAGCGCCTTCCAGGGATCGGTGACAGCGATCAGCAGGGCGCCCACGCCGCAGCCGATGAATGCGCCCACAATGGGGATCAGGGCGGTCAGGGAGATCAAAACGCCCACCAGCAGGGCATAGGGCAGGCGGAAGAGGGTCATAGAGACCACAAACAGCGTGCCCAGGATGACGGCCTCCAGACACTGGCCGGAGAGGAAGCTGGAGAAGGTCCGGTTGGTGAGCCGCAGGATCTCCAGCGTCCGGTCCGCCCAGCGGAGGGGGAGGAGGGCATAGAGGATCTGGCGGACCTGACGGCTGAGCTTTTCCTTCTGCATCAGCAGGTAGAAGGAGAAGATCAAGCCGATGACAAAGGTGCTCACGCCGCTGACCACGCCGCCGATCAGACCGCTGCCGGAGGACACCAGACCGGTACCCAGGTTTTTGGCAAACTCCACGGCGGCTGCATACCAGTCGTTCCAGGGCAGCTTGAGCTCCAGCTCTGTGAGAGATTCCTCCAGCAGGGGCAGATAGGAGGCCAGGGTCTCCAGCTGCTCCCGGCACCGGTCCAGCGCCGCGGGGACCTGGCGGACGATGGTCATGACCGCGTCGGCCACACCGGGGCCGATGACGCTGGTGGCCAGGGTCAAAACGCCCAGGACCGCCACCAGCGTCAGCACCAAGGCCAGGGGGCGGCGGAGGCTGCGGCCCTTGCGGCTGTGGGGGAAGAGGTGGCGCTCAATGGCCCGCATAGGCACGTTGAGCACAAAGGCAATGGCGCCGCCCAGTAGGAAGGGGGCCAGAATCCGCAGCAGCCAGCCCAGCCCCAGGGCCACGGCGGGCAGGTTCTGGACGACGGTGTAGAAAGCCACGCCGCCGCATACCACAGCCAGCAGCTCCAGGATCTTTTGTTTATTCCATTCCATGGTATTCCATTCCTTTCAGCGGCTCCGATACCAGCCGCTTGTTCCGCCACAGGCCCTTTCGGAACCGCAGGGTAAAGAGGATGCCCCGCAGTCCCTCGTCGCAGGCCATGGCGATCCAGATGCCCACCAGCCCCAGGGACAGGACATGGCCCAGGAGCCAGCCGCCGGCCACCGCCACCAACCACATGCTGAAAATGCCGATGGTCACCGGATACCACACGTCTCCGGCGGTGGTCAGGCAGCGGGTCATGACGATGTTGACCGACCGCCCCAGCTCCAGCACCAGCTCCACCAGAAGGATCTGGCGGCCCAGGGCGTGGATCACGGGGTCGTCGGTAAAAATGTTGTAAATCGGGTCGCAGAATACCAGAATCAGCAGCGTCAGCAGCTCGGAGACTGCTAGCGCGATCCGGATGGTGGACCAGACCCGGGGGGACACCTCGTCCAGCTTCCGCGCCCCCATCAGGTAGCCCAGGATGATCTGGGTGGCCTGGGCCACGGCGATGGAGTAGACATAGGCCACGTTGGCCAGCATGCTGGCGTAGACCTTGGTGGCGATGACCGCGGTGCCCATCAGATTGATAAAGCGCAGGATGAAGATTTGAGAGATATTGTAGGACAGAGACTCCATGCCGGAGGGCATGGCGATGCCCAGCAGACGCTTGCAGGTGTCCCAGGGAAAGGGGCGGAGGTAGTTGAGGGAGAAGCGGACGGCGCACCGGTGGTGCAGGGTCCAGATCACCAGCCCCAGGCCCACTGCCTTGGAAAGGCAGGTGGACACGGCGGCGCCGGACACCCCCATCCGGGGAAGACCGAAGAAGCCGTTGATCAAAACGGCGTTGCCCGCCACGTTCAAAAGATTCATCACCACGGAGACGGTCACCACCTCTTTGAGGAGGGTATAGCTCCGCAGTATGGCGCATAGCTCGATGTAAAGCCCCTGGAGCAAGACCGCTCCGCCCACGATGCGGGTGTAGAGACAGGCCCCGGCAAAGGCGTCCTCCGGCGTCCGCAGCAGGGTAAACAGGACCTGGGGCGCCAGCAGCAGGAAAAGCCCCATAGCCAGACTGAATACGGCGGTGACGGCGGTGCCCACGGTGGCGATCTCGTCACAGGGCCGCCCGGTACGGCCGGCGCCGATGTGCTGGGTCAGCAGGATGGTGGTGGCGGCGCTCATGGTCTCCAGCACGATGATGACCACGTTCATCACCTGGTTGCCGTTGCCGATGGAGGCCACGGCGGCAGACCCGAAGTGGGAGATCATAAACTGATCCATGTTGCCCACCAGCAGTTGCAGCAGCAGCTCGGCAAAGATGGGCAGGGAGAGGCGAAAGACCCGGCGGGTCTGGGGAGAGGGGGACAGTGTCATGGGAAGCGGCTCCTTTTCTTCTCAGAAAAACGTTTGCTTTTTCTGGAAGCCAGTATAGTCGCCTGACCCTCCCGGCGCAATCGGCAAAGTGCTGAAAGCGGAGCCCGCCAGAGCGGTTCTTTCGGCGCTTTAGCCCTCCCGGACCTGCCGGGCCAGCTGGAGATAAAGCTGGGCGGATTCCCGGTTTCCGGCGATCTCCTCCTCCGTCAGGGGGCGGACCACCTTGGCAGGGCTGCCCAGGATCATGGACCCGGCGGGGGCGTCCATCTTGCCGGTGACCAGAGCGCCGGCCCCGACGATGCAGTTGTCGCCCAGCTTTGCGCCGTTGAGGACCACCGCGCCCATGCCCACCAGCACATTGTCGCCGATGGTGCAGCCATGGATCACGGCGCTGTGGCCGATGGTGCAGCCGGCGCCGACGGTGACCTCCTCGTGCATCACCACGCCGTCCTGGATGTTGGTGTCAGGGCCCACGGAGATGGCGCCCTCGTCGCCCCGGAGCACGGCGTTATACCACACGTTGACGCCGGGGGCCAGGGTCACGTCTCCCACCACGCAGGCGCCGGGACAGATCAAAACGTGCTCGTCAGAAGTTCTCAGCTTGTAGGACATGGTTCATTCCCTCTCTTTCTGTGATCGGCCCCGGTCAGATGCCGGGGGCAAAATTTCCGTCCACGAACACCGGGACCTCCCGGCCGTCGTGGGTGGCGCCGGTGATGGACAGGTCTGCGGTGCCCACCATGAAATCCACGTGGGTGATGGAGTCGTTGAGGCCCCGGGCCTTCAATTCCTCCTTGGTCATGCGCTGGCCGCCCTCCAGACAGGGATAGGCCTCGCCGAAGGCGATGTGGCAGGAGGCATTCTCGTCAAAGAGGGTGTTGTAAAACAGAATCTTCTGGTTGGAGATGGGGCTGTCATAGGGCACCAGGGCCACCTCGCCGAAATAGGCCGCGCCCTCGTCCACGCTGATGGCGGAGCGCAGCTCCTCCTCGCCCCGCTGGGCGTGAGCCTCCACGATCTTTCCGTCCTTCACCACGAAGTGGAACTGATCGATGATGGCCCCGTCGTTCACCAGGGGCATGGCGGAGTACACCACGCCGTTGACGCCGGTTTTCAGAGGGGCGGTGAAGATCTCCTCGGTGGGGACGTTGGCGATATAGCTCTGGCCGGAGAGGGTGACGTCGTCGCCGGCCTGCCAGACGTGGCCCTCGGGCAGCTCCACCGTCAGGTCGGTGCCCAGACTGTTGGTGTAGTGGAGGGAGCGGAAGTTTAACTCGTTCAGCCGCTCCAGGCGGCGGTGGAGGGTGTCCAGGTGCTCCTGCCACCGCTCCACGGCGGAGCCGTCGCCCCGGATGCGGACCGCCTGGAAGATGGCGTCCCACAGCTTTTCCATGGCCTGGTCCTCGGGCAGGTCCGGGAAGACGGTTTTGGCCCAGCTGGGGATGGGGATGGAGGCGATGCACCAGGGGAAGCCGCCGCACATCTGGAGCCGGTCAAAGTCCTTCAGCGCCTTGCCGCTGGCCTGCTGGGCCCGGACCAGGCGCTTGGGGTCCACCCCCTTGAAGTTCTCCGGGTCCGAAGCGGAGATGGCCAGATATGCGGCCCCCTCCAGGGCGTGGTCGTTGAAAAAGTGCCGCCGCCACAGGGGCACGGTGTCAAAAATACAGTCGTCGGCCTGGAGATATTTCATCCGGGCCATGGCGTCGTCGTGCCAGTTCATGACCACCTCGCCGCAGCCGGCGTCATAGGCCTCCTGGGCACAGAGACGGGCAAAGGCGGCGCACTCCACCGGAGAGGAGATCACCAGCCGCTGTCCCTTTTGCAGATTCAGGCCCACGCGGGCCAGCAGGCGGGCATATTCCCGCAGCTTTTCATCCATATCGCAGATCCTTTCCAAGGGCCGGAGCCCTTTTTGCATCAGTTTTAAAAATTTTACCAGGAAATCGTGACCGGGGTGTGAACGAAATCAAAATTTTTCCTCATCATCCAGAGCCTGCTGACAGCGGTCCTTGCGCAGGCTGATGAGAACGCCGTTGAGCTCCGCCCCCAGGATCAGGGTGACGGCAGTGAGGTTCAGCCAGATCAGCAGGACGATCAGCGTGCCGATGGAGCCGTAGAGCACGGAATAGTGAGCGAAGTTGTTCACATACAGGGCGTAGAGCCAGCTGATGCCCATCCAGGCCGCCAGGGCCGCCAGGGTGCCGGGCCAGATGTTCCGCCAGGGCTGGCGGGTGTCCTGGGCCATGGCATAGAGAAAGAAGAGGGCGAAATAGCCTGCTAGGGCCGCCAGGGGAAAGCGGAGCCGGGCCCAGGTCTGGGCGGCAAAGGCCGGCAGGTGAAAGTGCTCCACAGCAAAGTACAGCACCCGGTCGCCCACCGTCATCAAAACCAGCGTCAAAGAGATGGTGACGATCAAAAGGGCCGTGTACAGCAGAGTCTTGAGCCAGTGGACCGCCATGGCCTTGGGCGGGCCCAGGTGATAGGCGGTGCGGACGGCGTGCATCAGGGCGCTGGTGGCCCGCATGGGAAAGTAGATGGAGAAGAACAGGCCAAAGAGCAGCAGCCGGGGGCTGCGGTTGGAGCTGACATGGGTGAGATACATCTCCACCAGGCTCAAAACCTCCTTGGGCAGCAGGGCCGCCAGGCCCCGGATGATGGCGGCCACGTCCAGGTCCAGCAGACCCAGCAGGGCGCTTACGAAGATCAGCAGGGGAAAGATGGTAAAGAGCAGATAGAAGGCCAGAGCGGCCCCCTGGATGGCCACGCTGTGGTGGAGATACCGCCGGCCCATCAGATAGATCCCCCGCAGGAAGCGGTTTTTCGGCGGGGAGAGGGAGTGCATCCAAGGACCTCCTTTCTGGGGAAATGGGGACACAGGTCCAGTGTGCCCGAAATTGGGAGACCGTAGCCCCGCAAGCTGGGGAAAGAGCGGCAGGGGCCTCAGTCCCAGGTCTCCCAGACCTCCGGATGGTAGCCCACGGTGGCCTCCTTGCCGTTGCGGACGATGGGCGTTGCAAACAGCTCCGGGTGCTCTAAGAGGGTTTGCTCCTGGGCCTGCGGGGTGATATAGGCCATAAACAGGTCCTCATAGGCCCGGCACTTGGGGTTCACCAGGGCGGCAAACCCCACTTTCTGCTTGACGGATTGGTATTCCCGGGGGGATAATCCCTTTGAGGGAACGTCGATATACTGGTATTTGATCCGGCGCTCCTTGAACCACCGCTCGGCCTTTTTGGTGTCAAAGGATTTGGAGGAACCAAAGATCTGAATATTCATGGATAGACTCCTATATGATCGTGAATTGGAGGAGATTTCAGATGACAGAGAAGATCGCACAGCTGAAAGCATGGGTGGACCAGGCCTCCGCCATCGTCTTTTTCGGCGGAGCCGGCGTCAGCACGGAGTCCGGCATCCCGGATTTCCGCAGCACCGGCGGATTGTACCACCAGGAGTGGAAGGACCCGCCTGAGGAGATTTTAAGCCATACCTACTACAAAAGCAACCCCGAAGAATTTTTCCGCTTCTACCGGGCCAAGATGCTGGCTCCGGAGGCCCGGCCCAACGCCGCCCACCGGAAGCTGGCGCAGTGGGAGGCCCAGGGCAAGCTGAAGGCCGTGGTGACCCAGAATATCGACGGACTCCACCAGGCCGCCGGCAGTAAATGCGTCCTGGAGCTCCACGGCAGCGTCCACCGCAACCACTGTGAGCGCTGCGGGAAATTCTATGGCCTGGATCAGATCCTGGCGACCACAGGGGTGCCCCGGTGCGATTGCGGCGGCATCATCAAGCCGGACGTGGTCCTCTATGAGGAGGGCCTGGATCAGGATATCCTGAACCGGTCGATCCGGGCCATCGCAGAGGCGGACCTGCTGATCATCGGCGGGACCTCCCTGAACGTGTGGCCTGCCGCGGGGTTGATCAACTACTACCAGGGGGACCGGCTGGTGCTGATCAACAAATCCGCCGTGGGCCGGGACCTGCATGCGGCCCTGGTCATCACAGACCCCATCGGAGAGGTCCTCTCCCAGCTTTGAGCGCGCTGCGGCGCCGTCCTTCGGGACGGCGCTTTTTTTGCCCGGTTTTCAATCGAAATGCAAGGAGATATAAAAATCATGCAAAATTTCTGAAATCCAACCGTAGAAAACGAAAAATTCCTCTTGAAAACGAAAGAGAGTAGTGCTAGAATTGCAACAACATCGACGGCGGGGAAAGGAGCCTTCATTATGATCTGGAATGAAAAGCGGGAGAATGCCTACTGTGAGATCACCCCTGCGCTGCTGGCGCTGAAGGAACAGTGGGAGAAAAAGAATTATATCGATCCCCGCCTGTATAAAGAGTATAACGTGAAGCGGGGCCTGCGGGACGAGGATGGCCGGGGCGTGCTGACCGGGCTGACCCGGGTGGGCGAGATCCAGTCCTATCAGGTGGTCTCCGGGCCGGACGGAGAGCACATCCGTCCGTCAGATGGTATGCTCTACTACCGGGGCATCGACTGCCGGGAGATCGTCAAGGGCTCGGCCCAGCGGGGGCGCTTTGCCTTTGAGGAGGCGGCCTATCTGCTGCTCTTCGGCGAGCTGCCCACGGCGGAGCAGCTCCAGGATTTCTGTGTGCAGCTGGCCTCTTACCGGACGCTGCCCACCAACTTCTTCCGGGACGTCATTATGAAGGCCCCGCCCCGGGACCTGATGAACACCATGCAGCGGGCGATCCTGACCCTGTTCTGCTACGATGACAAGCCCAATGACATCGGCCTGGAGAACGTCCTGCGCCAGTGTCTCCAGCTCACCGCCAACATGCCGGTGCTGGCGATCTACGCCTATCAGGCCTGGCGGTACAGCCAGGGGGAGAGCCTGTTCATCCATGTGCCCCAGCCGGAGCTGTCCACCGCGGAGAACTTCCTGCGGATGCTGCGGGAGGACCGGGGCTATACGGAGCTGGAGGCCCGGGTGCTGGACGTGGCGCTGGTGCTCCACGCCGACCACGGCGGCGGCAACAACTCCACCTTCACCAACCACGTGGTCACCTCCTCCGGAACGGACACCTATTCCGCCATCGCCTCGGCCATGGCGTCCTTGAAGGGTCCCCGCCACGGCGGCGCCAACAGCAAGGTCATGGAGATGATGGACGACATCAAGACCCATGTCCGGAACTGGGAGAGCGAGGGGGAGATCACCGACTATCTTACCCAGATGCTGGATAAGAAGGCCTTTGACCGCAGCGGCCTGATCTATGGCCTGGGCCATGCGGTCTATACCAAGTCCGATCCCCGGTGCGAGGTCTTCCGGGACTATGTCCATCAGCTGGCGGGGGAGAAGGGACTGGACAGCGAGCTGACGCTGTACACCAACGTGGAGCGGATCGGCAAGGAGCTGCTGCTGGAGCGGCGGCACAAGGACGCCCTCTCCACCAACATCGATTTTTACAGCGGCTTTGTCTATGAGATGCTGGGACTGCCCGCAGAGCTCTACACCCCGCTGTTTGCCGTGGCCCGAATCGCCGGCTGGAGCGCCCACCGGATGGAGGAGCTGTCCTCCGGCGGAAAATTGATCCGCCCCCGGTACGAGTGCGTGGAGGAGGTCCGGACCTACATCCCCATGGAAAACCGCTGAACGGGAGCGGAACATGATCGGGCCTGCCGGGGCTTCCGGCAGGCCCGAAATGGGCCCTGAAAAATTTTTTGAAAAAACGCAAAATATGGGTTGACAAAACCGAATATTCCAGCTATACTAAGCAAGCAGTCTTCGCCAGGGCAAAACAATTTGCGGCTGTGCTGGAACTGGTAGACAGGCCAGCTTGAGGTGCTGGTGTCGATTCGACGTGTGGGTTCAAGTCCCGTCAGCCGCACCAGGTCCTTCTCAGGACTGCTGCCATATGCGCGAGTGGTGGAATTGGCAGACTCGCTAGATTCAGGTTCTAGTGTCCTTTACGGACGTGCGGGTTCAAGTCCCGCCTCGCGCACCAAAGAAACGAGACAGGTTTTACCTGTCTCGTTTCTTTTTTTGCCTGCAAGGCAGCTGGAAGCTGCTTGCTCCATAAAAAAGGCACGCCGATGGCGTGCCTTTTCAAGGATCATAGGGATTCTTCCAACCGCCGCAGGCCGGCAATGTCGCTGACCGGCAGGGAGAAGACCAGGGACTTGGCAGGCGTCTGGAGACCGGCCTGGGCCATGATGGCCTTCATGATCTCCCGGCGGGTCTCTGTGCGCACCAGAATGAAGACCAGCTCCCGCTCGTCGGCAATGGAGACGCCGAAGAACTTCTGGGCCAGGTCTGAGCCGGTGCCCTTGGCGTGGACCGAGGTGCCGCCGGTGGCGCCGGCGCTGCGAGCCGCAGCCATCACCTGATCGGTGTGGCCCTGGTTGGTAATGGCGATCACCAGCTCGTGTGTGGGTTTACAGTCCATCGTTTCCTCTCCCTCCTGCCGCAGCAGATAGTCCCGGGCGGCTGTTCCGCCAATGCTGGACAGGGGCACCGTCATCAGGATGCCCCGCCCGGGGATGTCCAGCCAGAGATCTTTTTCTGCCCGGCGGACCAGCTGGGGGGACCGGGGGGCGATGCACAGCAGCACGGCCTTCTCTGTGGCCTCCAGGCCCAGGGTGTCCAGGATCTCTGTGGTGGCCGTGCCCTGGCCCAGGGTGGTCAGCACCAGGGGAATTCCCTGGGACTGATACCAGGCGGCAAACTCGCCGCCCCGATTGCGGTCGGTGATGGTGACCATCAGGACTGCGCCGCTCATGGCAGGCCCTCCCTTCCTAAGTCATTACAGGTCAATGATATCGTCCTCCTCCGGCGCTGTCTTGGCGTCTTCTGCCTGGGCGGTCCGGCGGAGCTTATACTGATAGAGCAGCCCCAAAAGCTGAATGGTCAGCAGGGGCGTCATGGCTACCATAGCCACCACGCCGAAGGCGTCGGTGATCACATTCCCGCCCAGGGCCTCGCAGGCGCCCATGGCAAAGGGCAGCAGGAAAGTGGCCGTCATGGGGCCGGAGGCCACGCCGCCGGAGTCAAAGGCGATGGCAGTAAACATATCCGGCACCAGAAAGGATAGGATCAGCGCCGCCAGGTAGCCGGGGACCAGGAACCAGACAATGGAGAGGCCGGTGAGCACCCGGGTCATGGCAAGGCCGATGGAAATGGCAACGCCAATGGATAGGCTGGTGCTCATGGCCTTGCCAGGGATAGCCCCTGAGGTGATCTCCTCCACCTGGCGGTTGAGGACGTGGACCGCAGGCTCTGCCTGGACGATGAACCAGCCCATCAGCATACCGATGGGGATCAGCACCCAGCGGCAGGACAGGGCGGCGATCTGCCGGCCCAGATAGGCGCCTGCCGGCAGGAATCCCACGTTCACGCCGGTGAGGAAGAGGACCAGTCCAAAGTAAGTATAAAGGAGTCCGACTACAATTTTCAACACTTTTTTTCGGGGCAGCCGGAGGGAGATCACCTGAAAGATGGCGAAAAAGACGGCAATGGGCCCAAGACAGACCGCTACCTCCCGGAAATAGATGGGAAAGCCGGCGGAAAACAGGCTCCACAGAGCCCGGCTGTCTGGCGCGGTGGGGATGGCTGCCGGCACATAGGTCCCGGAGGCAGGGAAGAACAAAGCCAGGATCAGCACTGCCAGAATGGGGCCCACAGAGCACAGGGCCACCAGGCCAAAGCTGTCCCGGGCGGCGTTTTCATCGCTGCGGATGGAGGACACGCCCAGGCCCAGGGCCATGATGAAGGGCACCGTCATGGGGCCGGTGGTGACGCCGCCGGAGTCAAAGGCAATGGCCAGGAAATCCTTTGGCACAAAGCAGGCCAAGATAAAAGCGGCGGCGTAGAAGCCCACCAGCATCCACTGGAGGGGCACCCGGAAGAGGATGCGCAGCAGGGCAATGACCAGAAAGATGCCGACACCGATGGCAACGGCTCCCACCAGCACCGCGTTGGGGATGCTGGGGACCTGCTCGGCCAGGACCTGGAGATCCGGCTCGGAGACAGTGATGATCACGCCGATCAGCAGGCTGACGGCCACCACCACCCACAGCTTCCGGCTCTGGGTCATCCGGGCGCCCACCCGCTCGCCGATGGGGGTCATCGCGGTTTCGGCGCCCAGGGTGAACAGGCCCATGCCCAGGATCAGCAGCACCGCCCCCACCAGAAAGGCCAGCAGCGTGTCGCTGGGCATGGGGGAGATGGAGAAGCACAGCACCAGCACGATGGCGGTGATGGGCAGCACAGAGGATAGGGCCTCCTGAACCTTTTCGTACAGGATGGTCCTGGTATGCCCGAAATGTTCCCGCCAGCTTCGCCGGATGCTTGTCATGGTCCGCCTCCTGTTCTGCCCGGGGCCTGATGCCAGCCGGGCGTGGGATGAAACTGCTGTGATATGTTATAATGTATCATAGAAAGCGGCGGATGAGCAAGAGCGGCAGGCCGGTCATGAACGGAATCTTTACGGCATAGGCATCCAAAAGGTGTGAAAAACAGCTGGGCTTGGCTATTTTAACAAAACTTTCAACAGAATTTTACGAAATGTTCATTTTCCTGATGAATTTCACATTTGTTGATTCCGCCGCTTCTCAATTTTGCTAATACCATATATAATGAGAAGTAATCGAGCTCCGCTCCGGGCGGGGCGATTCATAAAAGGAGTGGCGACATGGATATCTTCTCTGTCTTTACCCTCTGCGGCGGCTTGGCCTTCTTCCTCTACGGCATGACCACCATGTCCAAGAGTCTGGAAAAGATGGCTGGCGGCCGTCTGGAGCAGATGCTCAAGCGCATGACCTCCAGCCCCATCAAGAGCCTGCTGCTGGGCGCGGGCATCACCATTGCCATTCAGTCCTCCTCTGCCATGACGGTGATGCTGGTGGGCCTGGTGAACTCCGGCGTGATGGAGCTGGGACAGACCATCGGTGTGATCATGGGCTCCAACATCGGCACCACGCTGACGGCGTGGATCTTGGCGATGACGGGGCTGGAGAGCGAAAACATCTTTGTCAATATGCTCAAGCCGGAGAACTTCTCTCCGCTGCTGGCGCTGATCGGCATTATCCTGATCATGGGCTCCAAAAAGCAGCGCCGGCGGGACATTGGCCGGATCATGGTGGGCTTCTCCATTTTGATGTACGGCATGGAGCTGATGAAGGACGCCGTCAGTCCCCTGGCGGATATGCCGGAGTTCTCCAGCCTGCTGACGGCCTTCAATAATCCCCTGCTGGGCGTGCTGGTGGGCGCGGTCTTTACCGGCGTTATCCAGTCCTCCGCTGCCTCCGTGGGTATTTTGCAGGCCCTGGCGCTGACCGGCTCCATTACCTACGGCATGGCCATTCCCATCATTATGGGTCAGAATATCGGCACCTGTGTCACGGCGTTGATCAGCTCCATCGGCGTCAACCGCAACGCCAAGCGGGTGGCGGTGATCCACATCTCCTTCAATGTGATCGGATCGGCGGTGTGCCTGCTGCTGTTTTACGGCGGAGATATGATCTTCCATTTCCCCTTCCTGGATTACACCGTGGGGGCGCTGGGGATCGCCGTGAGCCACACGGTCTTCAACGTGTTTACCACGCTGCTGCTGCTGCCCTTTGCCCGCCAGCTGGAAAAGCTGGCGCGGCGGCTGATCCGGGGCGAGAACAAGGCCGAGGAATTTGCGTTCCTGGACCCCCGCCTGCTGCACACCCCCAGCGTGGCGATCAGCGAGTGCGTGGCCATGTGCGGCCGCATGGGCGAGCTGGCCAAGGAGAATGTCCGGCTGGCGCTGCGGCAGCTGGATGATTACAGCAGCGGCCGGGAGACGGAGATCCTTGCCAATGAGGACAAGCTGGACATCTATGAGGACCGGCTGGGCAGCTATCTGGTGGAGATCTCCCAGCATGGCGTGTCTATGGATGATATCCGGACGGTCTCCCGTCTGCTCCACGCCATCGGTGACTTTGAGCGGATCGGCGACCACGCGCTGAACCTCCAGGAGTCTGCCCAGGAGCTCCATGATAAGGGCCTGCAATTCTCTGAGATCGCCAACGAGGAGATCGCGGTGCTGCTGAAGGCGATGAACGCCATTCTGGAGAAGTCCTTTGCGGGATTCCAGGACGACAGTGTGGAGGAGGCCGTGGAGGTGGAGCCTCTGGAGGAGACCATCGACCGGCTGATCGAGGAGCTGCGGATGCGCCATATCCACCGGCTCCAGTCCGGGGCCTGCACCATCCAGCTGGGATTTGTCTACAATGATCTGCTGACCAACCTGGAGCGGATCAGCGACCACTGCTCCAACATCGCCGTCTCTGTTCTGGAGGAGCAGGACGAGAAGTTGGACCGCCACAGCTATATCAACGAGCTCAAGGACGAGGGCGCGTTCAACCGGGTGCTGAAAGAGAATTTGGAGAAGTACCGGCTGCCCAAAAGAGAATAAAAGGGACAAGCCCCCGGCGCCGCACGGCGCCGGGGGCTGTTTGCTTGCCGGGGCTGGCCGGTATAAAATGGGACGGATTGGGAAACCCTGCCTGTATCAAGCCATAAGGAGGACCTTCCCATGTCTGTGGAATTTACCAGCAGCGAAACCATGAAAAATCTGATGCGGGCCTTTGCCGGCGAAAGCCAGGCCCGGAACCGCTACGCCTTTGCCGGGGCTCTGTGCAAAAGTCAGAAGCTCCCGGTGCTGGAGGCGGTGTTTGCCTTCACCGCCGGTCAGGAACAGGAGCACGCGGAGATCTTTTATAACCATCTGCGCACGCTCTCCGGCCAGAGCATCCCCATTGACGCCAGCTATCCGGTGGACGCCACCAACGACGTTGTAGAGCTGCTCCGGATGGCCCAGCACAACGAGTATGAGGAGTTCGACCCGGTGTATCCGGCCTTTGCCGAGACGGCCCGGCAGGAGGGCTTCCCGGAGATCGCAGCCTCCTTCCAGCAGATCGCACCCATTGAACAGAGCCACGGCCACCGCTTCGGCCATCTGGCGGAGCTGCTGGAGAGCGGGAAGCTCTTTGTGTCCGACGTCAAGTGCGGCTGGATGTGTCTCAACTGCGGCCATATCCAGGAGAGTCTGGAGGCCCCCAAGCTCTGCCCGGTGTGCAGCCACGACCAGGGGTACTTTATCCGGCTGGAGATGGCCCCCTACGCTGCCGGCCTGCTAGACCGGTAAGAAAAACCGCCCCCGCGGCTGCGGGGGCGGCTTTTATATGCCGATTATTTCTTCAGATAGAAGGACTGCTTGGCCTCCACCAGCTGGCAGATGACCTCGTTGTAGGGGGTGGGAACGCCGGCCAGCTTGCCGTTCTTCACCACAGCGCCGTTGATGATCTTGATCTCGGTCTCCCGCTGACGGGTCACGTCCTGGAGCATGGAGGAGCGGTTGGTGCCGGTGGCGATGGCCACATCAAAGGCATTCTTCAGCTCAGCCTCCACATCGAAGCTGCATCCGGTGGCATTGGCCACGGCCACGGCCTCCCGGACCATGTTCTCGGCCAGGGTGTGCTCGAAGGGGTTCTCAGCCACAGAGGCGTTGGGCTGATCCAGCAGGGCGGTGATGGCATTGATGGCGATGTTGGCAAACAGCTTGTGCCAGATCAGCTGCATGACATTCTCGTGGGCGGCGGCCTCGAAGCCGGCGGCCTGCAAAGCCTCGGCCACCTTCTGGGCATTGGAGAAGGGGCCCTTCAGGGTGCCCACGTTGGTCACGCCCCGGCCGGTGTGGCGGACATGGCCCGGCTCCAGGAAGGTGCAGCCGTGAGCGGTCGTACCACAGCAGATCTGCTCCTCGGGGACCACCTTGGCGATCTCGTCATAGTTGCCGATGCCGTTTTGCAGGGACAGGACGATGGTGTTCTCGCCGATCATGGACTTGGCGTTGCGGAGGGCGTCCTCCAGCATCATGTACTTGACGAACACGATCATGATGTCCACGGGGCCGATCTCACTGGGGTCCGTGGTGGCGAATTTCGGGGTAAAAACGGCGGTTTCGCCCTCGGGCTCGTCCAAACGGATGCCATTTGCCTTGATGGCCTCAATGTGCTCCTTCCAGACGTCGCAGACGTAAACCTCATGTGCCTTGCTGAGATAGCCACCGTAGAGACTGCCCATAGCGCCGCAGCCTAAAAGACCGATCTTCATAAACAATCCTCCCAATATTCAAATTCCGTGGTCTGTTGATTTTATCTTAGCAGACATCGGACAATTTATCAAGGGGTCAGACCACGAAAGAATGGCCCCTTTTTTGTGGAAAGCGGCAGAAAAGTCCGTCAGGCCCCCCACTGGTGGCCTGATCCGGTTTGGGAGACGTCAGATGCCGGCCTGTTCCAGAAGCCACAAAGCGCCGAAGATCAGCGGCTGGTGCAGCAGGTATACCAGCAGAGACCGTCTGCCCAGGGCCGTCACCAGGGGGAGACGGAGTTCCCTGCGATCTTCCGGCGGAGCCAGGCGGCTGAGGAAGTAGCCTGTCCAAAACAGGAACAGCCAGGGCAGCAGGGGGAAATAGTCGGCGGAGACGAATACCGGACCGGGGAAGCCCAGGAAAGCCGTCAGGGTGTTTTGATACAGCTCCGGCGGCAGCATCAGCAGCCGGTTTCCCTCAAAGCCCAGATAGCCGCTGTTCACATCCCGCAGCAGCCAGAACAGGCAGAAGCTGGCCGCCAGACCCATTCTGGCCGGGATGCGCCGCAGCAGGCGGCTCAGGGGAATGGTCAGCAGGGCTGCCGCACCCAGAAAGGTCAAAACGCCCCAGTAGATCGGCGCGCCCGAGAACTGGGAGACCAGGCTCACCGCCGCGCCGCCGCCCAGCGTCATCAGTCCCCGCCGCAGGTGGCGGCGGCCCAGGGAAAAGCAGTAGCCAGAGAGGAGGATAAAGGTCCAGCAGATGCTCTGCTGCCAGACATAGGCTCCGAAGGAGCGATACCAGGCCCAATCGTGCCCGAAGAGATACACCAGGTCCCAGCAGGCGTGATAGACCATCATGCTGATCAGGGTAACGCCCCGCAGGGTGTCCAGGCCGTCCCGGCGGACGGTTCTTTGGTGTTCCACAGCGCCGTCTCCTCTCTTGAAGGTTTTCTATACCTTATCCTATCATAGGATCTTGCCGCCGCCAACCCATATGCTCTAAATTGCGCAGATCTTTGGATCTTTCGTAATGAAGACGCTCCTGGTTTTGCTGTGCTGCCGGCAAATCCTGCTCTCGCTCCATCAAAGGGAATTTCGGTGTGCCTGTTTTGTCTGCGCGATCAGCCCGTTTACCTGCTGGTGTGGCCGGTCGGTTGCTTTAGAGAACAAAAACTAGAAAAACAGCCGTCTCCATCAAGGAAACGGCTGTTTTATGTCTTGAACGACCGAAATAGATACACGCTGAAAATACGGAATTTCAAGG
>CAUWNE010000006.1:0-67661 GCA_963560095.1 uncultured Dysosmobacter sp. | reverse complement strand
TCGCCGATCTCCCGGTAGCTGAGCAGACACTGATAGGTCCTGCGGTCCTCCCGGCGGAGCAGGAAACTGTACACCGAGATCGCGCCGCGGGACAGCCCCAGATCGTAGATCTCGTTGGGCAGTGGGAAATAGTTTTTGATAGGGTCCCGCTTGGTCCAGCTCTGCTTTCTCATTTCGCACCTCCGGACTGTTCCTCCGCCCACTGAATGAACTTCTCTTTCGGTACCACCATGCGGCTGCCCACGCGGAGTGTCGGGAAACCGGGTTCGTGCATTACCTCGTAGGCAGTGGAGATGGACACGCCCAGCACCTGCGCCACCAAATTTGCGTTGAGAAACAGCGGCAGGTCGTCGTAGTTTTTACAGACTGACATCTTCATTTCAATACCTCCGATCATTTCAAGTACAGAGAAAAATTGTTCTTGCGTTTTGGAGGTCTCTCTGATAAACTGAACACAGATTGGGCTGTGTTTTCCGAAACGCAGCGGGCCGTTGAACTGTTGCAGCAGTTCAGCGGTCTTTTTTTACGGTGACTGTCTTTTGCCTGTGTCTGGCCATCACCACACCCGTTCCTGCCCTGCGGCCTTGTTTGACACGCACGGCGTTTGCATTCACCTTGGTACGCTCGACTGTTTGTCCGCAACAGCGTCATGGCAGTACTTCCCCGGTGAGTATCGTCTTTGGTGATGGGTATTTATTTTTCAAGGTGCAGTACCAGGAGGACAACGAAAGTTTTCATTGACAAATTGTCTTCCCAATGTTAGACTAATGATAATTCAGATTAGACAGTCATCGCTGTGGGAGTATCTTAACACACCAAAATACGTTTGTCAAGTCTATCAAAACTTTAATTTAGCATTAGTCTATTTTCGAGGAGCCGACTATGTGGTACGTGAAAATGTATTTCTCCGAAAAGCGGGAGTTTTTTCAGTGTGACACCTCTGGCATACAGGGAGTACCGTCCGTTGATCGGGAGTTTCCATTCCTGGAGAGCCTGCTCACCTTTCTGGAGATGGATTGTGGGGAACTGACACCCATTCTCCAGCGGATCGCAGATCGTTGGAGTCGGTTGATCGCTGAGGATGACCGTGAGGCCGGCACAGATGCCATGGTGGAACTGGGCCAGCTGAAAAGTCGACATATCTATCTGGAGCTTCTGTATGTGCGTTGGTATGACCGTTTCTCCAGAATTGGGATCTATGGTGACCGGGGCAGCGCGGAGGATGAGCAGATGTTGGCGGAACTGCGGGATCTCCCGGAGCAGCTTCTCCTCTATCAGAAGCAGGTGCAGCGATTCTTTGATTTAGTTCTGGATGTGGACAGCGCAGGGCGCGACCCACAGCAGCAGGCGGCTAAGAATTATCTTCACGATAGTCCGAGGGATCCCAGCCTGTTTCGCTTCCGCCCCATTCCGCTCAGCTTTGAGCCGGTGGAGCCGGGGCGGTGTTCGCCGGTTTTGTACTCCGCCAGCATTCCGGACATGATCGACTATTCTCTGCGCAGTTGCGTGGAGAGGGGCATTACGGTGCGGCGCTGCAAGAACTGCGGCCGCTACTTCCCCCAGACCGGACGGGTCAGCGCGGAGTACTGTGAGCGTCCGGTGCCCAGAGGACAGCAGACCTGCCGTGAGGCTGGCGCCTTCCAGCAGTGGACCAAGAAACAGTCTGACGATCCGGTATTCAAGGCCTACCGCAAGGAGTATAAGAAACGGTTTGCCTGGATCAAAGCCGGTCGCATTTCCGATACGGATTTTTATGCCTGGAGTGAGCAGGCCAGAGAGATGAAAAAGAAATGTGACCGCGATGTCATCACCTTGGAGGAATATGTGGAGTGGTTGAAGAACTCCTGAACCACTCACAAGAAAAAGAATACGGGACCGGCTTTACGAAAGCCGGTCCCGTATTCTTTGTATAGGCGATGTAGATTTTGTGCCGTTTACAGACTTCCGTCCCCCTTGTTGCCGCCAAATTCACAGCCGTATTGATGGCCCTTTCCATAGTACCAGCGGCCATAGCGATACCCGTAGTGGGGTGGGCAGTTGGCACAGTCACCGTCGCAGTGCCCATCGTGTTTCTTTTTACCCCGACCAGCCAATGCGGAACCTGCCGCGAAGGCAGCCAGTGCAGTGAATAGGCCCACTTTTTTCTTTTTCGGGACGATGTACTGGATCTGCTCGGGCTTTTCATAGGCAGCTGGCTCGTCATCGAACACGTCGATCTTCGCCCGCCGGGAGATTCGCTGGAAGGCGGCGTCGTCGATCATCATGTAGATCTCTTCCAGCTGTTCCCGGTCAAAGGGCACATCCGTCTGCTCCGCGATTTTACTTAGGACAGACTCCTCCACCGTACCCACCATCTCCAGCACCTGTTCCGGCGTAAAGCGGACGCCGGCGGCCAGCGCCTTTTCCAGAAACTTTGTGGCAAAGGCTTCATCTTGGAAGGCCAGTTCCTGTGCCACTTCCCATACCTCGTCCGCCGATCCGTAGTCGGACAGACGGTAGGTATAGTTCTTCCGGGTGCTGGGCGACCAGTCGTAGAACCCTCCGTAATAATCATCCCAGGTCATCTGTTTCATGGCTGATACCTCATGCAACTTTTACGGCTCCGTCTCATAGGGCCAGGTGTTGATGCCACCGAATTCGTAGATGTTTGTGTAGCCCAAGTCAGCCAGTGTAGAGGACGCGGTCTTACTGCGGTTTCCGCTGCGGCAGTAGACCAGCACCGTGGAATCCTTCTCGGGAATCACCTCGGCAGCAGTATCCTCATCAATGGTACCAACCGGCAGCAGGACAGCGCCTGGAACGTGACCGCTGTCATATTCGTCCTGCTCCCGCACATCCAGGATGATGACTTCCTGGGTATCCATCATTTCTTTGGCCGCTTCCTGGGTGATCTGCTCATAGGCGCCGTCTGCGGAATTCCCGCCACATCCAGCCAGCAGCAGAAGGGACAAAAGCAAGGGCATCATTCGTTTCATCTGAGTTCCTCCAAAAGTCCGGCGGCAAAGGCCCTGTGTCCTTGCTCCGTAAAGTGTACGCCGTCATAGGCCAATGGGATGTCCCACTTTCCGGCGTTGGTAAAGCGGATGCCCATTCGCTCTGCCAGAACCCGGCAGAGCTGGGCGAAGGCGCGGGAGCTGTCAATGAGCTGCTGACTTGGTACCCACGCTCCCAGGGTCACCGGTGGCGGTGCGATCAGCAGGATTTTGCTTTGATCCAGGGAGAGGCTGGTGAGAAACCGCTCCAGCCGCTCGACGGCCTGCTCCGGGCTTCTACCTTGGAGCAGATCGTTGGTGCCCAGCATAACGATCAGCAAGTCGCTGTCATCTGGGAAAGCAGGAGCGGCAGAGGGGATCTCCCGGCCATTCTGCCCCAGGTTGGAGAGCGTCCAGCCGGTCTCTGCGGCCAGGATGTCCACCCACCGGCTGTCCGCGTCATAGCGCCCGCCGAAATGGCCTCGCGGATCATAGCCGTATGTATTGGAGTCGCCGAAGCAGATGATGTTCATCCCGTACTTTTCCTTTCTCTGAATGTTCACATTTCCTAATGCAGCAGAGGAGGCTTCCGCCTAATCTTTCCGTCCCTTCGATTGCTTTAACATCATTAGAATCCCTTCATCCGCCGGGCAGAAGGCATATTGATCGATTTCATCCACCGTGATCCAGCGGATATCATTGTGTTCCAGTTTCTGTGGGATGCCCTCTTGGATGGTAGCATGGAACAAGGTTAGATGGACCGTCAGGTCGGGGTATTCGTGGACCACATCCATAAACACTTTGCCCACATCCAGTGTGACAGCCAATTCTTCCCGGCATTCCCGGATGAGCGCCTGCTCCTTGGTTTCGCCTGGTTCTACTTTTCCGCCCACAAACTCCCACAGCAGTCCTCTGGCCTTATGCGCTGGCCGTTGGCAGATCATAAACTTATTCTTATCCCAAATCAGGGCTGCAACTACTTCTGTCATTTTCTTCTCCACATATTCTACAATTAAGTACATGTCGCATCGACGGAGATTAATTTTTGCTATATTCAGTATACCTATAATTTCAATATCCGACAAGCACTTTGACATCTTAAAAAAGCATAGTGGTAATAGTCTTATTTTCTCCTGCATTTTATCTAAAAAACATCTTTGTTCGACTAACATCCCATTTCGTTCAAACGAATTGACACTTCGTTTGTTAGGCGATATAATTTATTGAAAAAGCTATACAAAAGTCTTGTAAGGTTCGACCATCGGAGGTAATCAGATGAACGGTTTTATGACGACTAAAGAAGCCGCTGAAAAATGGAATATTACTATAAGGCAGGTTCAAAATCACTGTAAGAATGGCCACATAAAGGGGGTTATCAAAGTGGGTACGAATTGGTTGATTCCCGAAGGTACTCAACGCCCAATATACACCTTTATTTGTGAGAGTTTAGAGGAAGAGAGCAAGAACTGACATATATTTGTTTTACGGTTTTGAACAGATAATAGTTTCAAGATTACTACCTAAAGAGAGGGGGAGCATTGTGGCAATGAGAGTCCCGTGGGACAAATATGAAACTGCGATTCTCATAGATGCTTACCTCAAAGTAAAGAATGAACAGCTTTCTCAATCTGAGGCGGTCAAAGAGGTGTCCTTATTACTCCGCCGCCGTGCCACACATTTGGGCGTCGCAATAGATAGTGTATTTAGAAATGAAAATGGCATTGGGATGCAGATAAAAATAATCGGAGGGCTTATTGACAAGAAGCCTTCTGGTCTTCACAGTGCTACTAAGATATTTAACGAAATGGTTGATCTTTATAAAACGGATCGCCCAGAATATGAAAAAATCTTATTTCAAGCAAGAGGAGAATGTGTCATGCAGCAAAATGTTCAGGATAGTTTTTTTGCATGGCTCTCGAAAAGTGTATCGGAGGATCAACTCTCAGAATTTTATATTGCATGTAGAAACATTGAATCCTTTTGCCTAAATAATAAAATTCTAACTGCACCTTTGTTCGAAACCATAGACCTTGATACCATCAAATGTATTGAAGATACTTTGCAAACGAATCGAATGTTCCAGTTTAAGTATTTTCGACAGCTTGGAAAGATGAAAAAGGTCATTGCGTTCTATAAAGATTTTATTCAAAAAGCTCTGCTCGAAGATGCTGAAGTTTCAAAAGAAATCAAATTGTCGTCTCAGATTTCCCAGGGTTGTGAAGATGAATCTAAACTGTCAACGAAAAGAGATGCCTATGAATGTATAGATGGGAACGTCAGCAATAGTGCGGGAGAGAAAAAACAAGAACAAATCTCGGTTTCTAAAAGCAATCAATTGCCTGTAAAAAACGATGCTGATGAGGATATCGGTAAGGTACGCACTACTCAGGAATTGTCTCTTGCTCCTGCCAAAGAAATGGAAAAACCTCTCTCTCATTCTGCAACTGACACCAAAGTGGCATTTGTTAATTGGATGCTTAATTCTGTTGGCCTGGCAATTCATTCGGCGCAAAGTTATTCTTCTGCAGTCAATGTGGCTGGACAATATTCAATGCGTTTCCAGCTTTCTGAGATTGATTTGTTTTCAATTACAGATTCAAAAGAGATTGAAAGTATAACTCAAAGGCTTCTGAAAATTCCCGAATTTTCACAGCTTAATGACAGTCAGCACAATCGCTATCGGGCAGCACTATCTAAGTATTGGGAGTATTGCAAACACCTATCTGAAGAAGCCGAGGCTGATTCTACTGCAAATACGGAAACCATCTCTGTCACATCCTCAAAGGATTCCTCGAGAACGAAATGTAGGTCAGAGTTTATCAGTTGGGCGCAATCTCAGGGAATGACAATTGCAGGAATCCGTGCATATCTTTCAGATCTAAAAAAGTGTAGCGATTTCGCATTCGAACACAATTATATTTCTGAAGAAGACTTTTTTCTTGTTGAGGATCCTGCATATATTGAATCGGTGCTTTTATCTATGAAAAAAGATCCCGATTATATCATGATAAATGATCAAAGGGGCAAGAGACTGAACTCTGCTATGCAAAAATTGATTGCGTTTCGACACGCAATATGCGGTAACGAAAGGACTTTGGTCCCGACTGATATTCATCAGTCAAAACAAATAATAGGCATTTCCAAAAATGGTATAAAATCCGAAGTTAAAGAACGTTACGCGAGGATTTTGCAGGAGAAGTTTGAAGATGGCTTCCGTCCAGAAAAAGCTATTGACCGGAATCGCTTCAGAATGTATTACACCGATTTATTTGGCTCCGATATATCAGAAGATGATGAAAGCCTTGTTCATATATTGCTTGAAGTGGGAACTCTTCGTGATGAACGGATTTTTGTAAAAGACACTTCTGAACAAATAGACTTGATTGAAGAAATTAACGAGACAATCATGGTCACCTTTGCTCAGGGAGCTTCCTGCATATATCTGGGTTGCATATTTGAAAAATATATCATAAACAAGCATGGCAAAAGATGCAATCCCCTCCCTGCAAATTTTTTGTGAATTTCCGCCGCCCCCTGCCATCCGCTCCTTTGTTGCAGCAGTGCAAAGATCATCGGTGGAAACATCTCCGTCTCGCAGTCCTGCCGGCGATATCAGCCGAAAGAGGGACCTTCGCGCCGCTAAAAAACGCCTCCCCTGTGACAGCTGTCACAGGGGAGGCGAAGGCTCTGCGAGATGGTTCCCTCTTCCTGATCTTGTTTTATTCCGCAGCTCCCCGCTCGCACCTAGCGATCATCTCCTCCAGGTCCCCGCGCTTTAGGATGCAGATCCGATGGAACCAGGCCTGGACCCCCTCCTGCATCCCGGTCTCCAGCCAGCCCATGATAAAGCCAAAGCACATACATTTTAAGTAATCGATCATCAGCTTCTGGTCCTCATCGGATACCGCCCGCCCTGACAGGACGCCCTCTACGTACGTTGTGACGATGTGCTCGCACACCTGCCACTGGTATTGCTCATACAGTCCCCGGTTGACAGAATGGTAGATATGAAGCACCGCCCTGCGGTTTTCCAGTGCAAAGGCGATCGCCGTGTTCAGGCATTCCTCCAGAGACTCTGCCGCAGGGTGTTCCCGGATCATCCGGTCCGCTTCCTCATCCACAATGGACTCCAGCAGCTGAGGAATGTCCTGATAATAGTAATAAAAGGTGTTGCGGTTAAGCCCGCAGCGCTCCACGATGTCCCGGACCGTGATCTGGCTGAGAGGCTTTTCGTTCAGCAGGCCGATGAACGAATCCCGGATCGTCCGCTTTGTATGGGTTGCCATGATGACGCCTCCTCTCCCTCTCTCCGGTCACTGGATCAGCAGACCGGACGCGGCTCTGCGGACCAGCCCCTCCGCCGCTGTCAGCAGCTCCTCCTTCGATAGGTCCATGTTCCGTTGGAACCACTCCGTCACAAGCCCGATCAGGCCGCAGGCCGCAAACTGGAGAACGTAGGAGACTGCCGTCTCCTGATGCTCCGGAAACCACGCCCGGATGATCTCCCCGCCATTGGCCCGGATCAGCGTTTGCAGATGCTCGGTAAAGCGGCTGGCCTCCTGGTTCTCCATCAAAACGGCGCAGACCTTCCGATGCTCCACCACAAAATCCAGCACCGGCTCAAACACAGGTCCCATGGTCCCATCCTGCACCGTCTCCCGGATATGGGCGTCGATCAGCGCCTGGGCCTCTCCCAGCAGCTCCTCCTCCACGCTCCGCAGCAGCTGGGCGGTGTCCGTATAATGCAGGTAGAAGGTGGTGCGGTTCACATCCGCCCGGTCCGTCACATCCCGGATCGAGATCTCTCCAAAGCGTTTTTCTTCCAGTAACTCCAGCAGACTCTCCCGCAGCAGTCTGCGGGTCCGCCTGGCCCGGCGGTCCTCCGGATTTTTCAGCATAGCGGCTCCCTCCCAGGATCTTTGGGCATTTGCCCCGGTTTGCCCATTGACCGGTCTTCTGATTCCTTATTATAATCAACCTGATTCTATAAATCAACAATTATATTTTATAAAACATTTGTTGATTAAACGGAGGGTGCTATGACAAACCATACTCATGTTCTGAGGACCCGCGCGTTCTCCCTGCTGATGGCGCTCCTGCTGGCGGCAGGCTGCGCCGTTCCGGCGGCCGCGGCGGAGCCCATCGGCGACCGCGTCACGCCGACCTATGACGAGGCCTACTATGCCACGCTGGACTACTACGGGAATCTCCTGGAGGGCGGCGTGGTCAAAAGCTACGCCCTCAACGGCGCCACCGCGCTGACGGATCACGGCGTCTATGACGAGGTCATCAACCTTACCGACGGCACCGATCCCGTCACATCCGACGGCGTCACCACCTTCTCCTTCGGAAGTGCCGCCCCCTCCCACTTCTATTTTGAGGGAAAAACCGCCGCACCCTTTCAGTCCCTGCCCTGGACGCTGTCTGTGGCCTACACCCTCAACGGCGTGCCTGCCCGGGCGGAGGAGCTGGCCGGCAAGACCGGCGTGGTGGAGATCGCCATAGACGCCCTCCCCAACGAGGCAGCCAGCGAATATGCCCGGAACAACTACACCCTGGAGGCCATGGCCGTCTTCAATCAGGACAACATCCTCTCCCTGGAGGCGCCGGGGGCTCAGGTCCAGCTGATCGGCAACCTGCGGGCGGTGCTGTTCGTGGCCCTGCCCGGGGAGGAGCAGCACTTTTTGATCCGGGTCGGCTCCGAGGATTTTTCCTTTGACGGAGTGACCTTCCTCATGGTCCCTGCCACCCTGGGCCAGCTGGAGGAGATCTCCAAGCTGAGCCAGCGCAAGGACGATCTGGAGGAGGACTATCGCTCCCTCTCCGGCAGCCTGGATACCCTGCTGGACTCCTTTGCCAGTCTGGGCAGCAGCCTGCGGGACACCGCCGACGGTCTGGACGCCCTGAATCAGGCCAGAGATACCGTCTCCGGCGGCAAGGAGCAGATCTATGCCGACGGTGACCAGGTCCTGGAGGATCTGGAGTCTCTGAACAACACCCTGGGCACCCTGCCCGGGCACCTGGACAGCGCGGACAACGCCATCACCGCTGTCACAGACGCCCTGTCCCAGGTCACGGATACCGCCGTCAGCCTTCGGAAGAACCTGGACGATGTCAACGCCTGTTTGAAGGACCTGCAAAGGGACATCAAGGACATCCGCTCCGGCAGCGGCGATCTCCAGAGCCATCTGGACCAGCTGGGCACGGATCTGAACAAGCTGCGCACCAGCTTGCAGGAGCTGAAAGAGACCCTGGGCCTGCTGGATATCCGCATCAACGGCGGTCTGATCTCCCAGCTGCCTCCCGCGGTCCAGGAGCAGATCAAGGTCCAGGGCCAGCGGCTGGACGAGGTGCTCAAGCAGGTGCAAAGGCTGGAAGCTGCCTGGGCCGCCGCCGCACAGGACGGCGGGGGAAAGCCCACAGAGTCCATCGGATACCAGCAGTATCAAGCCGCCGCCCTGATCGCCGCCGGGAAAGCCGACTCTCCCCAAACTGCCGCCGCCCTGCTCCAGCAGATCCAGGCGGTGGACGCGGGGATCGCAGCTGTCAAAGCCGCCCAGCCGGGGCTGAGCGATGAAGACGCCTTGAAGCTCCTGGTCACCACCGGCAAGCTGACCCAGGAGAAAGCCAAGCAATACGCCGCCGCCAAGCCCCAGTTGGCGGTGATGGAGCAGGTATATACCGCCGTCTGCGGCGGAACTGACAAGCCCATGACCAAGGCGGCGTTCTTCACCGCCATGCTGATGCTAGGTGACATCAACGCCCTGCCTGCCGATCAGCAAACGCCGGAGAACATCGGCAAGATCCTGGCAAAAAAGGATGTCTATGCCAAAACCGGAACCCTGCTCTCCCAGCTCAACCAGGATCACGACCTCTCCCGGGTAGCCGGTCTGCTGGAAAATCTCAGCGAACTGCTGACCCATATGGGCAACGGTGGGCTGACCGGCGATCTCAGCTCCCTGGTGGGAAAAACCGACACCGCCCTGGGCCATTTGGGCGATACCGCCGATGTGGGCCGGGACATTCTGGGCCGGATCGACGCCCTGCTGGGGGATCTCCGGGACCTGGACGACGCCATCACCGATCAGGTCCCCGGCCTGCGGGACACCCTCCAGGACACCAAGACGCTGGTCTATGACATGGTCGCCACCATCAGCGATACCCACGGCTTTCTGACCTCCTTCCGCTCGCTGTCCAAAACCGCCGGGTCCCAGCTGGACGCCGGCACGAAAAAAAGCCTGGAGAGCCTGGCCGAGACCCTGCGCCGCACCGCCCGCAGCACTGACGCCGTGGGGGATGTAAAGACGGCCAAAAACGCCCTCAACGGCATCATCGAGGATACCTGGCAGGAGTATACCGGCCAGGTCAACAATATGCTGCTGATGGACGCCACCGCCCAGGCCGTGTCCCTGACCTCGGCGGAAAATCCCGCCCCCACCAGCATCCAGGTGCTCATCCGCACCCAGGAGATCAAGGCGTCGGAGGATACAGCCAAACAGTCCCAGCAGACGCCGGAGGCCTCCACCACCTTCTGGGGGCGGGTCGGCCAGATGTTCCGGGACCTCTGGGCCGCGATCACCGGGATCTTCCGGTCATGAGGAAAGGGATGTTCCATGATTCAGAAAATTGCCCACACGCTGACCCGCAGGCCCAAGCTGGTGGCGCTGATCGCAGGCCTGCTCCTGATCCCCTCCGCACTGGGCTACATCGGCACCCGGGTCAACTATGACATCCTCTCCTATCTGCCGGAGGACCTGGACTCCGTCCAGGGCGAGCGCCTTTTGGAGGAGCCCTTCCACATGGCCGCCACCAGCATGCTCATCGTGGAGGGGATGCCCGCCGCCTATACCAACGATCTCATCAACGCCATCAAGGAGGTCCCCGGCGTCTCCAGCGCCGTCTGGCTCAGCAACGCCGTGGGCATCCAGATCCCGACGGACATGATCCCGCCCGCCCTGCGGGACCTGTTTTACGCCGGCAATTCCACCATGATGATCATTCAGTATGAAAAATCCGGCGCGGCAGAGGAGACTATGGCGGCCATTGACGCCGTGCGGTCCCTGTGCAACGAAAAGTGCTTCCTGGCCGGTTTCTCTGTGGTCATCAAGGACACCAAGGACCTGGTGGACCGGGAACTGCCGGTCTATGTGGGGCTGGCGGTGGTGCTGTCCCTGGCGGCCATGTCCCTGACCATGGAGTCTGTGGTACTGCCCTTCGTGTTTCTTTTGAGCATCGGCATGGCGATCCTCTACAACTTCGGCACCAATATCCTCCTGGGAGAGATCTCCTATATCACCCAGGCCATCGCGGCAGTATTGCAGCTGGGCGTCACCATGGACTACTCTATCTTCCTCTACCACCGCTACCGGGAAGAGCGCCAGCTCCACGAGGACCCCCGGGACGCCATGGCCGAGGCAATCGTGGCGGCCTTCACCTCCCTCTCCGGCTCCAGCCTGACCACCATCGCCGGCTTCATCGCCCTGTGCTTCATGCAGCTGACCCTGGGCCGGGACATCGGCATCGTCATGGCCAAGGGCGTGGTGCTGGGCGTGGCCACGGTGGTCCTGGTGCTGCCCGCCCTGCTGTTGATCTTTGACAAGCAGATCGAGCGGCGCAAGCACCGGACTCTGATCCCCAGCTTTGAAAAGATGAATCGCTTCATCATCCGCCATCGGCGGGTATTCGTGGCCGTCTTCCTGATCTTATTCATACCGGCGGTATACGCCCAGAACCACACCGCCGTCTACTACAAGCTGGACGAGGCCCTGCCCCAGGACATGGCCTCCATCGTCGCCAACAACAAGCTGAAAACCGACTACGATATGGCCTCCTCCCACTTCATCCTCCTGCGGGACGATCTCTCCGCCACGGAGATGAACCAGCTGGAGCAGGCGATCGGCGACGTGGAGGGCGTCACCTCCGTCCTCTCCTATCACGCCATGCTGGGCACCGGGATTCCGGACTTCTTCATTCCCGAACAGCTGCGGGATATGCTCAAGCAGGGCGGCTGGCAGCTGGTGATGGTCAACTCCTCTTATCCCACCGCCTCCGACCAGGCGTCCGTACAGCTGGCAGAACTGGAAACGCTGATCAAGCAGTACGATCCGGAGGCGCTGATGACTGGCGAGGCCGCCCTGACGGACGATCTGATCAGCACCTCCTCTGTGGATTTCAAAGTCACCAACTACATTTCCCTGGCCGCCATCTTTCTGATCATCATGGTGGTCTTTCGGTCCCTCTCCATGCCTGTCGTGCTGGTGGCGGCCATCGAGCTGGCCATCTTCATCAACCAGGGCATCCCCTACTTCACCGGCACGGTGATCCCCTTTGTCTCTCCCACCATCATCGGCTGCGTCCAACTGGGCGCCACGGTGGACTATGCGATCTTGATGGCCACCCGTTTCCGGGAGGAGCTTCGCTCCGGAAAGAACCGGGAAGAATCCATCTGTATCGCCGCCGCCTCGTCGGACGCCTCCATCATCACCAGTTCCCTGGTGCTGTTTTGCGCCACGCTGGGCGTTGGCGCCATCTCCGAGATCGAGATCATCAGCTCCATCTGCATGATGCTGGCCCGGGGCGCACTGATCTCCGCAGTCATCAGTATGCTGATCATGCCGCCGGTACTGTGCGTGTGCGAGCCCCTGTTCAACAAAACCAGTCTCCGCTGGCGGCAGGCCCCTCCCCCCGCCCGCACGGAAAAAACACCGGCCCTGTCCGGAAAGTGAATCCCTTTTTCAGTCCCTTCCGCACAAAGAGGCCCGGCATCCTGTGGGATGCCGGGCCTCTTTCTTCGATTTATGCACCTCTTGGAGACGCGCCGGAGAAGACAAACCAGCCCCGGGCATCCCGACAGACGCCGGTGGTCCCCTCCCGCAGCTCCCAGGCGTCGCCTGTGGTATACAGCGGTGTGATGGCGTAATCCTCCAGCAGCAGGGCCTCTGCGTCGTGGAGACAGCCCATCCGGGCGGTGCCGTCGGCGGCTCTTGCGATGATGGACATCAGCGTGTCATAGGCACTGTTCTCATAGCCGGCCACATTGTCATAGCCGTCGGTGATCCAATCCATCAAAAAGCACTCCGCGTCGTTGCCGGCGGCCTCCAGCCCCAGCCCCGCCAGGGTGTACTCGCCGGACCGCAGTGCCGTCCACAGCTCCTGCTCCGTAACGGCCTTGGGCGTCACGGAGATCTCCAGGACCTCGTTCCACTGGCGGCATAGCTCCCGGGCCACCGCACCGGAAGCGTCGCTCTCCTCCACATACAAAAATTCCAGCTCTCCCAGCCCCGGGCCGCTGTATCCGGCCTGACTGAGCACGGCCCTGGCCTGGTCACAGCGCTGGCTGTACAGCTCCGGGTCGTTGTCCAGCAGAGCTCCCCCCGCTGTCCGGAAGTCCTGCTCCTCATTTTCCGGCACGCCCGGCGGGATCAGTCCCTCCGCCGCCTGGGCAGTCACGCCGGCCAGCTCTGCCAGGGCGTTCCGGTCCACCGCCAGAGACAGCGCCTGCCGGATGGACTGATCCTCCAGCGGATCGCCGGCACAGTGATATACCACGGAGAACGTCTCTAGTGTGGGGTCCGGGCTCCAGGACTCATCCCGGGCCAGCTCACCCAGCCGTTCCTCAGTCAGCGGCCAGACCACATCCACTGTCTTCTGGTCATACAGGGCCTGTCCCTCCTCCGCCGTGGCGGCAAACCGGAAGGTCAGCGTCTCCAAGCCCTGCTGTCCGGCGTCGTAGTGCTCGCCGGCTGTCAGACGCAAAAAGTTCTCTTTCTCATACTCTCCCGCCACATAGGGACCGTTGGTCACCAGGGCCAGCGGATCGCTCCACCAGGCGGCAGCCGCTTCTCCCTCTCCGGCGCTCTGGGCTCCCGCCTCCTTGAGCCGCTGGACCACATCCTGCCGCAGAGGCATCGTGGCCGGAGAGGTGCACACCTCCCGCAAAAACCAGTCGAAGTTTCCGTTGAGGGTCACCTCAAACACCGAGTCGCTGGGGGCGCTGATCTGGAGCAGGGACACGTCCTTTTCCGACCGGGCCTCCTGATAGCCGCACACCACGCTGAGCAGATTGGCATAGGGCGAGTGGCTGGCCGGGTCTACCAGCCGCTGCCAGGCATAGACGAAATCCCCCGCCTTCACCCGCTGGCCGTCAGACCACTTGGCCGTCCGGAGATGGAAGGTATAGGTCACCGTGCCGTCCCCGTTTTCCTTCGTGTCCACACTCTTGGCCATGCCGTTGACCACTGTGGCGCCGCCGCTGCCGTCTGCGGTCACCCGCATCAGGTTTTCATAGAGGTGGACCAGCACTGTCTGGCTGCTGATATCCTGGGCATAGATGGGGTCCAGATTGGAAAAGCCGCCATCTACACATACGGACAGCTCCGCACCGCCGCCCTGCTGGGCGCATCCGGCGGCCAGGGCCAGGCACAGCGCCCCCGCCAGCGCCAGCGCCGCCAGCCGTAGGTTCTTTCTCATGGAGAGGTCTCCTTTCCGATAAAAAACAGGCGCCGCCAACGGCGCCCTGACGAGCTTCTTACCAGGCCGCCCCTGCTCTCAAGGGCTGCCCATTCCCTGCCGGGGAAGCTAAGCGGTAACATTATAGAGGACTTTTCCCACCTTGTAAAGTGATCGGAAGAAAAAAGTAACAAAAAGTGACAAAAATTAAGAGATCGTTCATATTTTCAAGCCCCCTGCCCCCGATCAGCCAAAAAAGTCCGCCGCACATGGCGGCGGACTGGCCAATCTGCTTACTGCACGGTCAGCTGGGCCTCCTCCGGCAGCACGGAGGCCAGCATCAATCGGACGCTGTTTCCCGCCTTCTCCCGGGCCTGGGCCAGTAGCCCCCGCTGGAGCGCCTTCTCCTCCATCACCTCTCGCTGGGCGGCCTGGAAGGCCGTGAAATCCTCAATGGTGAAGGGGTTGAAGATGCTGGTTTTCTCGTCAAAGATCTCCACGCTGTCGGCGTCGATCTCATGGGCGAGGATCTCCGCCTCCGGCAGCGTCACCGTTACATTGTTGTCCCGGACCTCGATCTCCACATCGCCCAGGTCAATGCCGGCCTTGATGGTGCCGTCGTAGGACAGGATGAATTTCTTGGTGGTGAAAGGGATCTTCATCCCGTAAAAATCATCGCTGTTTTCAAACTGGGCCATATTCGTATAGGTATAGGTCACGCTGGCCAGCTCGCTGATCTCCACCAGGCGGCCCTCCAGCACCACGGCCGAGAGCTGAGGCGCCTCCTGATGGCTGGCGGCGTACCGTCCGCCTAAAAAGCCCGCCAGTCCCACTGCCGCGCACAGCACCACGCCGACCACCAGATACCGCAGGGTCTTCACAGGGCCTTCCTTGATTCCAAACATCTCCGGCCCTCCTCTCAGACCACTGTCAGCTTGCCGTCGTCTCCGAACTTCACCGCCACGATCTCGTTGCGGGTATGCTTGGCGATATCGTCGATCCGCATCTTGGAGGGATAGTCCGCGATCAGGCTCACCGCCACGCCCTGGCGCTTGGCCCGGCCGGTCCGGCCGATCCGGTGGATGTAGTCCTGATTCTCGTCGGGAATGTCGCAGTTGAAGACGATGTCCACATCGTCCACGTCGATGCCCCGGGCGGCCACGTCGGTGGAGACGAAGACCCGGAGCTTGCCCTCCCGGAACCGGTTCATCACCTGCTCCCGCTTGCGCTGGGGAATGTCGCCGTGGATGCACTCGGCGTCGATGCCCCGCATCTGCAAAAACTTCGTGATCCGCTCCGTGGCGCCCTTGGTGTTGCAAAAGCACATGCACCGGTCAAAGCCCGTCTCCTCCAGGATCTTTTCAATGGCGTCAGCCTTGCCGTCGTAGCTCACGTCCATGCGGAACTGCTTGATATCCGGCTTGTTCTGCTCGTCCTCCCGGACGGTGATCTCCTCGGCGTCCCGCTGGTAGACCCAGGCGATATCCATGACCTCCCGGGAGATGGTGGCGGAGAAAAGGCCCAGGTTCTTCCGCTTGTCCATCTTATCCAGCAGCCGGGTCACATCGTGGATAAAGCCCATGTCCAGCATCCGGTCCGCCTCGTCCAGGACCACAGTCCGGGCCGTATCCACCCGGACCGTCCGCCGCTTCATGTGGTCGCTGAGCCGGCCGGGGGTGGCCACCACGATCTGGGGCCGCTTTTTCAGCGTGTCGATCTGCTTGCCGATGGGCGCGCCGCCATAGAGGCACACGCACCGAACGCCGGGCTTATAGGCCGCCAGATCCCGGATCTCGTCGGTGATCTGGATGGCCAGTTCCCGGGTGGGGGCCAGGATCACCGCCTGGACCGTCTCATCTTCCGCTTCCACGTGCTCTACAATGGGAATGCCGTATGCAAAGGTCTTTCCCGTGCCGGTGGGAGCCTTGGCAATCACATCCCGCCACGCCATCATGGGGGGGATGCAGCCCGCCTGCACAGGGGTGGACACCTCGATCCGGCGCTGCTGGATGGCCCGCAGGATCTCCGGTGACAGGTCCAGGCTGTCAAAACGAACGCCTTGTGTAAATTCCATAGCTGATTCCTTCTCTTTTGAACAAGATCGTCTCCCCCTCCCGAAAAACCGGAAACAGAGACGTCCAAATATACAGATACAGTCATTATACAGGGAATTTCCCCGCTTGTAAAGCAGAACCCGCATGTTCCCAAGCCCGAAGCGTCACGGATAGAAGCGCCGCCCCTCCCCACCGGAAAAAATCCGGCAAATCTCCCGCCCCTGCCGGCTTTCATCATTTTTTTGAATTTCATGTCTTTTTGTGAGACCTTTCAAGTGCCCCAGTCGTTATGATATTATAGGGACCATGATCCCTGACAGACAGAGGAGGCGGTTAGATTGCTGACGATGTACCTTGCCATGCTGGGCAGCGAGGAGGACCGGGAACGGTTCACCCTGCTCTATGAAGCCCACGAAAAAAAGCTCTACGCAGTGGCGCTGAGCGTTCTGGGAGACCCCACCCGGGCGGAGGACGCCGCCCAGCAGACCTGGCTCCAGGTCCTGCGGAACTGGGAGCGCATCAACGCCCTGGACTGGGACGCGGCGGCCAGGTATCTGGCGGTGGCCGCCAAGAACGCGGCGCTGGACATGCTGAAAAAAGAGCGGTGGAACACCACCATGCCGGAGGACTGGGACCCGCCGGCCCCGGAGGACGGTCAGGGAGAATACCAGCGTCTGGTGGCGCTGATTTTGACCCTGCCGGAGGCCTACCGCCGGGTACTGGAGCTGAAATTCGTGGAGGAGGAGAGCAACCAGGAGATCGCCAAAAGGCTGGGGCTCAAGGAATCCACGGTCTCTACCCGAATCCATCGGGGGCGGAAGCTGCTGCTGGACGCCATGGAACGGGAGGGATACTGCTATGGCTGAGAAGTCCTTTGACGCGCTGCTGCGGCAGGCCCTGCTGGACGCCGCCTGGCAGGAGCTGACGCCCGCCTGGGAAACGGAGTCCCCTACATTTTCTCCAGCCTATCTCCGCTGGCGGACCCGGCTGCTGGCCGATCCCTTTGCCTGGGCAAAGAAGCATCTGCGGCCGCTGTGGGCCAAGGCCCTGCGGACCGCCGCCTGCATCCTGCTGGCCGCATCCCTGACGCTGGGTTCGTTGATGGCGGTGAGCCCCACGGTCCGGGCGGCGGTGCTGAACTGGCTGCGGGAGATCAGTGGCGGAAACATTTTCTATTCCGGAACTGTTCAACAATCATATCCCGATGAGCCACCAGCATGGCGCCCGACGTGGCTGCCAGATGGCTGGAACCTGAATGGTCTGATGTTGACAGGAACGGAGAACAGCTCTTGTACGTGGACCTATCAAGGTGGACAGGGACACAAACTGCGGTTTCAATGCTGGTGGTCACAAGCGGCTCTTGTCGGTGTCAGCTACGGAGAGTCCGTCGATGCAGAAGCCATTCACTCTCAGGCGACTGTTTGGGAAGAGCCTGCGGACTTCTACGAGCTGGAAGAGGACGGCGAATACAGTTGTAATTTGTTGTGGCAGAGTGAGACCGGAATGCTGTTCCATCTGTCCGGGGATTTTTTGAAAAAGTCCGATATGGAGAGAATTGCCGACAGCACCAAAGAAATTGAGGATATTTCCTTGCCGGAGTGCCAGATGAAGTGGGTGCCGGAAACTTGTATCGCCAGTGAACGGGAGCAAGTGAAAGATGTAATCAAGGAGATTTGGACCACGGAGGATCGCCGATCTGTGGAATGGATCTGCGCCGCTGAGAGCGCCGGTGAACTTGCAAAGCCAACGGGGATGCCGGAAGTTGTTCATATTGCCGATCTGATCGGGCGGTACTGGGGAGCCACCGCTTCCGAAGCTGCCAGCGGCGTGACAGTTACCGTTGGCGGCTCCGAAACGGAGTATCTTGTAAGCGATGAAGCTCACGAAAATACGCTCCTGTGGAAAGACCCGGCTACGGGCATGACGTTCCGCCTGCATGGGGCATTGGATAAGGAGACACTGCTTCGGATGGCAGAAAGCGTGGTACAAACAGCACCAGAATCATCTGCTCACCCCGCCGGCGGCTGAGAAGCCTTTTCCAAAATTGTCCCGAAAAAATTTGAAAATTGTGAGACGCCGCGCCCTCCCCGTTCGTTTCCTTTGTAGAAGCGAATGAGGAGGGCGCTCCTCATTCCAAAAAAACAGAGAGGATGATCGATATGACGAAAAAACGGATTCCGGGCTTTTTGTGCGGGTGTCTCACGACGCTGACTGCTCTGGCCCTCGGCACCACGGTTTTAGCCGCTGCCGGGCGGGTGGAGTATAACCGCGCGGGGATCGCGCTCTTCGGAAAGGATCGGGTGGTTGCCGGAGAGAGCTACACAGCGCCCAACGGCCAGAAAGTCCCCGCAGTGATCACCTATATCGACGAGGCGGAGAACACCACCAATTACCTCTCCGTCCGCCAGATCTCGGAGCTGCTGGGGGTAAAGGTGCAGTGGGACAGCCAGAAGAACCGGGTGAATATCGGCGGCGATCCCGCAAGCTATGTCACAGTGGGCAACAAGGGGGACGATATCCTGCCCAACCCCACAAAGCCCGTGCTGGGAACTGTCCGGGGTCCCTTTACGGAGATCGATCCGGCGGAAGTGGCTGATAAAACCCTGACGGGCATCATGCAGAGCAACACCAACGTGCAGACCACCTGTGGGTTCTCCACGCTGGATACCATCTACCCAGAGGACGGCAGCTATGTGGTGCTGACGGTCACCAACAACGGCTCCGATCCCCAGACGGTCACAGCGGCCAGAGCCCTGACTCTGGGAGGGTTTGAGATGTTTACCTCAGTGGATATCGGCGCAGGCCAGACGCTGACCCGTGCGTTCCACATCGCGGACGGCGCATCAGAGCTGGAAAGCCGGCTGTCCTGCGGCGTTTATGCCACAGATGCCAAAGGAAGCAGCGATCTTACGATCTCTCTGAAACAATATCAATAAGCGAAATATCTGGAGGAATCGCAAAGCCATCCAGCAGCATGCTCAGGGGCAGTTTCCGTCGCAGAGCCGCCCCTGAACCTGTCGAAGCCCTGAAACCACAGTGGTTTCAGGGCTTCCATCAAAAAGGGAGCCAACATCCATGTGCGCCGCACAGGAAACACAAAGCGCACCCACGAACGTGGGTGCGCAATTTGTCTGCGGCGGATCGAGAGAGGAGGATCAGCAGTTTGATCGTGCTCTGACTTAAAAAAATCGAAGCAAACGACATAACGTTTGCTCCGATGTGGCGGAGAAGGAGGGATTCGAACCCTCGAGACCCGTTAAGGCCTACATGATTTCCAATCATGCGCCCTCGACCAACTAGGCGACTTCTCCAGATTCAAGATTCCATTGTCAATCTTCCTTGGTGGAAACAGCGTTATTAGTATACGAAATTTATTCTAAAAAGTCAAGCCCTATTTTCTCTTTTTGAAAAAGTTTTTGGCGGAAGATTCATATTCCCCACAGATTGTCTGCCCATGCGGCTTTATCCGCTCCATGTGTCCTTTGTTCCCGTCAAAAGCAAGCGTTCCCGCACCATAAGCCCAGACTCCACACGGAGGATCGATCGTCGGTTTTCTTTTCCCGCGCCTTTCGGGTCCCCGATGATATTTCCCACATCCTCCCTCCTGACATGTCAGGGTCCGCTCCGATTTTTTCTCACCGAAGTCTGTTCTTTTATATAGTAAAATTTTTTATTCTCCCTGTATATGCCTTCTTTTTTATGATAAAGTTAAGACATAACAACCCGACTTGAACGGAGGTGACGAGCATGCATGGGATGGCCTACGTGCGTATTTTGCGCAATTTACGAGAAGACGCCGACAAGACCCAGACGCAGATTGCTGAGGTCCTGGGGACGTCCCAGACCATGTACGCACGCTATGAGCGTGGGGCAAACGAAATGCCCATCCACCATCTGATCACCCTGAGCAAGTATTACGGTGTCAGCACCGACTACTTGCTGGGGCTCACCAAGGAACGGTAAAAGCCGGACAGGGCATCCCTGTCCGGCTTTTTCACGCAGTTATTCGCCTTTCAGCTCCGTGCTTTCCGGTACCGCAGTCTCTGTGCCGGTGGAAGGTGCGTCGGCCTCTCCGTCATCTCTGACGACCGTGCTAACTGCGACGCCATCTCCATGATCCTCGGTCACGGTCCATTCGTTCAGATCTCCCGTCACATCGATGGTGATGGTCCGCGCCTCCTCGCTGCCGTCCTCGCGGACCACCGTCATCTCGTACTCGTGGTGATAGCGGCCCTCAGCGGCCATGGCGTCCGTGATATCGATCTCCTCGCCGTTGGCACGGAGGATCAGCCGGCCGTCCTCCTTGGTAACGATGTCATCCGCCGCCACTGTGGTGATCTGCACCTCATTTCCCTCTTCGTCCACTGCGCGCAGGCTGTCTTCCCCGGTCCAAACAATGGTAAACTGTCGGAAAAGCTCTCCGTCTGTGGCCACATTCACCGCGCCGGCGGTGACGGCCAGCGCGCAGGTCATGGCCGCCGCGATGGCCGCCGCCCGCAGGATCTTGGGGATGCGTCTGTGTGTTTGCTCTCTCATGTGAAAGACCTCCTTTTTGGCTTCCTCGGAGGCCCTCAGATGGGAAAATGTCTCACAATACAGCTTCTTGTCGATCATAGCCCCTCTGCCTCCTTCAAATGGATTTTCAGCTCTCCCCTGGCCCGCATCAGCCAGGTCTGAACGGTGGAGGGATTTGCCCGCATCAGGGCAGCCACCTCCCGGACGGCATAGCCCTCATAATAGTGCAGATAGATGGCTGCCCGGTACTTGGGCGGCAGCAGCATTACCTGCCGGAACAGCTCGCTCTGGGCCGGTGTATCAAAGGCCGCCGTCTCCGGCGCCGCCTCCAGCGGCTCGATCCGCCTGCGCCAGGGGGAGCGGAGGAGCTTTTTGCACTCGTTCACCGCCACCCGGATCACCCAGTACCGCTCGTGGTCCGGGCTCTCGAATCCCTCTGTGCCATAGAGCCGCAGCAGCGTCTCCTGCATGACGTCCTCCGCATCCGCCCGATTTTTCAAATAGCTGTATGCCAGCCGGAAGACGGTATCGCCGTACCGCTCCACCGCCGCTTCAAACGCCGCGTCCTGCACGGGTCCTCACCTCGTTTCGTGTCAGAGTCGAAAGGCCTTTCTGTGAAGAATATCCCTCAGCGGGGTCAAATATCTCATGGCGGTCAAAAATTTTTTGCTCCGGGCCCAGCTCTACTCATCAAAAAGGTCCCCGGCCATGCGGCCGGGGACCTTTTTCCGTTGCCAGATCAGCGCCCCAAAGCTCACTTGTGGGGCACGTGCCAGATATTGTCGGCGTACTCCGCCACGGCCCGGTCGGCGGCAAAGATGCCGCTGCGGGCGATGTTGTGCAGGCTCATGCGGTTCCAGGTATCGGGATCGGCATAGGTGCTCACCATCCGCTTCTCCGCCTCGCAGTAGGACTGGAAATCCGCCAAAAGCAGGTATTCGTCGGCGGCGCTTCCGCCGGCGCCGAACAGCAGCCGCTGATACAGGTCGTCATAGGACACTCCGTCCCGGAAGCCGGTGCGCAGCGCATCCAGGCAGCGACGCAGCTTCTCGTCCCGGTTGTACATCCGCTGGGGAACGTAGCCCTCCCGCTTGAGCTGGGTGACCTCATCTGCCCGGAGACCGAAGAGGAACATGTTCTCATCGCCCAGCACCTCGTGCATCTCCACGTTGGCGCCGTCCAGGGTGCCCACCGTCAGCGCGCCGTTCATCATGAACTTCATGTTGCCGGTGCCGCTGGCCTCCTTGCCGGCGGTGGAGATCTGCTGGCTGACCTCGCTGGCGGGCATCAGCCGCTCCGCCAGGGAGACCCGGTAATTCTCCAGGAAGACCACCTGGAGCTTCTCCTTGCAGATGGGATCATGGGCGATCTGGTCCGCCAGGGAGTTGATCAGCCGGATGATCCGCTTGGCCACCGCGTAGCCCGGCGCCGCCTTGGCGCCGAAGAGGAAGGTGTGGGGCTGGGTGATGGAGTTCGGATCGTCCTGGAGCTGCTGATACAGCGCGATGATATGCAGCACATTCAAAAGCTGCCGCTTATACTCATGGAGCCGCTTTACCTGGACGTCGAAAATAGCGTCGGGGTTCAGCGTCACTCCCTGGGTCTGCTTGGCATAGGCGGCAAAGTCCACCTTGTTCTGCCGCTTGATCTCTGCCAGACGGCTCAGCACCGTCCGGTCATTGGCGTGATCGTCCAGCTTCCGCAGCGCCAGGGGCCGGGTCAGATAGTCGTCTCCCCCGGTCAGATCCCGCACCAGGCTGTCCAGGCCGGGGTTGATCTCGCTGAGCCAGCGGCGGTGGTCAATGCCGTTGGTCACATTCTGGAACTTCCAGGGCTCCATGCCGCAGGCGTCCCGGAACACATCCTTTTTCAAAATGTCCGAGTGCAGGCCGCTGACGCCGTTGACAGCCATGCCGCCGGCGATGCAGAGGTTGGCCATCCGGACCTCGCCGCCCCAGATGATCGCCATCTTCTGGGTCTTGTTGTTGTCGTGGTAGAAGTCCTCCACCTTCCGCTGCCAGCGGGCGGAGATCTCAATGAGGATCTGCCAGATCCGGGGCAGCAGCTGCTGCACCAGCGTCTGAGGCCAGCGCTCCAGCGCCTCCGCCAGCACCGTGTGGTTCGTATAGGCCACAGACTGGGTGGTGATGGTCCATGCCTCATCCCAGCCCATGCCGGCCTCGTCAATGAAGATCCGCATCAGCTCGGGGATCACCAGCGCCGGATGGGTGTCATTGATCTGGATGACGTTCTTTTCGTGGAAGTTCCGCAGCGTGCCGTAGGTCTCCAGATGCTTTCTCACAATGGACTGGACCGTGGCGGAGACGAAGAAGTACTGCTGCTTGAGCCGCAGGGACTTGCCCTCGTAATGGTTGTCCTCGGGGTAGAGGATCTTGGCGATGGTCTCGGCCATAGCCTCGTCCTCGGCGGCTTTCAGGTACTCGCCCCGGGAGAACAGCGCCATGTCCACGGGCTTGGTGGACTTGGCGTCCCACAGCCGCAGGGTGTTGACGTGGTCCGTGCCGTAGCCCGCCACCACCATGTCGCAGGGCACTGCCAGCACCGTGGTGCCGCCCTCGTTGACGATGTGGAGATGACCATCGTCCCAGAACTCCCGCAGCGTGCCGCCAAAGCGGACCTCCTGTGCCTCCTCGGGCTTGGGCAGCAGCCAGGCAGAGCCCAGGTTCTTCCAGTCGTCCGGAAGCTCCACCTGCTGGCCCTCCACGATCTTCTGCTTGAAAATACCCAGCTCATAGCAGATAGAGTAGCCGGTGGCCGGGATCTCCAGCGTGGTCATGGAGTCCAGATAGCAGGCGGCCAGGCGGCCCAGGCCGCCGTTGCCAAGGCCTGCGTCAGGCTCCAGCTCAAAGATGTCCGCTGCCTTGAAGCCCAGGGTCTCCAGGGCCTCCTTCAGCTGGGGCAGGACCCCCAGGTTATAGGCGTTTTTCATCAGGCTCCGGCCCATCAGGAACTCCAGAGACAGGTAGTGGACCTGCTTTTTCTGTCCCCGCCGGGTCTGCTTGTGGGTCTCCACGCTGTGAAGGGCCATCATATCCCTGAGGATCAGGGCGCTGGCCTTCATCATCTCCTTGTCCGTTGCCTCCTCAGGCGTCTTGCTGAAATTCAGCATCAGCTTGGCCGTGAGGGCCTCTTCCATTTTTTTCGCGGTCAATGGCATGTGCGTCTTCCTTATTCCGCCGCGTCCTTCTTGGTCTTCTTCGCGGCGGCCCCTTTCTTCTTGGTCTCTTTCTTGGCAGCAGAGCCGCTCTTGCTCGTCTCCGCTGTTTTACGGGTAGTGGTTTTCCGGGCGGCAGTCTTCCGTCCGGCGGTCTTTTTGACCGGCTCCGGAGCGGGCTCCTCCACCGCAGTCTCGGGGGCAGGCTCCTCTGCGGGAGTCTCTGCCACAGCCTCAGCGGCGGGCTCCTCTGCGGGCGTCTCTGCCGCAGCCTCAGCGGCGGGCTCCTCTGCGGGCGTCTCCGTCACAGTCTCGGTAACGGACTCCTCCACAGGCATCTCTGCCGCAGTCTCCGCCTCCTCCTTGGGCGTCCAGGGTTTCCCGGTGATATTCGCATAGATCCGCAGATACTCCCGGGCGCTTCTGGACCAGCTGAAATCACAGCTCATGGCCTTCTGCCGCAGGCGGCTGAAAGCGTCGGGATAATCCTTATAGAGGTACACGGCCTCCCGGATCACATACAGCATATCGCCGCTGGAGTAGTTGGCGAAGGTAAAGCCGTTGCCGGAGTCCCGCCAGGCCTCGTAGGGCTGGACGGTATCCTTCAATCCGCCGGTCTCCCGAACGATGGGAATGGTGCCATAGCGCATGGCGATCATCTGGCTCAGGCCGCAGGGCTCGCTCTTGGAGGGCATCAGGAACAGATCCGCGCCGGCGTAGATCGCCATGGACAGATCCTCGTTGTAATCCAGACGCACCGCCATGCGGCCGCTGTGCTGCTGGGCAGCCCAGTGGAAGAACTCCTCGTACTTCCGGTCGCCCTTGCCCAGAACCACCAGCTGGATTGGGAGCTCCATCATATCATGAAGCACTTCACAAATCAAGTCCAAACCCTTGTGGGACACCAGACGGCTGACGATGGCCACGATGGGCGTATAGGGCTCCTCCCGCAGCCCCAGCATCCGCTGGAGGGCAGCCTTATCCACATCCTTGCCGCTCATATCCCCGGCGGAGTAGTTGGCGGTGATCCGGGGATCGGTCTGCGGGTCATAGAGCTTCATGTCGATGCCGTTGAGCACGCCGGAGAGCTTATACTCGCACCGGCTGATGATGCCCTCCAGCCGGTGGGCAAAGTAGGCCAGCTTCAGCTCCTTGGCATAGGTGGGAGAGACGGCGGTGACCGCGTCGGCGCAGAGGATCGCGCCCTTGAGGAGGTTCACATCCCCGTCCATCAGCAGCGTGCCGTCCTTGGCCCAGCCGGAATCCAGGCCGAACAGATCCCCCAGGATATAGGGGTTGAACCGGCCCTGATACTCGATGTTATGGATGGTCAGCGCCGTCCGGACCGAGCGGAACCGCTCCTCCCGGACGCCGTCATCCTTCAAATAGATGGGCACCAGGGCGGTCTGCCAGTCGTTGCAGTGGACAACGTCAGGCCAGAACTTCATATGGGGCAGCATCCGGACCACCGCCCGGGAGAAAAAGGCGAACCGCTCGCCGTCATCGGGATAGCCATAGAGCTCGGAGCGGGCAAAATACTGCTCATTGTCCAGGAAATACCAGGTCACCCCGTCCTTTTGGAGGGAGAACAGTCCGCAGTAGGTGTGCCGCCAGGCCAGGTCCACATAGTCATAGCACTCAAAGTACAGCTGGTCCCCGAAGCGCTCCTTTACCTTCTGATACAGGGGCAGCACCACGGCCACCTCAGCGCCCTCCGCCGCCAGGGCCGGCGGCAGAGAGCCAGACACGTCGGCCAGGCCTCCGGTTTTACAAAAGGGCACCGCCTCGCTGGTCGCATACAGAATTCTCATGTTTGTCTCCTTTCCGTCCATCCCCCGGCGGCGGCAAAGCCGCCGCCGGGAAACAGGAATCTACAATGGATGCTCCCGCCGGGGGAGCGGGGAGGATCACACCACGCTGCCCTTGGCCAGCACGATGGGATAGGTCTGATGTCCCATCAGCGTCCGGTCCGGCAGGATCTCCACATCCTTGTCTGCGATGATGCAGGACAGCCGGGCGCCCTTGCGGACCACCGTTTCCTTGAAGAGGACGCAGCCCCGGACCTCAGCGCCCGCCTCTACCACCACGCCGGGGAAGAGAACGGAGTTCTCCACCGTGCCCTCGATATGGCAGCCCTCTGCCACCAGGGAGTCCACACAGCGGCCGCCCTCGCCCACATAGGTAGAGGTCTTATCCGCTCCCTTGGCCCAGATAGGGCGCTCCGGCGTGAACAGATCCGCCCGGATGGCGGGGTCCAGCAGCTGCATGCTGCGGTCATAATACTCCTGAACGGAGCGGATCTGGGCGGCATAGCCCTTCCAGATATAGCTGCCAAGATAGAGCTGATCCGTCTTGCGCTGAAGCACGTCCCGCCGCCAGCTGTAATGGTCCTTGGCGGCACAGTCGTCCACCAGCTCCCGCAGCAGCTTGGTGGAGAGGATGTAGACCTCCAGTCCCCGGAAGCCCCGGGGATGGTTCAGGTTATACAGGACTTCCCGTACACGGCCCTCCGCGTCCATCTCAAAATAGGTGCCGTCCTCAGTGGCGAAGCTGTCGTTGCCGCAGACCACGGTGATATCCGCACCGGAGCGGAGATGGCTCTCATAGATCTCGGCCAGAGGGAGATTGGCCACCAGGTCGCCGTCCATCATGGCCACATAGTCCTGGCGGATGGTATCCAGATAGCTCCGGACGCCGGCCAGGGCCTCCAGCTTGCCCCGGAAGGGCATGACGCCCCAGTTCTTCTGATAGTTGAAGGGCGGCAGCACCCGCAGGCCGCCACGCTTGCGGCTGAGGTCCCAGGCCTTGCCGGTGCCCAGATGGTCCAGCATGCTCTGGTAGCGGCCATGGAGCACCACGCCCACGTCCGTCACGCCGGCGTTCACCAGGTTGGAAAGAGCAAAGTCCACCGCCCGGTACCGCCCGCCAAAGGGCACGGAGGCCGCGGAACGGATCTCCGTCAGCTCCCGCAGGTTGGTGCGCTTTTCATAGGAAAAGATGATTCCATGCAGTCCGTTCATTTGGACACCTCCTCACCGCTGCGGTCCAGCATGGCGCCGGGCGCCACCTGCCGCTCTGCTTCCAGCTGGCAGCCCGGGGCCAGTACCGTCAGCCCCCAGGTCCCGCCTTCCGCCACGCTCTCCGGCGTGCCGCCTACCCGGCAGTCCCGGCCAATGTGGCAGTCCTCGCCCAAAATGGCGTACTCCACCACCGCGCCGGGCTCCACCACGGTGCCTGGCAACAGCACGGAATAGCTGACCCGGGCGCCCTCGCCCACCATCACTTTGGGAGAGAGCACGGAGTTCTCCACGGTTCCCTCAATGACGCTGCCCCGGTTGATGGCGCAGTGGGCCATGTGGGCGTTGTGTCCCACAAAGGTCGGCGGCGCGTTGACAGAGCGGGCGTAGATGGGCCAGGAATCGTCCCGCAGGTCCAGGCCGGAGGTGGGACAGAGCATATCCATGTTGGCGTCCCACAGGGACTCCAGAGTGCCCACGTCCTTCCAGTATCCCGAGAAGCGATAGGCGGCCATCCGCTCGCCCCGGCTCAGCATATTGGGGATGATGTTCTTACCAAAGTCGTTCTCAGAGTCCAGATTGGCCTCGTCCTCCGCCAGATACCGGCGCAGCGTCTGCCAGGAGAACACATAGATGCCCATAGAGGCCAGATTGCTCTTGGGCTCCTTGGGTTTTTCGGCAAACTCCGTGATCATGTCCTCCTCGTCTACCGACATGATGCCGAACCGGGACGCCTCCGCCCAGGGCACCTCCATGACGGAGATCGTGCAGGCGGCGCCGGCCTCCTTGTGGCGGGCCACCATCTCAGAGTAGTCCATCTTATAAATGTGGTCGCCGGAGAGGATCACCACATACTCCGGATCATACAGGTCGATAAAGCCAATGTTTTGATAGATGGCGTTGGCGGTGCCCTTGTACCAGGTGCCGCCCTGGCTGCCCATGTAGGGCGGCAGGATGTGAACGCCGCCGGTGGACACGTCCAGATCCCAGGGCTGACCGCTGCCGATGTAGCTGTTGAGCTCCAGCGGGCGGTACTGGGTCAGCACGCCCACGGTGTCAATGCCGGAGTTGCTGCAATTGGACAGGGGGAAATCAATGATCCGGTATTTGCCGCCAAACGGTACTGCGGGCTTTGCCATGGCTCCCGTTAATACGTACAGGCGGCTTCCCTGGCCGCCTGCCAGCAGCATGGCGATACATTCTTTTTTCATGTCTTCTCCAGCTCCTTTGCCTGTTTTTTCGCTCGGGTCGCTTTGGACTTGGGGAATACGCCCTCTCCTCGCAGGAACACCGCGCCAAAGGCCGGGATCCGGATGGCGGCGGAGTGGTCCTTACCGTGGGAGGGGATGGCCTCCACCAAAACGGGCTCTGTGTCGCCGAAGCCGTCGCCGCCGTAGATCTCCGCGTCGGTGTTGAACACAGGGACATACTTCCGGTGGGGCGGAACGCCCATGCGGTAGTTCTCATAGGTATTGGGCGAGAAGTTCACGGCGCACATCAGGTCCCGGCCCTTCTGATCCTTGCGGAGGAAGACCACCACATTGTTGTGGTTGTCGTCCGGCACCAGCCACTCAAAGCCCTCCCAGCTGAAATCGATCTCCCACAGCGCGGGGGTCTTCTTGTAGAAGGCGTTGATATCCTTGAAGAACTGGTGGATCTGCCGGTTCTCCTCATGCTCCAGCAAATACCAGTCCAGCTGGCCGTGGTCATCCCACTCATGCCACTGCCCCAGCTCCGCGCCCATAAACAAAAGCTTCTTGCCCGGATGGGCCAGCAGATAGGCGTAGAAGCCCCGGGTGCAGCGGAGCTGGTTGAGATAATCGCCGGGCATCTTCCCCACCACAGAGCCCTTCATATGGACCACCTCATCGTGAGAGATGGGCAGCACATAGTTCTCCGAAAAGGCGTACATCATGGAGAAGGTGATATCCTTGTGATGGTCCTGGCGGAACCAGGGGTCCATCTTCAGATAATGGCACATGTCGTTCATCCAGCCCATGTTCCATTTCAGGTTAAAGCCCAGACCGCCCACGTCGGCAGGCCGGGTCACCAGAGGCCAGGCGGTGGACTCCTCGGCGATCATCAGCACGTTGGGGTCCGTCTGGAAGGCCACGGCGTTCAGGCCCTTGAGGAATTCAATGGCCTCCAGATTCTCGTGGCCGCCATAGACGTTCGGCGTCCAGGCGCCGCCCTGGCGGTCATAGTCCAGATACAGCATGGAGGCCACCGCGTCCACCCGCAGCCCGTCGATGTGATACTCCTCCAGCCAGAACCGGGCCGAGGAGTACAGGAAGCTCCGCACCTCGGGACGTCCATAGTCAAAGACCCGGGTGCCCCAGGAGGCATGCTCCCACTTGTTGGGATCGCTGTACTCATAGCAGCAGGTGCCGTCAAACTGATAGAGGCCCTGGGCGTCCTTGCAGAAGTGGGCCGGGACCCAGTCCAGGATCACCGAGATGTTGTTGCGGTGCATGTGGTTGACAAACCACATGAAGTCCTGGGGCGTTCCGAACCGGGAGGTGGGGGCAAAATAGCCGGTGCTCTGATAGCCCCAGGAGTCATCCAGAGGATGCTCCGTCACCGGCAGCAGCTCGATGGCCGTGTAGCCCATGTCCTTCACATAGGCAGCCAGCTCCCGGGCCAGGTCCCGGTAGTCCAGAAAGTCCCCGTTGTCCCGCTTCTTCCAGGACCCCAGATGGACCTCATAGATATTCAGCGGAGAGCTGTACACCTGGTTCTTCCCCTTCCGCTCCCGGAAGGCCTTGTCGCTCCAGGCAAAGCCGCTGATGTCGTAGAGCTTGCTGGCCGTGGCCGGCCGGGTCTCCGCATGGAACCCATAGGGGTCCGCCTTGAGATAAGTCTGGCCGTCAGCGCCCTCCACCGCATATTTATAGGCTGTGTACTGCTCCAGGCCGGGAATGAAGCCCTCCCAGACCTCCCCCTTGCGGGCAAGGCGGTTGACGCTTTGATCCCAGTTGTTGAAATCTCCCACAACGGACACGGCCCGGGCATGGGGAGCCCAGACCCGAAACTTCCAGCCGGGAACGCCTCTGCGCTCCGCCGGATGGGCGCCGAACCAGCGCCAGCCGTCCGTCAGGGTGCCGGCGTGGAACCGCGCAGCCTGATGGTTTTCCGCCATAGATGTCTCCTCTCTCCCGCGCCTTTTCCAAACGCAGGTCCTCTGTTGTTTGCATGGTGACATTTTCCTTATTATACCGCCTGGCGAAAATAGCGTCAAGCCGTCTTCTGTCAAAAAAGTCGGTTGTTTTTATGAATTCTGACTAGAACAGACTTGTTTTTCCCAATTTCATTTATTTATTTTCGTTAATTTTTCCCGGTTTTTACAAACGCTGCCACCGTCCCTCCCAGGCAGGGTCAGCCCTTGCTTTTCCGTCTCATCTCTGGTAGAATGTGCAGGAAATTCACTGTTTGGAGCCGCTGTCATGTTAAATGTCTTTACAGATATCACCGTCGAGGGATTTCCCCTCTGGGTCGTTTTGCTGATCTGTGCCGGGGTCTTTTTGGCCTCTTTTATGGACGCCATCGCCGGCGGCGGCGGGATCATCTCTCTTCCCACCTATCTGATCGCCTTTTCCGGGCTGCCGACCTACTATGCCCTGGGCACCAACAAGCTCTCCTCCGGCCTTGGCACCATCTTCTCTGCCGCCCGCTTTCTGCGGGGCGGTTTTGTCATCTGGCGTCTGGCAGGCCCTGCCGTAATCATGGCCCTGCTTGGCTCCATGGGCGGGACTTGGCTCCAGCTGCGAACGCCGGACGTGATCCTGAAATATCTGCTGCTGGCCGTGCTGCCGGTAGCTGCTGTGGTGATCCTCCGTGGCCGGGAATGGCCCGACCAGCCGGGAGACATCGATCCCCGGCGCCAGGCCTTGATCGTCTGGGGAAGCGCCCTGGTCATCGGCGCCTATGACGGCTACTATGGCCCCGGCACGGGTACCTTTTTGATGATCCTCTTCATCCGCCTGGGAAAGTTGGACACGCTCCACGCCGCCGGGGCGGCCAAGCTCATCAACCTGGCCTCCAACCTGGGCAGCCTGGCCACGGCGCTTGTGGCAGGCCGCATTTTTATTCAGGTAGGACTGATCGCTGCTGTCGCCTCGATGCTGGGGCACTATCTGGGGGCCGGACTGGCCATCAAAAACGGCAGCCGTCTGGTCCGCCCGGTGGTCACGGTGGTGCTGCTCCTGCTGGCCTTAAAGGTCGGGAGCGAGCTGCTGTTTCCGGAATTTTGGACTTGATCCCTCTGCCGGATCTCAAAACTCCCTGCCGTTACGAAATGGCAGGGAGTTTTTTCTTCAGCGGCGATTTCCAGACTTCTCCACGGGGATTTCCAGACTTCTCCACGGGGATTTCCGGATAAGCCGGAAAAAGCTGTGGATACTATCTTTTGCCAGAGTCAGCATCATCAACACGCAAAGGAGTTTTCGATATGAAGGCAACAGGAATTGTGCGGCGGATCGACGATCTCGGCCGAGTGGTGATCCCCAAGGAGATCCGCCGCACGATGCGTATCCGGGAGGGTGACCCGTCATTGACTACATTGACACGGTGGGAACGATTCTGCTTCGGCATGCTGGATCTGGCAAAACGGACGGGCTGGAGCTGTACATGATGACGAAGAACACCCCTTCCACCGTGCATATTCAAGATGGGTGTAAAGCACCAAAATCAGCAGAAAACAGCCCACATGGACAGGTAAATAAGCGTATGTCCGCCCCATTTTATGATACAGAATGTGGTAAGCTGAACATGATCGCCAACAAGGACGAAGAGCCTGATATTGCGGGCGACGAGGAAGAAACGGTAGGAGACAAATAAAAATGTCCGTCACAGCTTTCAAAACTGTGACGGGCATTTTTTAGTTCCATTCCCCCATCAAAAGGAAATCACGGATGTTTCGGTGCTTAATGCCGTTTCTGCTCATATCAAACTCATCCAGAGAAACGACATATTTGGGGAAGTTATCTCGGATGCTATCATATACCCCAAACTCACGGGCTATGGTTTCTTCTGATGCAAGCAGATAGGCAACCTGAATATATAGCTTCTCACCGCGTTTATCACATACGAAGTCGATCTCTTTATCGCCTGTCCTGCCAACCGTGACCTGATAGCCTCTGCGCAGCAGTTCCAGATAAACGATATTCTCAAGGATCAGGTTGATGTCTCGTGTGTTACCGCCGTAGACAGCTTCACGGATGCCGTGATCTGCAATGTAGTATTTTTCGTTGGATGTAAGGATCTGTTTGCCCTGCAAGTCTTCACGCTTCACCTGATAAAATAGATACGCGTCGCAGCAGTATTTGATGTAGTTCAGGATCGTCTCCGGTGCTACGGTTCGCTGCTCACTTTTAAGGAATTTCGCAACAGAAGTCGCAGAGAAGGTATTACCCGCATTTGCCATTACATAGGCGATAATGCGCTCCAACAAGTCAACATCACGGATCTTGTTTCTCTTTACAATATCCTTTAATTGGACCGAATTGAACAGGTCATGAAGATACTGCTTAGACGGCTCATCGGCATAGCGGAGGTTCGCGAGATAAGGCATACCACCAGTCAGAAGGTACTTCTGGAAAACCTTCTGCATCGGTTCATCCGGCGCAGTTGGGCGGTACAGCTCCATAAACTCTGCAAAAGAGAAGGGATAGATCACAAACTCCACATATCGTCCACCCAAATAGGTCGCAAGTTCACCTGACAGCAGCTTGGCATTGGAGCCGGTGATGTAGATGTCGCAGTCCAGCGAGATACGGAATGAGTTGACACACTTCTCCCAGTCCTTGACTTCCTGGATCTCATCGAAAAACAGATACACCTTGCCGCCGATGTCAGCAGCTCTTTTCGTGATCTCATCATGCAGGGCCTTAGCGGTTTGCAGATGGGAATAGCTCATATCTTCAAAATTGATGGAGATAAACTGAGACGGACTGACACCAGAGTGCACGAGTTCCTGCTTGATAAGCTCCAACATGACCGATTTTCCGCAACGGCGAATACCGGTCATGACCTTGATAAGCTCCGAGCCAATGAACGGACGGATGCGGCTCATATACATTTCGCGTTTTATCATGAGTTTTAGCCCCCTTCCTCGTGATCGTCCATAGTATATTACATTTACAGTTGAAAAACAACGAGCAAGCAATAGATTTATAAGTTATAACTGATAAAATATAAATTTCAACAAAATTTGACGGATACACTTTGACAAATTATCTAAGAAACAGAGGTATATTTATTGATCTTCGTCATTGCAGAAAAGCCAAGCGTGGCTCGATCCATTCAAAAGTTTTGGGCACAACCTCTCGCAAGGACAGCTACCGGCCGCATCGATGACGACTGCTTCGTGCTTATACTTTGCAATATCAATCCCACAATAGAACATGGCGAAACCTCCTGTTTCGGAGTTTCAGACAGAGTTCCCTCGCGCTTCTTTGCGGGACACAACCTCATTCGATATCCATCCCATCCTCGCCATCCAGTTCACCTGTGCCCCGAACGGGGTATTCGTGTCAACCCACAAAGACAGAGGTACAATTCTTTCTGTGGAAGCTGTACTTCAAGGAGCCCATCTGCACTCTCTGTTTGCTGGTCTTATTATCCCACATGGCTTGTGGAACAACAAGTGGGTTTCATGCGGTTCCCACCTCATCTAAACCATAAATCTATTATTATACGAGGAAATCTTTACGACAATGCTATGGCAGAAAATTTTTTCTCTATCCCCAAAACAGAGTACATGTACAGACACAAACCAGCTACCTTTTCAGAAGCCAATGAGATGATTGACCACTATCTGCTTTTACAACTACGAGCACATTCAGGCGGGCGCCGCTGGTGCGAGGCCTCTCCCCTTAATTCTCAATATTTCCTATCCCAGGGGGCTTTTGTGCTGCCCGCATAATCCGGGGTTGTTTACCTCGTAGAGTTTTGCGCCCGCAGCGAACCGGGAAAAGTGGACAATAGATAAAATGCCCCCTGTATAGGAAAATAAACCTATACAGGGGGTGTTCGCATGTCTAAGCGAAAACACACATATCCAATAGATGGAAGAAATCCTGGTTATGTGGGAGGCAGGTGCAGCACGGCAAGAGATCGAGGGCCGGTTCGGACTGAGTAAGGTACAGATCAAGAATTGGATCAACCGGTATAACCGCAAGCAGGCAAAATTGGCGCCCGGAATTCCACGCCTTCTCAAAGGACGGCCGAGAAAAAACACTGTTCCCAGAGATATTATGGCAGAGCAGGCATGCGTGATCCAGCGTTTACAGATGGAAAATGATCTGCTGTGGGATTTTCTGCAATTATTACCCTGAGCAGAATCGTGCCCTACAAGACCGGAACACAGCAGACGGTGAATCTGGTGCTGGATACCATGCCCCTGGTAATGTCGTGAGAGAAAAAGAGTATCTCTGCGGAGTTGCAGATCCACAGCGGCCAAGGGGTTCAGTATACTTCCCAAGCGTACTTTAACCTAACTAAACAATACGGCAATACCCCTTCCATGTCAAGGAAAGGGAATCTTTATGCCAATGCTAATGCTATGATGTAGGAGTATCATACCTAATGGAAGTGTGGCGTCTCTGGCCTGTCAGTCCCGGCGGCCGCACAGCTATCCCAACCAGCACACAGAGGAAGAGTTGAAGCTGATTCGGGACATGCGCCGCCGCAGTCCTGGTCTTGGCAAGGTGGAGCACAGCCACCGGGAGGACTAGAAGCGCTGCTATGCCTGCCATAGTTTCTATTCTCTAGACGATTTTGCAAAGCAGCTTGCCGCCCACAACCGCCACTCCAACAACTATCCCATGAGACTCTCCAATGGCTTTCTCCTCTGGAGTTCACTGTCCAATATGTGTGATAAACCTACACGGTTGGAGTTTCTGCGAATTGTCCAGTTATATTTTCCGGAACCTTTCCGGTTCAGGAATTGCAGAACATGAAACAATAAAAAAGTCGAAGACTCTTCCTGTAATACAGCTGATCACGAAATACAAGTTGACCCGTGCGGAAAATTGATCTGCTACAATCAAGAAATAACCCTCTCTTCACTTAGTACTCCGGTTTTCTCTGCTTGCAACAACACCGCTAGATCAGTACAGCACCTGCAAGCCACAGAAATCACAGAGTGTTCTCGACAAGGGATAGCTGGAAAATATGGGGCGTTCAGAAAAGTTGTTAACTGTTAATCGGTTAACTATAATTTTAATAAAATTTGGTATCTATCTTTGTCATATATGTAGAAAAAATAAAGCTATATTGTATTTTGAAAGTATTTATGTATATAATACTAAATAATGTTAGTTGGTTTTAGAATATTCAGGATATTCTAAACCGTCTTCCTCTTATAAACCGATTAACTAAAATGTAGAAGGAGTGAGTTTATGCAATTCAATAATCGCGAGGACATTATTCAAATGACCCCTCTCTGGAATGGTGAACGGTTCCCTGATGGACGTCCCCGTGTTGCAGACAGTGTTTTGGATCGTCTGCGTAGTATGAGCATCGAAGAAGTCTGGCGCCTAGCCTGGATGAAACTGAACAACTACCAATTTCAAGGTGAGTTCAGGTGCACCCATAGTACAATGAAGCCCACAGTTGGGCGCGCGGTTACCGCCTCTTTCGTCCCCATCCGCGAAGATCTGGAACTTGCTATGATGCGGCAGGCTAAGAAGCAGGGCATGAAGGGTATGTACAACCAGTGGGTCGTGGATAGTCTGGTAGAAGACGATGTGTTTGTCGCCGACTTGTTCGACAAGACTGAATATGGCACTCTTGTGGGTGGAAATCTGGCAACGGTGATTCGCCAGAAGACTAAGCGCGGCGGTGCTGTGGTGTGGGGCAGCATTCGTGACGTCCAGCAAATCCGCGATATTGACGATATCAATATCTTCTACCGCGGGTTCCACCCCTCTCCCATCCGCGACATTTGTTTGACCGGATTCAACTCCCCCTGTCGGATCGGCCACGCAACCTGCCTTCCCGGTGATGTGGTATACGCCTGCGAGTGTGGTGTGTGTTTTATTCCCCCGCACATGGCCGAGGAAGTTGCAGAGGATGCCGAGAAGGTCCATGTCCGTGACATCTTTGGCTTCCAGCGCATTCATGAGGGCAAATACTCTGCCACCGCCATTGATGAGTTCCCTTGGAAAATTGAGATATTTGAGGACTTTATGGACTGGTTGAGAACTGATGAGAGAGCTGCTCCCTATCGCCATCTCACTTGGGAAAAGGAACGCCAGCTGATCATTGACCGGCGAGATCTGGAGCACGAGCGCTACAACTTGGATTCCTGCCGCAAGGACCTTTGTGATGTCTGATTGCCGTAAGGAGTGTTGAGATATGGAAAACAAACATACCATCTTAGTCGGTGAGCCTATGGGATTGTTTATTGCCGATGAGCTCGGCAAGCTAGAAGATGTAAATCACTTTTCCTTTACTACTTGTGGTGCGGAGCTGAATGTGGCCATCGGCATGAAGCGTCTGGGACATGATGTCTCATATATGACAAAGCTAGGCAACGATCCCTTTGGAGCTCGTATTGTTAACCGCATCAAAGAACTCGGCATCTCCACGGATTTGATCCATTTTTCCTCTGAACATCCAACGGGTTTTATGTTTAAATCCATGGTTACTGACGGCGACCCCAGTATTTTTTACTTCCGCAAGGGAAGTGCCGCCTCGACGCTCAATGCGGAGGATGTGGCTGCTCTGGATTTCTCCTCCTATGGCGCTGTACACGTAACCGGTATCACTCCGGCTCTTTCTGAGACAGCCCGGAAGGCAGTTTTTGCTCTAGCGAAGATCGCCCGGGAGCAAAATCTCCAGTTCTCTTTCGACCCCAACCTGCGGCTGCAGCTATGGCCGGACCATCAGCTCATGGCCCAATGCATCAATTCTCTGGCGTTCCAGTCCGATTTGTTCCTGCCGGGTGTCAATGAGGCAAAGCTCCTGATGGGCGAAGTTGAGCCGGAGAAGATCGCTGCATACTATTTGGACGGCGGCGCGAAGGCTGTGGTAGTAAAGCTGGGTGCCAATGGTGCCTATTACGCCACCCGCGAAACCCAAGGCTATGTCCCCGGCTTTCATGTGGAACACATTGTAGATACCGTCGGCGCCGGAGACGGTTTTGCCGCCGGCGTCCTCACCGGATTAGAGGAGGGTCTTTCTCTGGAAAAGGCTGTGCGCCGCGGCTGTGCCATCGGTGCCATTCAGCTGATGAGCAAGGGCGATAATGACGGCCTCCCCTCCCGGGAGGAGTTGGAGCGTTTTATGGCCGGAGAACCAACATGGAGAGTCATATGAGCGAGGTTATCCTTAAATTTCAACAGGCTGGCCTGGTACCAGTCGTCGTGCTGGACACCCCAGAGCAGGCGGTTCCTCTGGCAAAAGCCCTGCTGGACGGGGGAATTGATGTTATGGAAGTCACCTATCGCACGGATGCAGCAGAGCAGGCTATCAGCCGCATCGCCCGGGAAGTCCCTGAGATGACTGTCGGAGCTGGTACAGTCCTAGATTCCGCTACCGCTGCCAATGCGCTGGCCGCCGGAGCCAAATTTCTAGTGAGCCCAGGTCTTTCCATGGACGAGGTTGCATACTGCCATGCGCGTAGCGCTTCTCTCTTTCCCGGAATTGCCACTGCCAGTGAACTGCAAGCCGCCGTCTGTGCCGGCTTGACTACAGTGAAATTTTTCCCCGCCCAACAGTCAGGAGGCCCGGCCATGATCAAGGCGCTTGGTGCTGCGTTCCCCCAAGTTCGGTTCATGCCTACCGGCGGAGTTGGTTTGGAAAATCTGGAAAGCTACCTCTCTCTCCCAAATGTGTTTGCCTGTGGCGGCAGTTGGGTATGTCCCACTAGGCTGATTCGTAGCGGGGAATTTCAGGCGATTGCTGCCCTTTGCCGAAATGCCCGGAAAGAGGTGGAGCGCATCCTGAGCAATCGTGCGTAATTCCGCCGCAGAAAGGAAGCGGAAACATATGAAGGTAAAAATCGCCTACTATCAGGAGGATCGCGAGATTGATATCCCGGAAGAAAATCTCATCGGCGTTCTCCGCCCAAGGGATATTCGGCCCGCCGAGGACCTTGCCGCCTGTATCAATCAAAATCTAGACGCTCCGATTGGAACAGAACCCTTTGACAAGTTATGTGTGGGGAAGAAAAACATCTGCATTCTTGTGTGTGACCTAACTCGTCCAATGGAGACAGACCGTGTCCTTCCTATTCTGCTGGATAGAATTGAACGCAATGCCCCCCGGGCAAAGATTACAATCCTCATCGCGCTGGGAACTCATCGCGGATTGACTGATGAAGAGATCGACAAGCTCTGTGGGTCGGGCATTCGGGAGAAGTATTCCGTTGTCAACCATGCCTTTGATGACCCAAATGCGCTGGTGCAGATCCCTTGCAGCGCCGAGGGTATTCCGCCTGTATTTGTTAATAGGTTGCTGATGGAGAGCGACCTTCGCCTGGCTGTTGGAGCGGTTAAACCCCATCCCATTTTCGGCTGGTCCGGCGGCGCGAAAATTGTTATCCCGGGAGTCGCCGGGTATGAAACAACCGGCTACAGCCACTGGCTGACTTGTCCTCACAAGGGCATTGAGGTTATGGGCAAGGAGGATAATCCTGTTCGCTTGCTCTATGAGTCCATTGTCACTGGCGCCAATCTCATGGACTTTATCATTAACGCCGTGCTAACGGAGAACAGCAAGATCTCTGACGTACGTTGTGGAGATGTGGTGAAAGCCCATCGTGCCGCAGTCAGCATCGCAAAAAAATACTATGTTTGTGATGTGAAAGAGGCCGCAGATGCGATTATTGTCGGCGTCGGCAAGTGGGCATCCGACTTGTGGGTCGGGTCCAACGCTGTGTATCAATCTGAATTTTACCTGCGCAAGGGCGGGACGATCGTGCTGCTGGGAAACTTCCCGGAGGGGATCAGCCCTGTCCACAAGGAAATCGCCCAATACGGCTACATGTCTTATGAACGCGCACGTAAGCTCATTGTCAAGGGCGGTCCGCTGGAGCATGACCTGTCCACAGCGTCGCATCTGGTTCATTTGGGCCGGGTTTTAGATGCCAGACAGGCGGATTGCGTGCTGATCTCCAATGGCATCAGTCGCGAGGAGGCTCATCAGGTTGGCTTCCAATACTTAGATTCTCCCAACGAGATCATGGCCTATTTGAAGGAGAAATACGGGGAGCAGGTCCGCATCCTGGCAATCCCCGGCTATAATTCCACCCCTATTATCTCCAACACCCCTCAAAAGTAATTGAAAGGAGCTGGTAATATGATCCAGAAAACCATGAAAGCCCTCGTGCTGGAAGAGGCCTTTCATCTAAACCTCAAAGATGTGCCATTGCCAGAAGTACCCCCAGGCTACGCCCGCGTCAAAATGCTGGCGATCAGTATTTGCGGCAGTGATATCCATGCCTATAAGGGCAACTCCCTGCTTTTAACCTATCCAAGGGTCCTCGGCCACGAGCTGTGCGGTGTCATTGACGAAATTAACGGTGCCCCTGGCGATCTGAAGGTCGGGGACCGAGTCAGTGTGTTTCCCTATCTTTCCTGCGGAAGCTGTGTTGCCTGCCGGCAGCACCGTGAGAACTGTTGTACCAGCCTCAAGGTACTAGGCGTCCATGTGGAAGGCGGTATCGCGGAATATGTCTCCGTTCCGATTGAAAATCTGCTCAAGGTTCCTGAGACAATGCCTCCCAAGGTTGCCGCGCTGATCGAGCCGTTGTCTGTCAGCGCCCATGCCGTTCGCCGGGGCAAGGTCGCCGCCGGCGACCACGTCCTTGTGCTGGGCGCTGGTCCGATTGGTCTTGGCGTCGCAGAGGCCGCGAAGGCCGCCGGCGCCGATGTGCGGGTAGCAGATATCAGCGCCACTCGCCGGAATTTTGTGGCTGAGCGCTTTGGCCACGTTGTCATGGACCCCAGTGCGGCGGACTTTGACATGGAACTGCGGAAGTGGACCCATGAAGACTACCCAAATAAAGTGATCGATTCTACCGGAAGCAAGGCCTCCAACTCCACCGCAATCAATTATCTCGCGGCAGCCGGAGATTTAATTTTCGTTGGTCTCCAGTCTGACACCTTGGGCCTGAGCGATCCCTCCTTCCACATCCGTGAGGCCACTGTATATGCCAGCCGGGTCGCTCAAATGCAGGATTTTCGCTGGGTATTGGACCAGATTGAAAGCGGAAACATTCGCGCCGAGCGCATGATCACCGACGTGTCCGATTTTGCCCACGCAAAGGAGTCCTTTGAGGAGTGGGTAAGCCGCGGCGGGGCCGTTTTTAAGGGAATCATTGAGGTGGAGTAATTCACACCAACCGCGTTTGTCAGAGGGCTTCGTCTCTCTTGCAAAAATATAAAGACAAAGGAGATCAGAATATGAAAAGAAGAACACTATGCATCGTCCTCGCGTTTGTGATGGCACTCGGTCTCATGGGGTGCAGTTCCGGCGACACCAGCTCAGATTCCAGCACGGATGGCGAACAGGCGGCGGTTGAATACCCGACCCGCGATCTCTCCATGATTGTCCCCTTTGACGCTGGTGGTGCCACAGATCTGATCTGCCGCACCTTGGCAGCCGAAATGGAAAAACAATTGGGTGTAAGCATTGCTGTGACCAATATGCCTGGCAGTGCCTCCGCCGTCGGGACCGAGTATGTGAATGAGGCAGACCATGATGGTTATACGCTTCTGGGCTATCCTACCGACATTACCTCCATCAAGGTCATGGGCCAGTCTGATCTGACCTACGAGGATTGGAACGCGCTGGTCATCGGCTGTGCGGTTCCTACCTGCATTGTCGTAAAGCCCGACTCACCTTATCAGACTCTTGAAGATCTGGTTGCTGCCATGAAGGCCGGTACCCTCACCATCGCCACCTCTGATTCCGGCTGTGCCTTTACCCGCGGCCTTGGCCTGATCCTCCAGCAGGAACCCGAATGCAACCAGCCCGAGTTGATCCCCTCTGGCGGCGGGGCCAACGCTGCGCTGTCTGCGGTGAAGGGTGATGTGGATGCTGCTGCCTGCGGCCTTCCCGAGTGCATTGAGTACGTTCGCTCCGGCGACCTCAAGGTCTTGACCTATATGGGTTCTAGCGCCATCACCATCGACGGCGCGGATGGTCCGATTGATATTCCCTGGGTCTGCGACGTCTATCCTGATCTGGAAGAAAACATGCCCTTCGGCGGCTGGGTTGGAGTTGCGGTCCCCGCCGACACCGACCCTGAGATCTACGAGATTCTCCGCCAAGCCGCTGTCAAGGCTTACGAGAGCGAGGCCTTCCAAACCTTCGCCGAGCAGAAGACCTTTGTTCCCATGGGACTAACTGGCCAGGAAGCCAACGACTGGGCCAAGAGCACCTCTTACATCAACTCTTGGATGCTCTATGACATGGGATTCACCTCCACCAGTCCCGAGACGTTCGGCTGGCCCCATCCGTAAGCGGCAACACAGAACGCACAATGCTCAGCAGGGGGGTGCTGGCTCCGGTTTAACAGAGCCGGCACCGCCTCTTTAGAAAGGATGTGACTAGAATTGCTGGTTTTTGAGTTGGCGATCTCGCTGATCTTCTTTGTATTGTCTATCGCCGTTGCTGTGATGGCAAAGCTTCTGCCCGTCGGCCTAGCTCCTGTGTTCTGGGTCAGTGCCGGTGCCTTTCCCTTTATCCTCAGCGTGATTCTCGCCCTGCTCTCTATCTGGTGGGCCATTGATACCTTGGCACGCATGCGGCAAGAAAAAAAGCTAAATTCCGAAAGAAAGCCGTGGCTCGATGAGCTTCTTGGGGATAAGACCCAAAAGATTCACTTTGTCGTGATCTGTGTGGCGGTTCTGATTTATGTATTCGCCCTGATCCCCTTGTGCGGCGGCCTCACCAGGGAATATGGATTCGTGATTGCTTCGTTCATCTTTCTGTGTGTAACCATCAAATTTTTTAATGAAATATCTTTTCCCAAGACACTGCTCATTTCAGCGTCCGCGGTGATCATCATTTACGTGGTGTTCCACTTTGGCCTGAAAGTCATCATGCCAAAATAAGGGGGGCGCAAGTTTATGGGCAACGCAGTACAATTGGAAATTATGTCCCTGTTTAATCTTGAGAGTCTGCTTCTTCTTGCAGCCTCCACGCTGGCCGGTATCATTATCGGCGCCTTGCCCGGTCTAACCGCCACCATGGGCGTCTCTTTGCTGGTCTCTACCACCCTGGGCCTCGGCCCTGCCAATGCACTGGTTGTAATGGTAGGAGTCTTTCTGGGCGGCATTTACGGCGGCTCCCGCAGTGCAATCCTGCTCAATGTTCCCGGTACGCCGTCCTCCGCCGCAACAGCCCTGGAAGGATTCCCCCTAACCAAGCAGGGAGAGGGAATTCGAGCGGGCGTTATGGTCACAACAGCCTCGGCAACCGGCGGCATCATCGGCCTATGCATCTTGATGCTGCTGGCCCACCCGATCTCCAAAGCTGCCATGCTGATTGGCTACTGGGAATTCTTCTGGCTGGGTATGTTCGGCATCGTGATCTGCGGCAGCATGTCCGCCGAAAGGCCTTACAAGGGCCTCGTCTCAGGCATAGCTGGTCTGTTGATCTCCTGCATTGGTATTGATGGCATCTATGGTGGTACCCGTTTTGCCTTTGGCGTTACTGGTCTGAAGGCCGGCATCTCTCTCGTCCCTGCGATGGTCGGCCTCTTCGGTCTCTCTGAGGCCATTTCCGCCTTGGCAGATCCTGAATCCCACGCTATCGCCAATGTGAAAAACACCACCATTGGCGATCTGCTTGGCTATGTCAGGGAGAGCTTCTCCATGCTCCGCCACCACGCAAAGTTGGTCATCTCCTCCGCAGCTATCGGCACCATGATCGGCGCCATTCCCGGTACCGGTGAGGATATCGCTTCCTGGGTAGCCTATGACAGCGCCCGCCGCGCCAGCAAGGAAAAGGAAAAGTTTGGGTACGGCAGTTGGGAGGGCTTGATCGCTTCTGAAACGGCAAATAACGCCTGCACCTCCGGTGTATTTATCCCCATGCTGACACTGGGGATTGCCGGCGACGCTGTATCCGCAATCCTGTTAGGCGGCCTGCAGCTCCATGGCTATCAGACTGGCCCCAATTTCATGGCAGATAATCCGAACTTTATCTACTTCATCGGCGTTCTCCTGCTTCTTGTGAACCTTATGTTCATGATTGAAGGCACTCTCATCACCCCCGTGATCGGCAAGGTACTGCAAATTCGTGTTGGCATTATCATGCCTATCGTGGTGGTACTCTCTGTGATCGGTGCCTACGCCGCCAACGTCCGGACCTTCGATATCGCAGTCATGGTTGTATTCGGCTTTATCGGCTTCCTATTCAAAAAGTTGCACATTTCTCCTGCGCCTATGGCCCTCGGTATCATCCTTGGCAGTCTTGTCGAATTGAACTACCGCCGCGGCTTGATGGCTGGCAAATACAGTCTGTCCTTGTTTATCACCCGGCCCGTTTCCGCCGTCCTTGCGCTGCTTCTGGTGGTCTTTGTAGTCATGCCCATCATCCGTGACAGGCGCGCCAAGGCCAAGTAATTGAAACACAAAGGAAAGGAGCCTTTTATGATGCAAGCAGACTTCACCGGCAAGGTTGCCGTTGTCACTGGTGGAAGCGGGGCCCTTTGCAGCGAGTTCTGCAAGGCTTTGGCTCGTTCCGGCGCCAAAGTTGCCGTAGTCGGCAGCCGTAAGGAGACTGCCGACGGCATTGCCGCTGAGATTATCGCTGATGGCGGCGAGGCCATCGCCGTTGGCTGCAACGTTTTAGATATGGACAGCGTCCTAGCTGCGGAGCAGGTGATCCGCAAAGCCTATGGTCAGTACCAGATCTTGATCAATGGCGCCGGCATTGCCCCCGCAGCAGCCTGCACCACGCGGGAACGTGCGTCCATGGAGCTTTTGGACGCTCCCACCACGCAGGAAAATACTCTGTTTAACTTAGATACTGAGGCGGTTGCTTCTGTCCTTGACCTAAACTGCCTCGGGATATTCAACGTCACAAAGGTGTTTGCAAAGCGAATGGCTGGTGTGGAAGGCGCCTGTATTGTCAATATTGCATCCATGAGCGGCCTCTCTCCCCTGACAAAGCAAATTGCGTACAGTGCCAGTAAGGCTGCCGTATGCAATTTGACCCAGTGGCTTGCTACTTACCTGGCTGACGTCGGCATCCGTGTCAATGCTATTGCACCAGGTTTCTTCGCCACCAAAATCAACCGCCGTCTCCTCTTCAACGAGGACGGAAGCTATACCGAGCGTTCCAAGAAAATTATTAGTGGCACGCCGATGGACCGCTTCGGAGAGCCCAAGGAACTCGTTGGTGCCATGCTCTATCTGTGCGATCATACCGCCAGCGGCTTTGTGACAGGCGTGATACTGCCAGTAGACGGCGGCTTTAGCGCCTACTGTGGTGTGTAATCAACGTTTCAAAAAACAAATTAGGAGGTTCATTATGAACACGAAATATACTATGGAAGAGCTCCGCAACTCCCTTTACTCCGGCCTGATCTGTGATGTGCTCGATCAGATGGGCTACCGGCATCAGTTCCTCAGCAATGAAATGAATACTCTGCTGCCGGACACCGTCGTTTTTGGCCGCGCCTTTACCGCCGTTGCCACGCAGGTCTACTCTATGCCGGAAGACCCTCTAACCGCCCAGTGCAGGGTCCTAGATCAGATGCAGCCCGGCGAGGTCTTTGTCCTGACTATGCGTGGAGAATATAACTGTGCCATTTTGGGTGAGTTGATGGCCACCGCCATCAACTCCAAAGGTGGGACTGGTGCCATCTTAGACGGTATGGCCCGCGACCTCAAAACCGTCAGAGATATGAAATTCCCTCTGGTGTACAGAGGGCATCTGCCCAGCACCTCCAAGGGCCGCGCCGAGGTCAACGAGTGCCAGATCCCCATCACAATCGATGGAGTAACCATTACCCCGGGCGACTATGTTTTCGGAGACATTGATGGTACCGTGGTCATTCCTGGTGATCTAATCGACGAGGTCATGGATCGCGCCATGGAGATCGAGCGCCGGGAGGATGATGTCCGCACCCGTCTGCTGAACGGCGAGAGCCTAACCGATACCTACATGAAGATCGGAGCTATCTAATTTTTCCATAGATTCATAGACCGGGAGGGATCTTTATGAAAAAATTCCGTGTTGTCCTGACAGACTACATGTATGAAACCATCCAGCCTTTCTACGATGTGTACAACCAGTATGAGGATATTGAATTTATTCCCCTCCAGTTGACCGAAAAATGTGATATTCTTCGGGAGACTGAGTTCGCTGATGCCGTCATGGTACATTTTGGTCAAATTGACTGTGATGTTATTTCAAACTTGAAGAATTGCAAAATCATTGCCAGAAGTGCTGTCGGTTATGACAATATTGATCTTAGTGCTGCTTCTGCCGCGAAGATTCCTGTTACCAATGTACCAGATTACTGCATTGAGGAAGTCTCTAACCATACTTTGATGATGATCCTCAACAGTGCGAAAAAGTTCAACCAGCTTGAAATGAACGTAAAGAAAGGTCTGTGGGGCGATTTTGCCATTGCAAAGCCCATCCACGCAGTCCGAGGCCAGACTCTCGGACTGCTCGGTTGCGGCCGGATCGCCCGTTGTCTGGCCGTCAAAGCGCAAGTGTTTGGTATAAAGGTAATCGCTTACGATCCATACATCAAACCAGAAGAGGTAAAGGATTTCGGTGTGACGCTGGTCTCCAGAGAGGAATTGCTTGGCCAAAGTGACTTTATCTCAATGCATCTGCTGCTCAACGAAGACACCCGAAAGAGCATCGATACAGATTTCTTCAAAAAAATGAAGAAATCTGCGATCTTTGTAAATACTGCCCGTGGGGGCCTGGTGGATGAAGATGCGCTCATTGAGGCACTACGTACTGGTGAGATTGCTGGCGCAGCTTTGGATGTTTTGACTGAAGAGGGAATTGACAAGGAGGCACCTCTGCAGAAGTTTGATAATGTCATCATCACACCACATGCAGCTTGGTATAGTGAGCAGGCATTCTATACACTACTTACCAGCGCTGCCCATGAGGTTGTCCGTGCACTACACGGAGAGCCAATTAAAAATCAGGTCAATAAATTCTAAATCACAGAAGGTACGATACAACGTATATTCTGCGGTGGCCGACGGTCACTGTTGCGGTGACCGTCGGTTGTCGTAGGAAGCAGCGGGCCGGTAGCATTGCATGGACATGATTGTTCGCTTGCTTTCCTTCCAAAGACACTCGGATCCCCTAATGTGATATTAGGCAAAAAGAAAGTTGGTCGTTCATTCTATGGCTCACGATTCAAAAACCACAATCAATGATATCGCTAAGGCAGTTGGCGTGTCCAAGACTACAGTTTCTCGATATATCAATGGTCATGAAGAAATGATGAGCGAAGCTACTCGTATGCGTATTCGCGCCGTTATTGAGATGACGAATTTTCAACCGAACAACATTGCACGGAATTTGAAGCGAAAAAAAACTAATCTGATAGGTGTTTTGCTCGCTGACATGTCTACACCTTTTTCTTCTGCCCTAGTCGTTTCCATCGGTGAGTATCTTGCTGCTCACGGATATATCCCAATCTTTGCCAATGCCAGTGAGGACTTAGGCAGGGAAGAAGCAATGATAGACACACTTCTGGCAAATGGTGTTTCTGGTCTGCTTGTGAATACAGCCTCTATGGAAAACCAGAATTTGATCCAAATTGCTTGCCAAGATATTCCCGTTGTACTTTGTGACCGGTACATAAACAACTACAATTTTAATATTGTGACGATTGAACAAGATGCCCCGTTTTTTGAGTTGCTCAAACACCTTAAGAATCAAGGATATACTAGACCGGTACTGTTTACCCAACCTTGGACAAACAACTCTACCAGATATCGACGAAAGTCCGCTTTTCTCTCTGCCGTAAAAAAGATTTATGATTATGATGCCAGTGATGACATCTATGTTGTTGATTGTGACTCAAAGAACACCACTAGCGCACAGTTGGATCATCTTATTGCTAATTTACGACCTGGTGAAATCCCTGTAATTATTGGGGTTAACAGCGTTACTACGATTCAACTTTATAAGGCTATAAAATCTAGAGGCCTAAATATGCCAACCGACATTGGATTGTGTGGGCCAGAAGATTGGAACTGGCAACCAGACATGAACTGGGCACAAATCGTTGAGCCAAACATCACAACGATTTGTGTTCCGGCCAAGGATCTTGGTACAAATGCAGCAAAACTGATTACTAACATTATCACGGGCAACAAACTGGAGCCTCAAGAAATTATCTTGCCGTGTAAGTTAATCATTCGCGCTTCTACTAGTCGTCTTTGACAAAACAGCTCAACTACGTGCTTTGTTACGTTGCCGGGGTAGTAAGCAAATGGTTTTTGACCCGAACAAGAGTAGGCATACCACCGGCTAAGCCAGTGGCTTGAATAGGCCCCTATGCTGACGCTGTGGCGTGGGCCGTGTCCGAGGGCATCACCTCCGGCACCGGCGCCACCACGTTCAGCCCGGATGCGGACTGCACCCGCGCCCAGATCGTGACCTTCCTGTATCGGGACGCAAAATAAATTTTCCGCAAGGTACAAACTGAACATCTCTCCTGCATAAGTGGAGGGCGGAACGGCACAGCCGTTCCGCCCTCCTTTTTACGGGACGCTGAAAATCAAGGGAAAATCATTGCTCCTTGGGATGATCTTCCTCTTCTCCGGAATGGTGCAGGCTCTCTTCCTTTGTAAGCTCTTCCAGCTCACCGCTCATGGTCAGTTGAATCGCCTCGTGGAGAAAATTCGCCACAGCCTGCTCATCAGGCCCCATCCCTTTCGGTGTAAATATATCGTCCATCACCTCTGCATGGGCCTGATAGTCCGCAGAGAAATCCTGATCGCACCACTCCCTCAGACTGGTATGCCCCCCTCTGGCCCGCCGGATCTGCTCCTCAGCGGTGATCATGATCCACTTCGGATCTTCTGCCGACAGATCCAGATGCAGCATGTCCGTGAACCGCTGGCCGGGAACATAATCAATATTTCGCTTAATCTGTTCCCGCCAGGGTGTCCGGCCCGGCGCCGGCAGGCTGACCTGAGTCGTGTTGTGGAGATCCAACTCACCGCCCGGATCGATCCGTCGCAGGAATTCCGGTGCGGAGATCCGTCCGGTCTGATAGTCCTTCTTTGCCTTGCGGGCTTCGTCCATCCAGGCATCATACTGCCCTCTGTCAAATTGGAGCAACCCGCCGGAAGCGCCCGGCCCTGCCAGCTCCAGACGGTTGGCCCGTTCCTCCAGTCTGCGGCACAGCCGCGCATGGTCTGCATATGCTGCATCGGTATCCTTGCGGAACTGCCGCATATGGTTCGGTCCTGCTTCTTTACAGGGCACACCGTCCACTTCGCCGTAGCAGTACAGCGATACCGCTTTTGTCTTAGGCACAAAATACCGCCAGCAGTTTTCGCACCGGGCGATCCTCTGCTCATCCTGCTGGAAGTAGAGGGACAGCTCTGCCAGAAGAAGCTCGTACAGATCGCTCAGGGCATACTCCCTGCCCTGCCCAATGGGGGACCCGTCCGCTTGGGGTAGAAAACGAATGGAGAACGCCCGGTCGATCAGGCCCGGCCAAGTGTCCTTCAACGCACGAAAACGATCCTGCTGCGTTCCCCGCTCGAAGTCCGCAAGGCCGATTTCAAAAAGATTCCGCATCCGATTCTGGAGAAAATAAGGACGGCGCAGCGCGGTGAGGACGGCAAAAGCCTTTCGGGATGGGAAGATAGGCTTGCCGTCGTACAGCATCTTCGTGGCGGGGTCCAAATGATATAGGACATCCCAATATGCTGCGGGCGCTGTCTCCGCAAGCCGTTCCGCCAGAGGGAGCGCCTGCCGCGCAAAGTCCTCGTAGTCGGCGTATGGGACCTCTCTGCGTTCTTCAAACACAGCGTGTTCCTTCCACAGCCGTTCCACACTGGCACGGTAAGCAGAAAAATCAAAATTCACGAAGTCTACCAGTTCCATGATGGGCGACAGTCCGCACAGGCTCTGCTGCTTCCCGTCCGGCATCACTCCGATCAGGTTGATCTTCTTCCCGGTATCTGTCAGAAGATAGATGCCGGGTTTTCTGTTTCTGTCCATAGTCTCACCTCACCGTTGCAGGAACTTTCTGCAAAAATCTGAAAGTCCCTTTCACATGTATCTCTCTGCTTTTTTATCTTACCATGAAGACGAAGAAAAAGGAAATGCCCTCAAAACAGAGGACAGCCGGATCAGAGAGGATGTGGAACAGTTGAAACCAAATTTGAAGCTGATCTCCATGGACGAGGTCCAGACGGAGGAGGTGGCGTGGCTCTGGTATCCCTATCTGCCCGGAGGGAAACTGACCATCATTCAGGGGGACCCGGGCGAAGGCAAGACCACCTTTGTGCTGGCGGTCATCGCCGCCCTGACAACGGGGACTCCCCTGCCGGAGAGCAGTCAGGAGCTGAAGCCGCTGAATGTGATCTACCAGACGGCAGAGGATGGACTGGCTGATACCATCAAGCCCCGGCTGGATGCCGCCGGAGCGGACTGCTCCCGGGTGCTGGTCATCGACGAAAGCCAGCGGGAGCTGACTCTCTGTGACGAACGTCTGGAACAGGCAGTCCACCAGACAGGCGCACAGCTGGTGGTACTGGACCCGATCCAGGCGTATCTGGGAAACGATGTGGATATGCACCGGGCCAACGAGGTGCGCCCTATCCTGAAACGGGTAGCGGCTATGGCGGAGCGCACAGGCTGCGCCGTCATTCTCATTGGACACATGAATAAGGCGCAGGGGTTGAAGTCCGGCTACCGTGGACTGGGCTCCATCGACTTCCGGGCCGCGGCCCGGAGCGTATTGGTGGTGGGCCGTCTCAAGGAAGAGCCAACGGTCCGGATCGTAGCACAGGACAAAAACAGTCTGGCTCCCGAGGGGAGATCGGTGGCGTTCCAGTTGGACGGAGCGCGGGGATTTTTGTGGAAGGGCGTCTGTGATCTCACAGTAGACGATGTACTCAGCGGCGGCGGAAAGCTTCAGACCAAGACCACACAGATGGAAGAAGAACTGGAGCGGATGCTCACAGAGCCTATCCCGGCAGAAGTCGTACTGGACCGGGCCAGAGACTTGGGTGTGTCCGAGCGCACACTGATGATCGCCAAAAAGAATCTGGGTGTGATCTCAGAAAAGCGTGGAAACCAGTGGTACTGGCGGCTCCCAAAGCAAGGCTGTAAGGATGCAACGGTCTAAGACCTTTGCACCCTTGCAATCTTCCTTCTCTGCGAATCATTGTTGCGAGAGGATTACGCCCCCACCGGGGGGATTCCTCCTCCCGACCGGGGCCCCCGGCGAAACCCAACGACTGCGCAGCCGTTGGCAGCTCTGCTGCCCTACGGATGCGGCGTACCCCTTGCGGGTAAGCGGTTTCGCTGGGGAGAGGAGGAAGCACGGAGCGAGGGAGCTTTCGACCTCGGTCGGAAGCGACGGATGCGCAGTCGCTTCCGACGAAGGGCAAGCAGAGCGCCTGTCCGACATTGTCAGACTTGGTGCCGCCGGAAACCGGCGAATTCCGGGCGGAAGCCCGGACCCACTTCAAACGGGACCCGCTGCGCTGGACTCTCGTTTGGCGGGAACAGAAAACGGAGGTGTAGCATGAAACAGAAAAAAGACAAACGCATCACGATCCGGCTCACGCCGGACCAGTACGATGCGATACAGGCGAAAGCAGAAACCGCACAGATGTCGGTGGGGACCTATGTCCGTGCGGCAGCTCTGCGGCACCAGGTGGTGGTCGTCGATGGCCTTCAGGAGTTTACCCATGAGCTCAAAGGCATCGGACGGAACTTCAACCAGCTGGTTGTGCTGAGCAACATGGGCAAGATCAAGGAGGTCCATCTGGACGAAACATGGCAGGCCCTCGCAAAAGTCTATCTTGGCTTGCAGGAGTTGGCAGAACATGAGGTCCGCTGATGGCCACGGTCACCTTTATCAAATACCAGAAGCAGTCCGCAGGAACACTCCATGGCGTGGCGGGGTATGTTTCCCAGAAGCAAAAGACGGTCCAGGAAGACGGACAGCGGTTGGTCAGTGGGCAGAACTGCACACCGCAGCTGGCAGTGCAAGAGTTCCTTGCCACCCGGCAGATGCACCGAAAGGATGGCCCGGTCTGGTTCTACCACTATGTCCAGTCCTTCTCACCGGAGGAAGCGATCACAGGAGCACTGGCGCATCAGGTGGCGCAGGAGTTTGTGGCGCGGGCTTGGCCGGACAGCGAGGTACTCATCACCACTCATCTGGATGCGGAGCACATCCACTCTCACTTCCTCGTCAATGCGGTCTGCTGGGAATCGGGACGGATGCTCCGCCAGGGGCCCAGCACCTTAAAAAACCTGCGCGGGATCTCTGACGAGATCTGCATGAAACATGGACTTTCCGTTTTGACGAAGCAGCAGCCGAAAAAGTCCAGGGGCATGAGCAGCCGGGAGTACCGCTCCGCTGCCAAGGGGGAGAGCTGGAAGTTCCGGCTGATGAACACCATCGACCAGTGTATGCGGTACGCTTCCACCAAAGAGGAGTTCCTCTCCCTGATGGAGAGCGAGGGATATCAGGTGCGCTGGACGGATGGCAGGAAGAACATCACCTACACCACGCCCACGGGCATGAAGTGCCGGGACGACCGGCTCCACGATACAAAGTACACCAAGGAGGTCATGGAAGATGAATTCAGAGTCCGGGCAGAAATTGTCTCTGGAAGAATTGAAGGGGCGGAATTTGCCGCAGACTTCCGAGCCGCAGGAACAGTCCCTTCAGGCAGAAATGGAAAATCTGCTGGCCGTGGCCAGCGCCCTGTACCGGCAGGGGCAGGGGGACCAAGCAATCCTGAAACAGCTGGCGGAGCGCACAGCGGCCCACACAGCCGCGCTGGAGCGGCTGTCAGCGCAGAGGGAGGATACCTCCACTCAGGCGCAGTTGGAGACACTGGCGCAGGAGATAGGCCAGCTGCGGGCGGAAGTGAGACGGGCTGGGAGGAAGAAAGAACTCTCTATCTCGCCGCCCGGTTTGGATACGGCGCTGTCCGTGCTGGTCTGGCTGATCCTGCTCCTACTGGGAACTATGGTGGGCATGGTGGTCTTGCGGAGCATCTGGTCCGGCTTGGCCGCAGTCTGGAACGCGGTCAAGGTGCTGATCCCATGATGGACGGCACCACCATGCGCCATCGCTCCGACCGCAAGACCTTGCGCAGAGAGCAGGAAAAGAAGATCGCCCTCGGCCATAAGGAGGACGATCATGAGGAAGAACAGACTTGGCAGCAGACCATGTGAATATTTTCCGCAGAACGCAGGAAAATATTGGAGAGGAGATGATGCCCTATTGCAGATGCATGTCAACGAGAACAGTAAGATCGTAGAGCTGTGGCTGACCCGGGCGGAGAAAGAGGACGCTGCCGTTCAGGAATCTCTCAAGCCCATCTACCAGAAGTATAAGGAGCAAAAATATCTGGTGGCAGTATTCCTGTCTGGTGAGGAAGAACTCTATCCGCAGACTCGGGATCTGCTTCTCTACAACCGGCGGAGATCGGCAGAAAAGGAGGTCCGGCAGCAGAAGGCGGAACAACCGGTGATGACCATGTGAGATGCGCAGGGGGCGGCAGTCTGCCGCCCCCCTGTATATGTTTTACTTGCAATTTCCCGGTGAGCAGAGTACAATGTTATCTGTAATACAAAAAACAAACAGAAATTATATTGTTGAACGGAGGATATGATGGAACAACATCCAGCCCCACAGGGAGAGATCCTGCTCTACGACAATGGAGGTCAGAAGGAGTTTGTCAGCGTGGTGTTCAAAGACGAAACCTTTTGGCTGACCCAAAAGGCCATGGCAGAACTGTTCGATGTGAATGTCCCAGCCATCTCCAAACACCTGCAAAACATATATGAGGAGGAAGAACTCAGCCGGGACGCAACCATTTCCAAAATGGAAACAGTTCAAAACGAGGGCTCCCGGCAGGTCCGCCGCACACTGGAGCACTACAACCTGGACGCCATCATTGCGGTGGGCTACCGGGTCAACTCCAAAAAGGCCACCCGCTTCCGCCAGTGGGCCACCAAGACCCTGAAAGAGTACATCCAGAAGGGCTTCGTCCTCAATGACGAGCTGATGAAGAACGGCCGCCCCTTCGGCAAGGACTACTTCGATGAACTGTTGGAGCGCATCCGGGAGATCCGGGCCAGCGAGCGCCGGGCCTATCAGAAGATCGCAGATGTTTTTGAGCAGTGCAGCTACGACTACGACAAAAACAGCGACACCACTAAGGCCTTCTACGCTTTCGTCCAGAACAAGCTACACTTCGCCGTCACGGGAAAGACGGCGGCAGAGTTGACCGCAGAACGGGCCACTCTGGACAGTCCCACCATGGGCCTGACCACATGGAAGGGCGCGCCGGACGGGAAGATCTTGAAAAGCGACACGCTGGTAGCCAAAAACTACCTGAATGAAAAGGAACTCAGCCGTCTGAACCGGCTGGTGACCATGTTCATCGACTATGCCGAGCTGATGGCGGAGGACCAGCAGCTCATTTCCATGCAGGACTGGCTGGAGGAGACAGACCGATTCCTCACCAACAACCGCCGCAAGGTGCTGGAGGGCAAGGGCCGCATCTCCCACGACGCAGCGGTGAAGCGGGTCAGCGGCGTCTACGACGAGTTCCGAAAGAAGCAGGATGCGGCATACATCTCTGAATTTGACCGGGCCATGGAGCGGTATCTGAAAGGCGGTGACGAACCATGATCGAGAAATTTGATATCGCCGGCTACACCCGGATCTCGGTGGACGATGAGCTGGACCGGGACAACGTGTCCATCGAAAACCAAAAGGACATCATTGAGGAGTTCGTGAAGCAGAAATTTCCCGGCAGTTCCCTCACCTTCTACGAGGACCGGGACCGCTCCGGCTATACCTTCGAGCAGAGAGAGGGCTATCAGGCCATGCGGAAGGGGCTGGTATCCCACAAGTACGACATCCTGATCGTCAAGGACTTCTCCCGCTTCTCCCGCCGCAACAGCCGTGGTCTGGTGGAGCTGGAGGACCTGCGGGACGCCGGAGTGCGCATCATCTCCATCGGGGACGGCATCGACTTCCCCAATGATGACGACTGGCTGAAGATCCAGTTCCAGTTCCTCATCAACGAGATGCCCGTCACCGACACCAGCAAGAAGGTGCGCAATGTTATCCGGCGGCGGCAGGCCGACGGCAAGTGGATCTGTGCCGCCCCCTACGGCTACATCGTCAATAAACAGCAGCAATTCGAGGTGGTCCCCACGGAGGCGGATATCGTCCGCACCATCTTCCGGCTCTACAACGAAGAGGGCTGGGGCTACAAGAAGATCGCCAACCACCTGACCGAGCAGGGCATCCCCACCCCCCGCATGGCGGAGCGGGACCGAAAAGAGGCCGCCGGCGAGGCGTACAAACGCCCCGTGAAGCCGGTGTGGGCCATCGTCACGGTGCAGAACATTCTGGACAACGATTTCTACATCGGCACCCTCCGCCAAGGCAAGTACACCCGGAAGAAGATCAACGGCAAGGACGTGCTGCGGGACGAGGAGGAACAGATCGTCATTGAAAACCACCATCAGGCCATCATCGACTACCGCACCTTCGCCACCACCCGGGCGCTGCGGGAGAAGCGCACCACCTCCCACTACCGGGGCGTGAAAAAGTACGACAATATCTACTCCGGCTTTCTGGTGTGCGGCGACTGCGGCAGTCCCATGTTCGCCATGAGCCGCAGCGACCTGAAAAGCGCCTACACCTGCGGCACCTACCACCGCCGGGGCCGGGAGGGCTGCACCAGTCACCACATCCGGGTGGACAAGCTGGACGAGCTGATGAAGCTCTATATCCAAAAGGTGATGGACCACTCCGCCGGTATGCTGACCCAGCTCAACGAGGACCTAAGCCGGGAAGAGGAGGATGTGGCCGAGACGGAGCAGAGCGCCGACAACCTGGCTCAGGTGCTGACTGAACTTCAGGAGGAGCTGAAGATCACCAAGCGCCAGCGCATCCGGGATCTGATGAAGCACCCGGAGCAGGAGGAGCTGCTGGCGCAGACCTATGACGAGCTGGAGAGCGACCTGCAAAAGAAGATCGAGGGCATCGGCCATCAAATCGATATGCTCTCAGACAAGCGCAACACCATCATCCAGGTCAACCGGGTGGCAAAGACCGCCATGGAGGTGTTCCGCGACATTCTGGAAAAGGACAAGCTGGAGCGCCGGGATCTGGAGCTGATCATCCGCCAGATCAAGGTCTACGAGGACCATCTGGAGATCCAGCTGCAAGCGGACGTGGACGCCATCTTCCGCTCCGGGACGCTGCCGGAGGCGGAAGAAGCCGTGGCCGCCATGGCCCGTCAGGGGGACACCGTAAATTTTAAGGGCGGCATGGAGCATATCTCACCCGTCACCATCGTTCAGGCGGCAAAAAACCGCCCGGACAAGGTGTTCCATGCCAATGTTATCAATGACGGTGACCCCTTGGAGATCTACACCAGTCGGGATGGGGAGGTCATTTTCAAAAAATACTCCCTTCTCGGCGGCGTGGAGGATTTTGCCGGGCATCTTTGTGAGACCATGAGCCGCTCCACCGGCAGCATCTGCGCCGTGACGGACCGGGATACCATCATCGCCATCGCCGGCGGCGCCAAGCGGGAGCTGTCCGGCAAGCGGATCTCCCCGGAGCTGGAGCAGGTGATGGAGAGCCGCCGGATCTACCAGTTCTCCGGTGAAGGCCAGCCCATCCCCGTCTCCGACAGCACCGACAAGCTGGCCGCCACCGTGGCCGCCCCCATCCTGGCGGAGGGGGATCTGCTGGGGCTGGTGCTGTTCATCAGCCCCTTTCCCGGCGTCATCCCCGGTGACGCCGAATATAAGCTGGCCCAGACCATCGCGGCGTTCCTCGGCCGCCACATGGAGAGCTGATCCGCACTCCCCGCCCCGGTTTCCGCCGCCTTTCCCCTTTCGGAAGGCGGCGGTTTTTTCATGGTCCGGAGAAGTCCCCCGCCGCTTTTGAACCGGGATCTCCCGCCCCCAGCGCCGTTGCCCCGGTATTTTGACGAACTGAAAGGCGATCGGGCAGCGGAGAGACAATTTTTTAGAGGTATCACCTATTGTCTTCCCGCCATTTTATGATACGATACTACATAGAAACAAAGGAGGAGACCGCCATGACCGACACCAAGAAACTCCCAGAGCTGTTCGGCAGCCTTGTGTTCAATGAGGAGGCCATGAAGGAGCGCTGCTCCATGGCGTCCTATAACGCCTGGAAAACCAGCGTCACCGAGGGGACGCCTCTGGACATCTCCACCGCCAACGAGATCGCCGACTCCATGCGCCAGTGGGCTGTGGAAAAGGGCGCTACCCACTATACACACTGGTTCCAGCCTATGACCGGCGTCACCGCGGAAAAGCACGACAGCTTCATCACGCCTGTGGACGGCGGCAAGATCCTGCTGGAATTCTCCGGCAAGGAGCTGGTCCGGGGCGAGCCCGACGCCTCCTCCTTCCCCTCCGGCGGCCTGCGGGCCACCTTCGAGGCCCGGGGCTACACCGCCTGGGACCCCACCTCCTTCGCCTTTATCAAGGAGGGCTCTCTCTGCATCCCCACCATTTTCTGCTCCTACTCCGGCCACGCTCTGGATAAAAAGACCCCCCTCCTGCGGTCCATGGACGAGGTCAGCCGCCAGGCCCTGCGGATCCTGCGGCTCTTCGGCGACACGGAGACCCGCCGGGTCATCGCCCAGGTGGGCGCCGAGCAGGAGTATTTCCTGGTGGACAAGGCCCTGTTCAATCAGCGCAAGGACCTGCGGATGACCGGGCGGACGCTGTTCGGCGCCAAGCCCCCCCGGAGCCAGGAGCTGGACGACCACTACTTCGGCGCCATCAAGCCCCGGGTGGCCGCCTACATGAAGGATCTGGACGAGACGCTGTGGGCTCTGGGCGTGCTCAGCAAGACCAAGCACAACGAGGCTGCCCCCTCCCAGCATGAGATGGCTCCCATCTACTGCGACGCCAACACCGCCTGCGACCATAACCAGCTGGCTATGGAGATGATGAAGAAGGTGGCCGACCGCCACGACCTGGTCTGCCTGCTCCATGAAAAGCCCTTCGCCGGCGTCAACGGCTCCGGCAAGCACGACAACTGGTCTCTGGGCACCGACACCGGCAAGAACCTCTTCAAGCCCGGCTCCACCCCCAGCCAGAACGCCCAGTTCCTGCTGTTCCTGGCGGCCTTTATCAAGGGCGTGGACGAATATCAGGACTTCCTGCGGGCCACCGTGGCCTTCCCCGGCAACGACCACCGGCTGGGCGCGCTGGAGGCCCCTCCCGCCGTGATCTCCATCTTCCTGGGAGACGAGCTCACCGGCGTGGTGGAGTCCATCATCCAGGGCACCGAGTACAAGGAGGCCAATAAGCGGACGCTGCAAATCGGCGTGGACTCCCTGCCCGCCATCCGCCAGGACAACACCGACCGCAACCGGACCTCCCCCATGGCCTTTACCGGCAACAAGTTCGAATTCCGGATGCCCGGGTCCTCCATGTCCGTCTCCGGCCCCAACATCGCCCTGAACACCATCATGGCCGAGGAGCTGGAGCAGTTTGCCGACGAGCTGGAGGGCTCCAGCGATTTCCAGGCCGATCTTCAGAAGCTGATCCGCCGGGTCTTCACCCAGCATCAGCGGATCATCTTTGACGGCAACGGCTATGACGAGGCCTGGATCAAGGAGGCGGAGAAGCGTGGCCTTGCCAATCTGGCCTCCACCGCCGACGCCCTGCCCATGTACACCGCCAAGAAAAATGTGGATCTGTTCGTTAAGCACGGCATCTACACCAAGGAGGAGATCTTTGCCCGGGCGGAGATCCACATCGCCAACTATGTCACCGTGATCTCTATCGAGGCCAACACCATGGTCGACATGATCCGCCACCAGATCCTCCCCGCCGTCTCCGGCTACGCCGACCAGCTGTGCCAGCGGGCCTATCACAAGGACGCCATGGGGATGGCCTGCAAATATGAGACCACCACCACCAAGGAGATCTCCAAGCTCACCGACGCGCTGATGACCGCCTGCGACAAGCTGGAAAAGGACATGGCCAAGGTCCCCGCCGACGCCAAAAAGGCCATGGCCTACTGCCATGCCGTCATCGTGCCTGACATGAACAAGGCCCGGGAATCCGCCGATCGTCTGGAGGCCCTGACCGCCGCCGAGGCCTGGCCCTTCCCTGTCTACTCCGACCTGCTGTTCAGCGTCTGAGGTCCCGATCCCCCAAGTTTTGACCGCCGCCTGCCATCTGCCCGCCTTTTGGGGCATCCGGCAGGCGGTTTTCTGCAAAATTTTACTGGAATTTTCAACATTTCCTCTTGCACACAGCCGACAAAGGATGATATACTGGCGCAGTGAGCAAATTTTCATTCAGGGAGGTTACCTACATGCAGAAACGCAGCCACAAGCTCCTTGCCTCTGCACTGCTGGAGAGCCGGCAGGGTTTTGACGCCAGACGATTTGAACTGGCCTTTCTCTTTGGTTCCTTTCAGCCGGACTGTAACCCCCTGACCTATTTTAAGGGCTTTTGGCGGGAATATAAGCTCCAGGGCCACAATTTCACCAATTCCCAGTCCTACATCTTCTCCCGGATCCAGCGGCTTCAGCGCCGCTCCCGCTGGACGGTCTGGAATTACTACACGCTGGGCAAGCTCACCCACTACCTGGCAGACGCCTTTACCTTTCCCCACAACGAGACCTTCCCGGATACCCTGATGGATCACCACCGCTACGAGACGGACCTGCGGGCCTATCTGGAGGAGTATCTGGCGGACCGGACCGTGCGGCAAAAGCAGTTCCGCGCCGACGTGACCGACGCCATCTCCCGGCTCCACGACTACTACACCCAGGCCTCCGGCGATCAGAAGATGGACGTCCAGTTCATTCTGGAGGCCACCAGCATGCTCATGGCCGGCTGTCTCCCCGCGCCCCAGCCCGCCGTCTGATTGACGGATCTGTGCAATTTTTATAGAGTTCTCCTAAAATTTTAGGAGCTATTCCCAGTTTCCATTTGTTCCCCATCGTGTTATGCTTTCAGTATCTAAAGTGTTAGAGAGGGTTCTCCCATGACTGCTTCTGCCCGTACTTTTGCATACCGCTATTTCAGCTTTACCTACTTTTATGGTAAGGCTTATTGTGGTTTGGCTGAAAGTGTACGGGCGTGACGCAATCTTTTTATCGTTGTCAGTCCATACAGACCTACGGCCAAACCGGCCGTAGGTCTTTTTTATACGTGTAAGGAGGAGTTTTCCATGATCGTCATTCTGAAACACAACCCCAACCGGGACCAGCTGGAGAGTCTGATCTCCTGGCTCCAGGAAAAGGGCATCATCATCCACACCAGCATCGGCGAGGCCCATACCATTTTGGGTCTGGTGGGCGACACCTCCCAGCTGGACACCGACCTGATCGCCGCGCTGGACATCGTGGAGGATGTCAAGCGGGTCCAGGAGCCCTACAAAAATGCCAACCGCAAGTTCCACCCCGAGGATACCGTGGTCCAGGTGGGAAATACCCAGATCGGCGGCGGCAATCTCACCATCATGGCCGGTCCCTGCTCTGTGGAATCTGAGGAGCAGGTGGTGGCCATCGCCAAGGCGGTGAAGGCCAGCGGCGCCACCATGCTCCGGGGCGGCGCCTTCAAGCCCCGGACCTCCCCCTACTCCTTCCAGGGCCTGGGCGCCACGGGCCTGGAGTACCTGAAAATCGCCCGGCAGGAGACAGGACTGCCCATCGTCACCGAGCTGATGGACCTGAGCCAGCTGCCCCTGTTCAAGGATGTGGACGTGATCCAGATCGGCGCTCGGAACATGCAGAACTTCGACCTTTTGAAGGCCGTGGGCCATCAGGACAAGCCCGTGATGATCAAGCGGGGCATGTCCGCCACCTATGAGGAGTGGCTCATGAGCGCCGAGTATGTCATGGCCGGCGGCAACGAAAACGTGATCCTCTGCGAGCGGGGCATCCGGACCTTTGAGAGCTACACCCGCAACACCCTGGACCTGGCCGCCATTCCCGTGCTGCGCAAGCTCACCCATCTGCCTGTCATCATCGATCCCAGCCACGCCACCGGCAAGAGCTGGCTGGTGGAGCCCCTGGCCATGGGCGCTGTGGCCACCGGGTGCGACGGTCTCCAGATCGAGGTCCACAACGACCCCGCCCACGCCCTGTGCGACGGTCCCCAGTCCCTGCGGCCTGAGGACTTCGACGCCCTGGCCCGGAAGCTGCTGCGGCTCCACTCTGCGGTAAAGGCTCTGGAGGAATAAGCTATGAAGATCGCCATTGTCGGCCTGGGCCTGATCGGCGGGTCCATGGCCAAGAGCATCAAGGCCAAAACCGCCCACACCGTCTACGGCGCGGACCTGGACCGGGAGACCATGACCCTGGCCCGGATGTGCGGGGCCATCGACGGTCCCCTCACTGAAGACACGCTCCCCCAGTGCGATCTGGTGCTGGTGGCCATCTGCCCCGCTGCCGCCATCCGCTGGGTGGAGGAGCACGCCGACAAGATCGGAAAGCAGGCCATCCTGGTGGACCTGTGCGGCGTGAAGCGGGTGGTGGTCCAGGCCCTGGCCCCCATCGCCCAGGCTCACGGCTTTGCCTACATCGGCGGCCACCCCATGGCTGGCAAGGAGCGGGGCGGCTTCACCGCCGCTACCGACGACCTGTTTGACGGGGCCTCCATGATCCTCACCCCGGATCAGCGGACGGATATGCAGCTGCTGGAGACCTTGAAGACCTTCTTCCTGGACCTGGGCTTTGCCGGCCTCACCTTCTCCGATCCGGAGGAGCATGACCGAATCATCGCCTTTACCTCCCAGCTGGCCCACATCACCTCCAGCGCCTATGTAAAATCCCCCGAGGCCCAGCGCCGCCGGGGCTTCTCCGCCGGCAGCTTCCGGGATATGACCCGGGTGGCCCGGCTGGACGAGACCATGTGGACGGAGCTGTTTTTAGACGACGCCGACTATCTGGTCAAGGAACTGGATATCCTGATCGAAAATCTGAGCGCCTATTCCCAGGCCCTGAAATCCGGCGACGCGGAGCAGGTCCGCGCCCTGCTCCGGGAGGGCCGGGAGCTGAAAGCCACGGCGGGAGGCAACTGATGAAAACCATCCACGTGGGCACTGACCGCCCCTATGACATCCTGATCGGCGGCGGGCTGCTGGACCAGGCCGGTCCCCTCTGCCGCGCCGCCCTGCCCAAGGCGGGCAAGCTGGCTGTCATCACCGACAGCACCGTGGCCCCCCTCTATCTCAGTCGGGTCCAATCAAGTCTGGAACAGGCCGGCTTCCAGGTCCTCTGCCTCACCGTTCCCGCCGGAGAGCACTCCAAAAATCCCCATCAGCTGGCGCAGCTTTGGGAGGCCCTGATGGACTTCGGCCTGACCCGCACCGACGCCGTGGCCGCCCTGGGCGGCGGCATGGTGGGAGATCTGGCGGGCTTTGCCGCCGCCACCATTCTCCGGGGCGTCCGCTATGTCCAGATCCCCACCACCCTGCTGGCCCAGGTGGACTCCTCCGTGGGCGGTAAGGTGGCCATCGACCTCCAGGCCGGGAAAAACCTGGCCGGCGCCTTCTGGCAGCCAAGTCTGGTACTGATGGACCCGGAGGTGCTGGCCACGCTGCCGGACCGGGACTTTGCCGGCGGCATGGCGGAGGTCATCAAATATGGCTGCATCGCCGACCGGAGCTTCTTTGATTTCCTCGCCGCCCACCCCAGCCGGGAGGCGATTACAGGCGAAATCGAGTCCGTTTTGTATACTTGCTGCGATATTAAACGAAATGTAGTGGAAGAGGACGAGCGGGACATCGACCGCCGGATGATTTTGAACTTCGGCCACACCATCGGCCACGCCTATGAGCTGGCGGGAAACTACCAGACCTGGACCCACGGAGAGGCCGTGGCCGCCGGCATGTGTGCCGCCGCCCAGATGGGCTTTGGCTTGGGCGTCAGCGGAGGAGACGACGACGGCATCCAGACGCTGATGACCCTGCTGACCGCCTTTGGCCTGCCCACCCACATCGACTGCGACTGGGGCAGCCTCACCCAGGCCGTGGGCCTGGACAAAAAGAGCGCCGGGGACGAGATCACCATGATCTTTCTCCGGCAGCTGGGGGAGGCCCTGCCGGTCACGCTGAAAAAGGACGCTGTCCTGGAAACTCTGGAGGCCCTTCATGGACATTAAGATCACCCCCAGCCACCTCTGCGGCACGGTCACGCCGCCCCCCAGCAAATCCATGGCCCACCGGCTGCTGATCTCTGCCGCCCTGAGCGGCGGCCGCAGCGTGATCTCGGGCCTGGCAGACTCCCAGGATATTCAGGCCACTCGGCGCTGCCTTTCCGCCCTGGGAGCTTGGATCGAGGATCTCTCCCCCGGCACGGTCCGGGTCCACGGGCTGGGTAATGCCATTGTGGAAGCCGGCCCCGCCCCCATTCTGGACTGCGGGGAGTCCGGCTCCACCCTGCGCTTTTTGATCCCTGTGGCCCTGCTGGTCAACGGAGAAGCAGAATTTGTCGGCCATGGCCGGCTGATGGAGCGGCCATTGAAGCCTTACGAAGACCTGTTCCGGGAGAAGGGCGTTGCCTGGAAGCTGGAAAACGGCGTTCTGGACCTGGACGGCGGAAAGGGATATGAGGATTACGCCCTCTCTCCCGGGGAGTATCGTCTTCCAGGGAACGTGTCCAGTCAGTTTTTTACCGGGCTTCTCTTCGTCCTGCCCCTGTTGAGCGGGGACTCCACCCTGGTGCCCGCCACGCCCCTGGAGAGCCGGGACTATCTGGAGATGACCCGGCAGGCCCAGGCCCTGGCCGGGATCACCAGCCGGTGGGAAGGAGATATCCTTCACATCCCTGGAAATCAGACGTACCAGCCCTTCACCGCCTCGGTGGAAGCCGACTGGTCCCAGGCCGGGTTCTGGTATGCCGCCGCCTTTCTGGACCATCCCGTGACCCTCTCCGGTCTGGACGGCAACTCCGCCCAGGGCGACAAGGTGATCAGCGAGCTCTACTGGAAGCTGGCCCGGCCGGGAGAGGTGGAGATCGATGTCTCCGGCTGTCCCGACCTGCTGCCGCCCCTGGCGGTGATGGCGGCGGTCCGCAGCGGGACCACCCGCTTTGTAAACGCCGCCCGGCTGCGGATGAAGGAGAGCGACCGGCTCGCCACCACCGCCGCTATGCTGCGGGCCCTGGGCCGTCCTGTGGAGACCGCGCCCGACGCCCTCACCGTCCACGGCGGACCGCTGCGCGGCGGCGTGGTGGACGGCGCCAACGACCACCGGATTGTCATGGCGGCAGCCATTGCCGCCTCCGCCGCCTCCGGCGAGGTGACCATCACCGGCGCGGAGGCCATTCAAAAATCCTACCCCTCTTTCTGGGAGGAGTACCGCCGTTTGGGAGGTGAATGCCATGTCCTCTGAGTTTGGAAAGCTGCTGCGGGTCTCTGTCTTCGGCCAGTCCCACGGGCGGGCCATCGGCGTGAATATCGACGGGCTCCCCGCCGGCGAGGCCGTGGATCTGGAAGCACTGCAAGCCTTTCTGGACCGGCGACGGCCCGGCAGAGACCCCCTCTCCACCCCCCGGAAGGAGACGGACCAAGCCATCATCCTCTCCGGCCTGGCAGACGGCGTCACCTGCGGCGCGCCCCTGTGCGCCATCATGGAAAACGCGGACCAGCACTCCCAGGACTATCGGGAGCTGACGGAGAAGCCCCGGCCCGGCCATGCCGACTACACCGCCTGGGTCAAGTGGGCCGGTCAGGCGGACATGCGGGGCGGCGGCCATTTCTCCGGCCGTCTGACTGCCCCCTTGTGCATCGCCGGCGGCATCGCTCAGCAGATCCTGGCCCGCCGGGGCATCCATGTGGGCGCCCATCTCCGCTCTGTGGGAACGGCGGAGGACCTCCCCTTTCCCCTGCACCCCACGGCGGACCTCTTTGCGCAGGTGGCCGCCAAGGCCTTCCCAGTGCTGGACGATCAGGCCGGGGCTCAGATGCAGGCGCAGATCCTGGAAGCCCGGCAGGCCCAGGACTCCGTGGGCGGCGTCATCGAGTGTGCCGCCATCGGCCTGCCGCCGGGGCTGGGCGATCCCATGTTTGAGGGCCTGGAAAACCGGCTGGCGGCGGCCCTGTTCGGCATCCCTGCCGTCAAGGGCGTGGAGTTCGGCGCGGGCTTTGCCGCCGCCCGGCTCCGAGGCTCTGTAAACAACGATCCCTTTACGGTGGAGGATGGCCGGATCGTGACGGAATCCAACCAGTCCGGCGGCATCCTGGGCGGGATCACCACGGGGATGCCGGTGGTCCTCCGGGTGGCCATGAAGCCCACCCCGTCCATCTCCCGTCCCCAGCAGACCGTGGCCCTGTCTGCCGGAGAGCCGGCAGAGCTGGTGGTAAAGGGCCGCCACGACCCCTGTATTGCCCACCGGGCTGTCCCGGTGGTGGAGGCGGTCACCGCGACCGTCCTGTTAGACTTACTTTTGGAGGGAAATCATGGAACTTTCTGAGATCCGTCGAAGCATCGACGCTGTGGATGATCAGCTGCTGAATCTGTTCCTGGAGCGGATGCGCCTTTCCGAGGCAGTGGGCGCCTATAAAAACGAAAACCATCTTCCCATTCCCAACAAGCAGCGGGAGCGGGAGATCCTGGCCAAGGTGGCGGAAAAGGCCGGCAGTCAGGAGCGCTATGCCTATCACCTCTTCTCCACCCTCTTTGAGCTCAGCCGGTCCCGGCAGGCGGAGCTGGTGAACACCCCCACCCGGGTGGGCGCCCAGATCGAGAGCTCCCTGGCCGCCGGCGCGGCCCTCTTCCCCCAGATCGGCCTGGTGGCCTGCCAGGGCGTGGAGGGCGCCAACTCCCAGGTGGCCTGCGACCGGCTGCTGCCCCGGGGCAGCATCGTGTATGTCAAGACCTTCCAGGCGGTGGTGTCCGCCGTGGAGTCGGGTCTGTGCAAGTTCGGCGTGCTGCCCATCGAAAACAGCTCCAACGGCTCTGTCCGGGCCGTCTATGACCTGCTGCAGCACCACAACCTCTCCATCGTCCGCTCCACCCGGCTCTGCATCCGCCATGAGCTGCTGACCCTGCCCGGCGTGAAGCAGTCTGAGATCACGGAGATCTACTCCCACGAGCAGGCCATCGGCCAGTGCAGCAAATTTCTCGGAAGCCTGGAGGGCGTCCGGGTCATCCCCTGCGACAACACCGCCATGGCCGCCAAGCTGGTGGCTGAGAGCGGGAACCGCCATGCCGCCGCCATCTCCTCCCACCCCTGTGCCGCGCTCTACGGTCTGGAGTGCGTCAACGACGCCATCCAGGACAGCGACAACAACTACACCCGCTTTGTCTGCGTGACCAAGGACCCGGTGATCTACGCCGGGGCCAACCGGATCTCCCTGGTCGTCGCCTTTGAAAACCGCCCCGGCGCCCTCTATGAGCTCCTGGCCAAGCTGGCGGCTCTGGATATCAACATGACCAAGCTGGAGTCCTGCCCGGTGGCGGGCAGCGACTTTGAATTCATCTTCTTCCTGGAGCTGGACGCCTCTGTGCAGGACCCCAGCGTTCTGGCTATGCTGGAGGAAATGGAGCGCAGCTGCGCCCAGTTCCAGTTCCTGGGCAACTACGCGGAGGTCTGAGCCGTGGCGGATCGGATCTACGGCCTGTTGGGCGCGCGCCTGGGCCACAGCTGGTCTGTGCCCATCCACGCCGCCCTGGGCAACGACGCCTACCGGCTCTATGAGCTGGAGCCCGCAGAGCTGGCCGCCTTTCTCCGGCGGGAGGATATCGGCGGAGTGAATGTCACCATCCCCTATAAGCGGGACGTGATGCCCCTGTGCGATGGGCTCCACCCTACGGCAAAGGCCATCGGCAGTGTGAATACCATCGTCCGCCAGCCGGACGGGGCCCTGGTGGGCTATAACACAGATATCGACGGATTTCTCTACATGGCCCACCGGGCCGGGATCTCCCTGAACGGAAAAAAGGTGGTGATCCTGGGCACCGGCGGCGCCTCTCTCACCGCCCAGGCCGCCGCCCGGCAGGCCCACGCCCGGGAGATCGCGGTGATCTCCCGCTCCGGTCCGGATGACTATGACCACCTGGACCGCCACGCCGACGCGGAGGTGGTCGTAAACACCACCCCGGTGGGGATGTTCCCCCACACCGGCGCAGCCCCGGTGAACCTCACCCGGTTCCCCCGGTGCCAGGGTGTTCTGGACGTCATCTACAATCCCCGGCGGACCGCCCTGGTGCTGCAAGCCGAGGCCCTGGGCATCCCCTGCTCAGACGGGCTCCCCATGCTGGTGGCCCAGGCCAAGCGGGCGGAGGAGCATTTCTTCCGCCGGGCCATTCCTGATCGGGAGAACGAGCGGATCCTCGCCCAGCTGCGGCAGGAGACCTGCAACATCGTCCTGATCGGAATGCCCGGCTGCGGCAAGACCACGGTGGGCCAGGCCCTGGCCGCCCTGTCCGGCCGGGAGGCCCTGGACCTGGACCAGCAGATCGTGGAAAAGGCCGGAAAGTCGATCCCCCAGATCTTCGCAGAGCAGGGGGAGGCCGCCTTCCGGGCCCTGGAGCGGGAGGTGGTGGCAGAGGCCGGCAAGCTGACCGGCAAGCTGCTGCTCACCGGCGGCGGCGTGGTGACGGTTCCGGAGAACTATGGGCCCCTCCGCCAGAACGGCCGCATCTATCATCTCGTCCGGGATCTGGACGCCCTGCCCACCGAGGGCCGGCCCCTGTCCCAGTCCACAGATCTGCGGGCACTGTGGGAAACCCGCGCTCCTCTCTACGCCCGGTTCCGGGATGTGGTCATTCAAAATAGCGGCACGGTCCAGGAGACTGCCCAGGAGATTTGGAGGGATTTTTGTGCGCATTCTGGTACTTAACGGGCCCAACATGAACATGCTGGGCATCCGCCAGCCGGAGATCTACGGCCACGAGACCTACGAGGATCTGTGCGCCATGGTCCGGGCCGAGGCGGACCGGCTGGGCGTGGAGGTCTCCTTTTTCCAGTCCAACCACGAGGGGGCCCTAGTGGACGCCATCCAGCAGGCCTACTTTGACCAAGTAGACGGCATCATCATCAACCCCGCCGCCTATACCCACACCAGCGTGGCGCTGCTGGACGCGGTGAAGGCCGTGGGGATCCCCACTGTGGAGGTCCACGTCTCCGACCCGGACAGCCGGGAGGAATTCCGCCATGTCTCCTACATCCGCTCTGCCTGCAAGGCCACCATCCGGGGCCACGGGCTCCCCGGCTATCTGGAGGCCCTGCGCCTGCTGTGCGGCCCATCGAACTGACCATCATCAAAAGCGTGCGGACCCGGTGAG
>CAUWNE010000005.1:0-68669 GCA_963560095.1 uncultured Dysosmobacter sp. | reverse complement strand
AAATAATTTCACTTGATTCGCCGCCTGCGGGCGGCGAACTCTGCGAGGCTTTTTTGACACGCTGCAAAGGGAGCGTACAGATCTGTACGCTCCCTTTTACCAAGCCCGCCTGTGACAGCGGCGCTCTCAGACCTCGTCGAAGAACTTGGCGTGAATGGCCTTCACCGCCCGGTTCACGTCCTCCTCGTCCAGCAGGACGGAGACCCGGATCTCTGAGGTATTGATCATCTGGATGTTGATGCCCGCCTCATAGAGGGCCTCGAACATCTTGGCGGCCACGCCGCAGTTGCTCATCAGTCCCGCGCCCACGATGGAGACCTTGCCGATCCTGTCGTCGGTCTCGATGTGGTCGAACCGCAGGGCCTCCTTGTGCTCGTTGAGGATGTCCTCGGCCTCCTCCAGGTCCTTTCTGTGCAGGGTGAAGGTGATATCCTTGGTCTCCTCCCGGCCGATGGACTGCAAGATCACGTCCACGTTGATATTGTGCTTGCTCAGCAGGTCAAAGACCTGGAAGGCGACGCCGGGGTTGTGCTGCAGGCCCACCAGGGCCACGCGGGCGATGCTGGTGTCCTTGGCAACGCCGGCGATATTGGTTTTTTCCACTTTGGTGACCTCCTTCACTTTCGTGCCGGGCTTGCGCTCCAAGCTGGACACGACTTCCAAATTCACTCTGAACTTCTTGGCCAGCTCCACGCTGCGGTTGTGGAGCACCTGGGCCCCCTGAGACGCCAGCTCCAGCATCTCGTCATAGGTGATCTCCTCCAGCTTCCGGGCGTTGGGCACGATCCGGGGGTCGGTGGTATACACGCCGTCCACATCGGTATAGATCTGGCACAGATCCGCCCGGAACGCCGCCGCCAGGGCCACGGCGCTGGTGTCGGAGCCGCCCCGGCCCAAGGTGGTGATGTCGCCGCCCCGGTCGATCCCCTGGAAGCCGGTGACCAGGATGATCCGGTGCTGATCCAGCTCCGCCTGGACCCGCTCCGGGTCGATCTTCTTGATCCGGGCGTCGCTGTGGACGGAGGTGGAGTGGATGCCCACCTGCCAGCCGTTGAGGGACACGCAGGGCAGGCCCATCCCCTCCAGCGCCATGGCGCACAGGGCCACGGAGATCTGCTCTCCCGTGGACAGCAGCATATCCATCTCCCGCTTGGAGGGATGGGGGTTGATCTCCTGGGCCTTGGCGATCAGGTCGTCGGTGGTGTCGCCCTGGGCGGAGAGCACCACCATCACATCGTTGCCCTGGAGATAGGTCTCGGCGATGATCCCGGCCACGTTGCGGATATGCTGGGCGTCCCGCACGGAGCTGCCGCCGAATTTCTGTACGATCAAACTCATAGACGTTCCTTCTTTGCTCAAGATTGGGGTCCTCCCGCTCCATCATACGCCGGGGGGAGGGATTTGGGGATCACTCCAGCACCCGCATGCAGGCCAGCACGTTCAGGGACCGGGACTGGCGCTGGGCGTCCCGCCCGCTGATGGACTCGGTGAGGAAGGCGGTCTCGCCGTCCTCGCTGAGGACCTCCACCTGGCCAAAGGCCATGGCCGCGTCGGTCAAGCTGCCCTCGATCCGGAAATAATACCGGGTCCGCAGCTCCGCCGGGTCCTCAAAGCCCGACTGGTCCGGAGACCAGCCGATCTCCTCCCGCCGGGGGCTTGCCTGGAGGCACTCCATCACGTCCGCCACGCAGGCGGAGGCGGTGGGCATCTCTCCGGCGCCCTTGCCGTAAAACATCACCTCGCCGGTGGCGTTGCCCTGGACCATCACGGCGTTGAACACATCCTCTACGCCGGAGATGGGGTTGTCCTCGGGGATCAGGTGGGGAGCCACATAGGCGGTGCGTCCGCCGCCGGGCAGCCGGACCGCCCGGCCCAGGAGCTTCACCCGATAGCCCGCCCGCTGGGCCACCTTCACATCCCGCAATGACAGCTTGGAGATGCCCTCCATGGGCACGTCCGCCGGGTCCACCTGGTGGCCGAAGGCCAGATCCGCCAGGATGCAGATCTTCCGGCCCGCATCGATGCCCTCCACGTCGGCGGTGGGGTCCGCCTCGGCGTAGCCCTTGGCCTGGGCCTCCCGCAGGGCGTCGGAGAAAAAGGCGCCGGTGCGGACCATCCGAGTGAGGATATAGTTGGTGGTGCCGTTCAAAATGCCGTAGACCTGGTCGATGCGGTTGGCGGCCATGCACTGGGTCAGCGGGTGCAAAACCGGGATGCCGCCGCCCACGCTGGCCTCAAAGAGATAGCTCACGCCACGCTTTTTGGCCAGGGCCAGCAGCTCGCAGCCACGCTCCGCCACCAGCTGCTTGTTGGCGGTGACCACGTGCTTGCCTGCCTCCAGGGCCCGTTTGGTATATTCATAGGCCGCCTCCACGCCGCCGATGGTCTCCACCACCACGCGGATGTCGTCGTCCTCCTCGATCTTCCGGAAATCATCGGTCATCAGCTGGCGGTAGGGGCCGTCCTTGAAATGGCGGACCAGCACGGTCTTCACCTGCAGCGGCTCCCCCAGCTTCCGCTCGATCTGCTTGGCGTTCTCCGCCACCACCTTGGCAACGCCGGTTCCCACCGTGCCAAGGCCCATAATCGCGATTTGAATCATGTCTCTCTCCTTCTCAGCCCGCCAGGATCTCCAGCTTTACCACGCCCTCCAGGGCCGTCACGTCGGCCAGGAGCTGCTCTAGGCTCTCCTCCATCTCGCTGGTCTCGGCGGAGATGGTCACCGCCGCGCAGCCGTTGGTGGGGATGGACTGGTTGATGGTCAAAATATTGGCTCCGGACGCGGCAAACACCGACAGCACCCCGGAGAGCACGCCGGCGTTGTCCTTGAGCATGGCGTAAAAGGTGATGATGTGCTCGGCCTTCATGTCGTTGAAGGGCTGCACGGAGTCCTTATACTTATAAAAGGCGCTGCGGCTGATGCCGGCCAGCCGGGTGGCCGCGCCCACCGTATCCGCCTCGCCGGTCTGCATCATCCGCTTGGCTTCGGCCACCTTGATGAAGATCTCCGGCAGGGCGTCTGCCGCCACGATGTAAAACTTGGTCGTTTTCGACATTTCGTCCACCTCCTGCGGGCATTTGTCCGTTTCTGTCATTCATACTACCACACTTCTGCGGCAGACGCAAGAAAAAAGGCGGAAAAGCTTTTGGTGGAAACATGGAAACTGGCGGTCATTTGTCCATCATCTGTGGGCATTTTGCCAGTTCCGCCGAAAAAGCAGCAGACAAAAGGCCCTGTCCCACGGACAGAGCCTTTTGCTCTTGAAAAAGCGGCTGAGGCCACTTTTCGAGAAGGGGTGCGCCGTTTATTCCGCCACGCCCCGGGGAGCCTGATAGACTGCCCGCATCCCCTTGTAGGTCTCCCAGCAGTCCAGCTTGCTGACCGTCTCAAAGGGGGCGTGCATGCTCAAAACCGGCACGCCGGCGTCCAGGGTGGCGATGTTGCGGTTGGCCATATACATGGCCACGGTGCCGCCGCCGCCGGCGTCCACCTTGCCAAGCTCCGCGATCTGCCAAATCACGCCATGCTCCTCGAAAAGGCGGCGGACATAGCCCACCGTCTCCGCGTCGGCGTCAGAGGCGCCGGACTTGCCCCGGGCGCCGGTGTACTTGCAAAGGCCCACGCCATAGTTCACGCAGGCGGCGTTGCGCTTTTCGTAGACCTCGGCAAAGTCGGGGTCATAGGCCGCCGTCACGTCGGCGCTGAGACAGAAGGACTTTTCAAAGCAGGCCCGCAGCGGCACGTTCTGGGCCGCGCACAGGTCCTCCATGAAGGTGTCGAAGGCGGCGGACTGCATGCCCGTCACGCCGTCAGAGCCGATCTCCTCCTTGTCCGCCAGCACGCACACCGCCGTCCGCTCCGGCGTCTCCTTCAGGTCCAGCAGGGCCTTCAGCGCGGCATAGGCGCACACCCGGTCATCCTGGCCGTAGGCGCCGATGAAGCTCCGGTCCAGGCCGATGTCGCAGGCATTCACCGCCGGCACGGCCTCCAGCTCCGCAGAGGTGAAGTCGTCCTCGGTCAGGCCGTATTTCTCATTCAGCAGCCGCAGCACCGCCAGCTTCACCCGGCCGCTCTCCTCCTCGCCGCCGATGGGGCGGCTGCCCAGCAGCAGGTTCAGCGTCTCGCCGGGGACCGCCTCTCCCAGGGGCTTTTTGGACTGCTCCTGTCCCATGTGGGGCAGCAGATCCGTGATCACCAGACGAGGGTCGCCGGGGTCGCCGCCTACGTTCACCGTCACCTTGCTTCCGTCTTTCAGCACCGCCACGCCGTGGAGCTCCAGGGGGATGGTCACCCACTGGTACTTCCGCAGCCCGCCGTAATAGTGGGTCTTGAAATAGGCCATCTCCCCCTCCTCATAGAGAGGGTTGGGCTTTAAGTCCAGCCGGGGAGAGTCGATGTGGGCCGCGGCGATCTGGGCGCCCTCCGCCAGGCTCTTTGTGCCGATGTGGGCCAGCAGCACCGCCTTGCCCCGGTTGGAGACGTATACCTTGTCCCCCGCCGCCAGGGCCATGCCCCGGACATAGGGCCGGTAGCCGGCCTCTTCGGCCATGCGGATGGACTCCGCGGCGCACAGCCGCTCGGTCTTGCCCGCGTCCAGATACGCTTTATAGCCCTGGCAGTAGGCCTCCAGCTCGGGAAGCTCTTTCGCGTCCAGCTTGTCATAGCCGTTTTTCTTGGTGGAGAGAAGCCGCTCTTTCCACGCCTTGAACTCATTCTTTTCCATGGGGTCGATCCTCCTTCATGCTCTCCAGCAGCCGGCGCAGGAACTCCCGGGTCTCCTCCTGGAACTCCTCCGGCGTGTCCGCCGCGTTGGCCAGCTCATAGTCGCACTTGGTGCGGTAATATTCATCGGATTTCTGGGCTGTGATCCGCATCCGGGCATACTGCTCGGAGATGTTGTCCCGGGCCATGATCCGCCGGACCCGCAGCTCTGTGGGGGCGGTCACGGCGATGGTCTTGTCGCAAAGCTCCACCAGGCCGCTCTCCAGCAGGTTGATGGCGTCCACGGCGTAGATCCCCTCCTCCGCGCCGATCCGCCGCCGGATCTCCGGCACCACATGGTGGAAGACGATGTCGTTGAGCCGGCTCAGCCGCTCCCGCCGGGAGAAGACCTCCGTCCCCAGCTTCTGGCGGTTGAGCTTGCCGTCCTCATCAAAGACGCCGGGGAAGGAGGCGTTGATATCGTTGCGCAACGCCTCGCTGTGGTCCAGCATCTCATGGTACACCGCGTCACAGTCGATGACCGTGCCGCCCATCTCCCGGATCACATCCAGCACTGTGGTCTTGCCCGCGCCGGTGCAGCCGGTGATGCCCAGCACCACCCGCAGGGTGTCCGCCTCCACCACGTGGAAGCCGGCGGCCTTTTTCAGCCGGTTGCCGATGGCCAGTCCCAGGCCCTGGTTGTCCGGGCACTGGGCATAGATCTGCGAAACGGTCAGGCTGTCGAAGGCCCGCAGGGCGTCAAAGACCCGCTGGGCCTGGATCTGCTTATCGTCGCTGGGCCCCAGGCACTGAACCTGCTGGTCCTCGAACAGGTGGACATACTCCTCAAAGCAGAGCACGCCGTCTCTCGGCTGGACCCGCCGCAGGATCTCCTGGGCGGAGGCAGCCGGCGCCCCGGTGACCACCGTCACCGGGGCCTTGGGCGCATAGTGGCGGTATTTCATGCCCGGAGCCTTGGGCCGCTCTCCCTCGCCCAGGGCGGCGTTCACCGCCCGGTCCACGGCGATGGGGCCGATGAGCCGCTCGATCTGCTCCACCGGCAGTCCGCCGGGACGCAGCAGCCGGGGCGGCGTACATGTCAGATCCAAAATCGTGGACTCCACCCCCACCGTGCAGGGGCCGCCGTCCACCAGGCACTGGATCTTGCCGTCCATATCCTCCATCACGTCCTGGGCGCTGGTGCAGCTGGGCCGGCCGGAGAGGTTGGCGCTGGGGGCCGCGATGGGCACCCCCGCCTCCCGGATGATGGCCAGCGTCACCGGGTGATTGGGGCAGCGGACCGCCACCGTGTCCAGTCCCGCCGTGGTCTCGTCCGGCACGCCGGGACCCTTTTTTAAGATCATGGTCAAAGGACCCGGCCAGAACTTCCGGGCCAGCACATAGGCCAGGGGGGGCACCTGCGCGCAGTAGCGGGTCAGCCACTGGGGCCCGCTGACATGGAGGATCAGGGGGTTGTCCTGGGGCCGGCCCTTGGCCTCGAAGATCCGCCGGACGGCGGCGGCATCCAGGCCGTTGGCTCCCAGGCCATACACCGTCTCTGTGGGCAGGGCCACCAGTCCGCCCTCCCGGAGGATCTTGGCGGCGGCGTCCACCTTGTCCCGGATCTCCTTCTGGGGGCCCTTGATGTCCCGCAGGTCATAATAAATCGTCTGCATCATATGTCTTCGCCTCTATCTCTTTCCACCGAGCCAGCGCCCGGTGTTGATATCCGTGTTCATGTCGTCTCTCCGCCCCGGTGGAGCCGCTGGGCCTGATCCGCTGTCACCAGCGCGTCGATCAGCTCGTCCAGGTCGCCGTCCATAATGGCGTTGATCCGGTAGAGCGTCAGGCCGATCCGGTGGTCGGTGACCCGGCCCTGGGGGAAATTGTAGGTGCGGACACGCTCGCTGCGGTCTCCGCTGCCCACCTGGCCCCGGCGCTCCGCCGCCGCCGCGTCATCCCGGCGGCGCCGCTCCAGCTCATAGAGCCGGGAGCGCAGGACCTTCATAGCCTTGTCCTTGTTCTTATACTGGCTCCGCTCGTCCTGGCACTCCACCACCACGCCCGTGGGCAGGTGGGTGATGCGGATGGCGGATTCGGTCTTATTCACGTGCTGTCCTCCCGCGCCGGAAGCGCGGTAGGTGTCGATCTGCAAATCCTTCGCTTCGATCTCCACGTCCACCTCCTCCGCCTCCGGCAGCACGGCCACCGTGGCGGCGCTGGTGTGGATGCGGCCGCCGGACTCTGTCTCCGGCACCCGCTGGACCCGGTGGACGCCGCTTTCAAATTTCAGCCGGGAGAAGACGTCCTCTCCCTCCACCAGGAGGCTGCACTCCTTCACGCCTCCCAGCTCCGTCTCGTTCAGGTTCACCAGCTCCATCCGCCAGCCCCGGCGCTGGGCGTACATGGTGTACATCCGCAAAAGCGAAGACGCGAACAGCGCCCCCTCCTCGCCGCCGACGCCCCCCCGGAGCTCCAAGATCACGTTGCGGCCGTCGTTGGGGTCCTTGGGAAGCAGCAACAGCCGCAGGTCCTTCTCCAGCCGCTCCAGGTCCGCCCGGGCGGCGGCCAGCTCCTCCTGGGCCAGCTCCCGGAACTCCGGGTCCCGCAGCAGCTGCTCCGCCTCGGTCCGGCTTTGCAGGGCATGGCGGTAGGCCTGATAGGTCTCCACCACCGGCGTCAGCTCTTTCAGCTCCCGGTTGATGCTCCGCAGGCGGTCCGTCTGGCCGTACACGGCAGGGTCCGCCAGCTGGGCCTCCAGATCCTCCTTGCGCAGAATCAGGGTCTCCAGTTTTTCCAGCATGGGACAGCTCCTCTCCAAACAGATTTCCTGATATCGGAGGGCTTCCTACTGCCGGCCCAGCAGCTCCCGTACCTGCCGCAAAAACTCCTCCTGCCAGAAGGCATAGCCCACCGAGCCGCCCCGCAGGGAGACCGCCGCGGCGTGGCCGCAGGGGGTGTACTGGTCCATCTGGCTGAAAACCTCCTCGTTCTTCTCCTCGCTGTACCGGGTGATGATATAGGCCGCCTGGCGCAGCTTCTTGCCGTGCTGCTTCAAAAAGCTCCGCACCACGCTGCTGCACCGGCCCGCCCACACAGGCGTGCCCACGATCACCAGCTGATACTCCCCCAGGGGCCTGGCCGTCTGAAAGGCGCTCAGGGGGCGGCTGGTCTTGCGCATGGCGTCCAGGCCGCAGCGCAGGGCCCCCAGGGTCCCGCTCCGGTCAGCCCCGTCGCTCAGCTCCACCAGCTCCGCGTCCAGAGCCTGGGCGATCTCCTCCATGGCCTTCTTGGTATGTCCCGTCCGGGAGTAATAGATACATAAAACATCGCTCATTGTGTGCCTCCTCAGTCCAGCACCAGGGTCTTGCCCAGGGCAAAAAACTCCCGGACATAGTAATTTGCGTCCAGCAGCGGCCACCCGGACTCCGCCGGGATATCCAGGACCTTCAATCCCGCCCGCTGGGCGATCAGATGGGCCCGGAAGCAGTGGAAGTCACTGGTGACTACGGCGATGGTGGCCGTCTCCATGTCCACGCCCCATCTCTCCAGCAGTTCCCTGGACCGGGCGAAATTCTCCGCCGTGGAGGTGGACGCCTCCTCCAGGATCAGCCGGGAGGCCGGAATGCCCCGCTGGGTCAGTCCCCGGGCCATGGCCGCCGCCTCGGTGATCTCCTCACCGGGTCCCCGGCCGCCGGAGAGCACTGCCAAAACGTCCGGATGGCGCTCCAGATAGCCCGCCGCCGCGTCGATGCGGCTTTGCAGGATCAAAGACGGCTCCGTGCCGTTGACCCCGGCCCCCAGGACGATCACCGCGTCGGAGGGCAGGGCCCGGTTATCCTGCTGGCCCCGGAAGAGCAGCAGGCCCTCCACGGTCCCAAACAGCACCGCTCCCGCCGCCAAAACGCCGCAGAACGCCCGCCAGACCACCCGGCCCGGCCGGCTCCGCCAGCTCCAGCGGCGCAGGGCCGCCGCCAGCAGGCAGACCCCTGCCAGCACCGCCGCCAGCCCACCGCTAAAGCGCACGCCGGGAATCACCGTCAAGCACAATAGGCTCAGCACCGCCAGCGCGGCCGCCAGTGCCAGCATCACTCGCTCAAAGGTCCGCCGGCCCCGATAGACCCGGTGGCGGACCACCGGTCTTCTCCTAGCCCTCTGCCTCTTCACTGAGCTGCTCCCACCTCTCATACAGCCCGTCCAGCTCTGCCTGGGCGGCGTCCTTCTCCTGTACCAGCGCGTTGAGTCTCTCATAGTCGCAGGCAGCGGCCTCCATCTCCCCGTCCAGGGCGGCGATGCGCTCCTCCGCCTTGGCGATGTCCCGCTCGCAGATGGTCAGCTGCCGCCGGGCGGCCTGCTGGGCCTTGTTGCCCCGCTGGGGCCGCTCTGCCGGCGGCTTTTCCCGGGCGGGCTTGGGGAGCTCGATCCGCTCTGCCTCCTCCTGGGCCTTGACCTGACGATACTGGGCAAAGCCCATGGGATAGTCTGTGATGGTCCCGTCCGAGAGCTCCCAGATCCGGGTGGCGAAGCGGTTGATGAAGTAACGGTCATGGCTGACGAACAGCAGCGTGCCGTCGTAGGCCTCCACCGCCTCCTCGATCCACTCCCGGGAGGCGATGTCCAGATGGTTGGTGGGCTCGTCCAGGATCAGGAAGTTGATATCGTCGTCCATCAGCATACAAAGCCGCAGGCGGCTCTGCTCGCCGCCGGAGAGGACGGACACCGGCTTGAGCACATCCTCGCCCCGGAACTCATAGGCCGCCAGCCGATTTCTGGCGGACTGGGCCGAAAGGCCCTTTTTCGCCGCCATCATGTTCTCCACCAGGTTCCAGTCCGGGTGGTCAAAGTGGATGATCTGGGGAAGATACGCCTCCCGCACCTGGGGACCTGTCCGGATGCGCCCGTCGTCGGGATAGAGCTCCCCCACGATCATTTTGATCAGGGTGGATTTTCCCGTGCCGTTGTCGCCGATCAGGGCGATCCGCTCGCCCCCCTCCACCTTCAAGCTGATGCCCTCAAAGAGATGCTTGTCCCCGTAGGCCTTGGAGAGGTTCCGTAGCCCCAGCACCTCGTCACCGTGGAACTCGGCGGTGGTAAAGCGGGCGTCGATCTTCCTGGCCTTGGTGGGCTTGGAGGTGGTCCGCATCCGCTCGATCCGCCGCTCCATGGAGATGGCCCGGCGGTAGGTCTTGTCCATGCCCTGGAAGGCCCACAGCCGCAGCTGCTCTGCCGCCTTCTCCAGCTGCTGGATCTTGGCCTGTTCCTTTTCATACTGCTTCATCCGCTCCTGGAACCGGCGTTCCTTCTCCACGGCGTAGAAGCTGTAATTGCCGCTGTAAAACTCCGCCTTGCCGTCCTGCACCTCGATGATCCGATTCACGGTCCGGTCCAGGAAGTAGCGGTCGTGGGAGATGGTCACCACCGTGCCCCGGAAGGAGCGGATGTACTCCTCCAGCCACTCGGTGGCGTGGAGATCCAGATGGTTGGTGGGCTCGTCCAGCAGCAAAATGTCTGTGTCCTCCAGGATCAGCCGGCCCAGGTTCACCCGGGTCTTCTCCCCGCCGGAGAGACTGTCAAAGAGCTGGCCCCGCATCTCCCGGGAGATAGACAGGCCCTGGGCGATCTTGTTCACCGCCACGTCGGTATCATAGCCGCCGAAGACCTCGAACCGCTCGCTGAGGGTCCCGTACCGCCGCAAAAGCGCCGGGTCGCTCTCCCCGGCGGCCATCCGGGCTGTCAGCTCCTCCATCTCCACGGCCAGCTTTTCCAGCCGGGAGAAGGCGGAGCGGAGCACATCCTCCACCGTGTAGCCCGCCGGGTACACCGGGATCTGAGAGATCAGCCCCAGCCGGCGGCCCTGGCCGATGGTCACCTGGCCCTCGTCCCCCTCCAGCTCTCCGGTCAATATTCGAAAGAGGGTCGTCTTGCCAGCACCATTTTTGCCCAGCAGACCCACCCGCTCGCCCTGGTCGATCTGAAAGGTCAGGCCGTCTAAGACGTTGTGCCCCACCTCAAAGGATTTCACCAGGCCGTTTACCTGTATCTCAATCATAAGCTCCTCTCAGCTGCTCCACCAGCTGCTCAAACTGCATGGCATGGGAGGCCTTGACCAGCATGGCCGTGCCCGGCTCCAGCTGGACCCGCAGCTCTCCCAAGGCCTCCTCCTTGGTGGAGAAATGAAGGGCGTCGCCGCCGCTCTGGGCCGCGCCGTCGGCGATCTTCACGGCCTTTTCGCCGATGGCCGCCACAAAATCGATGCCCAGCATGGCCGCCAGGGCGCCCATGTTATAGTGGGCCTGATCGGTCAGCTCGCCCAGCTCGCCCATGTCGCCCAGCACCGCCACCTTCCGCTCGCAGGCGGTCTTGGCCAGCACCTCCAGCGCCGCCGCCACCGACTGGGGGTTGGCGTTGTAGCAGTCGTCCAGCAAGATCCGCCCCTCCGGCAGGTGCAGCACCCGCATCCGGGACCCGGTGGGGGTGTAGGCCGCCACGCCCCGGGTGATCTCCTCCCGGTCAAGGCCCAGCTCCTCTCCCACCGCCACGGCGATGGCGGCGGCATAGGCCATATGCTCGCCGGGGGCGGAGGTGTGCAGCACATACCGCTCCCGCTCCGTCTCCACCGTGCAGGTGATGCCCTCCACACCGTGGTCCTCGATCTCCGTGATCCGGACCTGACAGTGGGCGGACTGGCCGCAGCGCACCGTCCGGCAGGGCAGGTCCACCGTGTCCAGCAGGGCGTCGTCGCCGTTGAGGACCGCCAGCCCCCCCTCCCGGAGGTGATGGAAGATCTCGCACTTGGCCTGGAGAATTCCCTCCCGGCTGCCCAGATATTCAATGTGGGCGTCGCCGATGTTGGAGATCACCGCGATGTCCGGCCGGACCATGGCCCCCAGGTAATCGATCTCCCCGAAGTGGTTCATGCCGGTCTCGATGACCGCCGCCTGGTGATCCGCCGCCAGATTCAGCAGCGTCAGCGGCGTTCCCACGTCGTTATTGTAGTTTCCAAAGGTCTTGAGCACCTTCAGTTTGGCCCCCAGCACCGCCGCCACCATGTCCTTCGTGGTGGTCTTGCCCACGCTGCCGGTGATCTGAACAAACGGGATGGCGAACCGGTCCCGGTAGGCCGCGGCCAGATCCCGCAGGGCCAGCCGGGTATCGGCCACCTGGATATAGAACTTATCCGGCCGCAGCGTCTCCGGCAGGCGGGCGCACAAGCACCCTGCCGCGCCGGCGTCCAGCGCGGCGTCGATGAAACGGTGTCCGTCGAACTTCTCTCCCACCCAGGGCAGGAAGAGACTGCCGGGGACGACGCTCCGGCTGTCTGTGCACACGGCAGTGACCGGCGCCGCCCCCTCCCGGGGGTTTTTCCACACGCCGCGGACCGCCGATGCGATCTCCTGAATCGTCATGGGTTCCATCGTCTGCTCACCCTTTCCGCCGGATGGCCAAGGAGAGGTTTACGATCTCCTCACACAGCTGGCGATAGCTCAGTCCCACCGCCGCGGCCTCCTGGGGCACAAAGCTGGCGGGGGTCATGCCCGGAAGGGAGTTGACCTCCAAGCACCACAGCTTCCCCTCCGGGTCCAGGATCATATCCGTCCGGGAGTAGACCTCCAGCCCCAGGGCGCGGTGGAGCCGCAGGGCCAGCTCTCCGGCGGCCTCCATCACCTCCGGCGGCAGGTCCGCCGGACAGATCTCACGGGCCCCGCCGTTCTGGCCGGACTGATACTTGGAGACATAGTCAAAGGCGTCTCCGGTGGGGATGGTCTCCGCCGCCGGTAGCCACCGGTCCCCCAGCACCGCCACTGTCAGCTCCCGTCCCTGGAGCTTCTTTTCCACAATGATGTGGCTTCCATAGCGGAGCAGATCTCTCAGGGCCTGGGAGAGCTCCTCCTTGGTGTCCGGCAGGGCCAGGCCCAGAGAGGACCCGCCGTTGACCACCTTCACCGCACAGGGCACCTCCAGCTCCTCGGTCAAACGGGGGATGTCTGCCTCGGTATAGTGGGGGATATTCCTCCAGGGGGCGTTGGGGATGCCCACCTGGTCCATCACGGTCTTGGTGATGGATTTGTCCATGGCCATGCCGCTTGCTAAGTACCCGCTGCCGGTATAGGGGATGCCCAGCAGGTCAAAGGCCGCCTGGACCCGGCCATCCTCGCCGTCCTGGCCGTGGAGTCCCAAAAACACCATATCCGCCAGGGCGCACACCTCCAGCACGTTGGGTCCGAAGAGCCGGGGGCTCTGGTCCGCCCGGCTGCGGCGGACGGCGTCCAGATCCGGCGCCGCGGCGGAGATCTTCACCTCCGGGCACAGGCCGTCCGGCGCGTCAAACAGCGTCTCAAGATCCGCCGGTGCCTGTTCAAGGCCCAGAAACAGGTCCACGAAAATCGCCTGGTGTCCGTTCTCCCGCAGGGCCCGGCACACGCCGGCCCCCGTCACCAGGGACACGTCCCGCTCTGAGGAGACGCCCCCTGCCAATACCACAATCTTCATCGAAACCTCCCGTATGCGGGCCGGGGTTCATGCTCCTGCCCATACGCATACTCATGCTATTTTAATCTTTCCCAGTTTAGCACACTCCGGGGCGGAATACAACTGTCAAAACGTGAACAATCCCTTGCAATCCCTCTGATTTCCACGCCCCACAGGGTAAAAAGCGGCCCCGGCAGATCTGCCGGGGCCGTCTTTCTATCGAAGCCAGCTGAGAAGCCCGCTCTCCGGCGCCTCTCCCGCCATCAGCACGTCCGCCGCCCAGAGCATCCGGGCCGCGTCTGCCCGGGTCACCGGCTGCTCCAACCCCTCTCCGCCAAAGCTTCCGACGGACAGGACGCTGAGGGCCTCCATGTTGCCCACCGCCTGGGCCGCCCAGGAGGGGGCCGCCGCCCGGTCCGCAAACCACACGTCCAGGTCCACGTCCCCCAGGGCCAGCGCCCGGTTGAGCATGGTGGCCGCCTGGGTGAGGGTGATGGGCTCCTCTCCCTGAAAGGCCGCGCCCTGGGCGGTGGAGCGTCCCTGGACCAGGCCCTCCGCCACGCCGGCGGCGGCATAGGACTTGGACCAGGCCGGGATGCTGGCGTCGTCACAAAAGCCGGTCATGGTGGCCTGGGGCACCTCCCGGTCCGCCGTCTCCAGCACCATGGCCAAAAATTCCTCCCGGGTCACGGGGCGGTCGGGCTCAAAGCGGTACTGCTCTCCCACTTTGGTCCCGGTGAAGATGCCCGCCTCCGCCAGATACTGGGCAGCGGCCGCCGCGGGACTTCCCTGGGTGTCGGAATAGCGAACGCCGGAGCGGGGCTTTTCGATGCGCACCGTCACCGTGGCGGGGGCGGAGGTCCGCCCCTGACTGTCAGAGACGGTGTAGGTGAACCGGTCCGTGCCGGTGATGCCCTCCTCCGGGGTATAGGTGAAGGCGTCGCCCTCCAGGGCCACGGTCCCCTTGCCCGGCTCCTCCGCCAGGGCATAGGTCAGCTCCCCCTCCCCTGCCGCAGCCGGCAGGCGGCCCTGGATGGGGAGATCCCGGTAGGTCTGGATCTCCAGGTCCTGGACCGTGGGGGCCCCCTCTGCCGCCTGTTGGTCTGTCTTGCGCTGGAACAGCGCCTCGGCGCTGCCGCCCAGTAGCGCCGCCGCCACGATCACTGCGGCGGCCCGTCTCATCACGTGCTCTTTCAAGGATTTCGACCTCCTGTGGTTTTGAGATAGCCCTAGTGTCCGCCCCGCCGCCGGGAATTATGCGCCGCCGGACCGGGCCGGCGGGGATTTTTTCACTGGAAAAGGCTCCCGCCCTGTGCTATGCTGTCAGGGAAAGGCGGGATCATATGGAGACCATCACCCAAATCATCACCCAGGCAGAGGCGGGAGCCACCGTCCGCCACATCCTCCGGTCCAAGCTCCACTTCTCCTCCCACGCCATCTCCCGGCTTACCCGGGCCGAGACCGGCATCCTGGTCAACGGCCGCCGGGCCCGTACAGTGGACGTGCTGCGCCCCGGAGACGTGCTGACCGTGGAGACTGGCGACCAGCGCCCGCCCAAAACCGCCGTGGTCCCCGGGAACTGGCCCCTGCCCATCCTGTGGGAGGACGGCCACCTGCTGGTGGCGGACAAGCCGGCAGGCATGACTGCCCACGCCTCCAACTTCCTGCCGGACACCCCCACGGTGGCCGGTGCTCTGGCCTGGGAGCGGGGGACGGATTTCATCTTCCACCCGGTGAACCGGCTGGACAAGGGAACCACCGGCGTGATGGTGGTGGCAAAAAGTGGCTACGTCCATGACCTCCTCCGGCGTAGTCTCCACACCGGGGACTTTCACCGGGAGTACCGGGCGGTTTGTCTGGGCTGTCCTCCGGCAAAGGCCGGTGTGATCGACGGCCCCATCGGCCGGGACGAGACCTCCACCGTCCGCCGCCGGGTCCGGCCCGACGGCGCCCCTGCCCGGTCCCACTATCAGGTCCTGGCCCAGGGGGCGGGGATGACCCTGGTCCGCCTGGTCCCGGAGACGGGGCGCACCCACCAGCTCCGGGTCCATATGGCCTCCATCGGCTGCCCGCTGGCGGGAGACTGGCTCTACGGCACCGAGGACCCGGCCCTGATCCCCCGGCCTGCCCTCCACTCCTGGGCCCTGACGATGACCCATCCCGTCACCGGAGAGCTTCTTCAACTCTCCGCCCCCCTGCCGCCGGACATGGCGGCCCTGACTGCCCGGATGACGCCTATTTTCAGAGAATGAGCCGGTCTCTCCCCGCCAGCCGCCATCAGGCCCCCCCTCCCCCTTCCTCCGCTTTGGAATGATCCGCTTTCCCCGCGGCCCCCCAATACGCCTCCCATTGCTGTCCAGGCGGCTGATCCCGCCTCGCCCCGGCGCCTGCCGGAGATTTTTCATGCAAGGGAGGTGTTATCTTTGCTCCGCTATCTTCCGATCGAAAAGGAGTCTGCCGCCGCGGCAGGCTCCACCTTCGGACTTCGGGTCCTGGAGACCCAGGACGGTCAAGACCGGGAAGTGATGGTCCTGCCTGAGATCTCCTCAGATTTTCACTTTGTACTGCGTCTGGCCCATGTACTTACCATGAAGCAGTTCCGGCCCCAGGACCTGCTCCATCTGCTGGCCCGTCTCCCCTGACGGCGGCAAAATTCAGCAGGAGCCGCAGCAAATGCTGCGGCTCCTGCTGATCTCATATTCACCGGCTTCCGATGCCGGGTCTCACTTTGTGCTCTCCAGATCCTCGGAGATCTGGTCAGCAAACTCTTCCAGAACGCCAAGATCCCATGCCAGCTGCAACAGGGTGTAGCGGGCGCGGACCTCCTTGCAGTACAGGAAGGTATCCCGCAAAAGCTGACGGTCCACCCCGATCTCCTGGGGGAGGCAGGGGGATTCCAACGAGCGCAGCAAGCCCATGACGGTCTCAGAACAGGGCAGCTCATTCAGCAGATCTGTAATCTCCGCCCAATGCTTCTCCATCGCATCGATCCGGGCCAGGCGAGCTGTCGGCTCATTTTTCCCGGCCTGGCGCTCCAGCTCAAAAATGCCGTCTGCCGCCGGGCCATAGGCTCTGCGGATTTCTGTCTCCCACATCTCCGGAGAATAGGTTCTGGCTGCCTGTCGGGCCGCCTCAAAATCCACAGATGCTGCTTTCAGCTTTTCTGCCAGCTTCAAAATCAGCACGGTGCCAACGCCCACCTGGGTTCCATGAGGCACCGGGCGCAGGCCACGCTGCTCAAACAGCATCTCCCAATAGTGAGACATGTGGTGCTCACATCCAGAGGCCGGGCGGGAATTCCCATAGAGGCTCATCGCAACGCCGGTCAAAACCAGACCCTCCATGATCTTTCCCAGGACTTCCGGATCGCGGTCCTTGGCTTTTTCTGCGTCTTTCAGCACATCCTGAACGCAGCTCTCCACCAAGTTGACAATATTTTCGCAGTAATGCTCTCCGTTGATGAGCCTGGACAGTTTCCAGTCACAAAGGCAGGTAAACTTGCCCAGCAGATCTCCCAGGCCCGCTGCTATCATCCGGTAAGGCGCATGCTTCAAGATCTCCGTGTCGCCCAGAATCGCCGTGGGGGTCTGTGCCTCGAAGGTCGTCTTCAGATGATTGACGTTGATCGCCGCGATGGAGGAGGCAAAGCCGTCCATCGGAGCCGCCGTCGCCACGGTGAAGAACGGACGTCCCATGCGGTGGCTGAAAAACCGGGTCATATCGTTGATCGCGCCGGTGCCCACTGCCACGCACAAGTCGCAGTTCGCCGGCATATGGATCAGCAGTTCGCCCACGGTAGCCTCATCAAAGGCTGCGTGTGCCAGGGTATGGCAGACCGCTTCCACCCCTGCGGCGGAGAGGATCTCTTCGCAGCGTTTCCCCGCGATCTCATACGTGATGCTGTCGCAGATCAAATACGGATGCTGGTAGCCCAGCTCCCGCATATAAACGGGCAGGTCTTCCACGGCATCCTTTCGAATGCTGACCGCTTTCAAGGGCGCGTAGTGCTGCTTTCCGCAGCTGCATACAAAAGTTCTGTCCAGATACTCAGAGAGCTTCCGGGCTTCTGTCGGCATATCCATGAAAATTCCTCCACTCACTCAAGATCGATCTGGTATTCCGGCGGGATGGCCGATGCCTCTGCATCGTGGAGCAGGATATGATCCATGCGGCCCGGATAGTGGGGATGCGTTTTTGTCACCTTTTCATAGGTCTTGCTGGTGTCCTTTTGATTGGTATCCTTCATGCGGTACGCATCCAACAGTTCCCGCATCTGCTTGACAACAGGGGCATTCTCATCATAGACATTCCGGATCTCCGGGATCTGGTCAAAGAAATAGTATTGATCCTTGGCAGCGCTGTACACCAGCTTTGCCTGTCCGTCTGTGATCATATAGGTTCCATTGGAGCCACAGCCATGCTGGGAGTATACATAGGTCCGCTGCATATCCGCAAACAGATCCACTCCGTCGAACTCCTCCGGATCATAGGGCACTTCCGCATACCGAAGCAGCGTGGGCGCAATATCCACAAGGGAGCAGGGCTCCTGACGCTCCTCATGCCCGTGGCCGGGATAATGGATCATCAAAGGAACATGGCAGGAGGAATCCACCATGGTCCGCTTTCCGATGGCGTTGTAATCGCCCATCATATCGCCGTGATCACTAGAAAAGAGGATCAGCGTATCTTCATACATGCCCTTTTCCTTCAGCGCCTCAATGATGCGGCCCACCTGATAGTCCACGAACGAGACACAGGCATAGTAGTAATTCTTGCTCTTCAGGATATCCTGCCGGCTCATCATCAGTCTGTCGCAGGAGCAGCGGTCTCCAATCAGGCTGGAGAACGTATCCAAATCCTCCCGCTCCGGGCAGAACGGCGCCGGCGGGTCGCTGCGGTACAGCTTTTGCCACGGGGCCGGCGGGCAATACGGGGGATGCGGATGGATAAAGGAGGAGAACAGGAACATCGGCTGCTCCGGATCGCAGTTGCGGATGAAATCCACACTGTGGTCGCCGACCCACTGTGTCGGGTGATCCTCAGGCGGCAGCTGGGAGATCTGCGGCGTGTAATACATTTCGCTGCGCATGCCATGATAGTCAAATACCCACGGGTACTTTCCGCGAATATACTCCATGTACTCGTCGCCTTCGTCGGCCAGCTCCTCCTGGGGATGGCGAAGCTGGAACCCCATGGGGCCATACACATCCCACAAGTGATGCATCTTGCCGACGCAGCAGCTCTGATATCCCTGGGCGGTAATCCGGCTATAAAAGCCCTCACCCTCATAGACGCGGTCTGTGTTGTTGTTATTGCATCCCGTGCGGGCAGGGTATTGCCCGGAGAACATGGACAACCGGGCCGGAACACAGACCGGAGAAGGCGTGATGCAGCGATTAAACACCACAGAGTCTCTGGCCAGCGCATCCAAATGGGGGGTTTGAATGGCGGGATTACCAAACGCCCCAATTGTATCATACCGCTGCTGATCAGTAAACAGGACCAGAATATGTTTCATTGACTGAACGCACCTCTCTTTAGAAATATGTGCTGATGTCGAATCCCTCGAAAATTATGAATCAAAATATTAAATATTTCGTTTCATAACTTAATTGATATCATATATTTCTTTTCAAAATATGTCAAGATTGCTATTTCACAAATCTTTCCTGTCATATTTGTGGAATCCGTGACCAATGCCGGCCGATATCCCGATGTTCCATGGGTCAGCCGGGAGTTTTCATCACTTTTCCCAGTCTCTCACTTGGTTGGCCATATTGCTTCCCTTTGGGCGTCCCATGCCATGCACTGCCGCCTCTTCATACCGGCGCCACTGATCCCAATATTGCTGGCCGAAAATGGTCGCCTCGTCCTCCCATTCATCTCTCAGCTCAAACAGCCGTTTTCTCAGCCGGGCAGTGATCCCCTCATATCCAGCGATATCGTAGAAGTTGTTCCGCTCCCATGGGTCTTCCTGCAAGTCAAACAGCTGCGTCAATTTCAAATCCTCTGTTCGATACTCCACCAGCTTATACCGCCCATCCATAACGCCCCGTATCCGGGACTGGAACGCCAAATACAGCTCCGGCCTTGTCACATAATGCGGATCGCAGAACATGGGCGCAAAACTGATCCCCTCTACCGACGCCGGAATTTCCATGCCGCAAAGCTCGCAGAGGGTCGGGTAAATATCCAGAAGATATACATACTGCTTGTTGATCACGTCTGCGGGAATCCCAGGGCCGCACATGACCAGCGGAACCTTGACACTGTGCTCATAGATATTCTGTTTTCCCATCAGCCCGTGTTGCCCAACAGCAAGCCCATTGTCACCGGTCAATACGATAATCGTATCTTCCAGCATTCCCCGCTCGCGCAGTGCCTCCAGGATCTTCCCGATACACCAATCCACATGGCTGATCATTGCATAATAATCCGCGATATGCTTTCTGATCGCATCCGGTCTCCGGGGATACGCTTCCGTATTTTCATCCCGTCCCTTGTTGGACCAGCCACAGTTGACCACCGGCATCTCCATGTAATTGGGCGGAAGCGAGATCTTCTCCGGGTCATACATATTGCGGAACTGTTCCGGCATCGTCCTGGGGTCATGCGGCGCCAGGAATGACAAATACAGGAAAAACGGTTCATCGCTGTTATACCCGTTGATATAGTCAACCGCAGAGCCCGAGAACAGGTCCGTGGAATGGATGCCGGCAGGAATCCTCTCGGCCCGGACCTCAATATCCGCGCTGCTGGCTGAGAAATTCGGGGTAAAATGGATCTTTCGGTCATAGATCCCTTTCGGATCAAAATCATTTACCGGCACATTCCAGTGGTCCCACATGCCGCCGAAAAAGATGTTGGCCCCATCATCAAAGCTCCGGCCAAAGCTACTCACGCCGTTATGCCACTTCCCCACTTCCATGGAGTGGTATCCATGTTGCAAAAAACACTGCCCCAATGTCGTATCCTCACACGGGATCTCCTTTCCACTGTCCTGTAAGTGGAAGAGCGTTTTCCCCGAATTGATCATCGCACGGCTGGGCATGCAGACCGCCGAGGCAGTCCCACCCGGAATATGCGCTTCAACAAACGAGGTCCCCTGATGAACCAGCCAGTCCATATTGGGCGTTTGGATCTCTTCATTTCCCAGTGCATGGATCGTTCCATAGCGTTGATCATCCGTCAGAAGAAACAGCACATTCGGCCGCTTTCCGTTCCGCACAAAATCATCTCCTACTCTTTGCAAATATCAATATTTTCACGTATATTTTCCTGGTTATGTCTAGCAAATCTGCAAACCTTGTGGTATAATAAGATTAGAAAATTCCATCAAAAAGTCTCTTCTGTGTTCATCAGGCACAGCAAAACTGTGGAAGGCGGATGACATCCATGAAAAATCGTCAGCAGGCCATTATGGACCTGGTCAATCAGTCGGGCGAAGTCAGCATTTCTCAACTGCGGGAGATCTTCCCCAATGTATCGGAAGTGACCTTGCGCAAGGATCTCCGCTCTTTGGACGAAGCCAAAAAGCTGGTTCGGATCCATGGCGGCGCCAAGTCCATCCAGGGTATTGTCGGAGGCGACAACAATTTTTCCGTTCGAAAACAGCTCCATCAAGAGGAAAAGAGCCTGATCGGGCGCAAGGCCGCCTCTTTGATCGTTCCCGGCGCCTCAGTTTACATTTCCTCCGGCACCACCTGCACCGAGCTGGCCAAAGCACTTCCTGCCGTTCCGCTCTACCTCTTTACCGATGGCGTCATGGTGGGCGTTGAGGTTCCGCCCCATCCAGATATTCAGGTCGAATTTCTGGGTGGTGTTTTGAATCGAAATCTCATGCGCCTGCAAGGTCCTGCTGTCATAAGCGCCATGCAGGAGCTTCGCTTTGACATTTCCTTCATCGGAACACCGGGCTTTCATCCCAACTATGGGTTCGCCTGTACCACGCCCATGATCGCCGCAACCCTGAGTAAGGCCATTGAGCAATCTGAAAAAACGGCCATCCTGATGGATTCCTCAAAGGTCAATTACATGCATACCCCGCGAAATATCCCGCTTCGCGCCATTGATTATGTGATCTCAGACGGCGATCTTCCTGCGGAAATCGTCCAGCTCATGGAAGAGAACGGAATTACCGTTCTGTAAAGATGCCGCCGCATCCTGTAAAAAAGCCCCCTGCCGCATTTGCAGCAGGGGGCTTTCCTTACTCCAGCACCACGCTGCGCTGAAATCCCGCATCCTCAGGTAAAAGGGGCGCCTGCATAACCGCAGGCCGCAAACAACGGTTTTCTGCCAGAACGCGCAGCATCAAACGCTCCAGCTTCGCTTGTTCTTCAGCATATTCAGGTGCACCGATCAGATTCTTTGTCTCTCCACTGTCATGAACCAAATCAAACAGTAAATAGGGTTCTCCCTTAGCATTGCAAACGATTTTCCACCCCCGATCCATGTACATGATCTCTCCTGCATATTCCGCCAGAAGATAATCACGATGCTGCCGGCTGGGGTCCTGGATCATATGGCACAGCGAACGGCCCATCTGCTCATACGTGATCTCACCGCCAGAGAGCTCAACAAGGGTGGGGCCTACATCCAGCAAGCTCACCAGCGCGTCGCTGAACGCGCCGCCATGCTTCGCAGTCTCTGGCGTGCGGAGAATCAACGGAATATTGATCGCCGGGCGGAAGAAGCTCCGCTTATGGACCAGCCCGTGATCTCCATTCATTTCTTCATGATCCGAAACGAAAAGGACCACCGTATGATCCCATTCTCCCCGGTCTCGAATCGCCTGGAAAAGTCCGCCGATCTGTTCGTCGATCAGCGTCACGCTGCCGCTGTAATCCGCCCGCAGCTTGGCTGCCATTTCACGGTCACAGCGAACCTTTTCCTTGGCCATCAGGCGGTCATACTCTCCCCGCGGCCGGTCTTCCGCAGACTCCTCCACAATCGGAAGCGGCTCCGGCATGTCCTGACCATCATAGAGGTCCGCATAGGGCTTCGGCGTATCCCATGGCTCGTGGGGCCCGCCGAAGCTCACATGACAGAACCACGGCGCGTCCCCCGTGTAGGACTCCAGATAGCTCCGGCCTTCCCGGCCCACATAGACATCATAGTATTCCTCCAGCGGCAGAGGCGACGGACGGACAAACGCGCCGGTATTCCGGCTGTTCATATCCTTGCAGTATTCATCAAAAACGCCCTTTTCCTGCCACTCTTCTGTCATGTGCGTTCTTGTCTGGCACGAAGAATGAGGGCCGCTGATCTCGTTGACAAAATCAAAGCCATAGCCATGAACGATCGGTTCCCTGGCAATCATGTCACCGAAATCCGTATGCAGGTGGAGTTTTCCGATCACGCCGGTCCCATATCCCTGCTCCTTGATCACCTTGGTCCAAAGATCCGCTTCGGGCGAGAGTACATAGTAAGCATTATTCCAGGCGCCTGTCGTATGAGGATATTTCCCGGTCATCATGCTGATCCGCGCCGGCACACACAACGGCGCACTGGTCATACAATTTGTAAAGCAGATCCCCTCCGCCACCAGGGCGTCTAAATTGGGTGTCTTTGCCGGGCCGCCCAGACAGCCCAGCATATCTCCCCGAAACTGGTCCGCCATCAAAAACAGGATATTGGGCCGCTTTTGGAGATCCTTTTTACTCATTATCGAACTCCTCCCGCCTGTTCATAGCGCTCCAGCAGATACAGGCCGTTTTCATACGTCATCCGGATCAAATTCATCTGCACCTCTCCGGCCGCCTGGGTCGATGTCTTGCCAGTCTCATAATTCAAAGAGCCCTGATAATCGATCTCCACCAAGGTCTCAATTACCGCTGTCCAGTCCACCGAGCCCATATACGGCAGCAGATGTTCATCGCGGGTGCCATACTGGTTATCATTGATATGGAGCGTTTTCAATCGTCCTCCCAATTCCCTCAGCGCCTGTCTCTGATCCAGTCCCATCTGATTGGCATGTCCTGTGTCCCAGCACGCTCCGACCATCGGGTCATGATAGCTGTCCACCAGCTCCACCAGCTGGTCGGTCCGCTGGCAGTATCTGGACGCCAGCTTTCTGTCCAGAGACGGAAGCATATTCTCATAGGCAGTGCCGACGCCCAATCCAATTCCCAGCTCCACATACGAATCCAGATATGCCCGGTTGGCCTCCAAAGAAGGCTTGTCTTCGTAATTGAGCTCCGGATAGGTCCGGGGATGCGCTACCGCCCACTTTACTCCCAGACGTCCGCTTGCCAGATACGCTCTTCTCATGCACTCATCAAAATACTCCTGGTATCCCGGGGTCTTAAAATCCGGAGACATCAGCGTACTGCAAGTCTTCACAAACGGGAGATGACACTGATAGAACGAGATCCCAAGCCTTGCAGCCGTCTCGCCCACCTGGTCCACCTTCTTCTCCCAGTCATCCCCCCGCAGGAGATATTCCGGTTTGTTCTGAAAGCAAAAGCTGAGATCGACTGTGTCGTACCCAACAGCCCGAATCAACTCCAACGCGTCATTCATATCCAGCAAAACATCCGTGCCCCGCCGCTGCTGGCAAATTCCAGTTGTCGTAGAAAGTTTCATGTGCGCTCCTTTCTCTGCCGAATCTGCTCATACAGTTCTACCAGTGCCCGTCCGTTTTCCCGGACATAGGGAAGAAGACGCTGCTGCAGCTTGGCAGGAGCTTTCTTCAATACAGGCCCGACCTCATAGTTCAAAACACCCTGATAGTCGATATCCACCAGTGCTTCCAGCACCTCTTCCCAGTCTACCTCGCCCATAAAGGGCAGCAGGTGTTCATCACGGCACCCCTTAAAATTATCATTGAAATGCAGATTTTTCAGCCGGCTGCCGATTTTTCTCAGGGCGTCGCCCTGATTCTGCATCGCCTGATTGGCGTGGCCAGTGTCCCAGCAGATGCCCACCATCGGATGGTGAAAACTGTCTGCCAGATCGATCAACTGCTCATAATTCTGGCAATACCGGGCCGTAAATCCCCAGTCGGGGCTGTCCGGCCGCATATTCTCAAATGCCGTTCCAACGCCGTGCTCGGCTCCCCATTCGATCATCGGACGATAATAGGCCAGATTTCTCTCCTTCTGCTTTTGGATATCCCCAACCGCATCCAGGTATGTCAACGGATGGACCGTTCCATACGGGATCCCCAGGATTCCGCTGGCCGCATACGCCCGCCGCATGCACTCATCAAAGTAAGCAGGGTAGCCCGGCTTCTTCCAGTTTGGCTCCAGGTCCATGCTGGCCTTGCGGGGCGTGGGAAGATGACTTTGCGCGAAAGTCACCCCGTATTTGGCTCCAAACTCTGCCAGAGATTCTATCTGCTGCTGCCAGTCCTCTCTGCGCAGGACATAATCCTCCGCCCAATGCTCTGTAAACGTGATATCCACAGTATCAAAACCAGCTTCGCAGAGAATGCGGAGGGACTCCTCCATACTCCGAAATCCATCAAGATCTCCCGCCGTCAGCGTAACGCCGCTTAAAATGGATAGTTTCAACTTTAGCACCTCTTCTCCATTTCTCTGTACGATCCGGGCGCAATCCTGCCCCCCTACTTACAGAACACCTTCATCTGCCAAAAATTCCCGCAGCGCCTGGATCTGCCGATCATATTCCTCCCACCGCTGCTTTTCACCTGGTCTGGCCGTCATACACAGGAAGGTCTCTTCCAGCTCCTGCATCTCCGAAAAAGCCGGGATCTCCGAAGCCGGGATCAGTACCTCCGTCTCCCCGCCTGCGTCCGTCACACCAAGCTCATTCCAAGTACCCAGCAGGTCATTTTCCCGCATCCAGTTCACCGCGTCTTGTCCTGCCAGGAAAAATGAATAATCCTCCCCAGCGGTCAGCACCGTGATCTCCGCTTTGCTGTCATAGCTCAATTCCTGATAGGGGCGGTCAAAATCAATATACGTCAGGAGCACCCGCACAGAGCCGTCCTGATTGGTATCCCAATCCAACTCCTCCAGCGTCTCCCGCAACGCAAATTCGCAATCCAGGGAATATTCGTCAGAGAGCCACATGACCTGAAGATCTGGCTCCGGGCGAAAAAAACCGTAGATCCCATAACCGACCATGATCGCCAGCGCCGCACCCAAAAGCATATGGAGCTTATAGTAATACCACAAATGCTGGAGGCGCTGCTTTTTGGGAATATCTCTCAGATGATAGGTTTTATCACTCATGGTTTCATTCTTTCCGTTATCATTTCATGGCGTTCTTGGAATAGCCCTTGAGCATATACTTCTGGTTGAAGGCAAAGATGATCACCACCGGAATAATAGAGATCGCCACGCCGGCCATGATCGTATTGTAGTAGCCGCTTCCCGACAAATCAGCCCACATATTCTTCATCTGTACCAGGGCCACCGACAAAAGTCTGGTATCATCGCTCTTACAAAGGATCTTGGGCCAGAAATAGTTGTTCCAGCCGTTGATAAAGGACACCAGGGAGGTGGTGACCACAGACGCCTTGCACATGGGAACCAGCACATGACGAATCGTTCCAATGATCCCCAGGCCATCCACACGGCCCGCATCCAGATAGCTCTGATCCACAGACAGGAAGTTCTGCCGCAGCATGAAGATCATGTAAGCCGACACCGTTCCCGGCAGAATCAGACCGGCAAAGGTATCCACCCAATTCAGCTTGGCGATGAGCACATACAGGGGAATAAAGGTCACCTGGCTCGGGATCATCAGCGCGCTGAGCACCAGCAGGAACAGCACATTCTTCCCCGGGAAATTTCCCCGGGAAAAGCCATAGGCCGCCAAAACACCAACCACCGTCTGGATCAGCATCTGCCAGAGCGTGACCCACACCGTGTTGAACATAAAGCGAAGAAACGGAACTGAATTCCACGCCTCTACATAGTTGGAAAACTGAAGCTCCTTAGGCCAAAACGTAGGAACCAGCGTTACGATCTCAGATTCAGCCTTCAGGGACGTGACGATCATCCAGTACAGCGGAAACACCATGATCAGGGTCACCAGAATCGCACAGAAGGTCTGGAAATAATGGAGAAACCGCGCCCGGCGCACAATGGGAGAGAGCTCCCGTCCACTTGATTTCATATGATCCCCTCCTTATGCGTCATAGTTGACCTTACGGTTCTGCCATTTCATCGTCAGGGCCGTCACGATCATCAGGAATACGAAGAACACGATCGACACCACCGACGCCCGGTCAATCCGATAATCCTCAAAGGTCATCTTATAGAGCAGATACACAAGCACCTCTGTGGACCTGGCCGGACCACCGGATGTCATAATATCCACCACATTGTATACCTTCATGGAGCTGATAAACTGAGTCACCAGCAAAAATGCCGTGGTAGGCGCCAGCATCGGCAGCGTGATGTAGCGGAACAGGGAGAACTTTCCTGCGCCGTCCAGCGCAGCCGCCTCATAATAGTCCTTACTGATCCCCTGCATGGCAGAGAGATAGATCAGCATATTATAGCCAATTCCGCGCCAAGAGGCCACCAGCACAATGGTCCATAGTGCTACCGCCGGCGAAGACAGCCACTCTACCGGCCCAACACCGATTTTTTGCAGCAAATAATTGAAGACGCCATAGCTCTCATTGCACAGCCATACAAAGATGATTGCAACCGAGGACATTGCCACATAATGCGGCATAAAAATCACAGACCGCATAAAGGCAAAGCCTTTGGTCATCCGGTTAAAGAGCAGCGCAAACAGCAAACCAATGATCACAATCGCCGTCAAATGGACCAGCGTATAGAGGATCGTCACCTTAAAGGAGTTCAGGACATGGTTGGTATCCAGCGTTGTCACCAGCCACTTCCAGTTGTCCAGCGCCACATAATGGTATTCTTTTTTCAGCATGTTCCAGTCCGTAAAGCTGTACCGAAACAGCTCTACCAACGGATAATGGTTCAGCAACACGATCAGCACCAGCGCCGGCACCACACACAAAAACTCTTTCGCACTCTGCTTGGTGTAGTGTTTCCGCGTTTTTTTCTTGGGTGCCGTCTGCTGCGCGATTGCCTGTTCCTTCGTCTTTCCCACCGAAGTCACCCCTTTTATTTGAAATCTGAAAAGGCCCCTCTGCCTGTGACAGCAGAGGGGCCTTACGGCAACATGTCGTCCTGCGGTTTCCGGCAGTCCTCTACGCTGCTCATGCTCACCTTTTCTGCGGTAAGGCAGACGAAGGACTTATAACATGATCACAGTCTGTTCTCTCTCAAATCTTCCGGAAGCCGTTTAGCTATCTGCCAGTTCGATATCCACTTCTTTCTGCATGGTCGCCCAGGCAGAGTCAAAATCAGAGACGTTCCCCTTCAGATAGTCGCCCAGAGTGCCGACAACGATCTCCATGCAAGTCTGCATGGCAGGAGACTTATTCTTACCAATGATATTGGCCGCCTCAGAGAAGATCGTCTTCACGCCGGGATACTTCTCGTATGTAGCCTGCAAAACACCAGAATCCACCGAGCTCTTGCGAACCGGGAACATGCAGGTATCAGCAGCCCACGCCGCAGCATTCTCCGCATTGGTCAGATAGGCGGCAAACTGCATGGCCGCAGTCTTCACAGCCTGGTCGTTATCTGCAAAAACAACCAGCGCCGCACCGGAAGACGTGGTAATAGCAGGCGCATCGGTTCCGGAGACGCCAATCGCGGTTCCCACCTCGAAGTCCACGCTGTCCATCACTTTCATAACACCGGAGCTGGTATCTGTATAAGCTGCGATCTCTTGCAGCGCAAAGGCCGCCATCTGATCATCCTGCGCCGCGTTGATCTTTGCGCCCATCCAGCAGCAGTAGCCTGCGTCCACAAGCTCCTTCAGCTCTTTTACAAAGGTAATCACACGCTCATCATCCAGTGCAGACTTGGTGCCATCACCCAACGGATCGATACCGGTGACGTTCAGGAAGAACGTATTCATGTAGTTAAAGTCATAGGGGAACGCAAAGGCGCATTTGCCGGTGGCCTCGTACACATCCTTGCACCAGGTCTTGAAGTCCTCCCAGGTCTCCGGGAACGGCAGATTCAGCTCATCCAGCAGGGTCTTATTGTAAATGCAGACACCAGCGGAGATGCCAAAGGGCAGCGCATAGGTCGTTCCATCTTCCGTGGCAACGCTGTTCAGCATCCCCTCAAAGAAGTCGTCCGCATCAAAATCCATGTTCTCCAGATAGCCGTCCAGCGGCTCGATCACGCCGCTGTCTGCCCAGTTCAAAACTCGGGGCACATTGATCATGGACAGCGCAGGCAGTCCGGAGCCGGCAGCCAGCGCGCCTGCCACCTGCTCAGCAATTGTAGGATAGCCGCCGATATAGCTGCACTCAACCGTAATGTACTCCTGGGACTCGCTGAACTTCTTGGCCACATCATCCAGCCACTTGGCCCGCATCTCATTGGAATAGTTGTGCCAGAATTGGATCGTGATCGGTTCCGTCACCTCATAGGAGACCTCCTCGGTCCCCGCCTCACCCTCATCGGGAGCCTCCGACTTGGAACCACATGCCGTCAGGCTGAGCAGCATCACTGCCGTCAAAAGTAGCGAAATCAGTCTTTTCATGTTTTCTCCTCCATTTTTCTTTCATTTCAAAGCGTCTTCCACGCTGAAATACAAACTTATGTATCCTGGCCGATCATCCTGCGAATGCCCTCATCCCGTTCAAACACCCAGACATACACTCTGGCATACTGATAGAAAACGACCGCCGGCAGCAAAATGATAATTGACGGAAACGCCAACGCCGCAAATATTCCCAAAACCGCCAGAACCAGCATGGACAGGGCATACGGCATATAGGAAATCATCAAACGGCCGGACGTCTTCCACACCTGCTTCAAGGGATCTGAACATTTTGCACTCAACGGCAATGCGAAAAAGCTGACCATCAAAAAGAGGGCCCCTAATACGACCAGAACCGGCAAGAGAAAATAGCCCGGCGCATTGTCCATCATCCAGCAGAGCCGCAGATCCAGCGACACCACCGCGCCGACTAACAGCATCGTGAACCAAATACAGGTTGATCGACGGAAGCTCTTTCGGAATGTCGCAAAGAACAGCCGTGTCAGTCCGCCGTTCTCGTCCTTATGCACCTCCATGGATACCTCAATATATGCAGCGCTGGCCGCCCCGAATGTTACAAGCGGCAGCGAAAAAAGCATCCACAGGAGACTCAGCAAAAACTGGTCTGCCATGCGATTCATGAACTGCCAAAACGGCGCGTTAATATCAAAAAGTCTCATGAAATCCCTCTATATAAATTTGTTACGTTCGTTTCCGAAACAGGCATTTCGTTATATAACTATTTTTTTATTTATTATATACATACATTTCGTTCGAAATCAACATGTACTTCCTCTATAATTCTCACGTAATTTTTTAGCATGTTTCACAATAATGGTACTTTTTAATTCTTTTTGTCGATACTATTTGACTTTTATCACAATTCATCATACAATATTTTGCAAACAAGCTCTACGTTCTTAGTTTCGTTTCAAAATATTTTGCAAGCATTTTAAAATCTTTTGTGGAGGAGTTCGTATCATGAGTAAGCAGCCAAACATTCTCTTCATCCTCACAGATGACCAAGGAGCCTGGTCCTTGGGATGCGCAGGAAACCAGGAGCTGAAAACGCCTCACCTGGACCAGCTCGCAGCGTCGGGCATCCGCTTTGAAAATTTCTTCTGCGTCTCCCCCGTCTGTTCTCCCGCCAGAGCCTCTATCTATACCGGCAAAATTCCCTCCCAGCACGGCGTTCATGACTGGCTCGCCAAGGGGCACCTCTCCGACTCTCATCTCAGCGCCGACTTGACCAAGCACTTTCAGGAGGATGACCCTCCGTATGAATATCTCTGGCCCAAGAATCAGCTCATGGGAGACCAGGGGATCTCCTACCTTTCCAATCACACCACCTTTACAGATGTCCTCGCCCAGAATGGTTACGCCTGCGGTCTCAGCGGCAAATGGCACATCGGAGACAGCTTTACGCCCCAGGCCGGCTTTACCTTCTGGCGCACAACCGCTATGGGCGGAGAAAACTACTATCACCCTCTGGTCCTGGAAGATCATGAGGTCCGCATGAAAGACGGCGTATATGTCACCGATTATATCACAGATAACGCCCTGAATTTTCTCCGAAGCCGCAATGAGGACCAGCCCTTCTTCCTTGCCGTGCACTACACTGCCCCCCACTCTCCCTGGGCAGCCCCCTGCCACCCCGAGGAATACATTCAAATGTATGATCAGTGTCCTTTCGACTCCATTCCCAACCTCCCTCCCCACCCCTGGTGTGCCGAAGCAAACCAGACCCGCGCCGAGTGGGACCAAAAGCCCCACCCGGGCGTCCGCTTCATCCACGCCCAATACGCCCCCATCCGAGAGGAATGGCAGCAGTATCGCCGCGAAAGCCTGCGGGGTTATTTTGCCGCAGTCACCGCCATGGACGCCGCCGTGGGACGGCTTTTGAAGGAGTTGGACGATCAGGGGCTGCGTGATAATACTCTGGTGGTTTTTACCTCGGACAACGGCAGCAACATGGGTCATCACGGCATTTTCGGAAAGGGCAACGGAACATACCCGCAGAATATGTATGATACATCCGTAAAGGTCCCCGGCATCTTCTCCTTCCCCGGCGTCATCCCCCCCAACCAGGTTACGTCTGCTATGGCAAGTCATTATGATCTCTACGAGACCATTTTGGACATGGCAGGGGTCCCCTGTCCCCAGGACTCCGCGCTTCCCGGACACAGCTTCGCTCCCATCCTCCGCGGGGAAGACGCCTGCGCCAGCGACGCTGTGATCGTCTTTGACGAATACGGCCCCACACGGATGATCCGCACACAGGAATGGAAATATGTCTGCCGCCTGCCCCAGGGACCAGATGAGCTCTATGACCTTGTCAACGACCCTGACGAATATCATAATCTGATCGATGACCCGCAGCAGCAAGACCGCATTTCCGCACTTCGGAGCCAGTTGGACACCTGGTTCCAGAACTATGTTGATCCGGCCTTGGACGGCTCAAAGGAAGATGTGCGCGGAAAGGGACAGCTGGATAGTCACCACTTCGTCCACTAAACAGGTCTCAGGAGGCATCTCATGAACTATCTGATTGCCGTAGATTCCGGCGGCACCAAAACAAACACCATCCTTTTTGACGAAACCGGTCATATCCTTCTTCGAGACATGTCCCCCGGCTGCAACCCTCTGGACATCGGTCTTGAAACTGCGCGTCACACCATGCTGAAAACGTTGCAGCAAGTCGCAGCCCAGGCCCCCGGCCCTATCTCCTGTATTTACGCCGGGATCGCCGGGACCTTCTATCTGGACGGCGATTTCTTCTCCCCCGACCTTCTGCCCCAGCTCCCCTCCGACCGTGTCCTTGTGGATGATGACGGCCGCAGCATTCTTTCCAGCAAGCTCTCCCCTGAGGTGGACGGTTGCAGTATGATTTGCGGCACCGGCTGTTCTGTCTGGATTCGCAAAAAAGAGCTGCCCCGTCTCGTTCATCGGGGCGGTTGGGGATATCTGATCGACACACTCGGCAGCGGATACTCTTTGGGCCGAAACGCCTTTCGGGCGGTATGCCTGGAAGCCGATGACCGCGGTCCTGCCACAATGCTGACAAAGCTCATCACCCAGGAGCTGGGAAAGCCCCCCATCCCCGCCACACCGGAGCTATACGCCGGCGGGCGCAGCCGCATCGCCTCTTTGGCCCACACCGTCTTCGACGCCGCCAAGCAGGGAGATGCTGTGGCCCAGGAGCTGTTGGATGAAGGCGCCTCCAGCTTGGCAGAGCTTCTCTGGTCTGCGGACAAATTTTTCACGTCGCCCTATCCTGTTATCTTGGGCGGCGGGATCGTATCTGCCTTCCCGGAATATGTGAGCGCCATCCGCAGCCGTGCGCCGAAAAACGCCCACTTGATCCTAGCTGACACGCCGCCTGTTTACGGAAGCGCAGTTGAAGCCATGCGCGGCATCGGGCTTTCCTGTTCAGACTCTTTTCGCAGCCGCTTCCTGGCAGATTACCGATCTCTGTAAGGAGGGAGGTCTTTATGTCCGCGAAGGCAATGGACCTGACCACCGGCAGCATTCCTGCCACCTTGTTCCGCTTTGCATTTCCCATCCTTCTCAGTCAAGTCCTGCAAAACCTGTACAACAGTGCTGATGCAGTCGTCGTCGGCCGCTTCTGCGACACAACCGCTTTGGCGGCTGTCAGCGCATGCAGCGATATGTCCCGTTTGCTCACCGGCTTTTTCACAGGTCTTTCTACCGGCAGCGGGATCATGATCGCCCGCTATTATGGCGCCAAAGATCTCAGTCAGCTCCGCAAGGTCATCCATACCTCTCTCCTCTTCTCAATCCTCTTGGGGATTTTTATGGCCGCCGCCGGCATTCTCTGCGCCCCCTGGCTGCTGCGGATCACCCGATGCAGAGCAGATATTTTCCCTCAGGCGCTTCATTATCTGCGGATCTATCTATTCGGCATCCTGTTTACATCTATGTATAATGTAGCCGCAAGTATTTCCAGGGCCGTTGGAGACTCTCGCACGCCGCTCCTTTGTCTGGTGGCTTCCTGCATCACAAATATCCTGGTCGATTTCATTGCGGTGGCATGGCTGGGCCTTGGTGTAATTGGCGCTGGACTGGCCACAGTTTTCTCTCAGCTCCTCTCTGTCACCATGGTATTCTTCGCGCTGTTCCGCACCAAGGACGTTCATCGCATCTCCCTGCAAGAGCTGCACATTCACCCTCAGCTTCTCAAGGAAGTGATTGATCTCGGCCTTCCGGCCGCCCTCCAAAACAGTCTCACCGCCATATCCGCACTATTTGTCCAAGGATATGTCAACAGCTTTGAGACCTATGCCATCGCCGGAGTCGGCGCCGCGCGGAAAATCGATAAATTTGCAGGACTGGTGGCCCTTTCCATCGGAAACGCCACCACCATGTATGTCAGCCAAAACCTGGGGGCAGACAAGCCTCGCCAGGCTATCCGGGGCATGTATGTAGCACTCGCCATGACAATCGGCATCTCTGTTTGCATCAGTGCTCCATCATTCTTTTTTGCCCCCTCTCTGGTTGGAATCTTCTCAGAAGATCCCCAAACCATCGCAATCGGCGCCGCCATGGTGCGGACCATGATGCCGCTCTATTTTCTTCAGGCCTTCTGCACCATACACGCTCACGCGATCCGCGGTTTCCGCTACTCCAGAACGATCATGGCCATCAACCTCTTCAGCTTTATCCTCGTGCGCCAGGTTTTCCTGGCTGTTGCCATGAACATCTCCCATGATATTCGCTTCATTTATCTCTGCGAACCAATCGGATGGGCTGTCGCGTCGGTTCTGGATATTCTGTTTTTCCATTTCTATGTGAAACCGCACCAGCTCAGCGCCGAGGAAGCAAGCGCCCAGTAGCCCCCTCGTGGAGGGCTTCCCGGACCCGCTCCATTCCGTGCGCTTTCGCAAATCAGCACGGATATCTGCGCCAGACAGCCTGTAAGCAGCATTTCACACGGGAAGCAGCACCGGGAAAGATCTGAACGTGTGGCTTCGCTCAAATCACAGCCGTCTTTCCGCATCGATCCGGGACGGGGCCAGGGAACCGGCTGCCTATCATCTGGAAAAACCGGACAGCCGCTGATCTCCGTTTATCGAGCACCCAAAATGGATCTTGCGCGTATTTCTTAAAATTTCCACAGGGCAAGAGCATCGCACAGATGCTCCTGTCTTTTTCTGGTCCAGGCCGGTTTCCCGCGGGGGCAAATTCCCCGCTATCTGTTTTGTCAATACATTTTTCATAAAATCGTTTACATTTTACAATCATTTGGGTGGCCTCCGTACAGCCTTTATAAAATTTTAACAAGGCCATACAACTTTATGATATTTTTCTAAAATTCTGTTGCAAAAAGAGAACGTGCCCTCTATGATTGAAATTAGCAAGAGAAATCCCACGCAAGCCAACGCTACTACATCATAAAGTTCAGAAAGGAAGAATGGAAATGAAAAAGCGCATCTTAAGTCTTGGTCTCGCACTCATCATGACGGTCGGCCTGCTGGCTGGCTGCGGCGGCAGCGACAAGCCCGCCTCTGACGACGCCGGCAACGACGCCTCCGCCCCTACCGAGGTCAAAAAGGCCAGCTGGAAGGTCACCTGCCCCTGGGCCCCCTCCGGCGTTGCCGCCATGGTGAGCCAGAAGGCCGCCTCCAAGTCCACGGAGTACTCTGACGTCATCACCCTGGTGGCCGAGGCCATCAAGGGCGACGCCGCCACGGTGAACACCTGGGTCATGGATACCAAGGCCAACGACCCCGAGCTGGTGTTCGTGGGTGAGGGCCTGCTGTCCATCACCTCCATCATCGACCCCGCCAAGATGAAGTTTACCGCTGAGGACTTCGCTTTCGTGGAGAATCTCTACTCCTCGATCTTCGTCCTCTCCGCCGCCGCTGACCTGAAGATCAACAACATCGCCGACCTGGAGGCCTATGTGGCCGCCGGCAACGAAGTCAGCGTGGCCGTCAACGGCGCCACCAGCTCTGAGGCCTTCCTGGCCGCCGCTCTGTTCGGCAAGATGGGCGTGGGCGACAAGCTGAAGCTCACTCCCTACCAGTCCGCCGCTGAGGCCGCCCAGGCCGTGGCCAAGGGCGAGACCCAGTTCGCCGTCTCCCACCAGTCCCAGATCCTGGAGACCTTCCAGCAGGGCGGCGTGACCATCCCCTGTGCCTTTGATGAGAAGGCTCTGGAGCACGGCCCCTTCGCCGGTGTGGAAGGCGTTGGTGAGAAGGGCTATCCCTACTTCCGCAACCGCTGCTTCATCATGGCCCGGGCCGGCACCGACGAGGCCTCCGTGTCCGCTCTGAAGGAGCTGTACGGTGCGATCCTGGCCGACGAGGAAGTTTCCACCTGGTTGCAGGAGACCATGCTGCTGGAAGTCGACACCATGTCCCAGGAGGATGTGGACGCTCACGTGGAGAACGTGAAAACCATCGTCAACGAGTACAAGGACATCGTTGCCGGCTGATCCTGACCAACCGCAGTGACCGGGGAATGGGATGGGGAAATATCCCACCCATTCCCCGCTTTTTATGTGTGCGCCGGCTGGGCCGGCAGAGGAGGTTTCTATTCGGATGAAAGACTGGGTCAATCAAGTCCACGCCCGCCTGGACGCGTGGGGCGAAAAGCTCCACGAAAAGGAGATCCGCATTCCTGTGGATCTGACGGTGGGAATTCTCTTTTTCCTGTTTTCCCTGGGGATCTTGTTCGTCATGCCTCAGCAGGTGGTCGTCTCAGAAAAGGACGTGGTCAACGGCCGCGCCTTCCCCACGCTGCTGATGGTGGTCATGATGATCTGCTGCGGCATGCTGGTGGCCAAGGAGCTCTATAAGCTCTTTACCAAGCAGCCGCTGAACTGGAAGGTCATCAATCTGCAAACAGAGCTGAAAGCTCTGGCGATCCTGGCCATTTTGGTCATCACCTATCTGCTGTGCCGGTTCACCAACCTGTTTGTGATCGGCGCGGTGTTCTGCTGCCTGGGCTTTTTGGTGTATTTCCGCTGTAAGAAGCCCTCTTATTACGTCATCACCCTGACGCTGGCCGTTGTGATCTGGGCGTGCTTCCGGTTCGTCCTGAACGTGGAATTTTAAGAAGGGGGCCGAAAGAATATGATGCAGTATATCGTTCCGGCCACGGGCCTTCTGTTTACCTTGGAAAATATCCTCTGGATCAACATCGGCGTGTTCGTCGGTTCCGTCTTTGCCGCCATCCCCGGCCTGAGCGTGATCCTGTGCGTGATCTTGTTCCTGCCGGTCACCTATACCATGTCCGCCATCCCCGGCATGATGTTCCTGCTGGGCATCTACTGTGCCGGCGGCTACGGCGGCAGCGTCTCCGCAATTTTGATCAATACGCCGGGCACTCCCCACGCCGCGGCCACCATGCTGGACGGCCACCCGCTGTCTGAGCAGGGGCGGACCAAGGCGGCGCTGAAGATCGCCCTGTACGCCTCCACCTTCGGCGGCGTGTTCTCCGCCCTGATGCTGCTGTTCCTGGGCCCCCAGGTGGCCAAGATCGCCGCCCAGCTGGGCACGGCAGAGTATTTCATGGTCTGCGTCTTCGGCCTGACCATCATCGCCGGCGTCTCCGGCAAGAGCATCATCCGGGGCCTGATCTCCGCCTGCCTGGGCCTGCTGATCTCCTGCGTGGGCACAGACCCCATGACCAGCTATGACCGCTTTACCTTCGGCATCTCCCGGCTGTATCTGGGATTGGACCTGGCCGTTTGCCTGATCGGTCTCTTCGCCCTAGTGGAGATCCTGGCCAAGGCGGAAAAGCGGCTGGACCGGCTGAATATGGACACACGGCGGATCAAGGACGACGGCAAGATCACCAAGAGCGAGTACAAGCGTATGGCCCGCCCGGTGATCCTGTCCTCCATCATCGGTGTTCTGGTGGGCATCATCCCCGGCACCGGCGCCTCCGAGGCCTCCTGGTTCAGCTATAACACCGCCAAGAATCTGTCCAAGCACCCCGAGGAGTTCGGCCACGGCTCTGTGGAGGGCATCGCCGCCGCAGAGTCTGCCAACAACGCCGTCACCGGCGCCACCCTGATCCCCCTGCTGACCCTGGGCATCCCCGGCGACGGCACCGTGGCCATCATGCTCTCCGCCCTGATGATCAACGGCCTGAACCCCGGCTTGTCCCTCTTTACCACCGACGGCGACATCATGTACGCCATCATGCTGGGCTTGATCCTGGTGAACCTGTTCATGCTGCTCCAGGGCAAGTTCCTCACCTCCCTGTTTGCCAAGGTGGTCTCCATCCCCCAGGAGATCCTGACCCCCATCATTGTGATCTTCTGCTTTGCCGGCGCCTACTCTGTCAACGAAAACTACTTCGACGTGGGTGTGGCCCTGATCTTCGGCGTGCTGGCCTGGATCCTGCGCAAGCTGGAGCTGCCTCCCGTGCCCATCCTGCTGGGCCTGGTGCTGGGCAGCATGACCGAGACCAACTTCCGCCGCGCCCTGCTGATCTCCAACGGCAACCCCAGCATTTTCTTCCAGAGCATCTACTGCAAGATTTTCCTGGTGCTGATCATCGTGGCCCTGGTCGCTATCATCCGCGGAAAGCTGAAAGAGTCCAAGGCCGCCAAAACTGCCGCCGCCGAGAAGGAGGACAACTGATATGGCCTATAACATCATCTTTTATTTCACTGACCAGCAGCGCTGGGACACCTGCGGCTGCTTCGGCCAGCCTCTGGACATCACCCCCAACCTGGACCAGCTGGCCCGGGAGGGCGTGAAGTTTGACAACGCCTTCTCCCCCCAGCCTGTGTGCGGTCCCTGCCGGGCCCTGTTCCAGACCGGCAAATATCCCACGGAGACCGGGTGCTTCCGCAACAACATCATGCTCCCCGCCGGCGTCAAGACCCTGGCCAACTACATCGAGGAGGCAGGCTACGAGACCGCCTACATCGGCAAGTGGCACCTGGCCAGCGACGGTGAGCTGGAGAAAAAGCCCACCATCGACCACACCATCACCGCCATCCCCCGGGAGCTGCGGGGCGGCTACACCGGCTACTGGCGCACCGCCGACGTGCTGGAGTTCACCTCCCACGGCTACGACGGCTACGTGTTTGACGAGAACAACAACCGGGTGGACTTCAAGGGCTACCGGGCCGACTGCATGACGGATATGGCCCTGGAGTTCTTCGACACCTACGACCGGAAAAAGCCCTTCTTCATGACCATCTCCCAGATCGAGCCCCATCACCAGAACGACCGCAAGCACTATGAGGGTCCCGAGGGCTCCAAGGAGCGGTTCAAGAACTTCGTTCTGCCCCATGACCTGGAGGTTTTGAAGGGCAACGCGGCAGAGGAATATCCCGACTATCTGGGCCAGTGCGCCAGCCTGGACGAGAACCTGGGCCGCCTGGTGGAGCGGCTGAAGGCCGAGGGACTGTATGAGAACACCGTCATCATCTTCGCCTCGGACCACGGCTCCCACTTCCTGACCCGGAACCGGGACAGCCATCTCAACGGCTATGACGATTACAAGCGTTCCTGCCATGACGGCGCCCTCCATGTGCCCCTGGTCATTGCCGGCGGCCCCTTCCAGGGCGGCGTAGCCGTGGAGGAGCTGGTCTCCACAGAGAGCCTGCCCAAGACCATCCTGGCCCTGGCCGGCGTGGATGTGGGCGACGCCATGATCGGCGAAAACCTCCTTGACGTGGTGGAGAAAAAGGACGATAATAGACCTAACCAGGTGTTTGCTCAGATCTCTGAGAGCCGGGTGGGCCGCTGCGTCCGCACCGCCGACTATCTCTATTCTGTCTACGCGCCCGGCGTCAACGGCGGCGCTCAGGCCGCCTCTGATGTATACGCGGACGACTTCCTGTACGATCTGAAAGCCGACCCCTGGCAGCTGAACAATGTGGTGGCCGAATCGTCCTATCAGCAGGTCAAGGCCGAGCTGCGTGAGCGGCTGCTGACCTGGATCGAGAAGGCGGAGGGCTGCCGTCCCACGATCATCGACTAAGGGGCGGAGGATTTTGGAGGATACCGGGAAAAAGGCGGAGCAGGTCTATCGCTGGCTGCTGGCCTATATTGAGGAGAACAAATTTCTGGGACAGCTGAAGCTGCCCTCGGAAAACGCGCTGTGCCGCAAGCTGAATGTGAGCCGGTCTACCGTCCGCTCCGCTCTGGAGGGGATGGAGCAGGAGAAGCTGATCTACCGGATCAAGGGCAGCGGGACCTATGTCAATAAAGAGGTTGCCCTGTCCCGGGAGCTGGATATCGGAACCACCCCGCTGAAGATCGGCCTCATCCTGCAAGGGCAGGACACCTACGCCAACTCCAGCCTGCTGGAGGGAATCAAAAGTGCCCTGCCGGCGGATCAAATCAATTTGCGGGTCTTCCTCACGGACAATAAGTTCTCCAATGAACGGCGCTGCCTGCAAACCGTGATGCACCAGAATTTTCAGGGATTCATCATCGACGGCGTCAAGGCCAGTCTGCTCAATCCCAATCTGGACTGCTACAAGGAGCTCTACCGCCGCCACATCCCCGTGATCTTCTACAACAACTACTACAAGAACCTCCCCTGTCCCCGGGTCATCATCAACGACACCGAATGTGCTGACCAACTGGTGGGATTGCTGATCCAGGCCGGGCACCGGCATATCGCCGGCATCTTCAACTACGACAACTATCAAAGCATCGAAAAGTTCCAGGGAACCGTGGCCGCCATGCAGAAACGGGGCGTAGAGTTCCAGGACGACTACATCAAATGGTGCATCTCCAACGAGGCCCACGATCAGAGCTTCGTCCGGGTGATCGAGCGCTTTCTCAAGGGGCTGCCCAGATGCACGGCGATCGTGTGCTGCAACGTGATGATCTACCGTCTGGTCCGTCAGGCGCTGGAGCGCATGGGCCGGCAGGTCCCGGAGGATTACTCTCTGGTCTGCTTCGACTACTCCGGTGACGACTGGGAGCAGGAGGGCATCACCTGTTCCATTCACCAGGGATATGAGATGGGCCACACTGTGGCCACCCGGCTGGTCACCATGATCCGGCAGAAGGAGTGCGACGACAAGAACTATACCCGCGTCATGCGGGCCAAGATCCATATCGGAACATCGATCCGCGAGCTTTCCTGAGCCCCGGCTGGCAACAAGCAGCTGCTTGTTGCCAGCCGGGGTTTTCCCATCGGTCTGTTCTCCGGCAGGAATGGTCTTTCCAGAGGATGACATCGGTCCAGTTCCGTGATATGATAGAGACACCCCCATGATGCGCTGTGAAATCTTATCTGAAAAGGAGAATGCCTGTGCCATACTTTGTGACCGAAGACAACTGCAAGCTCTATTACGAAGAGCACGGAAGCGGGAAGCCTGTGATCTTTATTCACGGCTGGGGCTGTAACCGTCACTATTTCAAAAAGCAGTACCCTGCCTTTGAGCAGCATTTCAAGGTCCTGCGATATGACCAGCGGGGCCACGGCGACTCCGACCGGCCCGAGCAGGGACTGACGATCCCGCAGCTTGCCAGGGATCTGCGCCAGCTCATTGAGTTCTGCGGGTATGAGGATGTGACCCTGATCGGCTGGAGCATGGGCTTCACGGTCCTGTGCGAGTATCTGCGGACCTATGGCTATGACCGGGTGTCCAAGGCTGTGATCATCGATATGACCGTCAAGGAAATGGCCGACGAGGACGAGGGCTGGCCCCACCTGATGGATGGAAAGTTCAACCGGAAAGACTGCCTGGATTATCTGGTATATCTTCTGACAGATTTTGATTCCGCCGCGAAGGAGTTTATCGACGTGATGTTCGGCGACGGTCCCTGCCAGGAGGAGAAGCCCTGGGTCCTGCGGGAGGTGAACAAGAATACCCTCCACACGATGATCCACCTCTGGTGCTCTCTCACCTCCATGGATTTCCGGGACTTTGTCAGCACCATTCCCATCCCCTGCTTCTACGCCCACGGCGCGGTCAAATCCATGTACTCTCCTGAATACGCCCAGTGGCTCACCTCCCAGATCCCCAACTGCCGGGAGGAGTCCTTCAACGGCGGCCACATCCTCTTCCTGCAGGATGCGGAGCACTTCAACCGGAGCGTGATCGACTTTATCGCAGAGCCTGTGTGAGGTCATCCGGTGTCTCATCAAGCCTGTGATCCAGAAAAACCGGGGCGGTCCAGATCGGACCGCCCCGGTTTCACTTCGAGTCTTTCAAGCAGTATGGCCAATCCGGTCTACAACCGGAGCCGTTCTGTTTCTTGATAAATGCCGAAACACGTCAGCGACCCACTCGCTTTTTTGCACGTTTTATGCTACAATGCAGAAAAACACGAAAGGCCGGCAACTATGGCTACACATATTTTAGTCGTCGATGACGAGACTGCGATCGCAGATCTGGTGGAGGTCTATCTGAAAAACGAGGGCTTCACCATCCACAAATTCTATAACGCCTCCGACGCCCTGGCTTGTGTGCGGACGACCCGCCTGGATCTGGCGGTGCTGGACGTGATGCTGCCGGACATGGACGGCTTCACCCTCTGCCAGCGCATCCGGGAGGACCACCTGTTCCCCATCATCATGCTCACCGCAAAGGTGGAGGATATGGACAAGATCATGGGGTTGACCCTGGGGGCGGACGATTACATCACCAAGCCCTTCAATCCCCTGGAGCTGGTGGCCCGGGTCAAGACTCAGCTGCGGCGTTACACCCGGTATAATCCCGGCGAGGGGACTGCCCGGGAGATCACGGAATACGACTTCCGGGGGCTTCAGATCTCCAAGGCCACCCACAAGTGCGTCCTGTTCGGCGAGGAGCTGGCCCTGACGCCCTTGGAATTCTCCATCCTGTGGTATCTCTGTGAGCGCCGGGGAAATGTGGTGTCCAGCGAGGAGCTGTTTGAGCACGTCTGGGGCGAGGCATTTATCGACAGCAACAACACCGTCATGAGCCACATCGCCCGCCTGCGGGAGAAGATGCACGAGCCCAGCCGAAAGCCCAAATTCATCAAGACCGTGTGGGGGGTGGGGTACACCATTGAGTAAGAAAGGAAATGCCCGCAGCCGCCGGAGGTCCCTGCGCATCTGGGGCAGCTATCTGCTGTCCCTCATGGCCTGGGTTGCTGTGGTGCTGCTGGTGGCGCTGCTGGGGACGATCGTTTGCAGCAGCATCATCTGGCAGCCCTCGCCGCTCTACGACTTCCTCCAGTGGGTCAAGGGCTATATCGTCTTTGTTTGCGCCGCTACTGTGCTGGCGGGCTGGGTGGTCATCAGTTTTTTCTTCATTGCCAAGCCTGTCCGCCAGCTGGAGCAGTTGGCCAACGCGGCGGAACAGCTGGCCCACCCCAGCGAGGAGCCCATCCAGCTGCCGGATTCCCTGGAGGACATCTCCATCCAGCTGAATCTGGCCCGGGAGCAGGCGCTCCGGGACGCCCGGGCAGCCCGGGAGGCAGAACAGCGGAAAAACGATTTGATCGTCTATCTGGCCCACGACCTGAAAACGCCCCTGACCAGCGTCATCGGCTATCTGACCCTTCTGCGGGATGAGCCTCAGATCTCCCCGGAGATCCGGGCCCGGTACACCGGCATCGCCCTGGAGAAGGCGGAGCGGCTGGAGGACCTCATCAACGAGTTCTTCGACATCACCCGCTTCAACCTCTCCCATCTGGAGCTGGAGCGGCAGAGCGTGGACCTGACGCGGATGCTGGAGCAGGTAGCCAGCGAATTCCGCCCCATTTTCGCAGAATCGGGGCTGACATGCAGCCTGGATCTGCCGCCCAAGCTGCCCTATTCCTGCGACCCGGACAAGCTGGCAAGGGTCTTTGATAATCTCCTGCGCAACGCGTCTTATTATAGCCTCCCGGACAGCACGGTGGAGATCGCGGGAAAACAGGTGCACGGGGAGATCGTGCTCACCTTCTCCAATGCGAGTAAGAACATCCCCCAGGAGAAATTGGATCGGATCTTTGACCAGTTCTTCCGTCTGGACAGCTCCCGCGCCACCCGGACAGGCGGTGCGGGCCTTGGTTTGGCCATCGCCAAGGAGATCGTGGAGCTCCACGGCGGGACCATCCGGGCGGACAGCGCCGGGGACCGGATCACCTTTACCATCTGCCTCCCCGCAGACCGTTCGGAGGCGCCGTAAGAAAATCGCAAGGATTTTACAGGAAAGTCACAAGAGAACCGTGGGGATATGTTCAAGTATGGAACGCCTGATTCTGGTACCATTTCAGTACCGGAACAAGGCGTTCCATTTTGATAGGAGGTCTATCCCATGAAAACCATTCTCGTTCTCTTCGGTGGCTGCTCCACCGAACACGAAGTATCCCTTCAGTCCGCCTGTGCGGTGCTGGCCCACATGGACCCCGCCCGATATACCCTTCTGGCTGTGGGCATCACCCGGGAGGGGCGGTGGCTGAGCTATACCGGCGACCTCTCCCGGCTGGGGGACGGCACCTGGCAGCAGGCGGACGGCTGCATCCCCTGTACCCCGCTGGTGGACCGGGAGGCCCACAGCCTGCTGCTGCTGGACGGCTCCGGCCGCCGGCTGCCCTTCGACGCCGTATTCCCAGTCCTCCACGGCAAGAACGGGGAGGACGGCACGGTCCAGGGGCTTTTTGAACTGGCCGGCGTCCCGGTCATTGGCTGCGGCACCCTGTCCAGCGCATTGTGCATGGACAAGGACCGGGCCCACCGGCTGGCGGCCCTGGCCGGCGTCCGGGTCCCCCGGAGCCGCGTCTTTCATCCCGGCGATGATTTCAGCCGGATCGCCCAGGCGGCGGAGGAGCTGGGGTACCCGGTGTTCGTCAAGCCGGTCCGGTCCGGTTCCTCCTTCGGCATCACCAAGGCCGCCGGGCCGGAGGAGCTGCCCGCCGCCGTGGAGGAGGCCTTCCGCCACGACAGCGCCGTGATCCTGGAGGAGACCATCCCCGGCGTTGAGGTGGGCTGCGCGGTCATGGGCAACGAGGAACTGACTGTGGGACTGGTGGACGAGATCCAGCTGTCGGATGGCTTTTTCAACTATGAGGAGAAGTACACCCTGAAGACCTCCGCCATCCACTGTCCCGCCCGCATCCCGCCGGAGAAGGCGGCGGAGATCCAGGCGGCGGCCAAGACCATCTACCGGGCCCTGGACTGCCGGGTGTTCGCCCGGGTGGACCTGTTTCTCACCCCGGCGGGGGAGATCGTCTTCAATGAGGTCAACACCATCCCCGGCTTCACCGCCCACAGCCGCTATCCCAGCATGATGCAGGGCATCGGCATTTCCTTCGGGGAGCTGGTGACCCGGCTGATCGAATTGGGGGTGGCGGAATGAGAACCGTGTCGATCCCCCGGGAGCAGGTCTTTCAAGGGCCGCTGGTCCTGGTCAACCGGGCGCATCCCCTCCGTGATACAGAACCATCTGCGCTGACCCTGGTGGACCCGCACCACCCCGATATTCGTCTGGAAAGCCGGGTGCGGCAGCTGCTGTCCGCCTGCATCCAAAAGGCAGGGGGACAGCGGGAGATCGTGCCGGTGTCCGGCTGGCGGAGCCAGCAGGAACAGCAACAGATCTGGGATGACTCCATGGCGGAGCATGGGGAGACATTTACCCGCCAGTATGTGGCCCTGCCCGGGTGCAGCGAGCACCAGACCGGCCTTGCCATCGACCTGGGAAAAACCGCCAGAACCATCGACTTCATCCGCCCTGCCTTTCCCTATGACGGCGTCTGCGGAAGGTTTCGCCGCCTGGCGGCCCGGTACGGCTTTATCGAACGATACCAGCGGGGCAAGGAGGAAGTCACCGAGATCTCGGCGGAACCGTGGCACTTCCGCTATGCGGGGGCGCCTCACGCCCAGCTGATGGAGGCCAACGGGCTGTGTCTGGAGGAGTACCGGGACTTTTTGCGGCAGGGTCCCCGGAGCGTCGCTCTGGAAAATGGCCGCATGGCCCAGGTGTTCTATGTGCCCGCCGATGGAGCCGTCACAGAGGTGGAAGTGCCGGAGGGCTGCTGCCAGATCTCCGGCGACAATGTGGAGGGATTTATCCTGACATGGTGGGGGGATGCCCATGAGAACAGCTGAGAGAACCACCCCGACGCTGGACCTCTTTCGTCTGGCGGCAGTCCTGCTGGTGGTGATGAACCACACCTCGCCCCTGGCGGATGTGTCTGCCATTGCCGATTTCTGGCTTACCCGGGTACTGGCCCGGGTGGCGGTCCCATTCTTTCTGATGACCACCGGGTACTTTCTGAGCCGGGATCACTGGGCTGGTGCGGGGCGGCAGATGAAAAAGCTCTGCCTGCTCTACGGTGCCTGCGTCCTTTTGTATCTGCCGGTGAATCTCTATGCCGGCAGCTTCACCGGTCCGGCGGATGTTTTGCGGAAACTGCTGGTGGATGGCACCTTCTACCACCTGTGGTATTTCCCGGCAACCATTCTGGGCATCCTCATCGCCCGATGGCTCAGCCGGCTGGGCCTGCGGGTGGCTCTGCCTGCGGCGGCGCTGCTCTATCTCACCGGCCTGGGCGGGGACAGTTACTATGGACTGGTTTCCCAGATCCCGCCGCTTCGGGCCTTTTACGACGGCATTTTTATGCTGTGCGGCTATACCCGCAACGGCCTGTTCTTTGCGCCGCTGTTCCTGCTGTTGGGGGCCGCCGGAAAACGGTGGAGCCGAAAACTGTCTCTGACGGGCTTCGTCCTCTCTCTGACAGCCATGAGCGCCGAGGGGCTGTGGCTCCATCGTCTGAACGTCCAGCGCCACGACAGTATGTACCTCCTGCTCCCCCTGTGCATGGTGTGTCTCTTCTCTCTGCTGCTGGGCGGAAACAAGGGTGCGTGCAAGAAAGCCCGGACCTTTTCCGCGGTCCTGTATGTGATCCATCCCCTCTGCATCGTACTGGTCCGGGGAGCGGCAAAGGTGCTGGGGCTGGAGGAAATGCTCATTGAGGATAGTGTCTTCCATTTTGTTGCGGTGCTGGCCCTCAGCGCACTGCTCTCCGCCCCTTGGCTGCTGCGGGTTCGGAAGAAGCCCAGCCCCACCGCCCGGGCCTGGCGGGAGGTGGATCTGACGTCCCTTGTGCACAACGCCCGGGTGCTGCGGAACGCATTGGCTCCAGAGACGGAGCTGATGGCGGTGGTAAAGGCGGAGGCCTACGGCCACGGCGGAGCGGTGACCGCCCGGGCCTTACAGCGAGCGGGCGTCCGTGCCTTTGCCGTGGCCTGTCTCACCGAGGGGATCGCCCTGCGAAAGGCAGGCATCCGGGGAACGATCCTGATCTTGGGCTACACCGCTCCGGAGGAGGCTCCTCTCTTGGCACGATGGCATCTGACCCAGACGGTGGCGGATATTGACCACGGGCGGACCTTGGCGGCGCAGGGGCGGCGTGTCCATGTCCACCTGGCCCTGGACACCGGGATGCACCGGCTGGGCATCCCGGCGGAAAAACGGGAGGAGATCCTGGAGGTGTTCCGGCTTCCCAACCTGGTGGTAGACGGCGTCTTTTCCCATCTGTGCGTCTCGGACAGCCTGGAAGCCGGAGATGTTGCCTATACCCAGGAGCAGCTGACCTTGTTCTATGACACGGTGGCCTGGCTACGGGCCGCTGGGTACGATCCCGGCAAAGTTCATATCCAATCCAGCTATGGGCTTTGGAACCTGCCCAAGCAGCCCTGTGCCTATGTCCGGGCGGGGATCGCCCTCTATGGCGTGCGAAGCGATGATGCGCCTGTCCAGCGGAGCCTTGACCTGCGGCCGGCCCTGTCTCTCCGGGCCAGAGTGGCCAGTGTCCGTGCCTTGAGAGCCGGAGAGATCGCCGGGTACGGGCGGGTCTTTCAAGCAGGGCAAGAAACCAAACTGGCGGTGGTCACCATCGGCTACGCCGACGGTCTGCCCCGGGACCTGCCCCAGCAGGGCGGACAGGTGCTGATCCGGGGGCGGCGCTGTCCCATGGTGGGGCGGATGTGCATGGACCAGCTGTTGGTGGACGTCAGCGGTCTTCCGGAGGTCGCTCCCGGCGATACAGTGACCCTGATCGGCCGGGACGGCGGACAGGTGATCCGGGCAGAGGAGCTGGCTGCATGCTGTGGGAGCATCACCAACGAACTGCTCTCCCGGTTAGGCGGGCGGCTCCCCATCGTTGCCAGTCAAATGCCATAAAAGGAACTGCACGGAATCCCACAAAGGTCCTGGTGCGGAGTTTAACAAAAATATGCTTCCAAATAGGAATAGCCGCCAACCATTTTAGAGTGGTTGGCGGCTATTTTCTTTTGCTTTTGGCCGATGCTCAGCGTTTCCCCTGATCGGCTTGACCTGATGTTTTCAAGATATCATTGTAAGGAATGGCTCCCGCCGTTCCTTTTTGATCACTCGCAGGCCCGGTTCAAAAGGCCCACCAGGTCCTCCTTGCCAACGCCCTTTTCTGCGGAGAAGGGCACCAGCGTGTCCCGCTCCGTCAGCTCCAGCGTCTCCCGGATCAGCTCCAGCGCCGGCTCGATCTGGCTCTTTTTCAGCTTATCCAGCTTGTTGGCCACCACGATCTCCGGACAGCCGCTCTCCCGGAACCACCGGTGCATGATCAGGTCGTTTTCCGTGGGCTTATGGCGGATATCCACGATCAGCACGCCGGCGGTGATCCGCTCTCCCTCGTCCTGAAAGTAGCTCTCCATCAGCCGGCCCCAGCGTTCCTTTTCCGCCCGGCTGACCTTGGCATAGCCGTATCCCGGCAGGTCCACCAGATAGGCCCGCTGATCCACCAGGAAGTAGTTTACCTGGGTGGTCTTGCCCGGGGATGCGCCCACATAGGCCAGGTTCTTCCGCCCTGCCAGCCGGTTGATCACCGAGGACTTACCCACGTTGGACCGGCCCGCGAAGGCAAACTGGGGCAGGCCGTCCCGCAGGAAATCAGACGCCCGCCCGGCGGAGCGCAGAAACTCCACCTTGGAAAAATTCAATCCCATACGCGCCTCCTCACTGCCGCAGGGCGTCGCCGCCCTCTCGGCCTCTGGGGGCGAAGGCAGCCACGTGGGTGGCGACCTCCTCCTGGACCGGGGCATTCTCCGGGCACAGCGCAGCGGCAAATACCTCATCCACCACGGAGACCGGCACGAACCGCACCCCCGCCCGGACCGTGGGATCGATCTCCTCCAGGTCCCGGACGTTGTCCTTGGGAATCAGCACGGTGGCGATGCCATTGCGATAGGCCGCCATGCTCTTCTCCTTCAATCCGCCGATGGCCAGCACCCGGCCCCGGAGGGTCACCTCGCCGGTCATGGCCACGCCTGCGCGGATCTTCCGCCCGGTCAGGGCGGAGAGCATGGCCGTGGTGACGGCGATACCGGCAGAGGGGCCGTCCTTGGGCACCGCGCCCTCAGGGAAGTGGACGTGGATATCCTTGGTTTTATAGAAGTCGCTCTCAATGCCCAGCACCGCCGCCCGGCTGCGCAGGCAGCTCAGCGCCGCCTGAGCGGACTCCTTCATCACATCGCCCAGGTTGCCGGTGAGCTCCAGCTTGCCGGAGCCCTCCATCACGTTGACCTCCACCTCCAGGATCTCGCCGCCGGCCTCGGTCCAGGCCAGGCCGTTCACCACGCCGATCTCCTCCCGGTCCGTGTGGAGCGCCGGCGGATAGGGCTGGCAGTCCAGGAGCTTGGGAAGGTCCTCCTCCGTGACGGTGATCCGCTTCACGTCCTCCTGGAGCAGCCGCATATCCGCCTTCCGGCAGACCGCGGCGATCCGCCGCTCCAGCAGACGCACGCCGGACTCCCGGGTGTAGTCCCGGATGATGGCCCGGAGCACATCGTCGCTCATGCGCAGCATGCCCTTTTTCAGTCCATGCTCCGCCAGCTGCTTGGGCAGCAGGTGCCGCCGGGCGATCTGAACCTTTTCCTCATCGGTATAGCTGGAGAGGCGGATCACCTCCATCCGGTCCAGCAGAGGACGGGGAATGGTGTCGGTGGTGTTGGCGGTGGTGATGAACATCACCCCGGTAAGATCCACCGGCAATTCCAGATAGTGGTCCCGGAAGCTGCCATTCTGCTCGCTGTCCAGCACCTCCAGCAGCGCCGCCGCCGGGTCGCCCCGGTAGTCGCTGCCCAGCTTATCGATCTCGTCCAGCAGCAGCAGGGGATTCATGGACCCGCTGCGGGTGATGGCCTCGATGATCCGACCGGGCATGGCGCCTATGTAGGTCTTCCGGTGGCCCCGGATATCCGCCTCGTCCCGGACGCCGCCCAAGGAGAGCCGGGCAAGCTTGCGGTTGAGGGCCTTGGCCACAGAGATGGCGATGGAGGTCTTGCCCACGCCCGGCGGCCCCACCAGACAGAGGATCTGCCCCTTGGCGTCCCGATTCATCTGCCGGACGGCAATGGTCTCCAAAATGCGTTCCTTGACCTTTTCCAGGCCGAAATGCTCCTTTTCCAGCACCTTTCTGGCAGCGTCCACACTGACCCGCTCCCGGGTGGTGGTATTCCAGGGCACCTCCAGGCACACATCCAGATAGTTCCGGATCACTGCCGCCTCTGCGCTGGAATAGGGCTGCTTGGCCAGCTTGGAGACCTCTTTCATCAGGTGCGTCTCCCGCTCCTCGTCCAGCTGGAGTGCCTGGATCTTCTCCCGGTAAGTCTCCAGCTCGTCGTCCTCTTCCTCGCCCAGCTCATTTTGCAGCACCCGGATCTGGGTCCGGAGGATCTGGTCCCGCTGGCTCCGGACCAGCTGATCCCGGACCTTGCCTTCCATCTCATGCTCAAAGCCCAGCACGTTGCACTCCCGGACTAAGAACGCGTTGAGCTTGCGCAGCCGCAGGAAAGGGGATTCCTCCTCCAGGATCTCCTGCTTATCGCCAAAGCGCAGGTTGATGTTCTGTGCGATGAAGTCCGCCAGATATCCCACGTCCTGGCAGTCCATCACCGTGGTAACTACCTCCTCCGGGATGCTGCCGGCCAGGCCGGCATACTCGCCGAACAGGTTCCAGGTCTGGCGGAGCAGCGCCTCTGTCCGGGCGCTGTTGGCAGCTGCCTCCGAGACCGGCGTTTCCTCCAGAGGCTCTACATTGGCCTGAAGAAACGGCTCCGTCTGCCACAGCCGCCGCAGACGGGCCCGGCGGCTGCCCTCCACCATCACCCGGACGGCGGTAGGGGACAGCCGCAGGATCTGGCTGATATTGGAGATCGTGCCCACCTCATAGAGGTCCTGCTCTCCGGGCAGGTTGGTGCCGATCTCCCGCTGGGTGACCAGGAAGATCTCCTGCTCGCCCTCCATGGCCCGTTCCAGCGCCCGGATGGAGATCTGCCGCTCCACGTCGAAGGTCAGGGACATATGGGGAAAAACCGTCAGGCCCCGGAGAGCCAGCACGGGTAGATTCATAGGTTCCATGGATCTTGGTTCCTTTCTTGGATATGAAAAACAAGAGGAAAGGGGCGGCGTCCCCTTTCCTCTCATGTTCAAGACGCCGACTTGGGGGTGGAGCCGGGGGCCGCACCCTTGCCGGTGTTCAGTTTCACGGAATAGTTGACCTTCTCCGGGTCCCGGGTCAGCTCAGGCTGGCCGGTCCCCTCCACACAGTCTCTGGTGATGACCACCTTGACCACAGTGGGGTCCGAGGGGATGTCGTACATCAGCTGGGTCAGCATCCCCTCCATCACCGCCCGCAGGCCCCGGGCGCCGATGCTGCGCTCAATGGCCTTGTCGGCGATGGCGTCCAGCGCCTCCGGCGTGAACTCCAGCTCCACGTCGTCATATTCCAGCAGCTTCTTATACTGCTTGACCAGCGCGTTCTTGGGCTCCTGAAGGATGCGCACCAGATCTTCCCGCTGGAGGGCGTTGAGGGGCGCGATCACCGGCAGACGGCCCACCAGCTCGGGGATCAGGCCGAATTTCAGGATATCGTGGGGCTGGACCTCCCGCAGGATGCGGCTGAGATCCTTGTCCTTCTTACCCTGGACATTGGCGCCAAAGCCGATGCTCTTCTGGTCCAGACGCCGCTCGATGATCTTCTCCAGGCCATCAAAGGCGCCGCCGCAGATGAAGAGAATGTTCCGGGTGTCGATCTGGATGAACTCCTGGTGGGGGTGCTTCCGGCCGCCCTGGGGCGGCACGTTGGCCACCGTGCCCTCCACGATCTTCAAAAGCGCCTGCTGCACGCCCTCGCCGGAGACATCCCGGGTGATGGAGGGATTCTCGCTCTTGCGGGCGATCTTGTCGATCTCATCCACGTAGATGATGCCGTGCTCTGCCCGCTCCACGTCAAAATCCGCGGCCTGGAGCAGACGCAGCAGGATGTTCTCCACGTCGTCGCCCACATAGCCGGCCTCGGTCAGGGTGGTGGCGTCGGCGATGGCAAAGGGCACCTGTAAGATCCTTGCCAGCGTCTGGGCAAAGAGGGTCTTGCCGGAGCCGGTGGGGCCCAGCATCAAGATGTTGCTCTTTTGGAGCTCCACATCCTCGCCGCCCCCAAAATACACCCGCTTATAGTGGTTGTACACTGCCACGGACAGGGCCACCTTGGCCTCTTCCTGCCCCACCACATACTGGTCCAGTACGTCCCGGATCTCCCGGGGGGTGGGCAGGTGATCCGGGATCTCCTCCAGCGGGCTGGTGTCCGAACTGTCAAACCCGTCGTTCAAAATGCTCATGCACAGCTGGACACATTCGTCGCAGATGCGCACGCCAGGCCCCTGGATCATCCGGTGCACCTGGTTCTCATGCTTGCCGCAGAAAGAACAGCGCAGGGCCTTTTTGGCGTCGTCGCTCATGGTTGTTACCTCAGTTTCTTACTTTTTTCCGGCAATGATCTTGTCGATCAGGCCGAAGTCCAGAGCCTCCTGGGCAGTCATCCAGTGGTCCCGCTCAGAGACCTCTTTGACCTGCTCTGCGGTCTTGCCGGTATTTCCCGCCAGGATCTCATTCAGGTTCCGCTTGATGCGCAGGAAGTGCTCCACATCGATCTCCATATCCGTCACCTTGCCCTGGGTACCGGCAGAGGGCTGATGGATCATGATCTCCGCGTTGGGCAGGGCGATGCGCTTGCCCTTGGCACCGGAGGAGAGCAGGAACGCGCCCATGCTGGCAGCCATGCCCACGCAGATGGTGGACACGTCGCACTTGACGTACTGCATGGTGTCATAGATGGCCATGCCGTCGGTGACAGAGCCGCCGGGGCTGTTGATATAGAGCTGGATATCCTTGTCAGGGTCCTGTGCCTCCAGATACAGAAGCTGGGCCACAACAAGACTGGCGGTGGTGGCGTTGACCTCTTCCCCCAGGAAGATGATCCGGTCATTCAGCAGCCGGGAGAAGATGTCGTAGGACCGCTCTCCACGGTTGGTCTGTTCCACTACATAGGGTACTAAACTCACTTTCGAAAACCTCCGTTCTTCTGTGGCAGCGGAGCCGGGATTCCAGCGGTCTCCGCCCGATAGCGCCATTCTCCCATGATACCATACGTACCATGGGAGAATGTGTCGAATCTGTAAAATGTATCTCGGCCGCTCCCTGGAAAAAATGCGCGGTTATTCGTCTTCTTTCTCGGCCTTCTTGGAGGTCTTCTTGGCGGCGGGCTTCTTCTCGCCCTCTTCCTCGGCGGTCTCCTCGGACTTCTTGGTCTTCTTCTTGGCGGCGGGCTTCTCCGGCTTGGTGGCGGTGGCGCTCTTCACGACCACGTCCACGGCCTTCTGGTTGGCCAGCTGCTCCCGGGTCTGATCGGCGGGCAGGTACTTCTTCACCAGCTCCAGATCCATGCCGTACTGCTCGGCCAGCTTCTGATACTCGGCCTCCACGTCCTCGTCGGTCACCTGGATGTCCTCAGCCTTGATGATGGCGGCCACAGCCAGGTCCACCCGGACCTGCCGGGTGGCGGGCTCCTTGGCGTCGGCCAGGAGCTGCTCCTCGGTCATGCCGCTCATCTTCAGATACTGGTCATAGGGGATGCCGCTCTGGGCGATCTGCATCTTGAAGTTGTCCAGGAACTGGCGGCACTGGCCCTCCACCATGGCGTCGGGGATGTCGGCGGTGATGTTCTCAGCCACCTGCTCCATCAGGGTGTTCTCAAACACCCGGTCAGCCTCCCGCTGGCGCTCCTCGGTGATCTTCTTCTTCAGATCGGCCTTCAGATCCTTCAGGGTATCGAACTCGCTGACGTCCTTGGCGAACTCGTCGTCCAGGGCGGGCGCTTCCTTCTCCTTCACCTCGTGGACCTTCACCTTGAAGACCACGGCCTTGCCGGCCAGTTCAGGGGTGTAGTTCTCGGGGAAGGTGATGTCCAGATCCTTCTCGTCGCCGGCCTTCATGCCGACCACCTGTTCCTCAAAGCCGGGGACAAAGCTGTGAGAGCCCAGCTCCAGGCTGTGGTTCTCGCCCTTGCCGCCCTCGAAGGGCACGCCGTCCAGGAAGCCCTCGAAGTCGATGACAGCGGTATCGCCCTCCTTGGCCTCCCGCTCCACAGACACCAGACGGGTGTTGCGCTCCTGGAGCATCTTCACCCGCTCGTCCACGTCGGCGGCGGAGACCTTCACCTCGTCCTTGGGGGCGCTGAGGCCCTTGTACTCGCCCAGAGTCACCTCGGGGTAGACGGGGACCGTGGCCTTGAAGGTGAAGCCATTCTCAGTGGCGTCGCCCACCAGCTCCACGCTAGGATAGCCAACGACCTGGAGCTCCTGGGCCTTCACGGCCTCGTCATAGGCGTCGGGGAATGCGATATTGATGGCCTCCTCGAAAAACACCTCTGCGCCGTACATGCCCTCGATCAGCTTCCGAGGGGCCTTGCCGGGACGGAAACCGGGCACGTTGATCTTCTTGCGCATCTTCTGATATGCCTTCTCAACGGCGGCCTGAAATTCTGCCGCGCCCACCTCGATGGTCAGCGCAACCTGGCTCTTTTCAACTTTTTCGCAGCTTTTCACACTCATTTTTGCTTACTCCTCCGTTCATCACCGGCTGCACGCCGATGCGTTTTGATATTTTACCAGAAAAAACTTGAAAATGCTAGTCCTTTTTCGCTCAATCACAAATTTTTTTTGGGGAAAATTCCAGATAGTCCGCGGAAATCAGAGAAAAGTCCGTTCCGCCTCGCTCTCCCTCGATCCGCCGCCGGATCGTCGGCCCGTGGAGATGGCCGTAGCAGCAGAGCTGAACGTGATACTTCTCCAGCACCGCCAGGATCTCCGGGCACTGATAGCCCTGGTACAGCGGCGGGTAGTGGAGGAAGCAGAAGATCGGCCGCTCCCCCGCCGCCTGAAGTGAAGTCTCCAGCCGCCCCACCTCCCGGCTCAGGACCTTGGCGTTGTGGGGCTTTTGCTCCTCCTCCAGGAACCATCCCCGGGTGCCGCACAGGGCGTACTCCTTGTAGGGATAGCAGTTATTGTGGAGCAGCTCCAGGGTGGTGAGCCCCTTCTCCTGACAAAAGGCGGAGAATTTGGCCGCTGTGGACCACCAGTAATCGTGGTTTCCCTTGATGAGATACTTCTTGCAGGGGAACCGGTCCAGGAAGCGGAAATCCGCCTCAGCCTCCTGCAAGCTCATGCCCCAGGAGGTGTCCCCCGCCAGGATCAGCACATCCTCGGCAGTCAGCGCGCTCAGGGACGCCTCGATCCGGGCCACGTAGTCCTTCCAGGCAGGGCCGAAGACCTCCATGGATTTATCCACCGCCAGAGACAGGTGGAGATCGCCTATGGCGTATAATCCCATATCACTCCTCCTCTTCCATCGTCTCTGCCGGCTCGTCGTCATAGATAAAGGGTGCGCCGCACCGGGGGCAGTAGTGCCGCCGCCCCGCCCGCCATTGGGGGATGGCCACCCCGCCGCCGCACTGAGGACATCCCAGGTACCGCAGCCGAAGAACCAGCGCCGCCGCCATGCAGATCAGCGCCCCGGATGCCCCCAGGATCAGCCAGTCCGGTGCCCGGGAGCCCGCCAGGTAATACATCCCCACAGGGAACAGGGCGCACACCACCGCCAGGGCCAGCAGCACACAGATCCCCCGGGCCATCCGCCGGCTCAGCGTTCCGTGCTCCATGCTCAGCGCAGGAAGTCCAGCACCACCCGGTCCATCTCCGCCTTCTCTGCCGTCAGGTCAAAGCGCCGGGGCTTGCCCTTGAGGGCCGCCAGCCGCCGGGGCACCGCCACGCCGGAGACGTCTCGGAGCTGGTCCAGCAGTTCCACGCCGTCTCCCGCCGGCGTTTCGCCGATGGCGGTGAGCACGTGGTTGCAGAACTTATAGGGAGAGGCCGTTGAAACGACCACCGCAGGGGTCTTGTCGCCGGTGGCGGCACGGTACTGGGAGAGCACGCTGACCGCCACGGCAGTATGGGTATCGATGAGATATCCCTTGGCCTTGTAGGAATCCGCAATGGCGGCGGCGGTGCCCTCCTCGTCGCAGAAGCCGCCCCAGTATCGCTCTGCCAGCGCCGTTTTGATCTGCTGGGAGACCTCGTAGCGGCCCTCCTTGGCCAGCGCCTCCATATAGCCGCGAACCTCGGCGTCATTCTCGCCGGAGAGGTCAAAGAGCAGCCGCTCCAAGTTGCTGGACACCAGAATATCCATCGAGGGGCTCATGGTGGTGTGGAAGGGCCGGTTGCGGTCATAGACGCCGGTGCGGAGGAAGTCCGTCAGCACGTCGTTGCGGTTGGAGGCGCAGATCAGCCGCCCCACCGGCAGTCCCATCCGCCACGCGTAGTAGGCCGCCAGGATATCGCCGAAGTTTCCGGTGGGCACGCAGAAGTTCACCTGATCCCCCATGGCGATCTCCCCGTCCCGGACCAGATCGCAGTAGGCGGAGATATAGTAGACCACCTGGGGCAGGATCCGGCCCCAGTTGATGGAGTTTGCAGAGGAGAGGAAATAGCCCCGGTCCGCCAGCGTAGCCCGGATGGTCTCATCGGAGAAGATCCGCTTGACCCCGGCCTGGGCGTCGTCAAAGTTGCCCACCACGGCGCACACGCCCACATTCTCCCCATCCTGGGTGACCATCTGGGCCTCCTGCACGGCAGAGACGCCGTCCTTGGGGTAGAACACCAGGATCTTGGTCTGGGGCACGTCGGCAAAGCCCTCCATAGCGGCCTTGCCGGTATCGCCGGAAGTGGCCACCAGGATGCACACCGTCTTGTCCTCGCCGGTCTTTCGCAGGGCGGCGGAGAGGAGCTGGGGCAGCATTTGCAGCGCCATATCCTTAAAGGCGCTGGTGGGGCCGTGCCACAGCTCCAGGCAGTGGGTGTTCCCGTCCACCTTCCGGACCGGGGCCACGGCGTCGGTATCGAACTTGTCGGGGCCGTAGGCCTTCTCGGCGAAATCCAGCAGCTCCTCATAGGTGTAGTCAGTGAGGTACAGTCCCATGACCTTGGCGGCCCGGACCTGGTACCGCTCCCCCACCAGGCTCTCCAAAAAGGCCCGGTCGATCTGGGGGATGGTCTCCGGCGTCAGCAGGCCGCCATCCCGGCTCAGGCCCATTTTGATGGCCTGGGCGGACTCCATCCGCACGGCCTTGTCCCGTGTGCTGTAATAGTTCATGTTATTCTCATCCTTTCAGGGAAAATCTTCTCTTATGTAAAGGCGTCCTCCAGATATTCCACCCGGAGTCTGCCGCTGGGCTCTTCCACATAGACCTCCGCCACGTCGAACCGGGCGGGGGCGTCCACCCCGTGAACGCTGAGGTACAGAGCCGCCGCCTGCCGCAGCCGCTCCCGCTTCCTGGCGTCCACAAACTCTCTCGGCAGGCCGATGGCCCCGGCGCTCCGGGTCTTGACCTCCACAAAGCACACCGTGCCGTCCCGGTCCCGGGCCACCAGATCCAGCTCTCCCTGGCGGCAGCGCCACTGGCGCTCCAACAGGGCATAGCCCCGGCGTTCCAGCAGGGCGGCCACCGCCGCCTCGCCCCGGTCTCCAGCCTGTTTGGCGCCGCTCATCTCCGCGCCTCCCACTTTTTCAAAAAGCTGCGCCGGTGCTCCGGACAGGGGCCGTACCGGTCCAGCATTTCATAGTGGAGCTTGGTCCCATAGCCCTTGTGCCGGGCGAAGTGATACTGGGGATACCGCGCCTCCAGCTCCTCCGCCGCATAGCGGTCCCGGCTGACCTTGGCCAGAATGGAGGCCGCCGCGATGGAGGCGCTCTTTCCGTCGCCGCCCACCACGGTCCGGTGGGGCGTCTCAATGGCGCAGCGGCTGCCGTGGTCCCGGTTGCCGTCGATCAGCGCCAGGTCCGGCGGGCGTCTCAGGCCATGGATCGCCAGCTGCATGGCCTTCATCCGGGCATTTAAGATGTCGATCTCGTCGATCTCCGCCGCTGAGACAGCCGCCACGCTCCACTCCTCCGCCTGGGCCGTGATCAGCTCATACAGGGCCTCCCGCTTCTTTTCCGTCAGCTTCTTGGAGTCGTTCAGCCCGGGGAGCTCGATCTCCCGGGGCAGGATCACCGCGGCGGCGTACACCGGCCCTGCCAGGGGTCCAGCTCCCGCCTCGTCCACGCCGCAGATCACCCCGGCGCCGTCTGCCCACGCCTCCCGCTCATAGGTCCAGAGGTCCATTGATACACACTCTCTTTCCAAAATAGGAGCCATACTCTCTCAGGCGCTCTTCCGTCGCCGAAGTTCAAATTCCACCGCCAGAGCGCCGGTAGTCACGTGCTCCATCTCCGGAAACACGATCCGGTACCGTCCAGGCTTTTGTGGCGTCCCGTAGTATTTTGCGAGGTTGCAGAGGAACCTCTGCTCTCCGCCGTCCCACATGACGACGCCGGACGGACCGGAATTGGGGCCGTACTCCTCCGCCGGAAACTCCCATTTCACGGTTCTTGCCGTGCAATCCGGGCTCAGGCGCAGCGTATGCCATACGCCGTCCACGCTGGTTTCCAGCAGCCAGTGATTCGGGCAGTCCGGAGACTGCATCACCACCGTGTCTTCCGTGTCGTTGCGCAGCGTCACCTGGACCGTCTCCACATCCGCCGGATAGGTCTCCCGCTCCGCTGTAAAAGAGATCCGTTCCTGCCCATAGAGATCGTTCACGGTCTCTATGGGAGATACGCCGCCCAGCGGCCCTCTGAATCGGAAGTACAGACAAGCTGCCGCAGCTATGGCGATGACCGCCAAAAAAACGGCGATGACCTGCCGGGCGTACTTCGTAAAGATCCCAGGTCCCACAGCAAAGTCCCCTTCTCACGTCTCCGGCAGCTCCAGGGTAAACCGGCCCAGCTTGCCGCCCCGGAACTCGTCCAGCAGGATCTTGGCCATCCGCTCTGTATCCACTTCACCGCCGGAGATCAAAAATCCCCGTTTCCGGCCCGCTGCCTCCAGCAGCCGGTAGCCCCAGGCGATGTCATCCTCGCCGGTCTCCCGCTCCGGGAGACCCGGCAGCTTATAGCCGGTTTTCAGCGCGTCGGGATACTGCCGGCCCAGATACGTCATCAGGTGGCAGCCCAGGGTCTCCACATCCAGGATATCATCCTTCACCGCCCCGGTGTAGGCCAGGTTCAGTCCCACGCTCTGGTCCTCGAACTTGGGCCAGAGGATGCCCGGGGTGTCCAGCAGCTCCAGCCCACGGTCGATGGGGACCCATTGCTTGGACCGGGTGACGCCGGGCCGGTCCTCGGTCTTGGCGGTCTTGCGGCCTGCCACCTGGTTAATAAACGTGGACTTTCCCACATTGGGGATGCCCAGGATCATCACCCGGACCACCCGGCCCGCCATGCCCTTTTCCGCGTAGGCGCGGAGCTTGTCCGCAAGCAGGGCCCGAATGGCGGCGGCAAACTGCTTGGTCCCCGCGCCGCCCTTGGCGTTGGTCTCCAGCACCGCGCAGCCCTGGGCGCGGAAATAAGCCGCCCACTTGGCCGTCCCCTCCGGGTCCGCCTGATCCACCCGGTTGAGGACCACCAGCCGGGGCTTTCCCGCGGTCAGCTCCTCCACGTCCGGGTTCCGGCTGGAAATGGGAATCCGGGCGTCCAGGATCTCGCACACCGCGTCCACGTTCTTGAGCTGCTCTGTGATCATCCGCCGGGTCTTGGTCATATGACCCGGATACCATTGAATATTCATCTCATCCTCCTGGGGCGGCCTCACACCACCGCGCCGATCCGTCCGAAATCCCGCTCTCCGGTGACACTGTCCGGCCCCGGGAACGCCAGCAGCACCGCTCTGCCGATGACATAGCGGGTGTCCACCGTCCCCAGCCGGGAATCCCGGCTGTCGTTGCTGTGGTTGCGGTTGTCGCCCATGACAAAGATGCTGCCCTCCGGCACCACCAGGGGAAAGGCCGTCCCCTCCTCGGTGAAGGTCAGCTCGTTGATGTAGTCCTCCTTGAGCAGCACGCCGTCCACATAGACGCTGCCGGTCAGAAAGTCGATATCCACGATCTGTCCCTCCGTGGCGATCACCCGCTTGACAATGGGCTCCTCCAGGAAGCTCTCCTTGCGCAAAACCACCACGTCGCCGTACTGATAATCTCCGTACAGCATGGAGTTGAGCACCAGCAGCCGGTCCCCGTCCTGCAAGCTGGGGACCATGGAGTGGCCGTCCACGCCGATCAGGCGGATCAAAAAGGTGAAGACCACCACCACCGCCAGCACGGAGCACACCAGCGCCTGGACCCAGTCATAGAGGTCCCGGCCCCCGTCCCGCTGCTGCTTTTCCTTTGTCTCGTTGTTCTCAGGTTTCTTTCTCATAGTTTCTCTCTCCTTGGATCAGTCCAGTCTGCCGATCCGGCTCCACTCCCGCTGCTCCAGGCCCGCCGTCTCGCCCGGGAAAACCAGGAAGACCGCCCGCCCCAAAACACAGCGGCTGTCCACCGGGCCCAGTGCGGCGCTGCGGCTGTCCTCGCTCTCATTGCGGTTGTCCCCCAGGACGAACAAACACCCCTCCGGCACGGTCAGGGGAAACCCCATTCCCTCCTCCAGCCAGGTGGGCTCCCGGACATAGGGCTCCTCCAGCGGCGCGCCGTCCACATAGACCACGCCCGCGCCAAAATCGATGTCCACGGTCTGTCCCTCTGTGGCGACCACCCGCTTGACGATGGGCGCGCCGCCGTGAAAGCCATCCTTGCGCAAAATGACGATATCTCCCGGCTCGCAGGGGCCGCACAGCGGCGCGTTGAGCACCACCAGCAGATCCCCGTCCTGAAGCGTCTCCCGCATGGAAGCCCCATCCACCCGGGTCACCCGTCCTACCAGGGCAAAGAGGAGCACCAGCGCCAGCACTGCCCGGACCAGGGTTCCGACCCATTCATAGGTCCCCCGCATCGTCTGTTGTTTCCGCTCTGAGGTCATGGCCGCATCTCCCGGAAAAGAATCGTTAACTGTGATAGTATATCAAACAATTCCCGCTTTCACAAGGGCAGCCCTGGCTTTTGGCATGAAAAAAGAGAGGCTTTCGCCTCTCTTTTTCTCGGATTACAGCTTCTCCTTGACCTTGGCGCCCTTGCCCACGCGGCCGCGCAGGTAATAGAGCTTCGCCCGGCGGACCTTACCGTTGCGGACGACCTCGAAGTGGTCGATGGAGGGAGAGTGAACGGGGAAGACCTTCTCCACACCAATGCCGTAGGAAATACGGCGGACGGTGACGGTCTCCTCGATGCCGCCGTGCTTCTTGGCGATCACAGTGCCCTCGAAGACCTGGATACGCTCGCGGGAGCCCTCCTTGACCTTCACGTGGACGCGGACGGTGTCGCCGATCTGGACCTTGGGGGCCTCAGCCGCCAGGGCTTCCTTGTTCAGTTCCTGAATCAGATCCATGGATATGTTTCCTCCTAAATATAATAGGCGTTCATACCGCTTTTCTATGGCGCCGCCCTGGGCGCACGGCAGAGGACCACCCTTTGTAGCCTGAGTATGATATCATAGTTTTCCATGGATTGCAAGCATTATTTACAAATTTCCCACGCTCTCCGGCCGTAGGGCCTCCCGTCCGGCGGCGGCCAGCAGGCCAAGCAGCGCAGGCAGCAGCCACAAACTGCCGCCGGTCCTCTCCATGACCCACCCCAGGCACACCGCCAGGGCCAGGGCCGCTGTGAAGCCGGCCCACCGGGTCAGTCTCTCCCCCGCCGCCGGCCCCAGCGCCCAGGACACGGCCAGATACAGCGCCCTACCTCCGTCCAGCGGCCGCACCGGCAGCAGATTGAACGCCCCCAGCACCAGGTGGGCCCCTGCCAGCATCTCCTGGTCCAGGGCCGTCAGTACCAGCGCCGCCGCCAGATTGGCCCCCGGCCCCGCCAGCACGGCAATCAGCTCCCCGCCGTAGGAAAGACTCCGGCTGTCCGTCTCCAGCACCGCCCCCAGCACGCCGATCCGCAGTCCCAGGATCTTCGCCCCCAGCAGGCGCAGGGCCAGCCAGTGCCCGCCCTCGTGGATGGCCGCAGCCCCCAGCACTGCCGCCAGCAGCTGCCAGCCGTTGACAGCGGCGAACCACCCTGTCAACAGGCAGAAGCCCGGAGATATCCGGATCTCACGCCACATAGTAGATGGGATTGAGATAGGTCCCCTGATGGCGGAGCTCAAAATGCAGATGGGGCCCGGTGGCCATGCCGGTCTCCCCCACCTCCGCGATCTTCTGCCCCCGCCGGACCGCCGTCCCGGAAGCGGCCGTGATCCGGCTGCAATGGGCATAGAGCGTGGCATAGCCCCCGGGGTGATCCACCATGCAGTATTTTCCGTAGCTGTTGCTCTCCCCCACCGCCGTCACTGTGCCGTCGGCAAAGCAGAGGATCTCCGTCCCGGTATCCGCCGCCAGGTCCACGCCGTAGTGGAACCGCTCCTCTCCCTCCACCGGGTGATCCCGGTAGCCAAAGTCCGAGCTCATGGTGCCGATGACCGGCGCACAGTAATCAAAGTTCAAAATCGCCTGCTCCATACTCACATTCTCCGGCACATTTTGGCTGGAGTAAAGAACGTATGCCAGATTGGAGGTCTCCGGCGTTTGCTCCGCAGGTTCCTCGCCGGCAGGCAGGCAATCTTCCAGTGTCTCCAGCGCCCGGCTTGTCGTTCCCATCCGGATCTGCGCCGCGGTCTCCACCGCCGTCTCAGGCCGGAATACCGCCCGGTAGACCTCTTCTGCCGCCCCCTCTTCCCCCGAAAAGGCCCGGCCCACGGCGGAAAACACGGCTTGGACATCTACATTTTGCTCCATGGCCCGGGAGATGGCCTCGTTGATCCGGGCCATCCGGTCCGGCAACAGCAGCTTGGCCGCCACCAGCAGCACAAAGACCGTGCCGCACACCACCAGCTGGATCAGCTGCCGCCGCTCTCTGGCCGCCGCCGGAGTCTCCTGCTTTTTCGGAGGCGCCGTCTTTCTCCGGGCACGGCTTCTGCTCCCGTGCCGCTCCGCCGCCACCGTGGCCATCCGCCGCCCCGCCTGCCGTGAAGTCATATGTTTCCCCCCCTGTCACGGATTCTTTTGAAGCTTATTCAGAGATTTCCTCTAATAGAACCTTGACAGGCGCGAAAAAATTCCGTATAATAGTTGACGCTGCATCCGGGTGTAGCGCAGTTGGTAGCGCGCTTGGTTCGGGACCAAGAGGCCGTGGGTTCAAATCCCGCCACTCGGACCAAACAATGATAATCCGAACTACATTATCCAAGTGGGTAGTGTGTTCGGATTTATCATTTCTATTGAGAATATTCTTTGATCCGTCAAGGGTGGCGCAATTTAGCGCCGCCCTTGACCTTTTTCCTAAATTCTGCTATATTTTTTATATAACAGAGCTCGAATTTCTCTCAATCAAGATTAGTTTTGAGGTGATTGCTGTGAAACGGTTTGCCATTCTTCTGAACTTTCTGTTGCTTATTTGGTTGTGTGGTTGTTCGGCTAGTCCGGTTATCGAGACTTTGAATAACTGGTCTTTCCAATATAACGAGGGAACTAATGATTACAGTGTATTTTTTGAATTAAGAGATAAATCAGGCAGTTATATATCTGCCGATGTTGATGTGGATATTCGGATTGTTAATGATAGAAACGAGGAAGTGTTCAAAGGTACAAGTTCCGTTTCACCAGATGATTTTGGCTATTATACAAGTGAAGCCCAAGGCGAACAGTATCTTGCCAATATAAGAATCCCTGCTTCTGAAATTACTCCCGGTGCAGATTCAAGTGGAAAAGTTTATTTGACTGTTTACAAAGCAGATGTTGTTGCTTTTGATGAAGTAAATTGTGATGCTTTCTACTGTCTCCCGATAAAAGATATTCAGTTAGAATCTGGACCATTTCCCATTGAGTTAAATGTAAAAGGTTTTGACGGGTCAATTACATCCAAAATTCAAATAGACGATGTAACCTATGAATATGAAAAAGGCTATACTCCAACACTGACAGTAACTATTTCCGGCACAAAAACTTATAGCAACAATAATTCATATTTTAGCTCTGGTTACGATGTAATCAGTTATAAACTATATGATAGTGAAAACTATATGGTTGATTCAGGGAGCGTATATCTTAACTCATTGAATCAAGGAGATAAATTCAAAGATGAATCTATCATCATCTATGATTTGATTCCGGGAGAAGCATATACGCTAAAACTTACTGAATATGAGTTCTAAGAACAATTAAAAGTAAAGAATAATATGTTTATGGGAGGGAGAATAATGTATAAACTCACCCCTTTTCAAAAAGAGACAATGGAATTCTTAAAAGCACAAATAGATGAGGCCAGATCGCATTCCATCAATTTTGAAAATATGGGAAAAGAAGATTATGCAAATACGCAAAAAATTTTGGAGGCACAAAAGGGAATTGTTTATACGCCGGGTGGAAATGTGACGGTGCGTACATTAAGAAAATTGGAGAATATTGGTCTTATCAAAATATTAGAAGATAATTCTGGAATAGGTACTGGATTTGGGGCGTTCCCCTCTAAAGTAAAGGTGTTAAATTACTAAAATAGAATTATTGAACAAAGGCGGGAGCATCGTTATAGGTGTTCCCGCCCTGTGTTTAGTCCTGTTTTGACTTTTCTTGTTCCTGCTGTGCTTTCCACTCAGCAAACTCCCGCTGTCCTTCCTCGCTCTCGAAAAACGCCTGTATCTCCGGGAGCAGGACACGGGCCAGGGCTTCTACCTCATGGTAAGGTATGCCTGTGCCGTGGTCATCGGGCTTCTTTTTCCGTGGCATGATATTACCCCCGTTAGAGCTGCCCTTCATCGAACAGATAGCCCTGGAACACAGTACCGTCCCCCGTGATGAAGCGGCCCCTCGCATCCTTGGGAATCTGGTCAGCGGCGCTGGTGTTATCCAGGATGATCTGAGAGAGCACATTATCCGCCCTGCCGCACACCCGGAAATCCAGGTTGTTCTTGACCTGGCCGGGGAGAATGTTGGCATCCGGGCGCTGGGTAGCAAGAATCAGATGGATGCCAAAGGCCCGCCCCAGCCGGGCAATGGTGGACAGCTTGTTTTCGATCTTGGTCAAAACCTCTTTGTCCTCCTTGCTCCGCCCGGTCTTATCCAGAACTTCCGCAACCTCGTCACACGCAAAGACCCACCGCTTCAAATGCTCCTGTTCCAGCCTGTTGTATGCGTCAATGTCAGAACAGCCAGCATCCTGGAACAAAGCCTTGCGGCGCTTCAGTTCATTCACCAAATCCGTCAGCATTTTCAAAAGGTCATGTTCATTGAAGCACATCCAGCACTTAAAGTGCCAGATGGGGAGGAAATCAACCCCGCCTTTAAAATCCGCAATAAACAGTTCAGCCCCCTTGTGGAGCGCCTGCATAAGCAACAGCTTGAGAAGGGCGCTCTTGCCGCTCCCCGTGGAGCCGCCCAGGAGAATGTGGGGGATATGGGCCAGATTGACCGTCACAAGCCCCAGCAGGCTTTCTCCCAGCACCAGCACGAAATTGTCCGGGGAAAGGTATTCATCTTTCCAATGGAGCAGGCTGGGCAAGTCGCTCATAGCCGGAACGGCGCAGACCCGAATCAGTTTCCGATTGTCCGCCCAAGACACTTGCGCTATGATGATATTCAAGACTGCCTCGATTCGGGCTTGCTTGTCCTTCCATTCCCCCAGCGGAATCCCACAGGGGTCAAACTCCCAAACCGTCAGCATGGGATTACCCTTGTCCCTGCGCTTGCTGACCAGGATGGGAGCCTCGCCAGCAGAGTTGACAAAACCAATCCGCTGGAACGCTTCATAGGTGCTTCCGCTCCCCCTGGGCGTTCCCATAAGCACAAACAGAATCACCCAGCCCAGCAGGATGCAGACCAGCAGTACGGCATCCGCCATAGTGCCCACGGCAGACGCCAGGGGGCCGCCGCCATCCAGCCCCAAAAGCGAGCCGCCAAACTCCCACACCAGCGCCGACATCAGCGCATAGAGCGCCACCATCAGGAGATTGGACGGGCGGCAATCCTTCACCGCCGAGGCCCCGGCGCAGAAGCGCCGGAGCAGATGGTTGAAAACCGTCTTGCGGTGAATACCGTTTTTATCGTATATAGTCATATAGGACCTCCTTTATGAACGAGAGTAGTGCCGTCAGGCAGATACTCAATGATGTTGTGGATGCGGCGTACAAACGCCCGCCAAGTTTCGGGTCTATTCTTTCGCACCCCTTCGTACTGCTGTTCCAAGGGGATATTGGAAGTCAGAAAGACCTTGCTGAAGCACGCCACCCGGTCATTGTAGCGGGCCGGGAGCATCAGCGGGTAGATGTCCAGATAGCACAGCATATCCTCAATGGGGATCTGGCTGTTGAACTCCTCGAACACCAGCACATCTTGACCGCTATAAGCGTCGAAATTGACACCGTTGCCGCCTCGATAGTTGGTGATCCGGCAAATGTCCTCAGCGGGGAACCGCTGAAAAATACCGTAGGTCTTGCCAGCACCACTCACACCATACAGATAGGAAACCTCGAGTTCCCTCATCTCCTTAGTGAACTTTTCAGCCAAAAGCTTCTGACGCAAAAGGTCAATGTCCTTGACACGAAAAGCGAGAGCAGGGTTGCTGATGATGATTTCCGTGGTGCTCATACCAGCTCCAACATCCTTGACAAGCTGTGCCATCATAGGGGCCTTTTCCTCATGCTTGCTTGGAAGATGGCCCCATTCCTCAAAGGTTCCAGGGATAGAAGTTTCCGTCTTGTCTGTATCAGCCCATTTGCCGCCCTTGCGGATATAATCCCGGTTCTCAGCGGCACTTCCATAAGCCTTTTCGATGTGCGCCAGTGGGAAACGGTTCTTCACCGTGGAGAAGCGGATAGGCGATTCTGACAGGAGGAAAATATGGGTATGCTCTGTCCCGGTTGTGGCAATCTCGTCCATCATGCAATAGTATGTCGGTACGAATTTTGCCAATATCTCTTTCAGAGCATCGTGGTCAAGACCAGCAGACTTTGGGTTGTTGATGGTCATGTTCCACTTGCGGCTTTGAGACTTGTTTGCCATTGTACTTCCTCTTGCTACATGCTACATATCGCCATAGAGGTAATACTAGCTCTATGGCGATGCGGCATTGTGATGGCACCGGGGAGACAGGCCCTTGAGGGGCCTGTCCATTCCCCGTCACCATCACAGACCGCAACAGCATTAGGCCTTTCTATCCACCAAGGGGTAGATACCAGCGGCACGGGCACCAACGGCGTACTGCCCTTGATACCAGTAGATGTACAGCTCCAATTTGTCAAAGCCTACATCCACATAACCATCCGGGGTATCCATCAGCTTCGGGCCATCAATCCTGACGATCAGCTTCTCGAAATGTTTTTCGGGCAAAACAATAGTATAGCCGTAGCCAGCCACTTTGTCCGTGCGCCGATTGTCTACATACTCATACTTGGGCCTAACCTCGACCAACAAGTACTTGCTTCCGATGGACTTATTTTCAATAATCATATCGCTGGGTTTCAACATAGTTTCAGACCTCCTTTCTCTAGCCATTGAAGGCGTTAGTCAATCTCGGAGGTTAGCAACCCATATTACATCACATCATCAGCGCAACAAAGAAAAAGCCGCAGGAACGCACCCTGATAATGTGATGCATTCCCGCGACTTTCCATAGTTGCTTTATCAGCTAATTGGGTAGGGTAGCTATCACCTCCATATTTCCTCTGCCGCCCATTATATCCCCACAATAAAAGTGAAACTTTAATAAAGGAAAGAGTACTGCCATTAAGACCGCACCCTTTCCATAAACCGATATTTAATCTCCAAAAACAAAAGAGTACTGTCTAATAAGACTGTACTCTCCTGAAAATAATATCTCCTAACCGGAAACGATACTATCATTTCTATTTTCATTATACAATGGTACTTCCCATAAGTCAAGTGTGTTTTTGGGAAAATCTATAAATTTCAAGATTATTTCAATATCTCCCTGTACTACAACAGCAAAGCGCCCGTCAACTCACAAGGAGGGGTAGCCCAAACCGCTCCCCCTGTCAATGGTCAAGATGAACGGCACAAGGGCCGCCATTGACAGGAGGAGCGGTCCGGGCTTTTCGGTAATCAAGGGGTGACAGCCAGCTTGTGGCTGCCACCCCTAAACTATTTTGGGAACAGCGGAAAATGATATTTACAAATATCTTTATTTGTGATATTGTAATATCGAACAGGAGGGATTTTCATGGAACAGATTGGAAAGCGTCTGCGGGACTTGCGGGAGGGCGTGAGGCTGACACAGGTAAACATGGCGGAGATTTTAGGCGTACAGCAATCCAGGATAAACCGCTTTGAAACAGGCCGCTCCACGCCGCCCCCGGAGGTCTTTATCAAGTACGCCGACTATTTCAATGTGTCGATGGATTATCTCTATTGCCGCACAGACGAGCCACGGGGCAAGCTGTACGACTACCAGCCCCAGGCCCTAAAGGACAAGACGGAGCAAAACCGGGAAATGAGGGCGTTTATTGAAATGTGCTTTGACCCGAAAGCCCCCGTCAATAAGCGTCTGAAAGAAGCGCTGTTCCGTATCATGGAGGAGGGGGAGCCGAAATGAAAGCCGTGATTTATGCCCGGTATTCCAGCGATAACCAGCGGGAGGAAAGCATAGAGGGCCAGCTTCGGGAGTGTACGGACTACTGCAAAAAGAACGATATAACCATCCTGCGGACATACATTGACCGGGCCATGTCCGCCAAGACCGACCACCGCCCGGACTTCCAGCGCATGATTAAGGACAGCGCCAAGGGCCTCTTTGATGTTATCATCGTTTGGAAACTTGACCGCTTCGCCCGTAACCGCTACGACAGCGCCCACTATAAAGCCCAGCTTCGGAAATACGGCGTTAAGGTGCTGTCCGCTACGGAGAACATTTCCGAGGGGCCGGAGGGCATTATCCTGGAAAGTATGCTGGAGGGCTACGCCGAATACTACTCCGCCGAGTTGTCCAAGAAAGTTATCCGGGGCCATACCGAAAATGCCTTGAAATGCAAGTACAACGGCGGCACACCCACCTTTGGCTTTGTCATCGACAAGGATAAATGCTATCAGATCGACCCGCACACCGCCCCCGTGGTGTTGGAGAGCTTCACCCGGTATGCCAATGGAGCTACCATGAAAGAAGTCATGCAGTACCTTGTGGAAAGCGGCTTTACCACAGTACGGGGCCGGAAAATTGATTTGAATTTTATCGCCCGACTGCTGAAAAACCGGAAGTATATCGGGGAATACAGTTACCGCCATATCGTCACCCCCGGCGGTATTCCCGCTATCGTCCCGCAAGACCTTTTTGACAGGGTACAGCAGCGGCTTGAGGCGAACAGGAAAGCCCCGGCCCGTCATAAGGCCGAGGACGATTATCTTTTGACTACGAAACTCTTTTGCGGCACTTGCGGGGCTATGATGGTAGGCGAGAGCGGCACCAGCGCCAGCAAGGGCCGGAAGTACCATTATTACCGCTGTGTGAATACCAAGAAGCACAAGACTTGCGCCGCCAAACACAAGAGCGTCCGCAAGATACCCCTGGAAAATGCCGTTGTAAACGCAACGATGGCGAAAGTGATGAATGATGATTTTGTGGAGTACATAGCGGACGCTGTGATGGACTTGCAGGGTAAACAACTTCATGCAACGGGTATGTAATGGGGTCTTGCTGGTGACGCTTCAGC
>CAUWNE010000004.1:0-74307 GCA_963560095.1 uncultured Dysosmobacter sp. | reverse complement strand
TTGGCTCTTTGTTGCACTTGACTTGACAATTCGCAAATTTGTTTTCTGCCGCGGCGTGTACGTGGCTGAAAACACTTCTCGCCCTGCAAGTGTGGAATTTGTCTGCCGCAGGCAGACAAATTATGCGCGCAGCAGGGTGCAGCCTTTTCGAAAAAGTGGCCGCAGCCACTTTTTCGACAGTCTCAGGGCCGCCCCGGATGGGGCGGCCCATGTTACATCTGCTTTTGATAGCGAGCCATCAGGCATAGCTCCAGCACGGACTTGCCCACGAACACAGCGATAGCCGCCAGGGTGACCCACAGCGGCGCGCCAAAGCCGATGGAGAGCCACGCCATGGCGATCACGCCCCACTGGAGCACCACGCCGGAGACCGCCTGGGCCCGGCGGCGGATAGCCACGTTCCGCTCGTCGTTGGCCTCGATCTCATTCCGGCGCATCTGCTGGGGGTCCTTTTTCTCCCAGTGGAGGATCAGCCAGTTGGAAACCCCCAGGGACGCCGCGCCGGCGCCCACGCCCACCAACATGCCGCCCATGCTGTTGCTGCCAAATCGGGGCCCCAGCACCAATCCCGCCGCCAGCACGATGCCGCCCAGGACCATCAGCAGGATATACAAGGTCTGTTTCTTCTGTCTCATCATGTCTCCTCCTCGTAAATAAAAATCTCTTCGATGGACTTGTCAAAATATCGGGCGATCTTGAACGCCAGCAGGATCGATGGGTTGTAGCGCCCATTTTCCAGGGAACCGATGGTCTGCCGGGAGACGGACAATGCCTCCGCCAACTCCTCCTGCTTGATGCCCCGGGCCTTGCGCAGCTCCTCCAGCCGGTTTTTCACGGTGTCACCCCCTCGATCAACGGAAAGTTTCCTTTCCATGGCATCATCATAGCACCGCAAGCCGCAAATGTCAAGCATACTTTCCATTTTGCTGTGAAAAAAGGACAGGCCATCAGCCTGTCCTTTTTGCGGAACTCCGGCGGTCAGGCGACTGCCGGGGATAGTTCCATGCTGCCGCTGTCCGGATCGATGATGCAGATGTAAGTCTTTCCCTGGCCCAGGGCCAGGGCGGCGCCGGTCTCCAGGGTGTAGCGGAGGGGGCTGTTCCGGTCCCCCCGGCTCCACTGGATGGGAATGGCCCTGCCGCCGCAGCAGAAGGTCCCGTGCCCGGTGCCGGTGAGGCGGACCGTCTGGCGGCCCTCGGCGTCGCCGCTGGTCAGGTGGATGTCCGTCTCCAGCACCAGCAAATTGGTCACCGCCAGCTGTTGGCCGTTTCCGCCGTCGGTGTGGGGCTTTCCGTACTGGCTCACCAGATACTGGCCGGAGGTGGGGTCATAGGTAAAGATCCCGGTCTTGTAGGGAGAAAATTTCACCGCGATCTCCTCTGCCGCCGCGCCGCCTGCCGGCGTTCCATCCTGGGCGAAGGTCAAGCCCTGGGAGAACCCCTCCCGGAGCTCCCGCCGGAAATGGCCCGCCTCCAAATAGCTTTGGATCTGTTCCCCCGAGGTCATAAGGCTGTGCTCAAAGCCGTTGTGCTTCCGGCGCTCCGGGTCCCGCCAGAAAATCTCCGCGTCGCTGCCGCCCCGGACGCCGTCCATGTTGTCCACATCCCAGGCCGGGATCTGGCGGTAGGCCTCCGGACTGCCGCCGGCATGGACCAGCAGGGCGTCGTGGCCCAGCGTCAGCTCCAGGTAATAGGCCCGGGTGGAGCGGATGCTGCCCAGCTCCTCCACCCCCTCCAGGGACTGAAAGACCCCCAGCATCCGGGTGATGCCGCCCTCGGCCACCACCTCATAAATGAGGTCCGCTCCGCTGACGCCGATCTGGGGCTGGGCGGCTTTCAAATTGTTGAACATCACCGCCACAGGCCGCAGCGTCTCCAACTCCGGCTCCATGGGCTCCCCCGTCAGGGGATTGGTCCCCGCCGGGACCGGCGGCTCAGGGGCCGGCTGGGGCTCCACCGCCGCCGGCGGCTCCGGCTCCGGCGCGGGAGGCGGCGAAGCCTGGCGGCCGCAGGCCGTCAGCAACAGTCCCAGGGTCAGAATGGCCAGCCAATGATGTCTTTTCATCTCACACCGCCTGTCCGGCTCCGGGGAGCCTGGTTTATTGTCCCTATGATACCAGCCGCCGGAAACACCGTCAAGGCGAATTTCGCCAGGATTCGACAGGGCCCAGGAAAACCAGCAGCCGCCGGAGCCCGGCAGCCGCTGGCAGAACGCATCCTCCCCTGTCTGTCGCCTGGGGCGGCACCGGGGCTTTTTCGTTAGAGGGTGTGGTAATAGGGGCAGATATTCTCGTAATGGCCGTCCTTCATGCGAAAGCCCCCGGGAATGGTGCCCAGCTGGGTAAAGCCCAGGCGCTCATAGAGGTGCCGGGCGTGGACATTGGTCGCCACCACCGCGTTGAACTGAAGCACCTGGTAGCCCTGCTCCCGGCCCCGCTCCATACAGTCCAGGATCAGCTTCTCGCCGATGTGGAGCCCCCGGCTCTGGGAAGCGACGGCATAGCTGGCGTTGCAGATATGGCCGCAGCGGCCCACGTTGTTGGGGTGGAGGATATAGAGGCCCAGAAGCTTTTCCGTCTCCCGGTCCACCGCCACGCCGGTATAGCTCTGCGCGGCGAAAAAGGCCCGGCCACTCTCCCCATCCAGACAGTCCTCCTGGGGGAACGCGGCGCCCTCCTCCACGATCTCGTTCCAAATGGCGATCATGGCGGGCAGATCCGTCTCCTGATAGGCTCTGATCGTCAAGTCCATGGGTTCTCATCTCCGTCTTAAAATTTCGAACATGATTATACGCCCCGCCGTCTCCGATTGCAACTCCGACCGCAGGGGCGGCGGGAGTTTTTGATTTCGGGCTGTACAAACCGGGTGGAAATGCGGTATACTGGAAAAAAGATCACACACGGAGGTGACGCCTGTGGCAACAGGCTTTGTCCAGGACAAGCTGGAGATCAAATTTCTCATTCTCTATATCGCCGCCCGGGTCATTGAGCCGGTGCCCTTTGACACCGTCTGGGACCTGACGTTATGCGATGACGCCATCGATTACTTCGACTTTTCCGAGTGCCTGCGGGATCTGGTGGACACGGGCCACCTGACGCTGTCGGAGGATGGGCTCTACGCCATCACGGAAAAGGGACTGCGCAACAGTAAGATCTGCGAGAGCAGTCTGGCCTATTCTGTGCGGCTGCGGTGCGACAAAAATCTGGAGGCCTGGAACCGGAAGCTCCGGCGGAAGAACCAGGTGAAGGCCAGCTATGCCCCCCGGCCCAACGGCACGTACACGGTGAAGCTGGATCTGGAGGACGACATGGGAGAGCTGCTGCACCTGCGGCTGATGGCCCCCCGGGAGGATATGGCCAAGGCCATGGCCGCCCGGTTCCAGAAGTCGCCGGAGCGGCTGTACAGCGCCATTTTGGGGCTGCTGCTCCAGGATGAGGAGCCCTCGTAAGAATGTCAAGCGTCAAGCAAGCCCGCCGGGAGACCGGCGGGCTTGCTTTTTGATCCGTTCAGCGGGGCTCCACCGCCCGGACAAGGCGGAGGATATCCTCCAGCGTCCGGCGATAGTTTTCGCCGCTCTTGGGAGCGCTGTTGGCAAAGTCCTCCCCCTCCCGGTCGATCCCGAACATGGCGGTGACCCCCAGTCCATAGGCGGCAGAGGCGCTGGGGTCGATGGCCCCCACTAGGGCAACCAGAGGAATTCCCCGCAGCGCAGTCCGCCGGGCCACACCGGAGATCACCTTCCCGTGGACGCTCTGGCTGTCGATGCGGCCCTCGCCGGTGAGGACCAGATCCGCTCCCGCCAGGCGGCTTTCAAAGTCCACTGCGTCCAGCACCGCCTCGATGCCGGAGCGAAGCTCCGCCCCCAGAAAGGCCACACAGCCCGCACCCATGCCGCCGGCGGCACCGCCGCCGGGAAGGGCGCTCAGGTCCATCCCCAGCTCCCGGCGGATACAGTGGTCCAAGGCCCGGAGCTGGCGGTCCAACCGCTCCACCATGGCCCCGTCCGCCCCCTTCTGGGGGCCAAAGATATGGGCCGCGCCGGTGGGGCCGTAAAGGGGATTTTCCACATCGCACATCACTGTGACGTCTATTCCCTCCAGCAGCGCCGATGCGCCGGAGACGTCGATCCGGGCGATCTGGTCCAGGGTGCCCCCCACCGGCAGGAAGGGTGCGCCGGTCTCATCGAAAAACACCGCGCCAAGGGCTGCGGCGCAGCCGCAGCCGCCGTCGTTGGTGGCACTGCCGCCGATGCCCAGCAGGATCTCCCGGCAGCCATGGTCCACCGCGTGGCGGACAAGCTGCCCCACGCCATAGGTGGTGGTCCGCTCCGGGTCCCCCCGGTCCCCTACCAGAGGAAGCCCCGCCGCCGCGGACATCTCCAAGACGGCCAGACTGCCCTTTCGGGCGTAGGCGGCCTCCAAGGGCTCGCCGAAGGGACCAGTAACCGGGACGCTCACCCGCTCTGCACCAATGGCCTCCACAAAACAGTCCACAGTCCCCTCTCCCCCGTCGGCCACCGGCACGGTGTCCACCTGGCAGGCGGGAAACACGGCGGAAACTGCCTGCCGGGCCAGGCGGCAGATCTCCAGGCTGGACAGCGTCCCCTTAAAGGAGTCGGAGACGACAACGATCTTCTCCATGGCCGTTACGGATTCACCACATTCTGGGGGCTTCCCGCCAGATAGCTCTTCACATTCTCCACAGTGCAGTCCATGATCCGCTGGCGGCTCTCCTTCGCGCCCCAGGACATATGGGGCGTGAGGATGCAGTTTTTCGCCGTAAGCAGGGGGTTATCGCCCCGGATCGGCTCGGTGGAGACCACATCCAGACCGGCGGCGGCCACCTTGCCGGAATTCAGAGCGTCGGCCAGGTCCTGCTCCACCACCATCTGGCCCCGGCTGTTGTTGATGATGATGACGCCGTCCTTCATCTTGGCGATGTTCTCCTTGTTGATGATGCCCGTATTAAAGGGGAACAGAGGCATCTGGAGACCCAGCACATCGGACTGGGCAAAGAGGGTGTCCAGGTCCACATACTCTACGCCCAGGGCATGGCCCGCCGGGCTCTCCTTGGCGTCATAGGCGATGACCCGCATCCCCAGGGCCTTGGCGATCTCGGCGGTGTGGATGCCGATGTTGCCGCAGCCCAAAAGGCCGTAGGTCTTCCCCGCCAGCTCGATGAGGGGATAGTCCCAGTAGCACCAGTCGGCGTTTCGCTCCCACTTGCCCTCGTGGACGGTCTGGTCGTGATGGCCGATGTGGTGGCAGACCTCCAGCAGCAGCGCGATGGCAAACTGGCTGACCGAACGGGTGCCGTAGACCGGCACATTGGACACAGAGATCCCCCGCTCCCGGGCACAGGCCACATCCACCACGTTATAGCCCGTGGCCAGCATGGCCACGTAGCGGACCGTGGGACAGGCCTCGAAAACACGGCGGCTGATGGGGGTCTTGTTGGTCAAAACCACCTCCGCGTCCGCGATGCGCGCAATGATCTCCTCCTCGTCGGTGAGGCTGGTCCGGTCATAGACCGTCAGTTTTCCCAGCTTCTCCAGCTCTTCCCAGCTCAGATCGCCGGGATTTTCCGCATAGCCGTCCAGGACCACAATATTCATGCAAGCGCCCTCCTTATTATTGATGCTTTGATGATAGCATCTTGTCTCTTGTAATTTTTATAAGAAATGCTATAATTTCTTATAAAAATTACAAGGAGGCAGCGATATGTTTCTCTCCCAGCAGGAGGCCCAGCGCATCGTGGACCAGGTCAAGGAGGCTATCGGCCGGGATATCAACATCATGGACGGAGACGGCCGCATTCTGGCCAGCACCAACCCTGCCCGCCAGGGCCAGCTCCACCCCGGAGCTGCCCGGGTCCTTCAAGAGGGCCTTTCCTCTCTGACGGTGGAAGCAGATCAATCCGGCATGCAGGCGGGCATCAACCTGCCTGTGCGGCTGGACGGGCGGACCGTTGGAGTCATCGGCATCACCGGGCCGCCTTCGGAGGTATCCGCCTTCGGCAGCGTCATCAAGCATCTGACGGAGCTTTTGGTGGAACGGGTCCGGGCCAGGGAGCAGGCGGATCTGGTGGAACGGGCCCGGGAGCTGTTTGTGGAAAACTGGCTGTTCTCCCGGGAGCCGGACTGGGCCGAGCTGGAGGTTCGGGGACGGCTTTTGGGCTTTGCTCTGGAGGAGCCCTACACCGTGGCGCTGCTCCGGCTGCCCCGGCCCGCCCTATCCGGCAGCGTGGAGGACCTAGGGGAGATGCGCAGTTCCCTGATCCTGGGGATGCTCCAGGCCCGGCTGCGACAGGACAGCCGCCACGCCTGCGCCGTGATCCGGGATCAGGTGATCCTGCTGCTGTGCGGCCTGGACCGAAACCAGGCCCTGGCAGCGGTCCGGCAGGCCTGTGGGGATGTGGAGGGGTACTACGGTGTTTTGGTCCGGGGCGGCATCAGCAGCCCCTCCCGGTCTCCCGCAGATATCCGCCGGTGCTATCTGGAGGCCCGAACTGCCAGTGTGGCCGCGGAGCAATCTGACCGGAGCCATCTGGTCTTCTATGACGAGGTATCCCTGGAATTTCTGGTCCAGAGCATCCCCAAAAAGCTCCGCCAGGATCTGCGGGAGGTGCTCTTTTCCGGCTGCACGGACCGGGAGACCCAGGAGTTTTCCCGGCTGATCCTGCTCTATTTTCAGCAGGAGGGCGATATGCGGCGGTGCGCAGAGGCGCTGTTCATTCACCGCAACACCTTCCAATACCGGGTGGAGGCCCTGGCCAAGCGGACCGGCCGGGACCTGCGCCGGCCCAAGGATGCAACGCTTTTGTATCTGGCAGCCCTGGAGGTATAACGAAGTCCCCCGGAGCATATGGCTCCGGGGGACTTTCTGGTTTGATCGTCAGCGGACGACTACGTTTTCCTCTCCCAGGGTCTCCTGGGCCTCCCGGAGGAGGGCCTTGTGCAGAAGGACCTGGGTGGCGTAGACCTTTCGGGTGTCCGCCATCACCATTTTCACCGGGGTGGAGCCGGGGAACATGGCAAAGACCAGCTTCATGTGGCGCACGGCGCTGTCGCTGAGGCTGGGGAACTTCAAAAACAGCGTCTTTCCCCGCACCATCTTCTCCTCCCCTGCCGGGGCGGCGGAGGGGGCCGGGGCGGGACCGTCGGCCTGGCTCAGAGGATAGGCTGAGTCGCACATCAGCTGGGGGGCCTTCTCATCCCGGACGGAGAGCCGGCCCTGGACCACCACGGCCTGGTTCTCCTTCAAATACGCGCCGCAGGTGTCCAGCACCTTGGAAAAGCAGAGCATCTCCAGAGAGGCCGTATCGTCCTCCACCACCACATAGGCCATCAGGCTGTGGTTCTTGGTGGTCTTGGTCTTGCTGGAGGTCACCACGCCGCAGAGGGTGAGGCGCTGGCCGTCGGCAAAGCGGGTGGGGCCGCCCTCCCGGGCGAAATCCTCCAGCACGGAGCCGATGGTGGGCGCCCGGAGGCGGGCCACCGCCTCCCGGTACTGGTCCATGGGGTGGCCGGAGAGATAGAGTCCGGTGGTCTCCTTCTCCATGGTCATCAACTGCTGGATCGTATACTCCGGGATGTTGGGCAAAGGGATCTCCCGGACCGGCTCCACCTCGCCGCTCTCACCGGCGGAGAGGGAGAAAAAGTCCAGCTGGCCCTCCACATTATCCCGCCGCTGGGCGGCGCAGGCATCCAGCACCTTCTCATAGACCTGGATCAGCTGGGACCGGCGGGCCCCCAGCGCGTCAAAGGCGCCGGAGCGGATCAGGTTCTCCACGGCCCGCTTGTTCATGTCGCTGCCCTGCATCCGCTGGCAGAAGTCGTTGAGGGAGGTAAAGGGACGGCTCTTGCGCTCCTCCATCACCGCCTGGATAAAGCCCCGGCCGATATTCTTGATGGCCACCAGGCCGAAGCGGATGCCCCCCTCCTCCACCGTGAAGCGGTCGGCGGAGCGGTTGATATCCGGCGGCAGCAGGGGGATGCCGCACTCCTTGCACTCGTTGATATAGCCGGCCACCTTGTCGGAGTTGTCCAGCACGCTGGTCAGCAGCGCCGCCATATACTCCTTGGTGTAATGGCACTTGAAGTAGGCCGTCTGATAGGCCACCACCGCGTAGCTGACGGCGTGGGCCTTGTTGAAGGCGTAGTTGGCAAAATCGTAGATCTCCTGGTAGATGGCCTCCGCCGTCTCCTCCGGGATGCCGTTTGCCACGCAGCCGGCGATGTTTCGCTCCGGATCTCCGTGGATGAAGGCGTCCTTCTCCTTCTGGATCTGGGCGGCCTTTTTCTTGGAGATGGCCCGGCGCACCATGTCCGCCTGGCCCAGGGAATAGCCGCCCAGCTGCTGGAAGATCTGGATGACCTGCTCCTGGTAGACGATGCAGCCATAGGTCACGGAGAGGATGGGCTCCAGAGAGGGGTGGCGGTAGCGGATCTGTCGGGGGTCCTGCTTGCAGGCGATGAAGCGGGGGATGGCGTCCATGGGTCCGGGGCGGTAGAGGGCGATGATGGCGGTGATGTCCTCGATATTTTGCGGCTTGAGGCCCACGCACACGCCGGTCATGCCGCCGGACTCCATCTGGAACACGCCGGAGGTCCGGCCGGCGGAGATCATCTCAAAGGTCTCCCGGTCGTCCTCGGGGATATCCTCCAGCCGGAAATCCGGCTGGTAGGCCTGGACCATCTTCACCGCGTCGTCCAGCACCGTCAGGTTCCGGAGCCCTAAGAAGTCCATCTTCAAAAGGCCCAGCTCTTCCAGCGTGGTCATGACATACTGACAAACCACGGTGTCGTCGTTCTTGGACAGCGGCACATACTCCACCACCGGCTGCTTGGTGATGACCACGCCGGCGGCGTGGGTGGAGGCGTGGCGGGGCATCCCCTCCAGGGCCTTGGCCGTATCGATGAGCTTTCGGATCTGGGGGTCCCGGTCATAGGACTCGCTGAGGGGCTTGCTCAGGCGCAAGGCGTCGTCCAGGGTGATGTGGAGGGCGTTTGGCACCTGCTTTGCGATCACGTCCACATCGGCATAGGGCAGGTTCATCACCCGGCCCACGTCCCGGATCACGCCCCGGGCCGCCATGGTGCCGAAGGTGACGATGTGGGCCACATGGTCCTCTCCGTACTTCCGGCGGACGTAGTCGAAGACCTCGTCCCGGCGGGTGTCTCCAAAGTCCATGTCGATATCCGGCATGCTCACCCGCTCCGGATTCAAAAACCGCTCGAAGTACAGCCGGTACTTCATGGGGTCGATGTCGGTGATGCCCAAACAGTAGCTGACCATGCTGCCCGCCGCGCTGCCGCGGCCCGGGCCCACGGGGATGTCCACGCTTTTGGCGTAGCGGACAAAGTCCGAGACGATGAGGAAGTAATCGGTAAAGCCCATCTGCTCGATCATATCCTGCTCGTACCGGAGCTGGTCCCGATACTGATCGTTCCCGCCGTAGCGGGCCCGGTAGCCCTGGTCACAGAGCTCTTTGAGATAGGTGAAGCTGTCATAGCCCGGCGGGAGCTGGAATTCCGGCAGATGGTACTTGCCGAAGGTAAATTCCAGGCGGCACAAGTCGGCGATCTTCTGGGTGTTCTCCAGGGCCTCCGGACAGTCCCGAAACAGCTCCGCCATCTCCTCTTCCCGGCGGAGATAGAAATTCCGGGGCTCATAGCGCATCCGGTTCTCGTCGTCCAGGGTCTTGCCGGTCTGGATGCACAGCAGCACATCGTGGGCCTCGGCGTCGCTCTTTCGGAGGTAATGGGCGTCGTTGGTACACACCAGGGGAAGCCCCGTCTCCTGATGGATGCGGATCAGGCCCTGATTCACCCCTCTCTGGTCCGGGATGCCGTGGTCCTGGAGCTCCAGGTAAAAGCGGTCCGGGCCGAAGATCTCCGCAAGCTCCAGGGCATAGGCCTTGGCGTTGTCGTACTCGCCGTTTCGCAGCCGGCGGGGGATCTCTCCTGCCAGGCACGCGGAGAGGGCGATCAATCCGGCGCTGTGCCGACGGAGCAGCTCCAGGTCGATCCGGGGCTTGATGTAAAAGCCCTCGGTCCAGCCGGCGGAGACCAGCAGGGAGAGATTCCGGTACCCCTCCTCATTCTCGCACAGCAGCACCAGATGGCGGCTCTCGGCGTCAAACTCATGGACCTTATCAAAGCGGGACCGGCCCTGGGGGGTGACGTACACCTCGCAGCCGATGATGGGCTTGATCCCCTCCGCCTTGCAGGCCCGATAGAAGTCCACCGCGCCGTACATCACGCCGTGGTCGGTGATGGCGCAGGCAGTCTGGCCCATCTCCCGGACGATCTTCGGCAGATCCCGGATGCGGCAGGCGCCGTCCAGGAGGCTGTATTCCGTATGGACATGCAGGTGAACAAAGGCCATAGTCGTTTCCTTTCCTCGTGTTTCGATTCCCCGTCAGCCGCCGGGGCCCTTTGCCCTCACAGCGGCTTCCCGCACCGGGGGCAGAAGTTGGGGAGATTCATCGGAATCCGTCCCCCCGCCATCAAGGACGCCCCGCAGCGGGGACAGCGCAGCGACCACCAGCCGCTGAAAACGCCCTCTGCGGTCAGCGCCACGCCCAGACCGGCCAGGGTCAGCTTGACCGCCACCGTTTCCGGCATCAGCGCCAGAAACAAGAGGGCAAGGCCGCCGAAGAACAAATACCACGTGCGCCGGAGGGCCCGTTTCAGATCCATAGGCCCCTCCTTTATCCTTCCAGCTCTGAGAGCATCTGCTCCAACAGCTCCACAGCGGTGATGATCAGGCCCTCGCAGGGCTTCTCCGCCCCCAGGCGGAGGGCGGTGGGACCCAGCTGGGGTTGGGCAGAGCGCAGGTCGCCGCAGCGGGTGTAGCCGAAGGATGCCAGGAACCGCTCCCGCAGCTCCTGGGCCAGGCCGTAGAGGGCCTGCTTCTTCTCCGGGTCTGACCCATCGTAGGGAAAGAGCAGGCTCAGCACCAGCACGGCGCCGCTGAGGGCCCCGCACAGCTCCGCCTCGCCGCCCACGCCCCGGCCGAAGGCCCCCATGGCGGCGGCCGTCCGGTCCATGGGCCAGCCGGTCCGGTCCCCAAAGGCCCCGGCCACCGACTGGGCGCAGTTATAGCCCTGCTTGTGATAATCATATGCCAATGCGCAGCGATCCATGGTCATTCCTCCGTTCGTTGGTAAAATCCGTCTCCGTCACAGGGCCTTTGCCAGGTCCTGGAGCTTGCGGAGCCGGTGGTTCAGACAGGATTTGGTCACCGGCGGGTCAAATTCCTCCGCCAGCTCGGAAAGGCTCAGCTCCGGGTTTTCCAGCCGGAGGGCCGCTGTCAGCTGGAGCTTGTCCGGCAGCTCCTCCAGCACCCCCGCCTCCCGCAGCCGCCGGATGGCCTCCAGCTGCTCCTGGGCGGCCTCCACGGCTTTGTCCAGGTTGGCGCTGTCACAGTTGAGCCGGCGGTTGACGCTGTTGCGCAGGTCCTTTTCCAGCTTGGCGGACATGATGTGCATGGCCGCCACCGGCGCGCCGATCAGGGTGAGGAAATCCTCGATCTGGTCGCTCTGCTTGAAGTAGGTGATGAAGCTGCCGTTGCGGCTGAGGCCCTTGGGGGGATAGCCGCACTCCCGGAGAAGGACCTCCAGTTCCCGGCTGGCCTGGAGATGGGAGGTGGTCAGCTCCAGATGATAGCGCTTGAGGGGGTCCGTCAGGCTGCCGCCGGCAAAAAAGGCCCCCCGCAGGAACGAAGCCCGGCAGCACTCCTCCTCCAGCAGGCCGAAGTTGATGTGGAGGACCAGACTCTGCCGGGGGTCGTAGCCCAAGGTGTTGATGATGTGATCCAGCTTCCGCCGGTCCGTGATCTGAAAGACCATCTTCCCCGGCACATCCGGCTCCGGCACCCGGTCAAAGCGCAGGCTGAAGGCCCGCTGAAAGAGCCGGGGCAGCCGGGCGGCGAAGTTGGGATTTTCGGTGATGATCCGGACCTCGACGGAGCTGAAGGTATTGCAGTAGAGCAGGATGCCGTAGGCCTCCGCCCGGGCGCAGCAGGTCTTTTGCACCGGGAGACGGCAGAGCTCATTTTTGGTCTCAAAGGAAAAGGACATAGGGACTCCTTATGTTCGCTGCTCCATGCGGTAGTGGTCGGAGCGGTAATCGGCGCTGCTGCCTGCGATGCGGACGCTGCGCTCAGCGTGGAGCAAAATCAGCTCCCGGGCCAGGGCGTCGGAGTGGTGGCGGACATAGCCTTCCTCCACCGTGGCGATGGGGCGGCGGACTACCTCCACCCCCAGGGCAGCGCAGGCGTCCTCGTCGCAGACCAGGGGGGCGGCCCCCTCGGCGGCATACCGGGCGGCCACATCCCTGGGGATGGGCGAAGCGTTGGTCAGGCACAGGTCAAACAGCCCCGGCGCGCCGTGCTGGAACAGGGCCTGGATATGGTCTGAGAGGGTATAGCCCTCGGTCTCCCCCTCCTGGGTCATGACGTTGGCCACATAGATCTTCAGGGCCCGGGAGGCCTGGATGGCATCCACGATGCCCTCCACCAGGAGGTTGGGGATGATGCTGGTATAGAGACTCCCCGGCCCCAGAAGCAGAACGTCCGCCTCCCGGATGGCCGTCAGGGCCTCGGGCAGGGCCCGGGGATGCTCCGGCAGCAGGCGGACCCGGGTGATCCGGCAGTCCTCCCGCTTCTTGCAGTAAAAGATCTTGGACTCCCCCACCACGGAGGCGCCGTTTTCAAAAAAAGCCTCCAGCTGGACGTCTGCCGTGGTCACCGGCAGGACCCGGCCGGTGATGGCCAGGACCTGGCTCATGCGGGCCACCGCCGCGTCAAAGGAGGGGGAGATGCCGTTGAGCGCCGCCAGAAAGAGGTTTCCAAAGCTCTGCCCCGCCAGGCTCCCCTCGGGAAAGCGGTAGTGCATCAGCTCCCGCATCAGCGGCTCGGTGTTGGCCAGGGCCTCCATGCAGTTGCGCAGGTCCCCCGGCGGGGGCATCCCCAGGTCCTGGCGGAGCATGCCGCTGCCGCCGCCGTCATCCGCCACCGTGACGATGGCAGAGAGATTTTCCGTATACTGTTTCAGTCCCCGGAGCATGTGGGAAAGGCCGTGGCCGCCGCCGATGGCGGCGATCTTCGGTCCCCGGGACCGGGGCAGGCGATAGACGTCGTTCATACCGGCTCTCCTCTCTCAGCCCCGGGCAATGTCCCGGTGGTTCTCCGTGACCGCGTAGCCCCGGCCCCGGACAAACTCCGCCAGCGCGTGGGCCACCGCCACCGAGCGGTGATGGCCGCCGGTGCAGCCCACCGCGATGGTCAAGCCGGTCTTTCCCTCCTGGGCGTAGAGCGGCAGGGAGAAGGCCAGCAGATCCTTAACCTTTTCCAGGTACTGTCCGGTCTGGGCAAAGCCAAAGATATATCGCTCCACGCCCTCGTCCAGACCGGTCTGGGGGCGGAGGTCCTCGACATAAAAGGGATTGGGCAGGAAGCGGACGTCAAAGACCAGGTCCGCCTCCATGGGAAGGCCGTACTTAAAGCCAAAGGAGACCACGTTCACTGCCAGGCTCCCCTGCTCGGCTCCGCCGCCGAACTCGTGGAGCAATCGGGCCCGGAGCTGGGCGGCGCTGGTGTGGGTGGTGTCGATGACCACGTCGGCCCGCTGCCGCAGGGGCTCCATCAGCGTCCGCTCCCGGCGAACCGCCTCCTCCAGAGAGTCGGCGCTGCCTCGCAGGGGGTGACGGCGGCGGCTCTCCTTGTACCGCTGGATGATCACCTCCGGCGAGGTGTCCAGGAAGACCAGCCGGCAGTCCGGCACCATGGTTTTCAGCTGGTCCAAAACAGAAAACAGCTCTGTGGGCGAGGTGGCGGTGCGCACGTCGTAGACTAGGGCCACCCGGTCATAGCGGCCTCCGCCGCCCGCGCAGAACTCCGCAAATTTCAAGATCATGGCGGCGGGCATATTGTCCACGATATAAAAGCCCATGTCCTCTAAAAAGGAGGCGGCCTTGCTCTTTCCGCCGCCGGAGAGACCGGAGATGATCAGAATTTCCATAGTTGCCGATCCCTCACTCTTCGATGATCCGAACCTCCGGCTCCAGCCGGACGCCGGTTTCTTCCAGAACAGCGGCCTGGACGCGGCGGATCAGCTCCGTCACGTCATCAAAGGTGGCCCCGCCCCGGTTCACCACAAAGCCCGCGTGCTTTTCACTGACCTGGGCCCCGCCCACGGTCAGGCCCTTTAAGCCGCACTGGTCGATCAAGGTGCCGGCAAAGTTCCCCACAGGCCGCTTGAAGGTGCTGCCGGCGCTGGGCAGCTCTAGGGGCTGGGTGGCCTTCCGGCGGGCCATCAGGTCCCGCATGGTCTCCCGGATGGCCGCCTCGTCTCCGGCGCTGAGAGAAAACTCGGCGCTGAGGACCACCCCGTCGGGCCGGTCCGCCAGCAGGCTGTGGCGATAGCCAAGGTCCAGCTCCTCCGCCGTCAGGCGGCGGACGCCCTCCTCGGGAAACAGCACCGACGCGCAGCGCAAAACCTGCTTGATCTCCCCGCCGTAGGCTCCGGCGTTCATGCACACGCCGCCGCCCACCGTGCCGGGGATGCCGTGGGCAAATTCCAGCCCCGTCAGCCCCAGCCGGCAGGCCAGGTCCGCCGTCCGGGCCAGGGTGGCTCCGGCGTCGGCCACCAGAACACCGGGCTCCGGCCCTGCCTCCACCCGGTTCAGGCACCGGGAGGTGTCGATCACCAGCCGGTCCAGACCATCGTCCCGGACCAGGAGATTGGTGCCGTTGCCGATGACCAGGGGCCGGGCCCCACAGCTCCGGGCAAACTCCGCCAGCAGCACCAGCTGCTCTCCCCGCTGGGGAAAGGCCATGCGTTTGGCGGGACCGCCGATCCGAAAGGATGTGTGGCGGCTCATCGGCTCGTCACAGACCACGGCCACATCCGGCAGATAGGCCGCCGCCCAGGTATCAAATGTTGTCTCCCAGGACATGGAAAGACCTCCTCAAAACTGTCATAGGGCCCGGCAGAGCATGGCCGCGCCCAAAATGCCGGCGTCGTTGCCCAGCTCCGCCCGGACGATCCGGGGCACCTGGCCCACGTGCCGGGCATAGCTTTCCCCGGCCACCAGCTTTTCCACCGGGCGCAGCAGCAGCTCCTCCGGCGCGGCGGCCACGCCGCCGCCCAGGGCCACTGCCTCCGGGTGGAAGATGTTCACCAGATCGGTAAGCCCCGCAGCCAGGGACCGGGCATAGGCCTGGCACACCGCCAGGGCCGTCTCGTCCCCCTCCTGCGCCGCCTGGAAGGGCGTCCGCCCGTCCACAGCTCCGTTCCGGGCCGCCACAGCGTGGAGGCGGCTCTCCGGGTGGGCCGCCATGGCCTCCCGGGTCTGGCGGATCAGGCCGGTAGCGGAGGCGTAGGTCTCCCAGCAGCCCCGGCGGCCGCAGTTGCAGGCCGGGCCGTCCCGGTCGATGACGATGTGTCCCACCTCGCCGCCGGCGCCGCAGCCGCAGTAGAGCTTGCCGTTGAGGATCAATCCGCCGCCCACGCCGGTGCCCAGGGTGATCACGATGAAGTGCCGGGTCCCCCGGCCCGCGCCGAAGAGCCACTCGCCCACGGCGGCGCAGTCCGCGTCGTTGCCAAGCAGCACCGGCAGATCCAGATGGCGGCGGAACAGCGTCTCCAGCGGCACATTCCGCATGGGGATATTGGCCGTGTAGAGGATCTCGCCGCCCCGGACAGCGCCGGGAATCCCGACGCCCACATAGGAAACATCCTCCCGCTCCGCGCCGCCGACGGTCATCACCGTCCCGGCCAGGGCCGCCAGCTGGGCCGCAAAGGCCTCGGGTCCCTGGAAATCCAGGGGCATCCGCTCCACAGCCAGCAGCTCGCCGCTCTCGTCCACAAGGCCGGCTTTCAAATTGGTGCCGCCCACGTCGATGCCGATATACATCTCCCGTGCCTCCTCTCAGTCCAGCTTGCCGCTGCCCCGGTCTGCCCGCTGGTCCACCCGGCGGGCCAGCTCCTCGGCGGCGTTATAGCCCACCCGGCGGTGGCGGTTGTTCATGGAGGCCACCTCCACGATGCTGGCCAGGTTCCGGCCCGGCCGCACGGGAATGGTGACGATGGGCACCTGCACGCCCAGGATCTCGGTGTAGTGGTCCTCGATGCCCAGGCGGTCATAGAACTTCGTATCGTCCCAGGGCTCGAAGTGGACCACCAGATCCAGCTCGGACTCCAGCTTGATGGCCCGCATGCCGAAGAGCTGGCGCACATCCAGCACGCCGATGCCCCGGAGCTCGATATAGTGGCGGATCACCTCCGGCGCGGTGCCGATGAGCTGGTTGGAGACCATCCGCAGCTCCACCGCGTCGTCCGCCACCAGACGGTGGCCCCGCATGATCAGCTCGATGGCCACCTCGCTCTTGCCAATGCCGGAGTCGCCGGTGATCATGACGCCCACGCCATAGATGTCCAGCAGGACGCCGTGGCGGGTGATGCAGGGCGCCAGCTCCCGGCTGAGGTACTCGATGGTCTGGCTGGTGAAATCCACGGTGGTCTCGCTGCTGCGCAGCAGCGTCTTCTCATGCTCCCGGGCGCTCTCCAGGCACTCCTGGCACAGCGGCAGGCCCCGGCAGATGACCAGGGCGGGGATATCGTAGAGAAAGAGCTCGTCAAAGCACTGCCGGCGGCGAGCCGCAGTCAGGCTCTCCAGATAGGTGGCCTCCGCCTTGCCGATGACCTGAATCCGGCGGGGATCAAAGTAGTCGTAGAAGTTATGAAATTGCAGACCCGGACGGTTCACGTCCATGATGGTCAGCTGGGCCGTGTCAAAGTCGCTGCCCCGGTTGATGACCTCCAAATGAAAGGTCTCGACAAATTTTGTCAGCTTGGTTCCTCTGCTGCGCATAGTCTCTCCCCCTGTTTCCGGCGGACGGGCCGCCACGTCCCGCCAGGTCCGAGGACCGGCGTTGGATCTGATGATTTCCGCTGCTGCGGTCTGGTGTTTTTGTGCTCTTCATTATATATGAATTTCGTGGATTCCGCAACACTTTCCCACCGCCGGCAAGGGAAAACTGCCCGGAGACGCCCCCGCTTTCCGGCGGAACGCCGGGGCTCAAAGGGCCCTGAAGCCCTGTCTCCCAGGGCTTTTTCGGACAGCTCTTAAAATTCTTCAATTTTTTTGAAAATTCTTCTTGCATTTTGAGAAGTTTTCTGTTAGGATATTAGCTGTGCCTGCGACAGGCCGTGAAATACGCAGCAGCAAGGAGGTGCAACGGATGGCTAAATGCGAGTTCTGCGACAAGGGCGTTACCTTCGGCATCAAGGTTTCCCACTCTCACCGGCGCTCCAATCGCGCTTGGAAACCCAATGTGAAGCGTGTGAAGGCGATCGTTGATGGCAGCCCCCGCCATGTGTATGTTTGTACCCGGTGTATGCGTTCCGGCAAGGTCACCAGAGCGATCTGATGAATGTACAAACAAAGATCCCGGACTTCGGTCCGGGATCTTCTTTTTTTGCCCGGCACAGGAAATTCAAGAAGCGGGGGACGAAAGTCCCCCGCTTCTTTCTATTCACTGGCCGCTGTGCGTTCACAGCCAGGCCGTCTCCAAAAGCTCGTCCTTCTTGGCGCGGGTCATCAGCTCCCCCACCACATCCCGGACGTTCTTTCCGCGGTAGAGCACCTCATAGGCGCAGCGGCAGATGGGCATTTCCACGCCCTCCCGCTCCGCCAGCTGGTGGATGCTCTCGGCGGCGTAGTAGCCCTCCACCACCGCGCCCACCTGGTCCATGGCCTCCTGCACCGTCTTGCCCTGGCCGATCAGGATGCCGGCCCGGTTGTTCCGGGAGTGGAGGGAGGTACAGGTGACGATCAGATCCCCCATGCCGGCAAGGCCGCCGAAGGTCTGCCGGGTGCCGCCCAGGTGTTCGCCCAGGCGGGTGAGCTCCGCCATGGCCCGGGTCATCAGCAGGGCCTTGGTATTGTCCTGAAAGCCCAGGCCCGTGCAGATGCCGCAGCTGAGGGCCACTACGTTTTTCAGCGCCGCCGCCAGCTCCACGCCCACGATGTCGCCGCTGGTGTAGACCCGGAAGCAGTCGCTCATAAAGGCGTCCTGGACGAAGCGGGCCGCCGCCAGGTCGGGACAGGCCGCCACGCAGCCTGTGGGCATCCGGATCGCCACCTCCTCAGCGTGAGAGGGGCCGGAGAGCACCGCCACCTGGCAGACGTCCCGGATCTCCTCCCGGAGGACCTGGCTGAGCCGGAGGTTGGTATCCCGCTCGATGCCCTTGGAGACTGAGACCAGGACACTGTCCGGCTGAAGATAGGGGGCGATCTTCAGCCCGGTCTCCCGGACGGCAAAGGACGGGGCCGCACTGACCACCAGCGCCGCGCCCTCCAGGCACTGTAAGTCCCCGGTGATCCGGAGGCTCTCCGGCAGGCGGACGCCGGGCAGCAGGGGATTTTCCCGGCTCTTTTCCATGGCGGCGGCCTTGTCCGGGTTGTGGGACCACAGCCAGGTCTCGTGACCGTTGTCCGCCAGGACCATGCTCAGCGCCGTTCCCCAGCCGCCGCTGCCGATGACCACTGCTTTCATGACGAGCCCTCCTTCTTCCGATGCAGGCTGAATTTGCTCTCATTTCCCTGGAGGAGCCGCTGGATATTGGCCCGGTGCATATAGAGGATCAAGCCGCCGATGACCACCGCCAGGACGGTGATGACCGGATCGCGATAGACAAACCAGGTGGCAAAGGGGAAACTGGCCCCGGCCCAGCAGGAGCCCAGGGACACATACCGGGTCAGCACCGCCAGGATGAGGAACCCTCCCCAGACCACCAGGGCGATCCGCCAGTCGATCATGATGGCGATGGTGCCGCCGGAGAGGATGCCCTTGCCGCCCTTGAAGTGGAACATGCAGGGGAACATGTGGCCCAGCAGGCAGAACAGTGCCGCCCAATACTTGGCCAGCACCAGCACGGCCGCCTCATCCAGCACCATTCCGCGAAACAGTGCCACGCCCGCCAGAATGGCGATGACCGCCTTCAACACATCGCAAAGGATCACCACCAGGGTCAGCGGTCCGCCGAAGGTACGAAAGAAGTTGGTAAGACCTGCGTTGCCGCTGCCGTGCTTGCGCACATCGTTGCGGAGAATATATTTGGAGACGATCACCGCGCCGTTGAAGCAGCCGCAGAAATAGGCGATCACCGCCACCAGCAGCGCCGGAAGCCAGAGGTCCAGCCCCTGCTCCGTCAGGAGCGTCCAAATCTCTCCCATAATCATCCCTCCTTTTCGCCCTTCTGCCGGATCGACAGGATGATGGGCGTCCCCTCCAGGCCGAAGGTATTGCGGATACAGTTTTCCAGATACCGCTGATAGGAGAAGTGGAAGAGGCGGGCGTCGTTGCAGAAGACCACGAAGTGGGGCGGGCGGATGCCCACCTGGGTCATATAGTAGATCTTCAGCCGGCGGCCCTTGTCGGTGGGCGGCTGGACCCGGGTCTGGGCGTCCGCCAGGACGTTGTTGAGCATGCCTGTGGTGATCCGGGTGGAGGCCTGGTTGGAAACGTAATCAATGAGCTCAAAGAGACGGTTCACCCGCTGGCCGGTCTTGGCAGAGATGAAGAGGATGGGGGCGTAGGGCATGAAGGCCAGCCCCTCCCGGACCTCCTGGCGCATGTGGTCCATGGTCTTGCCGTCCTTTTCAATCAGGTCCCACTTGTTCACCACGATGATGCTGGCCTTGCCAGCCTCGTGGGCCAGGCCCGCCACCTTGGTGTCCTGCTCGGTGACGCCCTCGGTGGCGTCGATCATGATGAGGCACACGTCGCTGCGGTCGATGGCCATGGTGGCCCGGAGCACACTGTACTTCTCGATGTCCTCCTCCACCTTGGACTTTTTGCGGATGCCGGCGGTATCGATGAAGACGAAGCTGCCCTGGTCGTTGGTAAAGCGGGAGTCGATGGCGTCCCGGGTGGTGCCGGCCACGTTGGAGACGATGACCCGCTCCTCCCCCAGGATCTGGTTGACCAGAGAGGACTTGCCGGCGTTGGGCTTGCCGATGACGGCCACCCGGATGGCGTCGTCCTCCTCTTCCTCTTCGTCCTCCGGGGGGAAATACTGCACGCAGGCGTCCAGCAGGTCGCCGGTGCCGTGGCCGTGGACGGCGGAGACGGCGATGGGATCGCCCAGGCCCAGGTTGTAGAACTCATAGAAGTCCGGGTCCACCGCGCCGGTGGAGTCCATCTTGTTCACCGCCAGCACGATGGGCTTGCCGCTGCGCAGCAGCATGCCCGCCACCTCCTGGTCCGAGGCGGTGAGGCCTGTTTTGATATCCGTCAGGAAAATGATGACGGTGGCGTTGTCGATGGCGATCTGCGCCTGGTCCCGCATAAAGGCCAGGATCTGGTTGTCGGTCCGGGGCTCGATGCCGCCGGTGTCAATGAGGGTGAAGGAGCGGCCGTTCCAATCGGCCTCCCCATAGATCCGGTCCCGGGTCACGCCGGGGGTGTCCTCCACAATGGAAAGCCGTCTGCCGATCAGCTTGTTGAAGAGCATGGATTTGCCCACGTTGGGGCGGCCCACGATAGCGACGATGGGTTTCACCGGCTCTCACATCCTTTCTGTTCCTGAAATCGATTCTATTATACCCACTTGGGTGGGAGAAGGTCAACTGGCAGTTGACAAGGTGTTCCACCCCCCATTCTCTTTTTGCGGCGGCAAAAAGAGAACGGGCGGTGGAGCCGTCCAAGAGAAAAAACGCTTGGCGCGGAACTTGCGCAGTCGCGCAAGTTCGCTTAAATACGGGGGCTGTTCTAAAGAATTGCCACCAATTCTCCAGTCTCCTACCGGCGCGCGCCGTTCTCGTCCTTTGAATCGGCTTCCCCCGCGTGCGCACCCCGGCGGTCAACGCTGGTGGTTGAAGAAAGGCCCGCCCTCCTGGCCCCGCTGACGCTACACTGGAGCGCCAGCGGAAAGCGGCGCAGACCGGTCTCGTTCCTCGAATCAGCGTTCCCCACGCTTACACTGCGGCGGTCAACGCTGGTGGTCATCGAAAAGACCGTCCTCCTGGCCCCGCTGACGCTACACTGGAACGCAAGCGGAAAAAGAAGCAGGGAGTGTCCGGAACCTCTAAACCCACGCGCAACCCGCGCCGCGGGCAGAAACTTTCCTAAAACCCGACAGACAATCCCACCGCGAAACATTTTTTCTTTTCCACCGTGCACGGCGCATTTTCTTTTTGATGTCTCAAAAAGAAAATGGGGGGTGCATTCCCGCCGGCAAAGCCGGCGTCATCCCGCGCCCGTGGCGCGAAAAAACATTCCCGCGCCTTTGAGGCGCGAACCCCCAGTTCCTTTTTTCAAAAAAGAAAGGAGGGAAGAATGGCTCTTCCCTCCCGCTCGCTTACGCTTGCTTATTTCGCCACAACGGACTTCACGGTCTTGACCTCACGGCCATTGTAGCTTCCGCACTCCTGGCACATTCTGTGAGGCAGGTGCAGAGCGCCGCACTTGGAACAGGCGACGAGACCGGGGGCCGCCAGCTTCCAGTGGGAGCTGCGCCGCTTATCGCGCCGTGCTTTGGATACTTTTCCCTTGGGTACTGCCATGGTGACACCTCCTTGATCTCTCAAAGGCCCGGGCCCTTGCCCGTCCCTAGTTTCTTTATTTGTTCTCCAAAAGCTTTGCCAGGGCCGCCAGACGCGGGTCCACCTCTCGCTTACAGCCGCAGGGGCCGTCGTTCAGGTTGGCGCCGCACCGGGGGCAGAGCCCCTTGCAATCTTCCGAACACAGAGTTTTGGTGTCCATGCCGAGGATGAAGGCCGTCCGGGCCAGATCGCCCGCGTCTACCTTGCCCGCCTCCAGCAGGACGATGTCGTCGTTGTCCTCGTTTTGCAGCTCCTCTGCCAGCATACAGCTGTAAGAGATCTGCTTTTCCTGGGAAAACTCCTTCCCGCAGCGGTCGCACACCGCGTCCAGCGTGGTGGAGGCCGTCATGGTCAGAGTCAGGACATCGGCGGAATTTCGCACCTCGCCCTCCACCGCCACCGGGCGGCTGATGGGACAGCGGCCGGCAAACTCCACATCGGAGAGGTCCAGAGTGAACTGGAAGGGCAACTGTTTTCCAGGGGTGCGCAACAGGGGTCGTACATCTAAAATCATATGCTACCTCGCAATGACACGATTAGTATTATAAGGGATGGTTGGACGGATGTCAAACAATTTTTTCAAAAATCCGGCAGAATTTTTCCGCAGGGCCTCTCTCAGCCGTGCCAGTGGACCTCGATGCCCATGATGGTATCCCGGAAACCAGCCTCCAGGGCAGTGTGATCTGTGACGGTATAGGGCTCCTTGGGAAAGCGGGTGAGCCACATCTCCCGGATGGACTCCGCCAGGCGGCGGCCCGCCGGCTGGTCCTCCAGGTCCACCAGCAGCGGAGAGAGATACAGCGCCAGCATCTGCCGCGTGCCGCCCCGGGCCTCCCTCCGGCGGCGCGGGGAGAGCCCCTGCCACGATCCCTCCAAACCGTCCAGCAGCGACGCGGCCAGGGCGGCGGGGTCCTCCTCCCGGACCAGGGACAGCAGGTCCGGTCCGAACCGGGCTTGGTACTCCGCAAAGGCCGGGACATAGTCCCTGCGGTTAAACCGGGGCAGCCACGCCTGCGCGTCCCAGACCGCCGAGAGCAGCGGGGCGCTCACGGCTCCTCCTCCGGCGGACGGGACGCCTCTTCCCTGCCCTTCCGGTTTTCCCGGCTGGCCTTCCAGCTCCGCCAGAACAGCCACAGCGCCGCAAGGCCCATCCCGGCGCCGCCCAGCAGGCCCAGGGCCGGCGTCTCCGACGCGCCGGAGAGGGTCCGGCGCAGCATTTGAATGGACACGTACAGCAAATACACGCCGCCCAGCAGCCAGATCCCGCTGGAGCCGGGTCTTCTCTCTTGGTCCATGGTCAAGCCTCCTTCTCTCCGCCCCGCCGGCGGGAAACAGCCCCTTTACAACCCGGCGGGAAACGGGTATCATAGCATCATCCTCCGGGAGCGCCCAGCCCCCGGAAAAACCGGGGCCCTGGCCCCCACAGGAGGCTGTTATGCGGGAATTCACCATCGGAAAAAATGACGCCGGTCAGCGGCTGGACCGCTTTGTGGCCAAGAATCTGCCGCTGCTGCCCCCAGCTCTGTTGCAGAAGTACATCCGCCTCAAGCGGATCAAGGTCAACGGCAAGGGCTCCAAGCGGGATGTGCGGCTGGAAACCGGCGATGTCCTTCAATTATATATCAATGATGAGTTCTTTGACAAGCCCTCTGAGGAAAACATGTTCCTCACCCTGTTCCAGCCCCGGCTGGACATCGTCTATGAGGACGAGAACCTGCTGCTGGCAGACAAACGCCCCGGCCTGGTGGTCCATGCCGACGAGACTGAGAAGGTCAACACCCTCATCAACCACATCCAGGCCTACCTCTATCAAAAGCGGGAGTGGAATCCCAAGTGGGAAAACGCCTTTGCCCCCGCCCTGTGCAACCGGATCGACCGCAACACCGGCGGCATCGTCATCGCCGCCAAAAACGCCGAGACGCTGCGGATCCTCAACGAGAAGATTAAAACCCACGAGGTGGAGAAATCCTATCTCTGTGTCACCGTGGGCCGGCCCCAGCCGGCGGAGGGGCGGATCGAGGGCTTTCTCCTGAAAGACGAGGCCAAAAAGCAGGTGGCCTTCTACCGCCGCCCCGTCCCCGGCGGCAAGAGCGCCGCCACGCTGTACCGGACTCTGGAGACCCAGGGGGAGCTCTCTTTGGTGGAGTGCCGTCTGCTCACCGGCCGGACCCACCAGATCCGGGTGTCCATGGCGGAGATCGGCTGTCCCCTGCTGGGGGACGGCAAGTACGGCCGGGGGGATGTGAACCGGCGCTATCACGAGACCCGGCAGGCCCTTTACTCCTATCAGCTGCGCTTCGCCTTTCCCACTGACGCGGGGAGATTGAACTATCTGCGGGGCAGGACCTTCACCGTGGAGGAGATCCCCTTCCGGGACAAATACTTTCCCCGCCGCTGATGGCGGGGAAACCCCCCTGGAAAATCCGGGAATTCCCTTGACTTTTTGAGCCGTTTCCGATATAGTTTGAGATGCTGAATTTCGACGAGAAAGGTTCCCCCTCAACAGAGAAAAGAGGCGTTTTGATTTTTAAAAAATACGATTGAAATGGGGGAGGATACATTGTCCAAAGAGTTGATTCGCCTGCGGGACCTGTGCATGGCGTACGACGACGAGCTGGTTCTCGATCACTTAAATCTCTATATCAATGATAAGGAATTCCTCACACTGCTTGGACCCAGTGGGTGCGGCAAGACCACCACACTGCGGATCATCGGCGGCTTCGCCACCCCTACCGGCGGAGACGTTCTCTTTGACGGTGTGAGGATTAATGACGTTCCGCCCTACCGGCGTCAGATCAACACCGTGTTCCAGAAATACGCCCTGTTCCCGCACCTGACGGTGTTTGAGAACATCGCCTTTGGCCTGCGGATGCAGCGGCGGAGCGATCCCAAGGACCCCTCCGGGAAGAAAAAGGTCAAGATCCCCGAGGAGGAGATCCGGGAGCGGGTCATGGAAATGCTGGAGATCATCAGCCTCAAGGGCTTTGAAAACCGCAAGCCCGACGCTCTCTCCGGCGGACAGCAGCAGCGGGTGGCCATCGCCCGGGCGCTGGTGAACAAGCCCAAGGTGCTGCTTCTGGACGAGCCCCTGGGCGCCCTGGACCTGAAGCTGCGCAAGGATATGCAGATCGAGCTCAAGCGCATCCAGCAGCAGGTGGGCATCACCTTTGTGTATGTCACCCACGATCAGGAGGAGGCCCTGACCATGTCCGACACCATCGTGGTCATGGACAAAGGCACCATCCAGCAGATCGGTTCTCCCGAGGATATCTATAACGAGCCCAAAAACGCCTTCGTGGCGGACTTCATCGGCGAGTCCAACATCATCGACGGCATCATGGTCCGGGACAACGTGGTGAAGATGTACGGCCGGGAGTTTCCCTGCCTGGACGGCGGCTTCGCCCCCAACGAGCCTGTGGACGTGGTCATCCGCCCCGAGGATATCGACATCGTTCCCCTGGACCAGGGTCAGCTCACCGGCACCGTCACCAACGTGACCTTCAAGGGGATGCAGTATGACATCATCGTGGACTTCAAGGGCTTCAAGTGGCTGATCCAGACTACGGACCACTCCCCCGAGGGTAAGCACATCGGCATCAAGCTGGACCCCGACAGCATCCATGTGATGAAAAAAAGCGCGTACTCCGGGATGTTCGGCGACTACTCCTCCTTCTCCGAGGAATACGATGAGCTGGACGACGCCAGCCTGGCGCCGGATGAGGAGGACGGCGGGGATGAAGAATAACAAGCTCTCCCGGTTCGCCATCCCCTATGTGGGGTGGATGACGCTGTTTGTGGTGCTCCCCATCCTGATGGTGGTGATCTATGCCTTCTCCTCCGCCGCCGGCGGCTTCACCCTGGAGAACTTCGCCCGGATGGGCACCTACACCGTGGTGTTCACCCGGTCCTTCAAGCTGGCCCTGATCGCAACGCTCATCTGCCTGATGATCGGCTATCCCATCTCCTATATGATGAGCAAGGAGGGCCCCCGGTTCCAGCGGGTGGCCATGGTCCTCATCATGCTGCCCATGTGGATGAACTTTCTGCTGCGGACCTACTCCTGGATGTCCATTCTGGAGAACAACGGCTTTTTGAATCAGCTGTTCCGGAACATCGGGCTGATCGATCTCTACAACAGCATCGCCATGCACTTTTCCGCAAATCCCGCCCAGTATGTCCCCATCGATCACTTCCAGATGATCAACACCCAGGGGGCCGTGGTGCTGGGCATGGTGTATAACTATCTGCCCTTCATGATCCTGCCCATCTACTCGGTGATCGTGAAGTTGGACCGGTCTTTGATCGAGGCGGCCCGGGACCTGGGCGCCAACACCCTCCAGGTCTTCCGGCGGGTGATCCTGCCTTTGAGCCTGCCCGGCGTCCTCTCCGGCATCACCATGGTCTTCGTGCCCTCCGTGTCCACCTTCGCCATCTCCAAGATGCTGGGCGGCGGGTCGGAGCTGCTGCTGGGCGATCTGATCGAATTGCAGTTCTTCGGCGGGGCCTACAACCCCCAGCTGGGCGCGGCCATCTCCCTGGTGATGATGGTGATCGTGGTGGCCTGCATGGTGCTCATGAACCGCTTCGGCGAGGGTGAGGAACAGGCGGTGATGCTATGAAGACAAAGGCTTTCAACCGGGTCTGCATGACCCTGGTGTTTCTCTTTCTCTATGCGCCCATCTTCCTGCTGATCATCTTTTCCTTCAACGCGGGCAACAGCAGCGTGGTCTGGAAGGGCTTCTCCCTGGACTGGTACGCAAAGCTCCTGGGGAACCGGACCATCATGCAGAGCGTGTATACCACGCTTCTGGTCTCTCTGCTGGCCACGGTGATCGCCACCTTTGCCGGCACCTTTGCCGCCATCGGCTTTTACGCCATGCGGCGGCGGGTCCGGGAGCCGCTGATGACGGTGAACAACATCCCCATGATGAACGCGGATATCGTCACCGGCGTGAGCATGTGCCTGTTCTTTGTGGCGCTGTTCAACCTCTGGACGCCCTTTGCCCAATGGTTCAACCAGGCCCAGGACACCTTTATCCTGGTGGAGCATCTCCACATGGGCTTTGGCACGCTGCTCATCGCCCACATCACCTTCAACATCCCCTATGTGATCCTCTCCGTGGGCCCCAAGCTGCGGCAGATGGACAAAAATCTGGTGGACGCCGCCATGGACCTGGGCTGCACCTGGATGCAGGCCTTCCGGAAGGTGATCCTGCCGGAGATCAAGCCCGGCATCGTCTCCGGCGCTCTGACGGCCTTCACCATGAGCATTGATGACTTCGTCATCAGCTACTTCACCGCCGGCTCCGGCTCCTCCACCCTGGCCATGACCATCTACGGCATGACCAAAAAGCGGGTGAGCCCGGAGATCAACGCCATCTCCACGCTGCTGTTCGTGACGGTGCTGATCCTGCTGGCCATCGTGAACATCCGGGAGTCCCGCCAGGAGCGGAAGATGCTGACCCGGCGGGCGTAAACGGTCTTTTGGGCTGCGGCCCTGAGATAGATTTCAACACATACTGGAGGAATGATCAATTGAAAAAAGCAGTAGCCTTGACGCTGGCCATGACCATGGCGGCGACCCTGTTTCTGAGCGGATGTTCCGTTCGCAAGGATGACGATGCGTCTGCGTCTGACGGAGGCAGCAGCGGCAAACGCGTGGTAAACGTGTGCAGCTGGGGTGAATATATCGACGAAAGTCTGATCCAGGAATTTGAAGCGGAGACCGGCATCAAGGTCAACTATCAAACCGCCGAGAGCAACGAGGTCCTCTATTCCCAGCTGAAAACCGGCGGCACCGACTATGACGTCATCGTCCCCTCCGACTATATGATCGCCCGCATGATCGACGAGGACATGCTGGCGGAGCTGAATTATGAGAATATCCCCAACTTCTCCAAGATCGATGACCGGTACAAGAACCTCAACTATGATCCGGAGAACAAGTACACCGTGCCCTACACCTGGGGCACCCTGGGCATCATCTATAACAGCGCCATGATCAGCGAGCCCATCACCAGCTGGAGCGCCATGTTCGACGAGCAGTATGCCAGCAAGGTCATCATGATCCGCAACTCCCGGGATGCCCTGGGCGCGGCGCTTTTGAAGCTGGGATACAGTGTGAACACTACGGACGAGGCCCAGATCCGGGAGGCCTACCAGCTTCTGGCAGACGCCAAGGGCAAGGGCGTATATCAGGGCTTCTTCATGGATGAGATCTTCCAGAAGATGGAGGGCGCCAACGCCGCCATCGGCATGTACTATGCCGGCGACTACCTGACCATGCTGGAGAATAATCCCGATCTGAAGTTCGTGGTGCCCCAGGAGGGCAGCAACTGGTTCGTGGACGCCATGTGCGTGCTCAAGACCTCTCAGCACAAGGAAGAGGCCGAGGCGTGGATCAACTTCATGGCCTCCACCGAGGCCAACCTCAGAAATATGGACTACATCTGGTACGCCTCTCCCAACACGGAGGCTCTGGAGCAGTATCCGGCCTATTATGAGGAGACCTACGGCGAGCCCCTGGACATGGAGCTGTATGAGATCATGGCCGCTCCCCAGGAGGTCCTGGACCGGTGCGAGATCTATGAGAATCTCCCCCCCGAGACCCTGACGCTTTACAACGACCTGTGGACGGAGCTGGGCATCTGATCGTTCACCAAAACCGGCGCGGAGAATTCCGCGTCGGTTTTTCTTGCATTTTCTCAGATTTGGTGTAGACTGTATCTGTCGCGTATATCCATCACTTTGAGGAGGAACCTGTTTATGATCGCCATTGGAACCGCCTGCCGCCTGGAGCAGACTGTCACTGAGGAGTATACCGCCGCCACCATCGGCTCCGGGATGCTGCCGGTTTTCGCCACCCCCTATATGGCCGCTATGATGGAGCGGGCCGCCCAGTCCTGCCTGATCCCCTATCTGGACAAGTCCATGGGCAGCGTGGGCATCCGTCTGAACATCACCCACGACGCCCCCACGCCCCTTGGCATGAAGGTCTATGCCGAGGCAGAGATCACCAGCGTGTCGGAAAACGGCAGACTGGTGGAGTTCTCCGTTCGGGCCTGGGACGACAAGGGCCCTATCGGCTCCGGCACCCACACCCGGGCTGTCATCAACAATGACAAGTTCATGGAGAAGTGCCAGGCAAAGCTGGAGAAATAAGGCCACAAAAAGCGGTCGGCAATGCCGACCGCTTTTGAACGCTTTGTCAATGGTAGATCTGGGTGTAGATCCCCAGCCACTGGAGGGCCGCTGCCGCCAGCACGAACACGTGCCAGATACAGTGGTCATACTTCTTTCCCCGGACGAAGGGGATCATGCCCAGGGTGTAGGCCAGACCGCCGGCCAGGATGAACCACAGCAACGGCCGGGCATTCACATAGAAGTCCGGAATAAACAGCAATCCGCTCCAGCCGATCACAAAGTACAACGTGAAATGGAGGGCCCGCCAGCGGCCCGGCCCAAAGACGGCGATCATCACAACGCCAAAGAGGATCACGGCCCACTGGATGCAAAACAGCGTGATCCCCGTCCGGCCCCCCTTGTAGATCAGCAGGATGGGGGCGAAGGTGCCGCCGATCAGCAGGTAGATCGAAGTATAGTCGAACCGCCGCAGCACCCGCTTGGCCGTGGAGCCGGCAGGCATGGCGTGGTAGACGCCGCTCATGCACATCATCACCGTCATGCTGACGCCGTAAAAGCAGGAGGCCATGATCTCCAGCCCCGTGTGAGACCGGAGCAGCAGCAGCACCGCCGCCGCTATGGCCAGCAGCCCTCCCAGGCCGTGGCTGAGGGCGTTGAACCGCTCCTCTCCCGGGCTGAGCCGGGGCGGCTCGTTCCGCTTTTTCGTCTGGACCTTTTTCCGCAGGCGGGCATACTGCCGCGCCGTCAATACCGCTTCCATAGAGACCTCCCGTTTGTTTCGTCTCGTCAAATCGTGTAATCTAGTTTCTAATACTATATTACACAGTTCATCAGAAAATATCAAGGGCTTTTCAAAAAAAATTTTTGTCAAAAAAAACCGAGCGGACCACGGTCCGCTCGGTTTTATGCGCAGCGCCTCACCGGCCCAGAGCTGTCAGCTTCTCCCCCTCTGGGTCAAAGGCCAGCCGGCGGCTGCCGTCCAGCGTCTCACAGGTCAAAAGCAGCGTTCCATCCTCCTGCCAGGCAAGGCCGGTGATGCCAGTCTCCAGGCCGTCCCAGTCCTGGAGGTCATAGAGGCTCCCCCGGGCGCCCTGCCCCGGCTTCTGCCAGCCCACGCCAAACTCCGTGGGCGTCTCCGTCAGGCAGGCATCCCAGGTCCCATCCTCAGACCAGATCCGATACCGGGCAGTGTTGCCGGCCAGACGGGCGTCGGTCATGGCCTTCACCGTCTCCACCAGCGCCGCACCGGTGCCGGGCGGCACCAGAAACGCCTTGTCGCTCTCATAGCCCACCGTACCGGCCCAGTCGGCCCCGTTGGAAAGATAGAGGTCCGTTCCGTCGGTGACCACATAGGAAAACCGCTTCTCCGTCACTGCGCCGTCGCTGGCCATCCGCCAGAGGAAGTGGTCGTTTTCATAGATCACGTCAATGACCATGGGCCAGCTCTCGCTGTACTCCTGCACGGTCCGCAGCTGGCAGGGGGTGTTCAGGCGGACCTTCTCCAAAAAGTCCGCGGTCCCCTGGGCGTTTTTCACGCCGCCGTTGGTAAAGACCACATCCGTGGCCGCCGCAGACGAGGCGCTGTAATGGGGCGGCAGCTCCTCCAGGGGGGCCAGGCCATAGGGACGCTCCGCCGTGTAGGGGCTCTCTCCCAGCTCAAATTCCGCCGTGGCCGCGCCGCCGCCCACCGGCTTTACCAAACGGTACCGGCCCGGCTCCGGCGTCTCCTGATAGAGGTCCAAAGTGCAGGTCAGGGCCATGGTACCGCCGGGGGCCAGCGTATAGCCAATGGCGACAAAGCCCGTGTTCTCCCGCTGGGTCAGGTCCTGCCAAGCGCCGTCCTTCTGGCGCTGGATGGTATACTCCTCTCCAAATTCCAGGGACTCCTCCGTGCCGTTGCGGAGAAAATACGTGTACCGGGTCAGGGAAGGGTCGTAGACCTCATGTTCCAGTTCCACGGTCACGCCGGCAGGGGCAGGCCCCAGGGCCGCCTTCTCCGGGGCGGGGGGCGTCTCCTCTTCCGGCAGATCCCCGCCGGCGCAGCCGCTGAGGAGAAGACAGCTCAAGATCCCGATCAAAAAGCGTTTCATTCAATCACCTCTTGCCGTTTTAGACGGAATAGATTCGAAAAGGTTCCATCAGTTTGGTTTTTTTGCACAAAATCATGGGGTATATTTTTCAACTTCCCTTTCTTGCATTTTAGCAGGCGTTCCGGTAAAATACAAGTACAAGAGAAGGATGATAGCTGCAACGGAGTGCCGCGCGCACGGGCTGACACCTATCATTCCGGTTATGATAGGTGTTTCGATCCCGAACGGGAGCGAGACGCCTTTTCTTTTTCCCAACTCACATCACCGACAAAGGAGGGTTTCTCATGATCCTACTGGCCAACGGCAGACTTATCACCCGAGACCCCAATGGCACGGGCTACTGGCCCGACGGCGGCGTGGTCACCGACGGCGGCAAGATCCTGGAGGTGGGCGCCACCGCCGATCTTCGGGCCAAATATCCGGAGGCGGAATTTGTGGACGCCAGAGGCGCCGTCATCATGCCCGGGCTCATCAACGCCCACACCCACATCTACTCCGCCCTGGCCCGGGGGCTCAGCATCGACGGCTACAACCCCACCAGCTTTTATGAGGTCCTGGACGGTCAGTGGTGGTACATCGACCGGAATCTGGATCTGGAGGCCACCCGGGCCAGCGCCCAGGCTCTGGTCATCGACTGCATCAAGCAGGGCGTCACCACCATCTTCGATCACCACGCCTCCTTCTGTGAGATCCCCGGCTCCCTGATGAAGATCGCCCAGGTGACCCAGGAGTTCGGTATGCGGGCCTGCCTTTGCTATGAGGTCAGCGACCGGGACGGGGAGGAAAAGGCCATCCAGGCCGTGCAGGAAAACAAGGACTTCATCGACTACTGTGAGAAGAACCCCAGCGATATGCTCAAGGCCATGTTCGGCGGCCACGCCCTGTTCACCATCTCCGATCAGACCTTTGACCGGATGGAGGCGGCCAACAACGCCCGGGTGGGCTATCACATCCACGTGTCCGAGGGCATGAACGATGTGTATGACTCCCTCCAGAACTATGGCCGCCGGCCCGTCCAGCGGCTCCAGGACCATGGCATCCTGGGCCCCAAGACCATCCTGGGTCACTGCATCCATGTCAACACCGCCGAGATGGACATCATCAAGGCCACGGACACCATGTGCGTCAACAACCCCGAGAGCAACATGGGCAACGCCGTGGGGATCTCCCCGGTGCTTCAGCTTTGCAAAAAGGGCATCCTGACCGGCATGGGCACCGACGCCTACACCAACGATATGCTGGAGTCCATCAAGGTGGCCCTGTGCTCCCAGCGGCACAACGCCTGCATGCCCAATGTGGGCTGGTGCGAGGTCACCGACATGCTCTTCCATAACAACGCCAAAATGGCCGAGCGCACCGGCTTCCCCACCCTGGGCGTCCTGGCCCCCGGCGCGGCGGCAGATGTGATCGTCATGGACTACAAGCCCTTCACGCCGTTCTCTGACGCCAACATCGACGGCCACATGCTCTTCGGCATGACCGGCCGCCAGTGCCAGACCACCATGATCAACGGTAAGATTTTGATGCGAGACCGGGTCCTCACAGAGATCGACGAGGAGGCCGTGAACGCCCACATCCTGGAGAGCAGCAAGCGCCTGTGGGGCAAGCTCAATCATCAAGAGTATTGATAAGTTTCCACCCCCCATTTTCTTTTCGGTCTTGCCGAAAAGAAAACGGGCCGTGGACGGTCCAAAAGAAAAGAACGCTTGGCGCGGAACTTGCGCACAAGGCGCAAGTTCGCTTAAAATACGGGAGTTGTTCTAAAGGAGTTCCACCAAAGCTGGAATCTCCTACCGGCGCGCGCCGTTTTTGGCCCTTGAATCGGTCTTCCCCCGCGTTTACACTGCACCGGTCAACGCTGGTGGTGGTCGAAAAGCCTGTCCTCCTGGCCCCGCTGACGCTACATGGCAGCGCAAGCGGAAAGAGAAGTAGAGAGTGTCCGGAAGATCCCACCCACGCACAATCCACGCCGCGGGCAGAGACTTTCCTGGAATCAGACACGCTCTCTCACCGCGAAAGCGTTTTTTCTCTTGGACCGTGCACGGCCCGTTCTCTTTTTGGGGCGCCAAAAAGAGAATGGGGGGTGCATTCCGCCGGCAAAGCCGGCGTCCCCCGTCCCCGCGCCGCGTCGGCGCGATCCCCCGTCCCGCGCCCGTGGCGCGAAAATTCCTCGCGCCGGGGTCGGCGTAAACCATGCCGCCCCACCCTATGATCGAAAAAAGGAGGCTTCCTCATGTCAGAACTGATGACCCCCATTCCCTTTCGGGAATTGATGACCTGGATCACCACCGAGTACCGGCGGGAAGGCTCGGTCTTCGGCGTTCACCGTCCCTACCGGGCGGGCGTGAAGACACTGCCCATCTTCGATGAGACCATCGAGACCCCCTTTGGCCCCGCCGCCGGACCCAACACCCAGCTGGCCCAGAACATCATCGCCGGATACTTTGCCGGCGCCCGGTTCTTTGAGCTGAAAACCGTCCAGAAAATGGACGGCGCGGAGCTGGCCGCCTGCATCTCCCGGCCCTGCATTCTGGCGAATGACGAGTGCTATAACTGCGAGTGGTCCACGGAACTGACCGTCCAGCAGGCCTTTGAGGAATATGTGAAGGCCTGGTGCGCCTTAAAGCTCATGTCCCGCTTCTACGGCCTGGGCGCTCCCAACGGATTCGTGTTCAACATGTCTGTGGGGTATGACCTGGCGGGCATTCAGGGCGAGAAGATCGATACGTTCCTAAACGGCATGGTCAATGCCGCTGACATCCCCGTCTTCCGGGAGTGCATCGCCGTCTTAAAGGACCTCTTCCCCGGCGAGATCGCTTATATCGATACCATCACCCCCCATATCTCCGGCAGTGTGACCCTCTCCACCCTCCACGGCTGTCCGCCGGAGGAGATCGAGCGGATCGCCACCTATCTGCTGGAAACGAAGCATCTGCACACCTTCGTCAAGTGCAACCCCACCCTGCTGGGCTATGACACCGCCCGGTCCATTCTGGACGGTATGGGCTATGACTACATCGCCTTTGACGACCACCATTTCCAAGAGGACCTCCAATACGAAGACGCGGTGCCCATGTTCCGCAGGCTCCAGGCCCTGGCGGACCGGGAGGGCCTGGAGTTCGGTTTGAAGCTCTCCAACACCTTCCCCGTGGATGTCAAAGCCGGGGAGCTGCCCAGCGAGGAGATGTACATGGCGGGCAAGAGCCTCTTCCCCCTGACTACTACCATGGCCGCCCGGCTCTCCCGGGAATTTGACGGCAGGCTCCGGATCTCCTATGCCGGCGGCGCCGACGCGTTCAACATCGATAAGCTCTTCTCCCTTGGCATCTGGCCCATCACCATGGCCACCACGGAATTGAAGCCCGGCGGCTACCAGCGCTTCGTCCAGATCGGCGACAAGCTGGACGCCCTGGACTTCCAGCCCTTCACCGGGGTGGATGTGGGGGGCATCGAGGCCCTGGCCCTGGCGGACCGGTCCGACAAGCACCATGTCAAGGCCCTCAAGCCCCTGCCCCGGAAAAAGCTGAGCAGCTCCGTCCCCCTGCTGGACTGCTTCACCGCCCCCTGTAAGGACGGCTGTCCCATCCACCAGGATATCCCGGAGTACATCGAGCTGTGCCGGAAGGGCGACTACCTCTCTGCCCTGGAGCTCATTACTAAGAAGAACCCCCTCCCCTTTATCACCGGCACCATCTGCGCCCACAACTGCCAGACCCGCTGTACCCGGAACGACTATGAGACCCCGGTGCAGATCCGCGCCACCAAGCTGGTGGCGGCAAAGCAGGGATATAACGCTCTGCTGGAAACCCTCACCCCCGCCGCTCCGGTCACCGACGCTCGGAGAGCCGCTGTGATCGGCGGCGGCCCCACCGGCATGTCCGCCGCCTTCTTCCTGGCCAGGGCCGGGGTCCCCGTGACGCTGTTTGAACGCTCCGGCGCCCTGGGCGGTGTGGTCCGGCAGGTGATCCCCAGCTGGCGGATCTCCGATGACGCCATCGACAAAGATGCGGAGATGCTGAAAAAGCTGGGCGCGGAGATCCGTCTCCACACCCCGGCCCCCTCTGTGGCCGAGCTGAAGGCCCAGGGCTACACCCACATCTTCTTCGCCGTGGGCGCCTGGAAGGCCGGGAAGCTGGACATTCCCGGCCAGGTCGTGCCGGTGATCGGCTGGCTGCGGGATATGAAGGCCGGAAAGGAAGTGCCCTTAGGCCATGTGGCGGTCATCGGCGGCGGCAACACCGCCATGGACGCCGCCCGGGCGGCCCTCCGGGCCGGGGCAAAATCCTCCACTTTGGTCTACCGCCGAACGAAGAAGTATATGCCCGCCGACGCTGAGGAGCTGGCTCTGGCCCTGGCTGACGGCGTTACCTTCCTGGAGCTGGCAGCTCCGGTGGAGCAGGGCGGCGGGAAGCTGATCTGCGAGAAGATGAAGCTGGGCGAGCCGGACGAGAAGGGCCGGCGGAAGCCCATCCCCACCGGAGAGCGGCTGGAGATCCCCTGCGACACGGTGGTTGCCGCCGTGGGCGAGCAGGTGGACAGCGCCGTGTTCACCGCCAACGGCATTGAGACGGACGCCCGGGGCATCCCCCCCTTCCAGACCAATCTGGAGGGCGTCTATGTGGGCGGCGACGCCATGCGGGGCCCCGCCACGGTGGTGGAGGGCATCGCCGACGCCCGGCGGTTTGCCGACGCGGTCCTGGGGGATGCTCCCGCCTATGCGATCCCTGACAAGGCCGTGGCCGCCCGGACAGAGGCCATCGCCAAAAAGGGCATCCTCTGCGAGAGCGCCAAGTGCGAGGGAGACCGGTGCCTGAGCTGTCAGGTGGTGTGCCAGCTCTGCGCCGACGTATGCCCCAACCGGGCCAATGTGGTCATCACCCTGCCGGATGGCCGGCACCAGATCCTCCACGTGGACCGGATGTGCAATGAGTGCGGCAACTGCGCCGTCTTCTGCCCATACAGCTCCGCTCCCTATCGGGATAAGTTCACGCTGTTTCAGGACCGGGCGGCCTTTGACGCAAGCCCCAGCAACCAGGGCTTCCTGCCCCTGGGCGGGCGGAAGGTGCTGGTCCGGCTGAAGGGCCGGGTCTTTGAGGCGGATCTGGACGGCGAAAACGACCTGCCGGGAGAACTGGAGGTGCTGATCCTCACAGTCCTGACCCAGTACGCCTATCTGCTGGGATGACCATTGCCTATCTGAAACAAGCAAGGAGGCCGGGAATATCCCGGCCTCCTTGCGACTGTCAAAAAAGTGCAAGCACTTTTTTGATTCGGGAATAGCGCTGCGCTCTGCGCCTTCGTCGGAGCAAAGTCCGCTGCCCTCCGTTTCTGCCTAACGGCAAAAACCGCGGACGCTCCCTTGCCCCTCCTCTCCCCACGCAAACCGCTTTGCTGGGTTTGCGTGGGGCCCCCGGGCCCTGTCCGCCTTTGGCGGACCATTCGACGCTCGCTCCGCGAGAGGTATGTTCTGCCAGGTACACGCCCCGGCAGAACATGATTCCCTCGATTCGCCGCCTGCGGGCGGCGAACTCTGCGAGGCATTTTCGATAAGCTGAGGAGGCCGGGAATATCCCGGCCTCCTTCTATGCTCTATTGGGTTTTCCTCACGGATTTGACGGCTGGATAGTCATGAGCCTGCACCAGAGCACGAAAAAACCGATGTGCAGGACCGGGCCTGCCAGCCCCGCCCCCGACTCGGCCGTCAGCAGCACGACCACTGCCTGGGCGGCCGTTTCCAGCAGGCAAAGGCCCCGGTCCCGCCGCCGGCAGGGAGCGTCCCCCTGGGCTTTTGGCAGCTGGAACAGGCGGACCGTGCAGAAAACTGCCAGTGCCAGCAACAGCCCCAGGGGGATCAGGGCCTCATGGTTTCCCCGCTGGACCCACCAGGCCGCCTGGCCGCAGCCGTACAGCGCCGCCGCCTGTCCGGCGGCGTACCGGACCAGGCGGGGGTCCTGGCGCCGCCGGCCATCGTGTTTCAGCACGGCGGGCTGGGCCAGCAGGCAAAGGCCCGCCAGCACCATGGCCGCCCACAAGGCAAAGAGCCAGCCCAGGCCATGGAATTTCAAAAAGCCGGCCAATCCGGTGTAGACATGGCTCCATTCCACGCCCACCGGCGACTCGCTGACCGACGCAGGAAAGGCGGCGCTCAAAATTCCCAGGACCACCATGCCCAGCGCCCCGACGCCCGCTGTGACGCCGCCGGCCAGATACCACGGCCAACTCCGCCGGGGCGGCTTGGCCGGTTCCGTCTCCCGCTCCTCCCAGTCCCGTCCGTCATCCAGAAGCCAGTCCACGGACACCTGAAACAAGCGGGCGCAGGGCAGCAGCTTGCCCGCGTCCGGCAGGGCCGTTCCCTGCTCCCAGCGGCTGACGGCCTGCCGGGAGACCCCCAGGGCCTCGGCCAGCGCCTCCTGGCTCAGGCCCTGGCCCTTGCGCAGGCGGATCAGCTTTTCTCCAAAGGTCATCGCCGTTCCTCCTTTTGTCTTTTTCCTGGGGCCATGATAGCAGATCTCCCCGGGAAAGTCCATCACGGGAGCCTGTCAGCTCCGCAACCAAACGCAACATTCCCCGATTCGGGAAACTTTTTTTCGCCCCATGCAGCAATTCTGCCCCCTGGGGCGTATCCCTTTTAGAAGGAGGTGATCCCATGACCGACACCGAGGAGGCCATGGACCGCTGGGGGAGCGCGGTCTACCGGGCCGCCTATGCCCTGACCCGGTCCCGCCAGGACGCGGACGACATCTATCAGGAGGTCTTTCTCCGCTATCACCGCGCCGCGCCATCGTTTCAGTCGGAGGACCACCGGAAGGCCTGGCTGCTGACCGTGGCCGCCAACTGCGCCAAGAGTCTGCTCCGCTCCCCCTGGCACCGGCGGACGGTGCCCCTGGAGGACGTCTATCGCTACGACGATCCGGAGGCGTCCGCCGTGGATCAGGCCCTGGCCCAGCTGGACGGCAAATACCGGTCTGTGGTCCATCTCTACTACTACGAGGGCTATGACACCGGGGAGATCGCCCAGATCCTGGGCCGCAGGCCCTCCACGGTCCGGGCCCAGCTGACCCGCGCCCGCCGGATGCTGGCGGAGCTTTTGAAGGAGGAATTGTGATGTTTTCTGAGACTTACCGCGCCATGAACGACGCCTTAGAGCCGTCTTCCGCCCTGCGCGCCCAGACCCTGGCAGGGCTTCACCGGCGGCCCCGGCGCTCTCCCGTCCGGGCCGCAGCCATTGCCGCCGCCCTGGCGGTGTGCCTTTCTACCCCCGCCCTGGCGGTGCGGACGGAGCCGGGGTATCAGCTGCTCTATGCCCTCTCCCCCGCCGCGGCCCAGTTTTTCCAGCCGGTGCGCCGCGCCTGCACGGACCAGGGCGTGACGATGGAGGTGGTAGGCGTCCGGGTGGAGGGCGACACCGCCCAGGCCTATGTCACCCTCTCCGGCGGCAGTGTGGACGAGACCACCGACCTCTTTGACAGCTGGAGCTTCCATCTGCCCTTTGACCAGACAGGCCGCTGTGAGCGGGTGGGCTGGGACGAGGAGACCGGGACGGTCACCTTCCTCTGCACCACGCAGACCCTGGACGGCTCCCCCATCCCCCAGGGGGGGAAGATGACCTTCTCCGTCCACCAGCTCCTCACTGGAAAGGAGAAGCTGGAGGACGCGGCGGTGGAGCTGGACCTGGGGAGCTTCACGGCGGAGGCGGAGACTGCCGTGATCGGAGATCCAGAAGGCTCACCGGAGCCCATCGGGACCCGCTACTTCCAGACCGGCGGAAGCGGTCCATCCGTCATGCTGCTGCCCGGCGCGGTTTTGGCGGAGCCTGCCAAGGGTCTGCCCATCACTGCTGCCGGCTATGCCGACGGGCTCTTTCACATTCAGCTCTGCCGGGGCGACGCCGCCCAACTGGACAATCATGCCCGGCTGTGGCTGGAAGACACCGACGGAACCACGCTGACGGCTGCTATATCCTATTTTGCCGGGGAAGCAGACGGAGTTCGGACGGACTATATCGACTTTGCCTTTGATCTCCCGCCGGAGGAGCTGGGCCAATATACCCTTCACGGCGACTTCTACACCGCCTCCGCCCGGACAGACGGTCTCTGGCGGGTCACATTTCCCCTGGAGAACGCATGAGCACATGATCTCCTCAGAGAACAAAGCCGGGACAGAGATTTCTGTCCCGGCTTTGTCATTGGCCCGTTTCACCAAGCCATTCTATGTATTCCTCCAGACACAGCCCCAGCTCCCGCATCTCCCGGGCGGCAGGTTCCCCCACATAACGGTAGTGCCACGGCTCGTAGATGATGCCGGTGACGTCGCTTTTTTCCTCTGGATAGCGCAGGATAAAGCCGTATTTCCAGCTGTTTTCCATCAGCCACTGCTGGACGTCTGTGGACGCCTGAGCATCGTCCAAATGCTGGTAGGACTTGTCCACCAGGTCCACCGCCAGCCCCGTCTGATGCTCGCTGGTCCCGGGAACGGCCACCACGGTGCCCGCCTGGGCCGTGGCCTCCTCCCGGGAAAGGCCCTCCCGCATCAGCCGCCGGATCTTGTTCTCATAGAGCCGCTGCTGGGTCTCCTGACTGCGGTAAGAGGAACAGATCAGCGGCCTGAGACCGGCGGCCCGGCAGTCGTCCAGCATCCGCTGGAGATCCGGATATACCCGGGCGTCCACCGCGTGGCCGCCTTTCACCTTTTGAAGCTCCACGGTATACCCCTCCGGCAGCGTCTTCCAGGGATTCACCAGCAGGAGACGCCAATCCTCCGGGCGCTCCGCCGCCCTCTCCCCTCCGGCAGGCTCCGGCGGCTTCACGGACTCCGGCGCCTTGGCGGGAGAGACCGCCGTGATCTCCCGGCTGTTCCGGGGCAGGTCCCGCTCCCCAGCCGTCTGTGAGAGCTGTGCAGTCTTCACAGACCCGGTCAGCGCCATCGCCGCCAGAAACACCAGCAGCGCCCTGCGCCGGCAGCGCTTTCTCCGGCGGGCCCGCTGTTCTCTGCGTCTCCGTCCCAGATCCATACGGTCTTTTTCAGTCATCATCCGTGCACTCCTTATCTCCGATTCCAAGGCAGCTCCACTCCAGACAGCCTTTGTTTGTCCTTTCTATTATAAAGACGTCCTGACGGCGGAAAATGTTTCATTTTCCCGCAGAGCACCCCAAAAGACTTTGTTGAATTCCAAACGTTAAATCGCAAACGTTAATTTTACAGCAAGGCGTAGAATTATTAACATACTTTTTGTGCAAATTGCATATGATACGCCCGGCTTTCTCACGCTTCATCCAAAGATGCTGTGAAGATTTAGACGATGATTGACATTTGTTCCAAGACGTGATAACAAATAGATATGCAAATAATTGGTTAGCAAACTATTTGACAGATCTTTGACACACTTCTTAAAACCAGGCGCAAAGCCGCCGCCGGACAAAGCCCGGCACACGAGAAAGGATGTATGACCTATGGATTTCACGTTCACTCATGAGCAGCAGATGGTTCAGCAGATGGCCCGGGAATTTGCCCAGCAGGAGCTCCTCCCCAACGTGCGGGAGCGGGACGAGGCCAGCGAGTTCCCCCTGGAGGCCTTCCGGAAGTTTGGTAAGACCGGCATCTTCGGCCTGCCCTACGGCAAGGAGATCGGCGGCACCGCCGGCTCTTACGCCAGCTACATCCTGGCTGTGGAGGAGGTCTCCAAGGTCGACGCCTCCTTCGGCATCGCTTTCTCTGTCATGACCTCTCTCTACGGCGGCAGCATCGCCAACTCCTCCGCCCCCGACGAGATCAAGAAGAAGTATCTGGCCCCCATCGCCTTCGGCGAGAAGATCGGCTCCTTCGGCCTGACCGAGCACACCGCCGGCTCTGACGCCGCCGGTCAGAAGACCGTGGCAGTCAAGAAGGGCGACGGCTGGGTGATCAACGGCTCCAAGTGCTTCAACACCAACGGCCCTCTGGCCGACTTCACCGTGGTCTACGCCCTGACCGATCCCGCTCTTGGCACCAAGGGCATGGCCGCCTTCGTGGTGGAAAAGGGCACCCCCGGCTTCTCCGTGGGCAAGGTGGAGAACAAGATGGGCATCCGCTCCGCTCAGGTCTCTGACATGATCCTGGAGGATGTGTATGTTCCCGACGAGAACATGATCGCCAAGCCCGGCGAGGGCTTCAAGCTGGCCATGAAGACGCTGGACGGCGGCCGGATCGGCGTGGCTGCCCAGGGTCTGGGCATCGCCAAGGGCGCCTTTGAGATCGCCCGGAAATACCTGATGGAGCGGGAACAGTTCGGCAAGCCCCTGAACAAGCAGCAGTATCTGGCCTTTAAGATGGCCGAGCTGCAAACCGACATCAAGAAGGCAGAGCTCCTGCTCTACTATGCCGCCACCTGCAAGGAGACCGGCCAGCCCTACACCGTCCCCGCCGCCATGGCCAAGATGACCTGTACCGACACCGCCATGAAGGTCACCACCGAGGCAGTCCAGATGCTGGGCGGCAACGGCTTTATGAAGGAGTATCACGTGGAGCGCATGATGCGCGACGCCAAGATCACCCAGATCTACGAGGGCACCAACGAGATCCAGAAGCTGGTGATCTCCGGTCAGCTGTTCCGCTGAGCGGCGGTCTAAGAAAACGAGATCAAAGCACGCCGGTCCGATGCCTGGGGTATCGGACCGGCGCTTTTCTGATCGTCCCCTCTTCGGCCCGGTGGGTGTGATTTTGCCCGCGCCGCCCTTGCCTGGGGGACCCCTCCATGCTATAATCACGCTGTACCTGTGCACACAATCCACGCTCCGGGATCTGCAAGCGGTCCCATCAGGAGGTTTCTATGAACAATTTCACCTATCACGTCCCTACTGAGATCCATTTCGGCGCTGGGCAGCTCTGCCAGCTCTCTCAGCTGGCAGAGAGCGGCAGCCATGTCCTGCTGGTCTACGGCGGCGGCAGCATCCGGCGCTCCGGCCTCTATGACCAGGCCCTCTCCCACCTCACCGCCGCAGGGCTGCGGGTGACGGAGCTGGGCGGCGTAGAGCCCAATCCCCGGATCGCCACTGTGCGCCGGGGCATCGCCCTGTGCCGGGAGGGCGGGATCGACATGGTCCTGGCCATCGGCGGCGGCTCTGCCATCGACTGCGCCAAGCTGGTGGCAGCCGGCACCCTCTATGACGGAGATCCCTGGGATCTGATCCTGGACAGCGACAAGATCCAGGGCGCTCTTCCCATCTACTGCGTCCCGACCCTGGCCTCCACCGGCTCGGAGATGGACGCCTATGCTGTGATCTCCAATCCGGAGACCCAGGAAAAGCTGGATATCTGCTCCCCGTTCCTAAAGCCCCGGATGTCCATTCTGGACCCGGAGATCACCTTCACCGCCCCGCCGGCCCAGACCGCCGCAGGCGCCGCCGACATTTTCAGCCACGTTCTGGAAAACTACTTCACCCAGGTCCGGGGGGCCTTTATCCAGGCCCGGCTCTGCGAGGGGATGCTCCAGACGGTTCTCCACTACGCCCCCATCGCCCTGAGGGAGCCGGACAACTACGAGGCCCGGGCCAATCTGCTCTGGACCGCCAGCCTGGCCATCAATGACCTGGTCAGCTGCGGGGCCGAGGTGGAGTGGTGCGTCCACCCCATTGAGCATGAGCTCTCCGCCTTCTATGACATCACCCACGGCGTGGGCCTGGCCATTTTGACGCCGGCCTGGATGGACTTTGTCCTGGGGCCTGACACCGCCTGGAAATTCGCCCAGTACGGCCGGTCGGTCTTCGGTCTGACCGGTCAGGATGATCTGGCCGTGGGCCGGGAGGCCATTGCCGCCACCCGAGACTTCTTCCGCCGCCTGGGGCTGCCCGCCACGCTGCGGGAGGTGGGGATCGACGAGACCCATCTGGACGAGATGTCCCGGAAGGCCGCCGAAAACTGCGGCGGCTGCTTCGTCCCCCTGACCGCCCAGGAGATCCGGGCCATCTACGACGCCGCCCTGTGACCCATCCATCAACAAAAAAACAGCCCGGAGAGCAGATGCTCTCCGGGCTGTTTGCTTTTCAGTTTAGCCGTGGCACTCGTCGGCGTGCTCGTGCTCGTGGCAGATGGAGCCGGTGGACTCCAGCTCGCCCTTGAGATAGCGCTCCACAGCAGCTCTGGCGTCGCCCTGGGCGCCCAGGACCACCTCCACGTTCCGCTCGTTGAAGATCTCCACAGCGCCGCCGCCCATGCCGCCGGAGATGATGACCTCCACGCCCATGTCGGCCAGGAAGTTGGGCAGGAAGCCCGGACGGTGGCCGGGATTGGGCACGGACTCCTCAGAGACGATCTTGCCGCCCTCGGTCACATAGATCATAAAGTTCTCACAATGGCCGAAGTGGGCCCAGATCTGACTGCCGTTACAAGAAACTGCGATTTTCATAATAGACAACTCCTTTGATTGTTTGATCACATGGGATCGCATGATGGGAACGATGCTTCATGGAAGCTGCGGTCCATCCGGACTGCCGCCCGCTCAGGCCAGCAGCTCCATCGTCGCTTGAAATACCTGCTCCAGCGCCGTGCGCAATGGGCAGTCCACGTCGGCCACGCTGTGGCCCTGGTTGATGGCCCGGGAGGCCTGGGGATCATAGGGAAGCATCCCCACAAAGGGGATTCCGCTGTCCCGGCAGAAGGCCTGGATCGCCTCTGCCTGGGCCGGGCAGACGTCATATTTATTCACGCAGACCGCCAGCCGGGTCCCCAGGGTCTGGGCCGTCTTCACCAGACGCCCCAGGTCGCTGAGGCCGGAGAGACTGGGCTCCGCCACCACCAGGACCAGGTCCACACCGCTGACGGAGGAGATCACCGGACAGCCGATGCCGGGAGATCCGTCGATCACCGCCAGGTCGCAGTCCGGGGCGTTTTTCAGCATGGCCAGCTTGACCTCGCTGACCAGCTTGCCGGAGTTGCCCCGGCCCATCTTCAGCTCCGCTGCGGAGAAGACGCCGTCGCCCGTATAGAGTCTCTTGCGGCCCGCCACATCGGCCAACAGCTTTACCGCTCCCGCAGGGCACACCTGGGCGCAGACGCCGCAGCCCTCGCAGGAGAACTCGTTGACGGCATAGACGCCGTCTTGCTCTTTCAGAGCGTCAAACCGGCAGTGCTGGGCGCAGATTCCGCAGCCCACGCAGAGCGCCGGATCGATCACCGCCTTGTCCCCGCCGAAAAAGTCCGTATCCTGGGGCTCCACGGTCTGGTCCAGGACCAGGTGGAGGTTGGGCGCGTCCACGTCGCAGTCCGCCGCCGCCCTGGCCCCGGCAAAGCGGAGGAAGGCCGCCGCCGTGGTGGTCTTGCCGGTGCCGCCCTTGCCGCTGAGGAGCAACAGCCTTTTCATGCCGTCACACCTCCGATCCGGTCCAAAAGCCCGGCAAACAGCTCCCGGGCGTCCTCGCTCTCCTCCACCAGGATTTTTCCGGCAGCTCCCAGGGCGGCAAAGTCCGCCCGATAGGGGATGCGGAGCAGGATGGGGAGCCCCTCCTCCCGGCAGAAGGTCTCCAGGGGCTCATAGGGCGTCTCTTCCTTGTTGATGACCACGCCGCAGGGCTTGCCCAGGAGTTTTGCCAGGCGGAAGACCATCTGGAAATTGTGAAAGCCAAAGGCTGTGGGCTCTGCCACCAGCAGGCACAGATCCGCGTCCATCACGCTCTCCATCACCGAGCAGGCGCTGCCCGGCGGACAGTCGATGACCGTGAGACCCTCTCCGCTCTGGCGGAGCACCTCCCGGATCACCGGAACGCCGGAGGCCTCGCCGGGGTTCAGCACGCCGGTGACCACCCGGACCTGGCCATGGGAGCCGGTCTCCGTCACGCCCACGGGCTTTGGGACCTCCCGCACCGCACCGGCGGGGCAGACCAGGGTGCAGCCGCCGCAGCTGTGGCAGACCTCTGAGAAGACCTGGGGCTTTTCCCTGATATAGATTAGGGCGTGGAAGCGGCAGAACTCCACGCACTTGCGGCAGCCGGTGCAGGCTCCGCCGTCAAATTCCGGCAGCAGCGTGTGGACCGTCTGGGTCTCGATCCCCTCCGGATGGAGGAACAGCCGCCCGTTGGGCTCCTCCACGTCGCAGTCCAGATACGTACACCGCCCCGCGGCGGCAGCCAGATTCACCGCCGTCATGGTCTTTCCGGCGCCGCCCTTGCCGCTTAATACCGCGACCTTCATCCGATTCCGTGGAAGCCCGCGTGGAAGTGGGTCAGCTCCGCCAGCCCGCCGGATTCACACTTTTCCAGATTCTCCTGGGCGGAGACACCCTCCGCCTTCAAGATCCGGATGCCGGCGGCCTGAAAGACCTGGGCGGCGTTCTCGCCGCAGCGGACGGTGATCAGCGTGTCCGCTCCCTGGTCCACCACGAACTGGGCCGCCTGGAGCCCCGCGCCGCCCTGGGCCTGGGCAGCTGGATTTTCCAGGATCTCCGCAGTTCCATTCTTCTGAATCAGGAAGTAGGGCGCCCGTCCGAAGGAGACGCAGACTTCCTGCTTCGTATCATCCAAGGGGATCGCAATCTTCATGGGGGTTCCTCCTTTTTCCTGGCCGCAGGAGCGCCGGTGACGCCGGCAGCCGCCGCAGCCGCAGTATTCCTCAGTTCCGTCGCACAGCTGGTACTCTCCGCCCTCGATCCGCAGGGGCAGTCCCTCCACCAGGGCCTCGGCCAGCTTTTTCCGGGCCACGGTATAGATCTGCTGGACGGTGGTCCGGGCGATGCGCATATAAGCGCCGCACTCCTCCTGGGAAAAGCCCTCCTTGTCAATGAGCCGCAGGGCTTCGTACTCATCCACCGTCAATATGACGGTGGGCGCGTCCGGTGCACAGCGCACCGGGCGAAAGCCGGTGTTATCCGGCAGGCGGCACACCCGCCTGCACTTTCTCGGTCTTGGCATGGGCGCTCCCTCCCTTCCGGTACGGTGGTTCTGTCCGCCCTTTCATTTATGGCATATGCCGCTTACAGGTTCAGTATAACCCCGTTAGCGGCATATGTCAATAACTTTTTCTGTTCTGAACCAAACCAGAACGCCGTCTCAGCCCTGGGGGAGACCGGTATACTGTATCTTCGTATTCACTGCCCAGCAGATCCGGCGCAGGCCCTCCGCCACCACCGACCGGGGCGCGGCCAGATTCAGCCGGACGAAGCCCTCCGCATTCCGCACGAACATGGACCCGTCATCCACCAAAACGCCCGCCTGATAGGCCAGGAAGCGGGCCAGGTCCTCGCCGGGTCTAAAATACCGGCTCAGGTCCACCCAGGCAAGGTAGGTGGCCTGGGGGATGCGGAACCGGGCCAGGGGCAGATGCTGGGCCAGATAGTCCCGGACGAAGCGGAAGTTTTCATCCAGATAGACCAGCAGATCCTCCAGCCAGGGTCCTCCCTGCTCGTAGGCCGCCTGGGCGGCAGCCAGGCTGAGGGGATTATCCGTGCCGCTGTGGACGGTCCGCCATGTATGCCGCAGCGCCCGGCTGCGGATCAGGACGTTGGAGATCATCAGCCCCGCCATGTTGAACGTCTTGCTGGGCGCCATGCAGGTAACCAGCTTCTCATAGTCCGGCAGGACCTTGCCCAGGGGCACATGGCGCGCTCCGCTGCGCAGCAGGTCGCAGTGGATCTCGTCGGAGATCAGCCACAGGTCGTGGCGCACCGCGATCTCTCCCACCCGTCTCAGCTCCTCCTCCGTCCAGATCCGGCCGGTGGGGTTGTGGGGATTGCAGAAGATCAGCACCGTGGTTCTGGGGTCGGCGGCCTTGCGCTCCAGATCCGCAAAGTCCACCGTATACTCCCCGTTCTCACACCGCAGATCCGATCCCACCCAGGTCCGCCGGGAGGCCTCGGCCGCACCCCGGAAGGGGCCGTAGGAGGGCGTTAGAAACAGCACCTGGTCCTCCGGGCGGCATAGGGCTGCCACCAGCTCGTAGAGCGCCGGGACCACGCCGCTGCCCATCATCAGTTCCTCCCGGGGAAAGGACCAGCCATAGCGGCTGCGGCACCAGGCGGAAAAGGCCTCATAGTAACCCGCATCAAAGGCCCGGGTATAGCCGAAGATCCGCCGGTCCAGCCGCTCCCGCATGGCCTGAACCACCACCTCCGGCGTGGCAAAGTCCATGTCCGCCACCCACATCCGGATGAAGTCCTCGTCCCGGAAGGGGAAGGTCATCTCCGCTCCGGCATGGAACATCTCCCTGCGAAAGCCGTCGGTGCTCACGGCATTGGTATGGCGGCGGTCAATGATCTCATCAAAATCATACATGGAAATTCTCCTCTCTCAGCTGTGCCTGTCCAGATTTTCTTTATTATATCGGATCTCCCACTGCCCCGCAACACCGCGCCCCGCTCCCAAGACAACTTTTTCCCGGCGGCAAGGCGGCGGAGGTTCCAGCCTTTCGAATGGGCTTTGCAGGGGAGGTCTGCGGCCCCATCCCCAAAATCCTCCCATTCTCCGACACAGGACCGCCGCTGTCTATTGCCATCCCCGGTCTTTGGGTATACAATAAAGTCTCCTCCGGGCCCGTTTTCCGGCAGTTCTTCACCGGGAACGCTTAGGCCGGGACGGTTTTGGATATCATTTCCCAGAGAGGGGCGCACTGCCGCCCCATTCCGGACGGAAGGGTGAATCGTGATGAAAGAACGGATCGGCGTCATTGATGTGGGGGGCGGCTGGCGGGGGATCTACGCCGCCGGCGTCCTGGACTACTGCATGGATCATGGAATCCAGTTCGACGCGGCCATTGGCGTCTCCGCCGGCAGCGCCAACCTGATCTCCTACGCCGCCGGACAGCGGGGGCGGAACTACCGCTTTTTCACAGAATACGGTCTGCGGCATGAGTACGCCGGTATCCGCAACTTCATCCGGAAGGGCTCCTATGTGGATCTGGACTATGTATACAGCACCCTGAGCAACTCCGACGGAGAAAATCCCCTGGACTATCCGGCGGCAGCCGCCAACCCCATGGAGTTCTGGGTGGTGGCCACCGAGGCCGAGACCGGAAAGCCCCGGTACTTTCACAAGGGCGACATCGCCCAGGACAACTACGACATCATGAAGGCCTCCAGCGCCATCCCCTTTGTCTGCCAGCCCTATTTCATTCAGGGCACGCCCTATTATGACGGGGCCCTGTCGGACCCCATCCCTCTGGAGCTTATCTTTGCCCGGGGCTGTCAGCGGGTGGTGGTGCTGCTGACCCTGCCAAAGGATACCGTCCGCACCCCCAGGAACGACCCCAAGGCCGCCGCCCGCATCCGCAGGCGCTACCCGCTGGCGGCGGAGGCCCTGGAGCAGCGGACCGCCCTCTACAACCGCAAAATGGAGATGGTCCGCCAGCTGGAGGCCCAGGGCAAGGCGCTGATCGTGGCCCCTGAGGACACCTGCGGCGTGAGGACCCTCAGCCGGGACCCGGAAGCTCTGCGCCGGCTGTATGCCGAGGGCTATCGGGACGGCGCCGCCATCCCGGCCTTTCTCCGTAAATGAACCGCACCCCGCCTGCCAATGGCAGGCGGGGCGCCCAGCGGAAATTCCCCCGGAAAGCGTTTGCTTTCCGGGGGAATTTCTCATTTGCGATGGAGCTTTTTGAGCCCTCTGCCTGCGTCAGACCGCCCCCTGGGTCACCGGGGCCAGCAGGACCTTGCCGGTGCCACGGTAGACATTCACCAGGCCCTCGCCGGAGGCGGCGGAGCCGATGAGGCTCTTGCCGGAGCGCTCCACAGTAAAGTTCAAAGAGCCGCTCCAGGCGATGGCCATGTTGCCGTCCACCTTCAGCACGTCGTTGTTCAGCGTGATCTCCACCAGTTCCTCCTTGGGGCACAGGGACTCCAGGCAGAGGATGCCGCTGCCCTGGATGCCCAGGTTAAAAAGTCCCTCGTTGCCCAGGGCGGCGGAGGACAGGTTGGACCGGGCCACCGCCTTGTGCTTCAGGGTGGACTCGCAGGCCAGGAACAATCCGTCATCCAGCACGATGGAGCCGTTCCAGTCGGCCACGTCGATGAGCAGGATGTGCTTGTAGGTGGGCTCCAGCACCAGCGTGCCGTTTCCGGTGTACTCGGGCTTGATGGCAGACTCGCCGGTGACGCTGCCCCGCAGCGCCTTGCCGAACAGGTCGCCCACGCCCTTGACGCCGGTGGTGGCATTGACGTCGCCCACCATCCACTGCATGGCCCCGGCCTGGGTGGTGATGTTGGCCCTGGACACGTCACAGATCACCTGGCGCTTGCGAACGTTCATCTCGTTGCAGAAGTAGGCAAGATGGGCGTCACTGGGCATCACGCTCAGGTCCCGCAAATACTCGATCACCGTAAAGGCGCCCAGGGTGTCCAGAGTCTTGATGTCGTTGTTGTCGGTAAAGTTTTTGATCTGATACATGTTGTACATCCTTTCTGCGTCTCAAAATTTCATGAGAATAGTTTGGCTGGGAAGATCCTTCTATCCATCCGCCAGTCAGCATGGCAGGCTGCCTTGAAAGGCGGGCCTGCCGCGGGTCTTTACCAGACCTGTGCCTGGACCACCAGATCGTCCCTGTGGGCAGCGGTCTGCTGTTCTTCCCCACGGATGGCGCAGTCCATGCGGTCCAGTTTGGCCAGCGCCGTTTCGACCTGGTTTTTGACGGACTGGATCTGACTTTGGGCCTGACTGATCTTGTCCATGACCGCCCAATCTGCAAAGATCCCGTCAAAAAAATAGTCAGCAAACCGGAGGAATCCATCCACATTCACCTGGACGTCCAGCTGGATGGTCACATCCGCCAGCTCTGTCTGAAATCTGCGGAGCTGGGCCTGGAGCTGCTCCGTACACCGCTGTGCTTCATCCAGGTGGCTGTGCTTGACCAGATCGGTCATCACTCCGCCGCCAAGCAGGTCAAACGTTCCCCAGCTCTCCGCACTGCCAAGGCTGGAGAGGATCTGGTTTGCCGTGTTCAGCGCGGTGTTTCCGGCGGAGATCGCCTCTTGCAGTTCTCTGGACTGGCTGTTCAAAAATGCCAGACGCTCCTCTGCCCGCAGGATCTCCTCTGCCGCGGCGCCGCCGGCTTTCTTGACCGCGGCGGCCTTTTCCTCCATGACTGCCTGGTAGCGGGCCTCACATGAATCCAGGGTCTGTCGCTCGGCCTCTTTGCGGGCCAGATCTTCCTGCACCTCGTCAAGCTCCCGGACCGCCACGCTGTATTTGGCAGCGGCCGCGTAGGCCTCCCGCCGCTCCTGGTCCAGCTTTTCATCCATCCGGCCGCTCATATTATAGAAGAACGCCGCAAGGCTGCGTCCCTCCAACCGGTCCACATCCCGCTGTTCCTTTTTCCGGATGGCATCCAACTCCTCCACCTGCCGCATGAGCGCGCCGCATTGGCTCCGCAGCTCGCCGATCATGGCATCCAGCTGACGCTTCCGGGCGATCTGCTGCTGGAGCTTTTGAAGCTCCTCATCGTAGAATTTCATATTCGGACACACCCCTTCCTATGAACACAGCTCCTCACCGCTCTGCAAGGTCTCCTGACGGCAGCGCCGCTTCTCTGCCGCTCTAGGGCCGGACCTCCGTCACCACCCCCTGAATCCCCAGTTGTCCGGCATATTCAGGCCATGCCGCGATCCTGCTGAAAAGCCGGATGGTCAAAATTCTCTGCCTGGCTGTCATCATGGCTCCCTCCTGTTCTTGGCTGATGGCACCATTTTACATCCATTTTCCCCAAAAAGCCATCGCCAGATCAGCGAGATAAGCCCGTCTATTTTCATGTTTACAGCGGGATAGCCGGATCAGGCCCTGCCTTCCCGCACCTTTTGTCTGGACGCCTGGTACCGCTCCGCATCAATGATGCCGGTGGCCAGCATCTGCTCAGACCATAATTGCAGCGTCTCCACCGTGATGGAGATCCGCTCCAGCTCCTCCTGGATGAAGATGAAATCCTCGATCTCATCCCCGGAGATCTGCCCATCGGCTGTGATCTCAATGAGCCGCTCCTTTTGCTTGTTCATGGCGTTCAGGGACGCCAGCATTTCCAGCACGATCTGGGAGAGGGCCTTGATCTTGACCTCCGGCACATACTGCTGTCCGATGGGACACTGGTTGGCACAGTAGTAGTTGCAAAGCCCCGGCTGCTTGTATTTGTCCGCCATCACCAGGATCTCCTCCGGGTGGGGGAGGGAGCGTTCGTTCTCGATCTTCTCGATCCGGTCCGGCTGGATGGATTCCAGCAGCTCTCCGGCAGCCTCACGGGAGAGCTTCAGCTCCTCTCTTGTGAGCTGATAGATATTTTTATTCTCTTTCGTCGATACTCTTGCCATGGTCAGATCCCTCACCGCTTCATCATGTTTGAACATCCAGGCACCCCGCCCAGCTATGACCCCGTTTTACTCCGGATGATTTGGAGATATTATAGCACGCTTTCTCTCCGGAGGAAATCCTTTTTATGGACGTGAGCCGCCATCGGGGACCTGCGGCAATGCGCCTGGCCCAGGATTCTCCATAGCAGCGCACGCTGTGCAGCGGTTCCTTCCGCCCCATATTTTTCATACCACTCAGGTCCGCCTGGACATAAAAAAAGCTATTCCGCATTGGCCGCGCCAACGGGGAACAGCTCTGATATAATCGGGAGGTGGAATCGGAAGATCGCAGGCCGTCCGAAAAATTCCTCATCGATCTTAAGGGAGATAAAAACAAAAGAAGAAGAAGTTTTGCAATGCAAAACTTCTTCTCTTGGTGGAGATAAGCGGGATCGAACCGCTGACCTCTTGACTGCCAGTCAAGCGCTCTCCCAGCTGAGCTATACCCCCAGGTCTCGTTCTCGTCAGCGTCTCAGTGCCGCGGAACAATTGAGAGTATAGCAAGGATTCCGGCTTTTGTCAACAGGTTTTTTCAAAAAAATTGATTTTTTTGAAAAAGATTTTTACTGGATTTCTCAATCCCTTGTGTCCCAATGGATTGCGCCGTCCCCTCAGATGTCCTCCGAAAGGCCGTTCAGCCGCCGGGCCTCCGCCGCCAGGGCGGCGGCCTCATTGGGCACGGTCCCCTCCACCACCGCGTCCAGCAGGGCGTTCAGGGTGCGGCCGATGGCGGGACCGGAGAGCCCCAGGCGCAGCATCTCTCTGCCGTCCACCGCCAGCTGCCGGAGGGAAAAGCAGGCGTCCGCCGCCAGGATCTCTTCCAAAATCTCCTCCGCCCGGCTCAGCTCCTGCTGGCGGTCCCAGTAGGCCGGGGCCTGCCCCAGGTTGTCTGCCCGCTTCACAGCGATCAGCCGCCGCAGGTCTTCCTCCCCCAGCGCCCGCAGGGCCCGGCGAAGGCTCTGATCCGTGCGGGGGATGTTCCGGTCATGCCAGTCCACCAGCCGCACCACCGTCTCCCGGAAGGCCGTGGCACATTTCAGCCGCCGCAGCATTTGATCCGCCAGCTCCCGGCTGACCGCCCCGTGGCCGTAAAAATGCCCCACGCCGGCCTCGTCCACAGAAAAGCAGGCGGGCTTTCCGATGTCGTGGAGCAGCACTGCGCACCGCACTTCCGCCTCCGGCGGCGATGATGCCAGAGCGTGGAGGGTATGCTCCCACACATCATAGCAGTGGTGATGGTTCCTCTGGTCAAAGCCCACCATGGGCAGCACCTCCGGCCAGAAGACCCCCAGCACATCGGGATAGGCCCGGAGGACCGGCGCCGCATCCTGGCCGCACAGGAGCTTCCACAGCTCCGTCTGGATGCGCTCCACGGCGATCTCTCCCAGCAGCGCCCGGTTCCGGTGGATGCTCTCCCCGGTGTCCCCGTCCAGGGCAAAACCCAGCACCGCCGAAAAACGCAGCCCCCGCAGGATGCGCAGTGCGTCCTCGCCGAAGCGCCGGTCCGCTTCTCCCACGCACCGCAAAACACCCGCCGCCAGATCTCTCTGACCGCCAAAGGGGTCCCGCAGCTCTCCCCGGAGACTGAGGGCCATGGCATTCACCGTGAAATCCCGGCGGGCCAGATCCTCTTCCAGCAAGCGGGTAAAGGTGACGCTCTCCGGCCGCCGGTGGTCCCGGTAGTCTCCATCCAGGCGATAGGTGGTGACCTCGATGCTCTGATGCTCCGAGCGGACCGTAACGGTGCCGTGGCGAAGTCCGGTGGGAAAGGCCTTTTCCCCAAAGACCGCCATGGTCTCCTCCGGCAGGGCGGAGGTTGTCACGTCCCAGTCCCCCGGCGTCCGGCCCAAGAGCGTATCCCGCACACAGCCGCCCACGCACCAGGCCTCATGGCCTGCCGCCTCTAACCGCTCCAGCACCAGCTTCACAGATCCAGGTATGTCCGGCATGGTTTTCCTCACTTTCCTGTTGCATTTTTCCCACTTTTGGAATATAATAAGATGCTTTTGATTATACACTGTTTTTTCCGCCCGCGCAACGCGGAAACACGGTTTTGGAAAGGAAGTTCATCCCTATGATGCACAGCTCCACTCCCATTGAAACGCTTTTGGTCCCCGGCAAGCGGGTCCATCTGGTGGGCATCGGCGGCGTGTCCATGTGCCCCCTGGCTGAGGTCCTCCGGGGCATGGGCCTGACCGTCCAGGGCTCCGATATGAACGAGAGCCCCACGGTCCGCCATCTCAAGGACCTGGGCGTGTCCGTGGCCATCGGGCACAACGCCGAGAACCTGGGGGACTGCGACCTGGTGATCCGCACCGCCGCCGTCCGGGACAACAACCCCGAGATCGCCGGGGCCATCGCCCGCCGCATCCCCGTCTACGAGCGGGCCCAGGCCTGGGGCGCCATCATGCGCCGCTATCCCAACGCGCTCTGCGTCGCCGGCACCCACGGCAAGACCACCACCACTTCCATGTGCGCCCATATTTTCATGGCCGCCCAGGCGGACCCCACGGTGATGATCGGCGGCACCCTGCCCCTGTTCCACGCCGGCTACCGGGTGGGCAAGGGCGATACCATCATCCTGGAATCCTGCGAGTACCGCAACAGCTTCCTCTGCTTCTTCCCCACCGTGGCGGTGGTGCTGAACGTGGAGGAGGACCATCTGGACTTCTTCAAGGACCGGGCGGACATCGAGCACTCCTTCCACCAGTTCGCCCAGCTGGTGCCGGCGGCGGGCCATGTCATCGCCTGCGCCGACAACGACGGCGCCATGGCCGCCGTGGCGGGACTGGAGCGGCCGGTATTCACCTTCGGCCTGGACCAGACGGCCGACTGCACCGCCGCAAACCTCACCGAGACCCAGGGCGCGCCGGTCTTCGACGTGGTCATCCGCGGCCAGACCTATGCCCATGTGACCCTGGGGGTCTATGGCCGGCACAACGTTCTCAACGCCCTGGCCGCCGCCTCTGCCGCCTATGTGCTGGGCATTCCCGGCTCTGCCGTGGAGGAGGGCCTGGCCGGCTTCACCGGCGCGGGCCGCCGGTTCGAGCACAAGGGGTCCTTCAACGGCGCGGAGATCTACGACGATTACGCCCACCATCCCGACGAGCTCCACGCCCTGCTGACCACCGCCCGGAGCCTGGGCTACCGGCGGGTCGTGGTGGCCTTCCAGCCCCACACCTACACCCGGACCCACAAGCTCTTTGACCGCTTTGTGGAGGAGCTGAAGCTGGCGGACGTGGCAGTGCTGGCGGAGATCTACGCCGCCCGGGAGCAAAACGCCCTGGGCATCTCCTCCGCCGACCTGTGCCAGCAGATCCCCGGCTCTATCTACTGTTCCACTCTGGACAAGGTGACCGACCAGCTGCGCCGTCTGGCCCAGCCGGGAGATCTGATCCTCACCGTGGGCGCCGGCGACATCTACCGGGCCGGCGAGAAACTGATGGAGGGCTGAGCATGCAGATTTCAGATGTGAAAACCGCCGCCCCTTCCCAGGGGTGCTGCGCTGTGGAGCTGGAGACCTTTGCCCTGCTGGACCGGCTGGGCATCCCCTATACCTGGGTGGCCCACGACATGGCCAACACCATCGCCGACTGCGAGGAGATCGGCGCCGCCCTGGGGGTCTCCATCTGCAAAAACCTCTTCCTCTGCAACCGGCAGAAGACGGAGTTTTATCTTCTGGCCATGCCGGGAGACAAGCAGTTCCAGACCAAGGAGCTGAGCCACCAGCTAGGCACCGCCCGGCTCTCCTTCGCCCCGCCGGAGCTGATGGAGGAGCTGATGGGCTGTCCGCCGGGCTCTGCCAGCGTGCTGGGCATGGCCTATGACACGGCCCATCGGGTCCACCTGCTGATGGACCGCCCGGTATATGAGTCGGAGTGGATCGGCTGCCACCCCTGCAAGAGCGACGCCAGCCTGCGCATCCGCACCCGGGACCTGCTGGAGAAATTCTTTCCCCACACCGGTCACGAGATCACCGTGGTGGATCTATAAAATACGGAGGGCCGCGTTCATGGTGGGCGATCTGATGACACAGCTCCTGGAAGTCCTGGAGCTGATTCTGAACGGGGCCGGAGAGGCCCTGCGGTCCCGGCGCGTGCCCATGATGGTGCAAGTCCTGCTGGCCGCTCTCCTGCTGCTTTTGTGCGGCGGGATCGGCGTGCGGCTGCTCCTGACCGCTCTCGCCTCCGGAACCACAACGCCCTTGATCCTGGGCATGGTCCTGCTTGTCGGTCTCGCCGCCTTGTGCGTCTATCAGATCAGGCGTTGGCGCAAGCGCCGCTGACATCTTCCGGCTTCCCAGCCAGCGCCGCAAGAGCCGCTCCTTCCTATCCTGCCCCCTCTTCCCGCCGCGCACAGCCTGCGCGGCGGGTCTTTTTACCCGGTGCAACCGCCGGTTGCGAATAGCGAAAGCCGCCCATCCATTGAAACTATTGGGATAGGCGGCCTTTTCTTTCCGTCTTGCAATGGGTTTCCCCTTTAGTTTTCCCTTTACAGGTTCAGAACACTTTTCATAAACCCATCCATCCGGGCGGCGCTGTCCTGCTTCATGCGCTCTGTGAAGTGGCCATATCTGTCAAGGGTAAAGGCGGCAGAAGCATGGCCAAGATTGCCCTGGATGGTCTTTATATCATCCCCGGCACGAATAGCATTCACGGCGTATGTATGCCGCAGGTCGTGGAAGCGGATACCAGAGAGCCCAGCAGCCTCTACAACGGCTGAGAACGCCTTTTCTGCTTTCCACTGGTCCAACGGTTCACCCGTTTCTGTGGAGAATACCACATGATGCGGGTTATCCCACAGTGGACCCGCCTTTAGCTGCTGCTCTATCTGCCGACGCTGCTGCCGGCGCAGTGTGTCTATTACTGAGGCCGCTGGGGTGATGGTCCTGGGCTTGCCGTTCTTCGGAGAAATGAAGGGTGTGGCTCCTCTATGTTCTGGGCGGGCAAGCTGCTTGCTGATGGTGATGGTGCCCTGTTTGAAGTCCACCGCCTCCCAGGTAAGGCCCAACAGCTCCGATAGGCGGCATCCAGTGAACAGGGCAACGGTAATTAGATGCTCCGAATCGCCGCCCCTGGAGGCGTTCAGAAGCGCCTTTACCTGCTGATCGTCAAGCGGGTGTATTTCCTTCTGCTCCAGCTTGGGCAGTTCGCTCCCGGCGGCGGGGTTCCTTGGTATGTACTCCAGCTTGACGGCCTTTTCGAGTGCCATGTGCAGGACCTTATAAGCCAGACGGACAGAGGCCGGGGAAAGGTTCATACCATTTATAAATTGCTGTACCATGTGGGGGCGGAGGTCGGAGAGGCCCACGGCTCCCAGTGCGGGCTTGATGTGGTTTTTGATGTTATTCTTGTAAATGGTGACCGTGGCAGGCTTTGATCCACCCAGGTAATCTGCTGCCCAGGTGTCCAACCATTGGCCTACGGTCATTTTCTGTGGCGCGATGTATGTGCCGCTGTTGACGGCCACCGCCGCGGCCTGCATCTTCTCCCGTACCTCTTTCTGTGTCTTGCCGGTAAAGGATCGCTGTACCTGCTTCCCGGTGCCTGGGTCCCGGCCTGTGGTAATTCTGGCCTCCCAATAGGTATATTCCCGGCCCTTGCGGATCACCGTCTTTTTGCGGATGGTTCCCGCGCCCTGCGCTGCTCTTTTTGCCATGATGAACTCCTTTCGTTTGACACCATGGCCCCCTCTATGCTATCATAAAAGGGCAGTCTGGTGCCTTTGGTTGGTAGCCTGGGTATTTTTGTACTGTGGCCGCCGTCGATGTTCGCAGCATCGGCGGTGGTTTCTTTTTGCCCTGGGCTTCGGCCTGGGGCTTTTTCTATATTCTCGATTTTGAGAAGGTTACTTCCCCCGAAAATCCGGGGCTAGGGGGTAACATTTCGTTACCCCTTCTATTTGCCCTCCTGCGGAACCTCTAGCAGGCTAGGAGGTCGCGTTTCGTTACCCCCCTCTATTTGCCCTCCTGCGGCCCGTCTGACGGGCTTTCGGGTGGGGTGGTGTCCTTAACTCCTGTGGGCGCGTCCTTTGGCTTCTCACGCTGGTATTTGGGTACCTCTGTTAGTTCTTCTACGCGCCTGATTGCTTCTTTTTGCCCGGTGTCGTTGAGTTTGTCGAGGGCGGCATCTATACGGGCTTTAGGGCTGCTTAGATTGCCAAGCACCTCTTTCATGTGGGTAATAACCGTTTCAGCCTGCTCATCCTCTGGCACAAGAGAAATCCAATCTATTTGTAAATAATCTGCAATTTTTTGCACTGTACCATATTTGGGTGTGAGCGACCTGGATTTCCAAGACGCCATTGTTGATTGACTTATTCCAAGAGCCTTTCGGACTTGTGCAGGCGTGGTCTGCTTTTCTCTGCAAGCCGCTAAGAAGTTGTCATAAAACACAACTAGCAATCACCTCCTTTGTGCAAAACGCAGAATATCGACAAGTCGATTGACTTTTATCGATAAGTCGATTATACTGAAATCGACAAGTCGATACTCACACTATACCACACAATGAAAGGAGTTGCAAGCACAATGTATCGAATTAACAAAGGCAAGTTAAGCGTTGCCATGCTAAACGCTGGGGTAGATACCTCTAAGCGATTGGCGGAGTTGTCTGGTGTATCTGTCAACACCATTTCCCGGCTTAACAATGGAGGGTCGGTTAAACTCCCCACGCTCCAGGCTATGGCAGAGGCGCTTAACTGCAATCCCGTTGAATTGGTTGAGGAGGCGAAAGTATGACAGAACGAGTGCAACGGCTGACCATGTCCGTGTCCGAAATGTCGGAAGAACTGGGCATCAGCAGCAAAATGGGGTACGCACTGACCCACGTACCGGGTTTCCCGGTGATCCGTATCGGTCACCGCGTCCGGGTGAGTCGTGAAGGGCTGGCAGAGTGGGTCAAGGCCAACGAAGGAAACAGATTGGAGGTAGCACTATGAAAAACTTAAGGACCGTCACCATGACCGGATACACTATAAAGTATGTGGATCTGCGGCAGAACAAGCCCCGGACGGTAAACAAAGAAACTGTGATACTGGATTCTGAAACTATCCGGGCCGCCGATGTGATCGGTGTGAATGTCGCCGACTATATCAAGCGGTATTTTGAGAAGGGCGGCTATTCCGTGATCTCTGTCGCGAAGGGGGACAAGCGGGAGGCCGTCGTGGATCTGAAAGAACTGTACCGGGGGGCGGTGGGAGATTGACTGGAGATAAGTTGCTGAAACACGCAAAATATTATGCCTCTCCGATGGGATTAAGAGTATTCCCATGTTGGCCGATGGAGAAAAATCCAGCCACTACTCACGGCTGCAAGGACGCAACAACGGACCTGGAGCAGATCCAAAAATGGTGGACTGGTACCTATTTCTATAACATCGGTATAGCCACTGGTAATGGCATAGTGGTGTTGGATGTGGACATCAACGACCAGGCCGGGAAGTACGGTGATGAAACCCTTGATGAGCTTGAAAAGCAATGTGGCCCTCTCCCGGATACTTGGATGTGCCTAACCGGAGGAGGCGGTATCCACTATTACTTTGCGTGTGATGACCCGGCATTGACGGTGGGTGTGGAGTTTGCCCCCGGCCTGGACTATCGTGGAAACGGCGGCTATGTTATAGCGCCGCCAAGTGTCCACAAGAACGGGCGTACATATGAATGGGAGGTGAACCACACCCCTACCAATTGCCCTCTTGCTCCGCTCCCCGACTGGCTCCACCAGCTTATGCTCCAGGGTAAAGAGAAGGACAAGCCCAGCAATACAAAGCCCGTAGGCTCCAACGAGGCACCAGAGAGAGTCACAGAAGGGAGCCGCAATGCGGAGATGTTCAAACTGGCGTCCTCTCTCCGGGCAAAGGGCCTAACCGTGGAGGAGATCACCGCCGCCATGATGGAGGCCAACAAGAGCCGGTGCGATCCGCCTTTGAGCAGCCGGGAAATCGAAACTATTTGCAGAAGTGCCGGACGCTATGAGCGGGGAGAGATAAAAGATTCCTCGCCGCGCCCTGTGTTAGTCAAGGCATCGGAAGTCCCCTACGAGCCGCCCAGATGGACTATCGCCCCCTACTTCCAGAGGGGGAAGGGGACACTGATCCAGGGAGACAACGGCAGCGGCAAAACAGCGTTCATGTGCGCTATCGCGGCCCATGTGACAACCGGCAATCCTCTTTTGGGTATCCCAATTGTCACGCCGGGAAATGTGCTGGCACTATCCGTAGAGGATGATCTTCCAGTACTGCGGGGACGCATCGAGGCCAGCGGCGGAGATTTGGAGAAGTGCCACTTTATGACCAATGCCGCAGGACTTACCTTCAATAGCCCAGAGGTGGAGGCGGCCATCAAGCAGATCGGCGCAAAGATGGTCATTTTTGACCCATTTCAGGCATTCCTGGGCGCATCGGTTGATATGTTTCGCTCCAACGAAACGCGCCCGGAGTTGGCGAAGCTGTTCGAGATGTGTGAGCGTAATGACTGCTCCTGCGCTATCATCGCCCACATGGGGAAGAGCGGAGACAAGTCTCCGGTCAACCGCTCTCTTGGGAGCGTAGATATTCCGGCCTCCATGCGGAGCATCTTGCAGTTGACCCGCAACCCGGACAATGAGGACGAGTGCGTCATGGTCCATGTGAAATGCTCCAACGCTCCGAGGGGCCAGAGTATCGCCTATACCATTGGAGACAGAGGCGGCGTCCACTGGGTGGGGTTCAGTCCCATGAGCATCGACGACTTGACCACCATTACTAAGCGCAAGGAAAAGGGCATTCCTTACGACAAGGAGCCATTGGTACAGGTGTTCAATCAGCTAATTACAGACAAGCCCGGTGGGGGGTTCTGGAGCTATGAAGATGTTAAAACCATCGGCATGAAGCTGCTGGGGTTCCCGCCGTTCTACTCCACCAATGACTTGAAGCAAAAACTGAACAGCGCATTTTGCCGGGAGCTGCAAGAGAAGGATGGGCTAATCGTGACGTGTGGGCACAAGTCCAACGGGTCACGTGGAATTAGAATTGAGCAATATCAGGTGCCAGATGGATACCAAACCGCTATCAATGCATAGAAACAGGGACGATACCCCTCGTACAAAAATATATATATATTTCGTCCCTCAACGTCCCTTACTGTCCCTAAATGTCACCTACCGCCACCATAGGCAGGGACGATAAGGGACGAACTGGACGATTTATTTGTACGAGGCCGAGCGTCCCTCTGAAAGGAGAACCGCATGGACAAGCAGAAAATGAAAAACCCGCGCATCTGGCAGCGGATGGCGGGAGAGCTAGCGGCGCTTGATACACTGGCCAGTAAAATCCTCTGTGACCAGGACTATAACGAAGTCATGGACAAGCGCACTTGGGACCGGCTTTTCAGGGTGATTCACGAAGTCAGTGAAATTCGGAGCCGTGCCGAAGATAGGGCGGCGAAACATGGGCAGATGGTATTCTTTTACGGGTCCACACTGGACAAGGCTCGCAAGATCATTGTGGATTGCAGGGAGTCATTGAGGGTGGAGGCCGAAGAAAGGACCGTAAAATTCATGAAGGAGGAGAAAAAATGAGCTATTACAAAATCTGCCCCCTCTGTGGGGCACATCTAGACCCCTGTGAGGTCTGCGAGTGTAAAGAAGAAGCCGCCCCTGGTGCTACCAACACCAGGGACGGCAAAGCGGAACAGATTGACACGGCTGTTTCCGCCTCCATTGTAACAGAAAGCAAGGAGGATCGCAAGAGATGAGTATTACATTCCCGATAACCGCAGAGGCATTTATAGACGAACAGGAGGCCAGAGCCGGGCGGTCGCTGAACGAGCCGGAGCGCGAGTTAATGGAAACCTCTGTAGACATTATGAACGAATGTTTCCATAGCGGGAAAACCGGCGGAAAAATGCCGTGGCCGGAAAGTTCGGAAGAGGCAGTTGAAGGGCTTCGGGAGATGGGAGCGCTCGAAAAAGTCGAGAAAAACCCATTTGCCGTACGTTATTTATCATTTATGCTCGCATGGACAAAAGACGCCTACCACCAAGGACAGGAGGCCGCACAGTGAAGATCACCATAGCATACATGCCGGACGAGGAGGAGGCTGTCACCACATCGGTGGCAGCGCTCCGCCGCATCTTCCCTGATATGAGAGCCCGGAAAAGTGACCGTCATCCCCCATTTAAGCACATCTATTTGACCACTAAAAAGCCCGAAAACCCTTGCCATAGCAAATAAAACACTTGTCCTACCCTCCTTAGTGTGGTATAATTAAAATGAAAAAGGGCATGAGTACCGCCCGCAAGGGTTAGCCGATCAGAGGCATGGGAAACAGTTTTGACGCTGTTCTCATGCCTCTTTTTTATATTCAGCCGAACTCACGGCGTAAAACGGAGGTTATTATGAGCAACGAGATCAATACCACGAATACCGAGCAGCCCACTACTCCCACCCCGGAGGCAGACGGGGGCCAGGGCCGCACATTTACCCAAGAAGAAGTAAACCGCATCGTCTCCGAACGGCTGGCCCGGGAGCGGGAGAAGCTGACGCAGCAGCCCCAGGAGGACGAGCGAGAAAAGGCGCTCAGAGAGCGCGAAACGGCATTGGAGGCACGCGAGAGCAAGGCGGCGTGTCAGGATTATCTTGCCGGGCTTGACATCATCGACCGGGCGAAGCCTGTATTTTTGGAGGTGCTTGACACAACGGACGTCGAAAAGTTCAAGACCCTTGTGGAGAAGCTTTCTGACGGGATCGGGCTCCGTGTGAAGGTCGAAACGGTGGGACTCAAGACAAGTAATCCTCCCAGGAACGGCGGTCGCGCTGACATGCTTATTGCCGACGCCTTCAAGCCTAAATTCTGATTTAGGAGTGAAGTCAAATGGCGAATACCATTGACCTGGTAACAAAGTTTCAGCCCTATGTGGATGAACAATTTAAGAATGAGTCCAAGTTGTCCATGTTGACCAACCAGGACTTTGATTGGACTGGGGCGCACACGATCCGGGTGTACAAGATCGGTGTGTCCAAGATGAACGACTATGACCGCGCCGGAGCTAATACAAACACCAACTGGAGCCGGTTCGGGCCTGTGGCCGGCCTGGATGCGACCACGGAGGAAATGACCCTGACAAAGGATCGGTCCTTTACCTTTGCCATTGATAAGCTGGATGCCGATGAGACTGCCCAACAGCTTGCCGGGGCCACAGCTCTGGCCCGCCAGGATCGAGAGGTTGTTATTCCCGAAGTTGACAGCTACGTCTATGGCGTCATGGCAGCAAAGGCCGGGACCAAGCCCGCAGCTGTGGCACTGACTGAGGGGAACGTCTATGCCGAACTTTTAAAGGCGTCCGAGGCTCTGGACGATGCCGAGGTGCCGGAGACTGGCCGCGTGCTGGTGGTGACCCCCGCCACCTATGCCTTGATGAAGCAGTGCGCCGAGATCGCAATGGATACGGACATCGGACAGGATATGCGGCTGAAAGGTGTGATCGCCCACCTGGACGGTGCGGCGGTAGTGAAGGTGCCAAAGGTGCGACTCCCCGAAAACTTCGGTTTCATGCTGGCCCATCCCTCCGCCACTGTGGCCCCCGTGAAATTAGAGGACTACCGGGTGCACCAGGACCCGCCCGGCCTGTCTGGCAGCCTTGTAGAGGGGCGTATCTGCTATGATGCCTTTGTTCTTGACAACAAGACAAAGGCCATTTACTACCAGTCTATCACCGCTGGCGCGGGTTGATAGAACATAGGGGGCGTGTGGGCAGTAGTCCACACGCCTCTTTGTCTATATGGAGAATATCATGCAAAAGAAACGACTGAAAATGACCACATCCAGAGAAGTCCGAAGGGCAGTCAACAGGATCACCAATATGCTGTTGAATGGGGAGATAGACCCCAAGACGGCCAATGCTATCCTGTACGGCTGCAACGTCTGCCTGGGTGCTATCCGGGTTGACGACCAGCAAGCCAAACTGGACGAACTGGAAAAGATCGTGGAGGAATTAGGGGGTAAGAATGGACGGTAGAGTGAAACGGCTTGAGGCAGCGATTCAGGAATATCAGAAGGCACGAAAGCCTACGGTGTTCCTGCTGGAGGACGGTTCCACATTCACAACAGAGAAAGATGCTTTTTCCTATTTGGTGGCGCATGGCGTAGAGACACCCGAGGGAAGGATTGTAGCCTATCCGCATGGAGAGGATGATGTTGATGGTCTGTCGCTCTCACTGTATGAATTGATTGACGAAGGGATTAGCCGCGGTGGGTTCGGCGACCTGCTGAATGGCCTGGAGAGTGATCCCATATAGGGAGAAAAAACAGGAGCAACCCTTGCAGGGCCGCTCCTGTTTTCCCTTATATTTTCCCTTTGCCGATTACCGGAAGCTTCTCCACACTTCCGCACAATTCCATAAATCCATTGCCACGCAATACTTATGACGGTATAATTCTCTTGTATTCCTGTGCTTACAATGGACAAGAGCAACCGCCGGTTGCGGAAAATACAAGTCCCCTTGGTGGACTTTTTCCCCGCTATCCTCTATACTGGACCCATCCTGAATTATAAGGAGGCCCCCTGTATGGACCTTGGAACCACCATCAGCCGTCTGCGGACGGCCCACGGCATGTCTCAGGGAGACCTGGCAGAGGCGCTGGACGTCTCCCGCCAGTCCGTCTCCAAGTGGGAGACGGGCGCCAGCGTCCCGGAGCTGGAGAAGCTGGTCAAGCTGGCCCAGCTGTTTGAGATCTCTCTGGACGAGCTGGTGACCGGCCAGCCGCCCCGGGAGACGGAGTCCCCTCCCCCGGCGTCCCCGCCGTCCTCTCCGCCCCCGGTCCGCGCCCCCCACCGCATCGCGGGGATCGTCCTGCTGAGCCTGGCCGGTCTGATTTTCCTGCTATTGACCATGTTGCACGCAGCTTGGATAGGACTGCATCTGGCGTCTCCCCTCCTGGCCTGCGGCGTCGTTGCTCTGTGCAGCAGCCGCCAACGGGCCGGGCGCGTTCTGCTGAGCCTGGCTGGCCTGGTCTTCCTCACCCTCCAGCTCGAACTGCATTATATTGTGACCAGTCTGCTGTATGCAGCCCCCTTTCTGGCCTGCGGCATCATCTGTCTGCGCTGCCGCCGGCGGGTGGGGCTGTGGTGCGCCTGGGTGTGTTATCTCCATATGGAAATGTATCTTTTCTGGGTCACCATTCTTCCCTGGTTGGATATCGTCTCCACCCCCAAGAAACTCCATCTGTATCTTGCCATTGCCTTGCACCTGATCGTGCTGCTGGGGATGCTCCTGATCACCATCCGCTCCTTCCGCACGGTCCGCATCGACCTGAAACAGCGGAAAAACGCCCTCCTTCTGGTCCTCGGATGGGCCAGTCTCTTGCTGCTGCGCCTGTTGATCTGGTACATCTCCCCATTTGATGGGCCTCCCAGCATGTTCTCCTTTGTGGATGATCTGGCACTGATCGCCCTCTTTGCCGCCCTGCTGACTGCCACGGTCTGCGGCCTCCCCAGCCTCCGAAGACCCTCTCCACGCCCATAGGCGATCAACATGCCGCCCGCTGCTCTCCGCAGCGGGCGGCATGTTCTCTTTGCCGTGTATGCTGATCTGCTTTGCTCCGATTCACGCTTTCTCGATCACCGAGCCGTAAAACCGCTCCGGGTCCTCCCGGACCATCCGCAGCTCGCCGGTCTCCAGCATCCACCGGATGCGCTCCGCCAGCCACAGATCCCCGATGCCGGGACACTCCCGGCCCAGGACCTCCCCGATCACCGCGGCGATCCGGGTCTCCCCTGCCGGCAGGTGACGCCGGATCAGATCGTCATAAAAGGTCTCCGCCACACTGCGGACCCGGCCGTTGACCACTGCCCGGAGGGGGGCGTTTTCCTCCTGAAGGGTCTGCCAGCGGTCCGCCAGCATCCGCAGAACAATGGGCGTCAAAGACTGCTCCAGGTGGAGAAAGTGCCCGAACTCCTCCGGCGACACCTCACCCCAGCCCTGATAGCGCACCACAGTGCCGTCTCTTCGCACCCGCCAGGGCGGCAGCAGCATCAAACTGACGGACGCCTCCGTTCCTCTCAGGACGCTGGCGGCGTGGAGCAATCCACAGGCGCTGTGGGGCGTCTGGTCCACCCAGATCCGGATGCGGTCCTCCGGGCCGCAGGCGGCCAGCCGGGCGGCGGCGTCCAGATTCCGCTGCCAGTCCCGGTCTGCCATGGGATCTCCCTCCCGGTCCTCGCCATACCAGCTCTTCACCAGCGCCCGCCGGGACTCCCCCAGGGGCTCCCGGATGTCCCCCAGGTCCAGCCCCAGGGACAGCGCCAGCACATCCGACGGATCTCCTCCCAGGGGGATGGCCTCCCGCGCCAGGGCCTCCTGCCTCTGCTGGGCCTGCTTGCGCACCTTTCGGAGCTCCTTCCCGGAGATCGGAGCGTCATCGTCCCGGCTCATGACCACACCGAAGACCGCCCGTCCCCTGCCGCCGCAGTGCTGTGCCACCCGCAGGGCTCCCCGCACGGACTCTCCAAAGCAAAGTTCCAGCATCCCGCATTCCTCCCTTTTCTCGTTTGTCCCCATTCTAGCATGAGGGCAGGGAAATAACAAGGCGGACAGCTACGCTGTCCGCCTTGAGTCTGCCAAAAAAGCCTCGCAGAGTTCACCCGCAAGGGGTACGCCGCATCCGTAAGGCAGCAAAGCTGCCAACGGCTGAGCAGCCGCGGCCTTCAGTGCCATCCTCGCGGCACAGCCGCTCCGGCCTACGCTAAAAATATGCCACAGGCATATTTTTGAAACGCTGCGGCGTGGCTGAAAACACTTCTCACCCTGCAAGTGTGGAATTTGTCTGCCACAGGCAGACAAATTATGCGCGCAGCAGGGTGCAACCTTTTCGAACAAGTGGTGTTCGCCACTTGTTCGAAAATTTCAAGGCGGACAGCTACGCTGTCCGCCTTGAGGATCACTTCTTGCTCAGCGCCTCGTCGATGGCCTTGGCGGCGGTCTTGCCGGCGCCCATGGCCAGGATCACGGTCGCTGCGCCGGTGACGGCGTCGCCGCCGGCGTAGACATTCTCCCGGGAGGTCAGGCCGTCCTCGTTGACCACGATGCCGCCCTTCTTGTTGATCTCCAGGCCCTTGGTGGTGGACTTGATCAGGGGGTTGGGGCTGGTGCCCAGAGCCATGATGACGCAGTCCACGTCCAGGTCAAACTCGCTGCCGGCCACCTCGATGGGACGGCGGCGGCCAGAGGCGTCGGGCTCGCCCAGCTCCATCTGGATGCAGCGGATCTTGTTGACGTTGTCGTCCTCGTCGGCCAGGATCTCCACCGGGTTATTGAGGGTCTTGAAGATGATGCCCTCCTCCTCGGCGTGCTCCACCTCTTCCTTACGGGCGGGGAGCTCCTCCATGCCGCGGCGGTAGACGATGTAGACCTCGGCGCCCAGGCGCTTGGCGCAGCGGGCGGCGTCCATGGCCACGTTGCCGCCGCCCACGACAGCCACCTTCTTGGGGTGGATGATGGGGGTGTCGGAATCGGGCAGATAGGCCTTCATCAGGTTGATCCGGGTCAAAAACTCGTTGGCGGAATAGACGCCCCGATAGTTGACGCCGGGGATGTCCATAAACATGGGCAGGCCCGCGCCGGAGCCGATGAACACAGCGTCAAAGCCCTGCTCCTCCATCAGCTCATCCACGGTGATGGTCCGGCCCACTACGGTGTCGGTGGCGATGGTCACGCCCAGCGCCTTCAAGCCGTCCACTTCCTTCTGGACGATGGCCTTGGGCAGACGGAACTCGGGGATGCCGTAGACCAGCACGCCGCCGGCCAGGTGCAGCGCCTCAAACACGGTGACCTCGTATCCCTTCCGGGCCAGGTCGCCGGCGCAGGTCAGTCCTGCCGGGCCGGAGCCCACCACCGCCACGCGGTGGCCGTTGGCGGCAGGCTTCTGGGGGGCCTCGGTGGCATGGGCGTTGTGCCAGTCCGCCACAAAGCGCTCCAGACGGCCGATGCCCACAGGCTCGCCCTTCTTGCCCCGGACGCAGTACTTCTCGCACTGGCTCTCCTGGGGGCAGACCCGGCCGCAGACGGCGGGCAGGGCAGAGGTGGCGGCAATGATCTGATAGGCGGCCTCAAAGTCGCCCTTGGCCACCTCCTGGATGAACTCCGGGATATGTACCATGACAGGGCAGCCGGTCATGCAGGGGCTGTTCTTGCAGTTGAGGCAGCGCTGGGCCTCGTCCAGGGCCTGGGCCTCGGTATAGCCAAGAGCCACCTCGTCGAAGTTCTTATTCCGGACGTTGGGCTCCTGAGAGGGCATGGGATTCTTCGTCAAAGACATGTTCGCCATCTTACTGGACCTCCTTGTTCATCAGGTTGCAGGTCTCCTCATACTTGTGCTTTTCGAAGTCCTGATACATCTGATTCCGCTTGACCGCCAGATCCCAATCCACCTTGTGGCCGTCAAAGTCGGGGCCGTCCACGCAGGCAAACTTCATCTCGCCGCCCACGCTCAGCCGGCAGCCGCCGCACATGCCGGTGCCGTCGATCATGATGGGGCTCATGGACACGGTGGTGGGGATGCCATAGGGCTCGGTGGTCTTGCAGACGAACTTCATCATGATCATGGGACCGATGGCGAAGACCTCGTCATACTGGTTGCCGGCGTCGATCAGCTCCTTGAGCGCGTCGGTCACCAGGCCCTTCTGGCCGTAGCTTCCGTCGTCGGTGCAGATCTTCAGCACGTCGGAGGACTTGCGGAAGTCCTCCTCCAGGATCACCAGATCCTTATTCTTAAAGCCCACCACGGCGTGGACCTCAGCCCCGTCGTCGTGGAACTTCTTCAGCACGGGATAGGCAATGGCGCAACCCACGCCGCCGCCGACCACGCAGACCTTCTTCTTGCCCTCGGTCTCGGTGGCCTTGCCCAGGGGGCCCACGAAGTCCTGGAGACACTCGCCCTCCTGGAGCTCCTTGAGCTTGGCGGTGGTAGCGCCCACCGTCTGGACAATGATGGTGACTGTGCCCTTTTCCCGGTCATAGTCGTTGATGGTGATGGGAATCCGCTCGCCCTTCTCGTCGACCCGCAGGATGATAAACTGGCCGGGCTGGGCCTTCTTGGCCACCAGCGGCGCCTCGATCTCATACAGAGTCACGGTAGGCCGGAGCTCCTCTTTTCTCACAATGCGAAACATACTCATTCTTCCCTCTTTCCAGATTGATCGTCCCCTTTGGGAACGTCGCGGGGGTCCATGCTCGCTGTTGCTGCACTACCTGTTTATTTTAATACAGCGGCCCTCTCCCGTCAATGAAATTTTCCCGGCAACTTGACAAAATTTTCACAATATTTTTGACGTTTTGTTCAGAATCCCAGGGTAAACCGCCGCCCGTCCGACTGGATCAGGCCCTCTGTCCGCAGCCGCTTCAACTCCCGCATCATGGCGCTGCGGTCTGTGGCGATGTAGTCGGCCAGGGTGCTCAGAGAGAAGGGCAGCGTAAAGCTCAGGCTGCCGGTCTGCTCTGAGAGCTGGCGGAAATAGCACAGCAATTTCTCCCGGATGGACCGCCGGGAGAGCACATCCACCCGCCGGGAGAGATTCTGGGCCTTGTCGCTCATCAGCCGGAGCATATTCTGCACCAGGAGGCTGTGGTGGGTGCAGGCGTTCTCACACCGTTTGAGGATGTGGGCATAGTCGATGAACAACACGTCGCAGGGCGTCCGGCACACCACCTCCAAACTGTCGTGGCCGGAGGCGGCAAAGGCCAGCGTCCGGCCAAAGACACCGCCGGGGCCCAGGGTCTCCATCACCGTGGCCACGCCGTCCTCGTCGATGCGGATCAGCGCCGCCTCCCCCCGCTCCACGATGCCCACAGCGTCCTTCTTCGGCCCGTCAAAGTCGTAGATCAGCTCCTCCGGCCGGAAGGACCTCTGCACCGCCTGAAAGCAGGTGAGCATCCGGCGGTATTCCTCGTAGCTGATGTTCTCAAACAGCGGGCTCTGCTCCAGCTCCTGCTGCGTCAACATGACCCTCTCCCCTTTCTGTTGCATATATCACAAGCTCATCATAGCAGGCTTTTCTGGAAAAGTAAAGCATCATTTCATCAAACTTCATAGATTGTTCACCAACTCCCGGCGCTCATCTTGTATAGTATAAATAGAGGCCATGAGGCCAAAATTCAGGCGGACCCTCCGCCTTTGAGAAATGAGGCAGACAGGTGAATATTGCTTATTTCTTACTTCCCAAAGGCCGCGTCGCTTACCTGTATGATGACAATACCTTCCGGCAGGGGCTGGAAAAGATGCGCCACCACGGCTACACCGCCATCCCCGTGATCTCCCGGGATGGGCAATATGTGGGCACCGTCAGCGAGGGAGACTTTCTCTGGCGTCTCTTGGAGGGCGAAGGGGCCCGGAAATGCACCATGAAGGATCTGGAACGGCTCCAGGTCCGGGACATTCTCCGGGCGGATCAGTACCCTTCCGTCCGGATCACCGTCACCATGGATGGGCTGCTGGACAGCGCCATGAACCAAAACTTCATTCCGGTGGTGGACGATGTGGGCAGCTTCATCGGCATCGTCACCCGCAAGGACATCATCCGTTACTTCGCAGAGCAAAACGCCCAGCCCCAGCCTCTGCGGCAGATCGTATAACCAAATACCAGCCAAAAGGCGTCCGGCAAGAGCCGGACGCCTTTCTTATTTCCTGCGGCCTCTTCTCCGGCGGCGGACGATCCACCACGCCAGAAGCACAAGCAGCAACAGCACCAGCGCCGCCGCGCCCAGAAGGGCCAACGTGGTCAATCCCGGATCCCGCAGCAGCTCCACCACGTTCCAGCTGTGGCTGACGGTCTTTCTCCCGTCGCCTGCCTCGCCGCCGGTGTAGGTCCCCGGCACGCCGTCCTCGCCAAAGGTGCGCAGATAGGCCGCCAGGGCATACCACTCCTTGATCTCGTTGCCGTCATCATCCCGGAGGATGCAGGCATTGAAATCCGTCACCGGGCTGCCGTCGGCCATTTTGGGCTCCAGGGAGAGAAGCCCCAGGGACTTCTCCTGGACCGTCCCCAGCATCTGGGCGGAGTACATGCCGGTGACCACCCGATAGAGCCGGTCATCCTCCAGCGCTGAGACATCCTGCCCCTCCGGGGCGGTCAGCCCCGTATCAGTCACCCGGTCAAAGAACATCCGGGGAACATTGAAGCTGTAAGCCATACCGCCCATGTACAGCTGGGCGGCAGGCATGATGGGGGTCACAGAGGCGTCCACCTCAGCGGCGGCTTTCAGCTCCTTTCCCGTGAGGTACACCCCCACCAGGGGAAAGCCGGAGGTACCGTCGGCCCCCACGCCCATGGACAGCACGTCAAAAGCCTCCGCCGCTGTAATCTCTCCGGCGTAGAGTGGCGCGCGCAGGACGCCTGCCGCGGTGACGCTGACAGCGGGTCCCTCCGGCGGGTCGGCCGCCAGATGCTCTGCCGCCCACAAGAAGGCGTCTGCCGCCAGCTCGCCCAGGCCATTTCCCTGCTGGACCGTCTCATCCGGCAGCATCAGATCCGCCGCCGTCTCCGTCAGCACCTGGTCATAGGTCAGGCCGTACCGGCCCAGATAGTCCTCCCCCACCATGGTCTTCCAGGTCTCCACCATGGCGGCGATCTCCGGGTCCTCGGGCAGCGTCTCATCGATGGGTGTCAGGCGGTAATCCGCCAGCTCCCATCCCGCTCCTTCCCGGCGCAGGGTGATCGCCCCCAGGTTCTCGCAGTAGGGTCCGGCTGAGACGATATAGGTCCCGTTCACCACGATGGGCTCTGCCAGGGTGGTGTGGGTGTGGCCGGAGACAATGATGTCGATGCCGTCCACCGCCTTGGCCAAAGCCTCGTCCTCCGACGCCTCCGCGTCCTCGCTGGTGCCGGCGTGGGACAGGCACACGATCACCTCCGCCCCCTGGTCCCGCAGGGACTCCACGCACCGCCGGGCCGCTGCCGCCAGGTCCTCCAGGACAAAGCCGGAGGTAGGGGCGCAGTCGTGGGAGTCCTCTCCCACCAGGCCGAAGATGCCGAAGGTGACCCCCTCCCGCTCCAAAAGCAGCGTCTCCTGGACGCCGTAGCGGTCCATGGCCGCCTGGATCGTCTCCCGGTCCGGGTTGTCCGGCCCCGGGGTGTAGTTGGCCGTCAGCAAGGCCGGCAGGTCCAGGGTCAGCGGCCCATACTGCTGCCGGTAGTCCTGCACCGCCCCGAAACGGGAGCTGGCAGCCGCGGCAAAGGCAGCCTCCCGGGCGTCCACCGCCGCGTTGAGCATCTGGGCAAAGCCCGCCCCTGTGTGGTCAAACTCATGGTTTCCCACCGCCGCGGCGTCATAGCCCATCGCCCCCATGGTCCGCAGCTCTGCGGCCTGGGTGGTGTAGAGGGTCTGGATCAGCGAGCCGATGGAGAAGTCTCCCCCATCCACCACCACCGCGCCGGGGTGGGCCGCCCGCTCCCGGTCCAGGGCCGTTTTCAGCCGGGCATAGCCGCCGGACTGGCCGCCGTCAGCCTGGGTCTGGGGCAGGAAGTGGGAGTGGAGATCATGGGTAAAGAGAACGGTGACCTCCTCCGCTTCGGCGGCTGCGGCCCCGGGCAGACAGCTCCCCAGCAGCAGCATCGCCAGCAATAGCGTCAAACATCGTCTTATCATGGGATTCATCCTTCGCTCAAAATTCGAAGGGCGGACGACCGTCCGCCCTCCAAGGGGTCATTCTACCACAATTCCGCGCTCTGCGAAAGCCCCCAGCAGCGCCTCCATGTCGCCGGGGATGGACAGCGGCTCGCCGCAGGCCCGGATGGCGTTGGCCACGTCCTTGAGGCCGTTGCCGGTGACCACGCCGACCACCGTATCCTCCGGACCCAGAAGGCCCTGGTCACAGAGCTTTTTCACGCCTGCCGCCGCGGTGACGCCCGCCGGCTCGCCAAAGACGCCGCAGGTCCTGCCCAGCAGCTGCTGGGCATCCATGATCTCCTGATCGGAGACGTTCACCGCAAGGCCCCGGGACTCCCGGATGGCCGCCACCGCCTTGTCTCCGTTGCGGGGCACGCCCACGGCGATGGAGTCGGCAAAGGTGTTTTCCTCCATGGGCCGCCAGTCCCCGCCCTCGGCCACAGCCCGGTTAATCGGACAGCACCCCTCCGCCTGGGCGGAGATGAGCTTTGGCAGGCGGTCGATCAGCCCCACCGCATACAGATCCTTCAATCCCTTCCAGAGTCCGGCGATGGTGCAGCCATCTCCCACGGAGATGGCGATGTAGTCCGGCGCCTCCCAGTCCAGCTGCTCCAGGATCTCATAGGCCACCGTCTTCTTGCCCTCGGAGAGATAGGGGTTGATGGCGGCGTTGCGGTTATACCACCCCCACCGCTCGATGGCCTGCTTGCTCAGTTCAAAGGTCTCCTCATAGCTGCCCTGGACGGAGATCACCGTGGCCCCGAAGGTCATCAGCTGGGCCACCTTCCCCTTGGGCGCCCGGGAGGGGACGAAGATGTAGGTCTTGAGCCCCGCCGCCGCAGCGTTGCCCGCGAGAGACGAGGCCGCGTTGCCGGTGGAGGAGCACGCGATCACCTCCGCCCCGGCCTCTCTGGCCTTCACCACCGCCATGGCACTGGCCCGGTCCTTCAGCGCGCCGGTGGGGTTCTGGCCGTCATCCTTCACCCAGAGCCGCTTCAATCCCAGCTGCGCGGCCAGGCGGGGCTCCTCATACAGGGGGGACCAGCCCACCCGCAAGGGTGTGGGGGCCGAGTCCTCCTCCACCGGCAGCAGCTCCCAGTAGCGCCACATGGTCCGCTCCGTCCGCGCCGCCAGCTTCTCCCTGGTCAGCCGCGTCTTGATATAGTCGTAGTCATAGACGATCTCCAGCACGCCGCCGCATTCACAGGTGGTGAGATTGGGCGTGGCCGGATAAGTCTTGCCGCATTTGACGCATTTGCCGTACAATACGTTTTTCATGAAGGCTCCTTCCCTTTGCGGGGAGGGGCGGGCAGTCCGCCCGCCCCTCCCAAACTCGGCACGTGATTACAGATTCTTCAAAAGCCCGGTGGCCTCGTTGAACGCATCGATCAGCGCGTCCAGTTCCTCGGTCTGTCCGTGGACCGCGTCCCAGGTGCCCTCGGTGTCGTACCACAGGGCGTTGAGCTCCTCAGAGGTCTTGCCCTGCTGCTCCACCCAGGTGTAATACTTCAAATTGTGGACCCGCTTGCGGTCCTGATAGGTCAGCTCCATCATATTGTCGGTCTTGATGCCCAGCAGGTGCAATCCGTGGTCCAGCGCCGCCTCGTGGACAGAGTAGGGGCCGTACTCCTCGTTCAGCTCCCGGACCCGGCTGCCGTACATGGCGGCGGAGTCGGTGAGGACGGTGCCCACCACGTCGTGCTCGGTGAACTCATAGTACTTGGCCATCTTCACGCAGCAAAGCAGATTGGCGATGCCGGAGATCCCCAGCCAGGGCAGCTTCTCCACCAGGTCCTCATCCAGCTTCAGCACCTCCCGGCAGTAGTCCAGGCCCTCGGGGGTGTTGAACAGCCGCAGCAGCCGCTGGGAGTCCTCGTCGTCGATGGCAAAGGCCATATCCGTGTTCTTCACGTTGTGGATCCAGGGGATATGCTTGTCGCCGATGCCCTCGATCCGGTGGCCGCCAAAGCCGTTGGCCAGAATGGTGGGGCACTGGAGCGCCTCGCCCACGCCCAGCTTCAGCCGGGGATAGAGCTCCTTGAGCCGGTCGCCGGCGGACAGCGTCCCCGCGGAGCCCGAGGTGAAGCACGCGCCGGCAAACCGGTCTCCGGGCCGCTTGGCATCCTCGAAGACCTCTGCCATGGCGTTGCCGGTGATGCTGTAATGCCACAGGGGGTTGCCCATCTCCTCAAACTGGTTGAAGATCATGTACACCGGGTCCTGCCTGAGCTCGTTGGTCTTGTCGAAGATCTCCTTGACGTTGGACTCGCAGCCGGGGGTGGCGATGACCTCTCCGGCGATGCTCTTGAGCCAGTCGAACCGCTCCCGGCTCATCTCCGCCGGCAGGATGGCCACCGACTCGCAGGCCAGCAGCTTGGAGTTGAACGCGCCGCCCCGGCAGTAGTTGCCGGTGGAGGGCCAGACCGCCTTGTGGCGGGTGGCGTCAAACTGGCCGGTGACCAGCCGGGGCGCCAGACACCCGAAGGAGGCGCCCACCTTGTGGCAGCCGGTGGGGAACCACTTGCCCACCATGG
>CAUWNE010000003.1:0-99312 GCA_963560095.1 uncultured Dysosmobacter sp. | reverse complement strand
TTGTCAGCAGCCCGTTTCACGGTCTGCGTGTAGTTCCTTGTAAACTGACCTAAGTCGCGTGCTTAACCTCCTGCTCCTTGGCTGCATACCACAGCTCCGCACAGTTGGAAAACGTCCAACCCAGATCCGCCTCCTGGCGGTACTCCAAAATCTTCCGATCAACCTCCCTGCATGTCTTCCCCCGAAAGGCCACCCGCTTTCCGTTGATGGTGCGGATGCTCTCAAAAAGCCCGTCGGGACGTTTGTAATACTTGGACTTCGCCATAAAAATCCTCCTTTTTTGATTGCAAGCAAAGGAGGAGTGTGCTAGAATAGATAAAGTTCCTCCTTGGCTTCGTCGTGGTTGCTTGGGTGGAATCCAACGCCGTCAGGGGCTGCACCCCCTGGCGGCATTTTTGTTTACTCCGGTCTTGTCAGTTCCCAATAATAATCTCTTGCTATAGAAACAGCAGCAATCGCGTCAAACGCATTGCTTGAAGCGTCTCTGGCAACCTCCGCTTCCGCCTGTCGCCCGCTCTCCAAACGGTCCAGATATTCAAATGCTTTCCCGCAAAGCTGCTGCACGTCAGAAAGCAGCGCCGCATCCTCGCCTGTTAAGACTTCCAACTGTTCACATTCCGCGAAACAGTCCTCGGCAAGGGACAAATCGCTTTCAATTCGTTCTCTTACGCTCTCTCTGAATGATTCCGCATCCCCTACTGTCGTATAAATCGCTGTAATGGAATACATATCCCGGAACGTATCCAGAACATACTCGCAGCATTCCTCGGCTCTTTTGTAGAAGTCTCTCAACTCCTGCAGCCGGATTGCATCGTCTGCCAGCTGAACGCAAGTGGCTTCAGCTTCCTCCAGCTGCGCCTGTGTATCGGAAAGCAATTGCCGGGTCCTGCTGTTGACAATCACGCCGGAGACTATGGACAAAAGGAGACAGCCCGCCAGCACCACATTCAAACTCGAAACCCTCCTGCGGAATCGGGTTGACGCTGCTGGTCGAGGTTCTTCCGCGGGCTGTTCCGGCTCAGGTTCTTCCTGCTACGCCTCTGCCTCCCGCTCCTGTTGTTCCCGTTCTTCCTGCTCTTTTCGCCGCGCTTCAGCCTGCCTTGCCTCTTCTGCTGCGGCGCGCCTTGCTTCCTCCGCAGCCTTTTTCTGCTTTTGCGCTTTTTGGTAGTCCTTCATCCGCAGCCATGCGTCATAAGCATCCCGCCTGACAGGATCGCTCAAGACGCTGTAGGCCTCGTTCAATTCCTGGCTTTTCTGTCTTGCAATCTCAGGACTCCCCTGAAACACGTCCGGGTGAAAGAACCTGATCTGTTCCCGGTATGCATTCTTGATTTCTACATCCGACGCATTTCTGGGAACACCAAGCGTGTCATAATAACTTTTCTCTGGATAGCTCATTTCCCACCCCGCATATTTTCTATCAAGACGCAAGAAACTGATGGTATTCATTGATGTTCGCGAACCCCATCATATACGCATCCAACATTTCCGAAATCAAATTCCAGTTTTCAGAGCTAATGTAGTACTTATCACTACTCTGCCTGTCAAAAGAAACCGTAGCCATCTGTGTTGTGACATCAAATAGGCTGACATAATCCTGAATCGTTTCCAAGCTCATCCCAGAAACAACAGGGATGGGGCAAAGTAGATTCCTTGCAAAGCAGTTTGCCTCTTTCTCCGCGCTTGGATCATGCTCGTCTCGATGTTTCAGAATAAAGTGACCGATCTCATGAGCGATCGTAAAACGAATACATCCAAGCGGAACAGTCTCATTGTAGAGAATAATCCGCCTGTTCCTGTGTACAATGGAAAACCCGTACTTGCTGGCCTCCAAAAGCATCTCCGGCGTATAGCCATACAGAAAGCAAGCCTGGCCGTAAGTGAGTAGTTTGCAGTTGTCTAACAGATCCTCTACAATAGCAAACACGTTCGTTGCCAAGGAGAATGAAATTTTAAGCGCCAGCAGCTCGTACGCAGCATTGGTGGCCTTTTTGTAGTCCGGGTAATGGCTCAATCTCGAAACTCCTCCTCAAACATAACTTTTGCAATATCAAGAAGCTGTTTCCGTTTCTCCGGGGACAGCTTCTTTGCGTTGCGGCTTAAAATCGTAAAGTTCTCGTCCGGATCATCAGTGGTCATTGACTTTGTTTCATCGGAATCCCTGCCAAGAAGATAATCAACAGAAACATTGAAAAAATCCGCTACCTTTGCCAGCTTGTCGCCTGACGGCGTTGCATTATCCCATTTTCTTATCGTTCCATTGCCGAAATCTAGCCTGCGCTCTAAGGCCGCAAACGTTAGTTCGCGCGCCTCACACAGTGCCTTCACCTTCTCTACCAGTGTCAAGTAAACCTACCTCCCTAAAAATTCGTCTGTAAGCTATTGACACATGCCGTAAAAGATGATATCGTTAGGTTACAGACTAATCTTGCACATGACAAACAACTTTTCTGATACCATGCCGCCAAGCAAAACTCAGAAATGTTGCTCCAACCGCTCAAGTACGGGACTACCGTACCTATACAATAGCGTAAAATCTAATGATTGTCAATAGTCTGTTCTCTAAAGAAAGGAGGAACTACTAATGCTCGAAAAAATCCGGCAGCTGTGTATTGAACACAAGACCACCATTTCTAATCTTGAGCGAGAAACCGGCATTGCGAATGGCTGTATCCGCAAATGGATATCTGCCTCTCCTACTGCCGAAAACCTTGCAAAGGTTGCAGATTACTTCGGCGTATCTGTGGACTTCTTGCTTGGGCGTGGCGCCTATGGCCTGTCCCCATTAGCCCAGCAGTATGCCAAGCAGTTCGACGCACTCCCCGACGACAAGAAGCAGCTCGCCATGGCCTATATGGGCGTGGTGCAAGCCCAGTAACCCAAGGAGGTACATATGACCAACGAAATTCAAATTTTCAACAACCCCGACTTCGGGGAAGTTCGAACCATCAGCGAGGCCGGCGCAGCGCTGTTCTGCGGACGGGATGTAGCAGCTGCACTTGGTTACAGCAACCCCCGCGATGCTCTGGCCCGTCATTGTAGGGGCGTCGTGAAACGCGACACCCCCACCGAAAGCGGCACACAGGAGATGTCCTTCATCCCCGAATCAGATCTCTATCGGCTGGTGTTCAGTTCCAAGCTGCCTACCGCCGAGAAATTCACGGACTGGGTCACCGCTGAAGTCCTCCCCACCATCCGCCGCCATGGCGCGTACATGACGCCGGAGACCATCGAAAAGGCCCTGACGGACCCTGACACCATCATCCAGCTCGCAACCACCCTGAAAGAAGAACGGGCCGCCCGTCTGGCGCTGGAAGCCAAAGCCGAGGCGGACAAGCCCAAGGTCCTCTTTGCAGACGCCGTCTCCGCCTCTCACACCTCCATTCTGGTGGGGGAGCTTGCAAAGCTCTTGAAGCAAAACGGCGTGGACATCGGCCAGAACCGGCTCTTTGCCTATCTCCGAGAGAACGGGTATCTGATCAAGCGCGCCGGCAGCGATTACAACATGCCCACTCAGCGCAGCATGGAGCGCGGCTGGTTCAAGATCAAAGAGCGGACTGTGCAAGAGCCCAACGGCAGCATCAGCGTCAAGAAGACGCCCCTGGTCACTGGCAAGGGCCAGCAGTATTTCATCAATCTGTTTCTGGCCGCGGCGGTGCAGTGATATGCCCAAGAAAAAGCCCCCCCTACCGCCCCGGCTGGGCCCCGGCCAATGCAGTGGCCTGGTGCAGCTATCACGACCGGGGCATGAACTACTTCTACATCCGCAAAAAGCACTGCCTGATGCGCCGGCGGGGAAGGCCCTGCCCGCACCTTACCTGGCTTCCAACCAAGCAACCACGACTATCCCAAAGCAAAGGAGATTGAACACGATGGAACACCCAGCCTACCGCGACAACTTAGAGCAGATCCTGAACTTTTCCAAGGGCCGCCAGATGCTCACCATCGGAGAGGTCATGGCCTTCACCGGCATCCGCCACTATACCACCATCCACAAGCTGTTCCCCTTCACAGGGTCCTATATCAGCGCCGCCACCCTGGCCCGCTGCATGTGCGGAGGAGGTGGCCGGACATGAGACTGTGCAACGGCGCCCCCATCCGCGCCCCAAAGCCGGGGGACCGCCTGATGAAAAAACCACACTTCGGGATCGACACCCTGCCCGGCCCCATCCCCTGCAACGTGGAATTTGTCAACGAGCCCCACGGCTTCTATGTGGCCCGGTTCGCCGCCGGCTACCGGGAGTCATTCCGGATCGTGGAAGGAGCGAACTATGAGAGAGCTTGAAGAATACCTGGCCCGGGAGCGGGCCGAGACCCTGGGCCGGAGCCTGAAACGGAAGCTGACCCGCCAGGAGCGGGCCCGGCGGCAGGCCCGCCGCCGGGTGGCGCTGATCCTGGTATCGTCCTTTTTCGCAGGATTCGTGATCACCGTGGCCCTGCTGACCTGGGCCCCCGCCACCCAGGCCGCCGCGCCGCCCCCCGCTGTCCATTCCGAGCCGGAGCCCCAGGAGGAGCCAGAAAATGAGCGGATCGAAGCCGCGTTACTGGCAAGCGCCACCAAGATCGAGGGCGCCACCATCACCCATTACTGCATCTGCGAAACGTGCTGCGGCAAGTCCCCGGACCACCCAGCCTATGGCATCACCGCCAGCGGCAGGCGGGCCACCCCCGGCGTCAGCGTGGGCGTGGACCCGGATGTGATCCCGCTGGGATCTGACGTGCTGGTGGACTATGGCGACGGAGAGCTTCACTATTACCGGGCAGATGACACCGGCTCCGGCGTGAGCGGGAACCACCTTGACCTGTGCGTTGCCAGCCACCAGGAGGCCCAGGACCTGGGCGTGAGAGTGGCGGACGTCTACTGGTGCCCCCAGGAGGTGGCCCCATGACCAAGCAGGAGCGATTGAAGGCCTTTGAAATGCGGCTGGACGGCTGCAACTGGAGCCAGATCGCCCGGGCTGTGGGCTACTCGTCCACCACCGTACACCAGGATCTGCTGGGCTGCGTGATGACCCGGCCCCGGCTGGTCAACTGCGCCTATCCCGCCATCCGCCAGATCATCACGGACCAATACGGCGGCTCCGTCAGCGCCTTTGCCGCCGCCCTGGGCATGACACAGGGGGCCATGTACTACACCCTCTCCGGCAAGCACGAGGTCTCCAAAAAGCGCAAGGAGATGATCTCCGCCGCCATCGGCCTGCCGCCGGAGACCGCCTTTTTCAGGGAAGAGGAGGCGTAAAGGATGTATCTCTGCCCCATCTGCAACACTGCCTTTGACCGTCCCTATATCCACACCGACTACGAGTGGCAGGACGGCTTCCCCAGGCCGGACACAGCGGAGTCCTGCCCCATCTGCGCCTCGCCCTATTTTGAGCGGGCCATCCTCTGCCCCCGCTGCGGGGAGTGGATGCCGGACCGGGGGCGGCTGTGCCGCACCTGCCGGGGGGACCTGCTCCGCCGCTTCACCGACTTCGCCGATACCCTCACCGCCGAGGAAGAGGAACAGCTGGACGACTGGCTGGACGGCGACACCATCACCAACAGGAGAACCTGGAAATGATCCACTTTGACGAAGCCAGCCACACCTACACCGTAAACGGCGTGGAGCTCCCCAGCGTCACCACCGTCTGCCGCTTCCTGGGCTATGACCTGAAATCGGACAAACCGTGGCTTGCCAGGGAAGCCGCCGCCCGGGGCTCCCGGGTCCACGAGGCCTGCGCCATGCTGGACTATGGCGAGGAGCCGGAGGAGACAGCGGAGATCGCCGGCTACCTCACCGCCTACCGCCGCTTCCTGAAGGACTACCGCCCGGACTGGGAGGGGGTGGAGTGCTCCATGGGCAGCCTGATCCTGGGCCTGGCCGGCACCCTGGACCGGTTCGGCACGCTCTATGACGGGCGCACCTGCATCCTGGATATCAAGACCGGCGCCCAGCTCCAGGACGCATCTCTTAGGGCCCAGCTCACCGGCTATCGGCGGCTTTTGAGCCTGGAGCGCGGGTTCTGGCCGGAGCATCTGTACGCCCTCCAGCTCTCCAAAGACGGCACCTATCAACTGCGGGAGGTCCGGCAGGATGACGAGCTGCTGAACGCCTGCATCTTCATCAACGACGCAATCAGGAGGAAATCATGCAAGAATTGATCCCTTATTCCTATGAGCAGACAGCCCTGACCGTGGAGCGGGTCCCTCGCTCCCAGGATTACCAGATCTCCGTGTTCGGCTGCGCCCCCACCACCTTGAAGCGGGGCGTAGACTTCGGCATGATCCGCAAGAAGAACGGAGACCCCATGACCAAGCACCCGACCCTGTTTAAGTCCGGCGCCGAGAAGGTGGCGGTGGCCTATGGTCTGTGCCAGAACTATGAACTGGAGAGCAAGATCGAAGACCCGGGAAACGGTTTTTTCTATTTTCTTGTCCGCTGTGACCTTGTAAAGATTGTAAATGGCGAGCGATACGTGATGACCTCCAGCTATGGAAGCGGCAACACCCGGGAGGGCCGCACCGGCTCTCAGTCCCCCTATGATGGGGCAAACTCCGCCCTGAAAATGGCCCAAAAGCGGGCCCTGGTCTCTGCGGCATTGTCCCTTGGCTGCATGTCCGACTGCTTCACCCAGGATATCGAGGGCGACGTGGAGGATGCCGGCGTCTACTTCGGGAATGCCGACCCCAGCGCCCCCATCACACCCCGGCAGATCACCTTCTTCTATGCCGCCGCAGGCCGCCGGGGCCTCACCAAGTCCGAGGCCAAGGCGTTTCTGGCGCAGCATGGCTATCAAAGCGCCAAGGAGATCCCCTCCGGCGCCTTTGACGCCCTGCTGGCGGACCTGGACAAGAAGAAGGCCTAACCCATGTACATCAAAGGGATCACCGACTACAACCGGAACGGAGAGGCCCGGGACACCGGCCTCTTCGCCGGCCTTGTCTCCCAGGATGGGGAGCTGCGCACCACCCAAAACGGCAAGACCTACGCCACCGCCTCCGTCCGGGCCTTCAACCGCAAGGACGGCACCGCCGTCTTTATGACATTGAAAACCTTCTCCGAGAACCTGACGGGCCTGGTCTCCAACCTCCGCAAGGGGGACCGGGTCCTTGCCTGCGGCACGGTGGAGACCCGGGAATATAACGGCAAGCACTACACGGATATGCTGCTGGATTTCCTGCTTACCTCCGACGCGGCCCCAGCCCCCGCCGCCCAGGCCGCCAACCGGGCAGCCCTGGAAAGCCGCATGGAGCAGTCCGGCTTTGCCCAGATCGACGAGGAGGACGGCGAGCTGCCGTTCTAAGGGAGGGGTGGTATTGATGCAAACGCCGCTCCCTGACGCATCCGCCTATCTGGTCTATGAGCCCCGGTTCATGGACCCATCCTCGCCGGACGGCCTGTGGCTCTGCACGGACCTGGAGGACGCGGCGGTGGTGGGGATCAACGCCGCAGCCCTGCCCCTGGGGCTCCACCCCGGGGCCCTGGCCGGGGCTAGGGCGTTCCTGGAGTCCTTCCCCTTCGTCCTGGTGGTGGGGGCGGACAGCGCCAGGCGGACGGCTCTGGCGGAGACGCTGCGGCGGGAGGTCCCCTCTGTGGAGGTCTGCGTTACAGCCCAAAGCGTCTACCGGGGATGCACCACCCTGGCAGAGCTCCGGGACCGGCACGGCATAGAGGCCCTGGAAGAGCTCTGGCGGGACGCCGACGAGTTGCCGCCCTACGGGCTTTTGGAGATCTCCGGCGTGGAGCAGGTGGACGCCAAGGCCATCCCCCACGCAAGATCCGGTATCCCCGCCCTGGATCAGCTGATTGGCGGGCTCTATGACGGGGAAGTATCCGTCTGGACCGGCAAGCGCAAGGAGGGCAAGTCCACCATGGTGGGCCTTCCCATCCTGGCGTCCATCCGGGAGGGCCGCCGGGCCTTCGTCTACTCCGGAGAGCTGCCGGCCTGGCGATATAAGCAGTGGCTCCTCTCCATGGCCGCAGGGCCGGACGCCCTGGAAGAGAGTGTGACGGACACGGGAAAGACTGTGTGGGACGTGCGGCCGGAGATCGCCCGGCAGATCGACCTCTGGTGGAAGGACCGATTGTTCCTGGTGGACAACACCGCCCAGGGGGCCCACGATCCGGATACCCTGCTGGGGCTGATGCGGTATGCCAAGAGGCGCTTCGGGTGCAGCTGCTTCGTCCTGGATAACCTGATGACCGTGGCCCTGCCCGGAGAGGACAAGTACAGCGCCCAATCCACCTTTGTCGGGCGCCTGGTGGACTTCGCCCATGAGACCGGGGCCCACGTCCACCTGGTGGCCCACCGGAGAAAGGGCGGGGCGCAAAAGGGCGGAAAAGGAGACAGCGACGACGTCTCCGGCTCCGCAGACATCACCAACCGGGCGGACAACACCTTTGCCGTCTCCCGGATTGACGATGACGAATCTCCCTTCGACGCCGCCCTGGAGGTCCAGGCGAACCGGACCTTCGGCGCCACCGGGATCATCCACCTGAAATTCGACCCCCGCTCCCGGCGCTACTACCAGGGCAACGTCAACTGGAAATCCGGCTGGGAGGACACCACCCCCCTCCAGCAGACCTTCACCGAACTCACCGGCAAAGACGCCGAGAATCCATTTCTATAAGGAGCCCACTATGCTTTCTGATCTTCAACTTTCACATGCGTCGTTTACCATGTGGCTGATGGGCGAGGGCGAGGACAACCGGGCAGATCTTGAAAAGGCAAAGCGATATCTGCCGATCGTTCTGGATGAATGCGTAACCGCCACCCAGAAGACGTATATCATGCACTACTTCGTTGACCGCATGAACACCACACAAATCGCTAAGCTGTACGGAGTCCATACCTCAACTGTCTCAAGAACCATTCGAAGAGGGCTTGATAAAGCCTATGGATATCTGCGCTTCGTATCTCCGCTGTTTATGAATGCGCCGCAAAAACGTTCCTATTTAAGAGGAGGTTCCCATGCAGATTAAATTCACCGTCCCCGGCGTCCCCGTCGGGAAGGGCCGTCCCCGCTTCACCCGGGGCGGCCACGCCTACACCCCGGAAAAAACAGCCGCCTTTGAAGAGAAGGTCCGCCTGTGCTGGAAGACCAAGAGCGGCGAGACCTTTCCGGCAGGCATCCCCCTGAAAGCCTCTGTCACGGCCTGGTTCCCCGTCCCCAAAAGCACCAGCAGAGGAAAGGCGGCAGTCATGGAGGGGACGTTCCATATCCGCCGGCCCGATGCGGATAACGTGGCAAAGACAATCCTGGACGCCCTGAACGGCTGTGCCTACCCGGACGACAGCGCCGTGTCCGCTCTGTTCATCACCAAAGCCTGCACCACCGCCGCCCCCCGCACCGAGATCACCATCGAGGAGGCGGAAAATGTATGAGATCTTCGGCGTCACAAGATACCCTGATGGACGAGATTATAGTGGACAGTTTTGCTGGAGGCGGCGGAGCCAGTACCGGCATTGAACTGGCCACGGGCCGGGTGGTCAACGTGGCGATCAACCATGACGTTGACGCCATTCTCATGCACAAGACGAACCATCCGCACACCGAGCATTACCAAGCCAGCGTGTGGGACGTAGACCCCGCAGAGGTATGCCGAGGACGCAAGGTGGGTCTGCTGTGGGCATCCCCGGATTGCAAGCATTTTTCCAAGGCAAAGGGCGGTAAGCCTGTAGAAAAGAAGATCCGGGGTCTGGCCTGGATCGTTCTGCGGTGGGCCGGAACGGTACGCCCCCGTGTGATCATGCTGGAGAACGTGGAGGAGTTCCAGACTTGGGGGCCGGTCCGTAAAGGTAAGCCCGTCAAAAAGCGATCCGGCCAGACCTTCAGGAAGTGGCTGGCCCAGCTCCGCGACCTGGGCTATAACGTGGAGTGGCGGGAGCTGGTGGCTGCCGACTATGGGGCACCAACAACCAGAAAGCGGTTTTTCCTGATCGCCCGCTGTGACGGGCGTCCCATTGTATGGCCGGAGCCTACCCACGCGCCGGCGGCAAGCCCGGAGGTACTGGCCGGGAAGAAACTGCCCTGGCGGAGCGCGGCGGAGATCATAGACTGGAGCCTGCCCTGCCCCTCCATTTTTGACACGCGGGAACAGATCCGGGAGAAATACGGACTTTCCGCCCAGCGCCCCCTCCGCCCCAACACCATGCGGCGGGTGATCCGAGGGGTGGACAAGTTCGCCATCAAGGCACCGGATCCGTTCCTGGTGGTGGTGAACCATGCCGGGGACTTCCGGGGACAGAACGCAGAGGACCCGCTCCAGACCATAACCGCAAAGAACGGGTATGGCGTGGCCTCCCCCGTCATGGCGCCGCTGACCATGCACAACAACGAGAACGCCACGGGGACCAAGATCACGGAGCCGGTTAACACGATCACCAGCAGCGGGGCGGGCGGCCATCAAATGGTGATCACGCCGGCCATGATCCAGTACCACACCGAGCAGACCGAGCGGGTACGGGGCCAGGGAGTGACGGCCCCCATTATGACCATTGACGCCTCCAACCGCTACGGCCTGGCGGCGGCCAGCCTGGTCAAATACTACGGGAGCGACAACCAGGGGCAGAGCGCAGGGGTGCCGCTCCACACCGTCACCACAAAGGACCGGGAGGGCGTCCTGGCGGCAAACCTGGCCAAGTTCTACGGCGGAGCATATACCGGGGACGGGTCAAAGCTGTCCGACCCGCTCCACACCGTAACGGCGGTGGACCACAACGCCCTGACGGCCACCCACCTGGTCAAAATGAAAGGGACCAACCTGGGCGGGCCAATGTCTGAACCGGTGCAAACCATCACGGCCGGCGGCGGCCACTTCGGCGTCGTCACCACCGTAGTGGCCAGGGCGGAGCCGGGCGCGGAACTGGGGCATTGGCCGGAGATCCGGGAACTGCTGAATATATATTGCGGCTATGACCTGGGGCCGGAGGATGTGATCCTGTTCCAGATCGGCGGTGCCTGGTATTTCATGGCGGACATTGGCCTGCGTATGCTGACACCGCGGGAGCTGTACCGGGCAAACGGTTTCCCGGACGATTACAAGATTGAGCGAGACTATCTGGGCAATGTCTACGGAAAGGCAAAACAGGTGGCCCGTTGTGGCAATGCCGTCCCGCCTCCGTTCGCCACAGCCATAGTGCGAGCCAATCTGCCGGAGTGGTGTGATGCAGAAATTAAAACAATGGCAGAGTTTGAAAGGAAGGTTGCTGTATGAATAATGAGGAAGCTGCCCGCATCCTGGACCCGGAGACCAGCCGGGAGGCCCTTGCCCCCTACGCACATGACGGCCATCTCCTGCTGGCGGTCACTGAGGAGGCCTGCACCGTGGCGGCTAAGGTGCTGTTGGGGCCGGATGTCCGCACCAATGCCGACCGTATCCGGGCCATGAGCGACGAGGAGCTGGGGGAGTTTATCAGCCGCATAGAAATTGGAGATTTTGGCCAACTGGTTTACGGGAAAACTTTTTGTGATATGTGCAACGGACAATATGAGTGCGGCGATTGCAGGTTGTGGTGGCTCCAGCAGCCAGCAGAGGAGGATACCCCATGACATTAGATCGTGCGATCAGACTGGCCCGAGTTTGGGCGTTCGGCGGCGTCTGCACACTTCAGGATGGCGAGGCACAGGAGTACCACAGGATGGCACTGACGGCGCTGAAATTCCAGCTGGATGGGGCTGTGCAGCCGGTCCGCTGCCGGGAGTGCAAGTGGTTTAATGCCGATACTATGGAGTGTGAGTGCGACGATGTGGCCACAGATCATGAGGGCGGTGCATCTTTTAGTATAAACTTTGGCCCGGACGATTTCTGTTCCTACGGGGAGCGGAAGGATGGTGACGGCTGATGTATTTAGAAACCGACCGCCATTGTAGGGAGTGCGCCTGTGCTTCCTGCGACTTATTTCAGATTGAACCGCCGTGCGGTCTAGGAGGAAGCAGACATGAGTAAGCGAGCATTTACTGATGCCCAGTGCCGCTGGATCGGCGAGTGCTGGAAAGAAGGATATTCCCAGGCGGATCTTGCGGCGTTCCTCGGGGTAAACAGGGAAACGATCCGCCGGGTGCTTATGCGCCAGGGTCTCCGCTCCGTATGCAGGGGCGAGCTGCCGCCCCTGGCGGAGCGAAAGAAAGAGTATATGGATCTTGGGAAAGGAGCGTCTGATGGACACACATAACCAGGCCGTCAAGGCCGACGCCGGAAAGCTCCGGCCCACACTGGTGATGCCGTCCCTGATCTGGGCCGTGGCTACCATCCGGCAGTACGGCACAGATAAGTATGGGGACCCGGAGAACTGGCGTCAGGTGGAGCCGCATAGATATAAAGATGCCGCCTATCGCCATTGGCTGGCATACCTGGGCGGCGAGGAGCGAGACATAGAGAGCGGATACCCACACTTGTGGCACCTGGCCTGCAATATCGCGTTTCTCATTGAATTTGACTGGAGGAAAGGCCATGGCAAAGAAGCGCAAAAAGAAGCCTAACCCGTGCCGCCAGCCTGTCACCATGGCCGATCTAGACAGGGCCAAGGCAGCGGCCATGGATCAGGCCCTCTCCATCGCCTGGTCCATCTTCTTCACCGTTCTGCGGGATAAGGAGGGCTTCACCCACGAAGATCTCCGCCGGGTGTGGAGCGAGGCGGAGGAGCTGTCCGACAGCATCACCAAAGGCTATTGCACCGTCTCCGACCTGCGGGATATCCTGAAAGTGGAGGAGGGGGTGAGGCTCTGTGTCTGACTGGCAGCGCATCCCCGTCCCCATCGAGTCGGAATCCGACCGCCGGGAGCTGGCAGCCATCCTGACAGCCTGCGGCCTGGAGATCCGCATCGTCCGGGAGCGGCCCACCAAAAGCGGCGTATACAAGCGATACATCGAATACCGCCCCCAGGCATGAAAATTGCCCCTCCCAAGCCGGGAGGGGCAATTCTTATTTGTAGGGGTTCTTGGCGCTGGTGGAGCAAATCAGGTCCCACAGATCCACCCGATTCTGCCGCCCGCCCAGGGCCGCCATGGCCTCGTCCTTGGTGACGGTCCCGTTCCCATTCCGGTCCGCGCCGCGCTTCATGCTTACGTACTCGTCCACAGAGAGCCCAGCAGACACCGCCCGCTTGACCTTCTCATAGGCCTTTCCGCTCATGACCTCGCTGCCATGCTTCTCATAGAGCGCCAGGTATTCCGCCGTGGTCACGCCCAAGTCCCGCTGGGCGGCCTTGGCATTTCTGGCCCACGCTTCCGGCACATAGTCCGAGACGGCGGCCTTGGCCTGCTGGTCCGCGTACTGGTAGAGCCGCCCGATATATGCGGCCTTTTCCCCGTCGCTCATAGCGCGGTAGGCCGGCAGGCGGGTCCCATCCTCCACCATCTGATATCGGGTCCTGCCCAGGGTCTTGGCATAGGTCTGATACTCCTGGGACGTCAGGTCCTTCCTCTCACCGTTTACCGTGATGGACCGCCCCGCTCGCTGGGGGAACACGCCGCTGTCTCCCGTGGCGTCCTTCACTCGCTGAAGCTCCCGTTCCACCTTGTCCACGTCCACCTGGGAGACATAGGCGGGGTTGAACAGGCTGTTGATCGACCGCTCCAGCACGTCCCCGGTCTCCTCCTCCCGGCCCCAGGCGTCCAGATAGGGGATCTGCTGATAGTCCCAGCCGGGGATCTTCTGAGAGACCTTGCCCAGGGTGTACTGGACGTCAGTGGGGAGCATCCCGTTCTTATCCGTGTAGGTGGTCATCCGCACAGCCTCGCCGCTGCGCTCCAGCTGACCGCCGATGGTGGGGAAGATCTGCGTCACATAGTTGGTCAGAGCGGAGGTCACCAGAGCGCCCATCACGCTCTCGCCCCGGTTCTTGGCATAGGCCGCGTTCTCAAAGGTGTCGTTCAGGCCCTGGAGCATGGACATCTCCAGCATGGGGGCGGAGGCGTTCTTCACAGCGTCAAACACCTCGTCAAAGCTCAGCCCGCCAGACAGGCCCTGATCATATAGCTCCACGCCCATGAAGAACGGGATGGCCTCTGGGGCCAGCCAGTCCAGCGTGATCGAGCGCCCACCGGGCAGCTCCAAAGCGTAGTTCTGATGGCCCGTCAGGTCGTCAAAGGCGGCCTGCTTCTCGTCATCGTCCCCGCCGCCGACAACGTATCCGGCGCCAGCGGCCAGGAATCCAGCCGCCAGCAGGGCAGAGCCAGACACGCCGGCGGCCACCCGATCCAGCCCGGCGGCAGCCTGGGTCATATCTCCAGACCGGATGCCGCGCACCGTCTCCACAGCGCCCAGCACCGCGCCCACAGGGGAGTATTCCACCGCCCGCACCGCGATGTTGGCAGGCGTCCGCTTAAAGGGCAGAACGCCCTCCGTGATGTACCCAGCCCCCCGGATAAAGGGGTTGTCGCTGTGGGTCATGCCCCCCAGCTTGCTCACCGCGTCGCTGAACGCATTTTTGTCGTTGAAGGTGTTGCGCAGGGCCTCCCTGGCGGCATAGTCCCGCGCCCGGTTCAAAAGGGCCGGGTCTGCGTCCGCCATGCTCTTGCAGCCGTTGGCCTGGAGATACCCGGCCAGGGACTGGGTGTAGATCCACTTCTTGGCGGCGGTGTCCTCCGCCTCCAGTGCCCGGCTGTTAAAGTCTGCGGCCCGGTTGATGCCCCGGCCAAGGGGGTTATGATTCGAAAAGGCGTCCGCTCTCTGCTCGATGTCCCACAGGCTGGTCTGCCCGTCCTGATACTTGCCGGACTGGCCCAGGAAGTCCTTCACGTTGGCCCAGTCTGCCCGGGCCTCCGCCGCCAGCTTGCCCAGGGGATTGGCGCCGAAGAGGGACTTGGTCCGCTCCATCCGCCCGCCGGTGGCTGCGGAAGCCGCCGCCTCTGCCACGGCCCCCACCCGGTTCTTCACCGCGACGGGGACCTGGAACAGCGTATTGCCCAGGATGTTCCGGATATGGGTCCGGGGATTGCCCAGCATCGCCAGATACCGCAGGGCATCAAACCGGGCCCGGAAGGTGCCGGGCACGCTCTGAGCGGCCCGCTGCACCATCCGCTCCGTGACCTCCTGGCGCTCCTCGTCGGTCTGTGCGTTCAGAAAGGCCGCAACATCTTCCGGGTCCAGCTCCACGTCAGTCCCGTGCTTTTCGTTCAGGGCAGAGACGGCCCGCTGCACCGCCGTCAGCTGTCCTTCCGGGCTGAGCCTGCGGAAGATGCTCTGTGCCTGCATGGCCTGGGCCGCCGTGGTGGAGTTGCGGGTATACAGCGCCAGCAGCTCCGCCGTTGCCGCAGCGTTCCCCTCCCGCATGGCCTGGAGGAGGAGCTGCTGACCAAGGGCGGTATTGTCCTTGGTCGCAATGCTGGCAGACACCGCCTGTCGATACTGCTCCAGCGCCCCGTCAAAGCCCTTCCCACGGACCGTCTCCCGGGCCCTGCCCACAGCGTCCGCGTCGTGGATGGTGTCAAAGGACAGCTCCCCGGTGGCGATCTGCCGCTCCAGCGCCCGAACGCCGTCGTCCGTGGTCCCCTGGGCCCCCATCACCGTCGAGGCGGACTTGGGGATCTTCCGCCCGCCAAAGTCCTCCATGGGCACCTCCACCGGCCGGGCCGCGTTGGGCCCCTCCGGGTGGAACCGGTCCGTCTGGTTCTGGAGCCTGGAGTAGGGATCAAACCCAGCATCCGCCGCCCCAAGACCGTCGTTCTCCGGGTCTGCCTCTACCGGAACGGGTCTGTATCCATATCCGATTCCCCCAACGGTGCGGATCGTGCGTCCCTCTGCTTGTTCTCTTTCAAGGAACTCAGCACCACTCTCCGCTCTTCTTCGGTCATGGTCGTGCCCCTGTCCTCCGCTCCGTAGTAGGCCATCACTTTCTTCCGTATCTGTCTGCGCAGGTGTTCGTCCATAAGCGCCCTCCTGTTCTGCCGTTTCTCCCATCATACCACCATCGGCCTCGCCGGGCAAGGCGTCCAGCCCCTCCGGAAGATAGCTGTCCTCCGCCATGGGCTGGCTGCCCAGGATCGCCTCCTTGGCGGCAAGATAGCCCCGGTCCGCAAAGACCACGTCCCCAGCCATGGTGATCCAGCCGTCAGAGAGCATGGCGTCCAGAATCAGCTCCACCTGCTTGGCGGCTTTTACGTTCTCCTGTCCCCGGTCATGGATGATCCGCTCCGCCGCGTCAATGATCTGGGCCCGGGTCAATCCGGTCTCGTCCATGGCCCTGCGCAGGTGGGCGGAGGCCTGCACCTTTTGATTCACCTTGTTCCCCTGCATCCCCCGCTCATAGCTGCGGACTATGGGGAACTGGAGGGACAGATCGGCGTCCGCGATCAGCGCCTCGGCGGCCTTCTGGTAATAGCCGTGGAGCTCCGGGTGGTCAAACTGGAACGCATTCATGCTCCGCTCCGCCACGCCGCCCATCTCCCGCCGGTCAATGTGCTGCGCCGGGTCCACCTGATAGAGCCTGCCGGCGGCGTCCACGCCGACGTCCCCACGCTCCGCCAGCGCGGCGAACTGCTCATTGCTGGCCTTGCTCTGATCCACCCGCTTTCCGCCAAGCATCAGCTTCAAAAGCGGGTCCACGGAATTGACATGTTCCGCGTCCTGTGGTATGGTAGAATCAGAATTGAGGGGACGCGTACCCTCAACTGGACCTGATACAGCAGAGGATGGCACGGGTGCTGGACCCGCCAACCTACCCTTTGCTTGTGTCAGGTCTATTTTTGCAATTTGATGTGTTCGGTAGTTATTGACTGTTGGATACGCCTCCACATCAAATTTTGCAATGTAAGCCCTGCCATCGATTTCAATGGGTGTTTCAAAGTAATCATATCTCACAACCGGCTTCTCTCTGCTGCCATGCCGCACATATTCCCCGCTACCGACATACTCGCCGTTCTGAACGATCTGCGGAAGAATATCCAGAAGCGCCAGTTTTTCTGCCGTCAAATTTGTGTCACTGATGACCTTTCCAGGCACATTGTTGTTGATGTCCACAGTGTAGGGCTTGCCATCAAAGGTTACGCCGTTCACCGGCACTCCCTTCGCTGACTTGAAAACAGACTTATACGCCTCCTTCAAGGTGGCCTTAAAGCCCTTTCCGGGCAAAGATCCCTCCAGCCCGCGAGCACCGTTGATCCGGTTCTGCGCCCGCTCCACACTGCCGCTGTCCACCAGGATGGCGGCAGTGTTTTTCTGCGCCTGAACCGGCTTTACGCCTTGGTAGGGGCTCTTGATGGTCGTCACCCGTCCGGCGCGGACAGGCTCAGGAACGCCCTGTGCGCCGTCCTGCGCCCCGGTGGCATCCACGGCCCCGCCGCCTTGGCCGAATGCTCCTGCGCTCTGTGCCGGAGCCCCAGGGCCGTTCTGCGCCAGCTTCCCAAGCCCGTGGGATACCAGCGCCTGTCCGCCGCCCAGAAGGCCGCCCACCACAGCGCCGCCGGTGAATTCCTCCGCCGCGCTCTTGGGGTTTAGCACGGCCTCTGGGTCCGTGAGAGAGGCCAGGGGACGGCCCCGGTCATAGGTGAGGTTCTGAAGCCCCCGCTCGATGGCCCCCTGGACCACCTCCTCCCGGCCTTCCTCAATCATGCTCCGCACCCAGGACCGCAGCGTGCCGCCGCCCTCTGCCAGTTTCCCCGGCAGGGTCTGGATACCGCCGCCGATCTCCACGCCGGCCCCGGCCAGGCTGTTTGCCAGGGCATACAGGCTTGCCTCTGTCTCCCCGGCGCCGTCCGCCCGGGCCTGCTCATAGCTGTTGCCGGCAGTCTGGAGGAAGGACGTCCAGAACTGGGGATTCTTCGCCATGGCCCCGGCAGAGGATTTCAGGGCCGCCAGAATGCCGGGGCTGGCCTGAGCGGCTTTCATCCCGGCAGAGGCGGCAGAAGCGCCGGCAGAGCCGCCGGCGGTCATCAGGGCAAGGGCCGCCTGAGGGATGGCCGCAGCGGCGGCGGTGCCATACTTGTCCACAGCCTTGGCGACCTTCCCGCCGGCGGCAACGTTGGGGGCAAAGGTCTTCTCGTTGGCCGCCTTGATGCCCTGAAAATAGCGGTTCAGGGCGTCAATGGGCGTATCCTCCGTGGACCCAGGGAAGAGGCGGCCCAGGGTGTTATCCTCCAGCCATGCGGCGGTGGAGGTAAGGCCTGACACAAACTGGTCCGCGCCCTTAGTCATCGCGCCCACGCCCAGCTTCACCGGGGAGAAGGTCTCTCGTCCAGAGCGCCCGCCGCTGCCGCTCTCCACCGTCTTGGCCCGTCTGCCGCTGGAGATCCCGCCAGAGGTCCGCCCGGTCTTTGTGTCCAGCTTGGAGGTCACCGTGGGCCCCTTGCCCTTCTTGGCCGTCTCTACCACCGTGTCCAGCAGGACATCTCTGCGGGCCTGGGTGGAGGTCTTCATGGAGGCATACTGCGCCCGGTCCTTTGCCCTGGCGGCCTCTTTCGCCTTGTTCCAATCAATGCTCATAGGCGCCTTCTCCTCTCGCTTATAGTCCCTGCAACAGATACTTCGCCTGGGCCTCCGAGATCTGCCCGGACGCGACAGCCCGCTCCAGGGCGTTTACCCGGCCCTCCTGGGTCCGGTTCATTCCGATCTGCTGCTGGAGCCCGCGCAGCACACGAAGGGCCTGATCCGCCGTCTTCCCGCCGGACGCCTTCTTGGACTGCGCACCCCACAGCCCGTCAGAGGATACGCCGTAGAACCGCTGGAGCTCCCGCACCTGGTCCCGGCTCAGACCGCCGTTGCTGTATCCGCCGCCGGAGCGCTTTTTCTTCTTCCCGCCGCCCGTACCGGACGCGCCCCCTCCGGTAGCACCCTGATCAAAATTCTGGCCTGCCAGCTTCTGGAGCGCCAGATCATAGTCCCGCTGGTCCAGCATCTTCTGATACGCAAACTGCTGCTCCCAGCGCTGCTGCTCCTGGATGGCCTGCTGATACTGCCACGCCATCTGCTGCTGGCGTACATACTCGTCATACAAGGCCCCCGCCAGCTGGGCGTTGCCCTGAGCCGCCACCTGGTCGGACGCGCTGCGGTACTGGGCTGCCAGCTTCGCCCGCTGGAGCGCCACATCCGCCAGGGACTGGGATTCCTGGCTCCCCAGCTGGGCAAGGCCGCCCTGCAAGGCCACGTTCTGGGCCAGGGCCATCTGCCCGGTGGCGCCGGTGTTCAGCCCCTGCAAGATCCCCATCTCATTCATCTGCATCCGCTGGAGATCGTTCTGAGCCGCCAGCTGGTTGCGCTGGCGGTCATACTCGCTGGAGATCAGATCGTCCTGGGCGCGCATATCCGCCATGTTCTGGTCATAGCTGGATTTCAGCGCCGCCAGATCCGCTGCGATCTGCTGGGCATACAGGTCTTTGAGATACTGGAAAGCACTGCCGTCCATGTCAAAGTCCCCAAAGCCGCCGCCTACGCCGCCGCTGCTCCCGCCGCTGATGCCGCCGTAAGAGGGCATCTGCATGGGCTCATAGGTCCCCTGGTGCAGCGCCGACTGGGCCGAGAGAAGCGTGTTCGGGTCCTTGGTGCCAAGCTCCGGGTACATCAGCTCCAGATACTTCTGCTGATTCGCATTCAGCGCCCCGGTGGGCAGGCCCCAGTCCTTCCGCCGGGCAGCGATGGTGGAGGACACCCCCAGGTCCGTCACGTTGCCCAGCTTGTCGATGGTGTAGCCATAGCCGGAGCGGATCTCGTTTGCCAGCCGGTTTGCCTCGTCGCCGGAGAGCTTCCCGGCCTGCATCTGGGCTCGGATCTGGGCGATCTTATCCAGATTCGCCCGGCCCGCGTCACCGCCCATATATCCCATCATTTCCTCGTCAGTCCACAGGTTGCCGCCCCGATAGCTTCCGTCCGCCACATAGGCGTCCCGATGGGGCAGGTAATCCACAGCGCCGGGCTTTGCCTTGTGGGCATAGCCCATCTCGTCGTAGAAGACCGTGGTCCCGTTGGAGACGGCGTATTTCCCGGCCAGGTCCGGTCTCCGGCTCATGTCCACGCCGTTGGTCAGATGTCCGCCCTGATAGTTGGGGTTCTTGTCCAGGATCGGGGTCCCATTCACGCCGATGGTGTAGCCGCCGGTCACATAGCCGGGGCCCTTCTCCAGCTCCACCTTCTGACCGGTAGACCAGGAGCCGCCGGAGCTTCCGCCGGAGGAACCGCCCGAGGGCCGGGAGGACCCGCCCTGGTACACGTCGGAAAATTTGTGGCTGGAGCCGGTCATGTTGGGCTCCCTGCCGCCATACTTGTCGTTGATCTTGTTCTGCCGCTCCTGCTCCAGCTGCTTGCGCTCCGAAGAGCTCAGGTCGTTCCGCTGGAGCTCCTTGGAGTAATCCTTGTTGGGGTCATAGCCTCTTGCCATGGCGCTCCCTCCTTATCCTTTCCAATCCGCCTTCTTTTCTCGGACGTCCACATGAATGCCCCAGGGGTACACGCCGATGCCGCCCCAGTCGGGCATGATCTCCCGGGCGATGGCGGCCATCTCCGCTGGGGTGTACCCGGCCACGGTGCCAAGGTCCGCAGCCGTGCCGTAGAGATGCTGGCTGTGGACCGCGCCGCCCACGGCCTGGTTCTTTCCCGGGGTCCGGTATGCGCTGTTGATGACCACGGGCTTGCCCACCCGGGTCCGGATGTACTCCAGGACCAGGGGCAGGGCCCGGGCGATAAAGACGGGATCGGAGCCGTCAGAGCAGGCGAACTCCTTCACCTTGAAGTGCCGGGTCAGGCGCTTCTCCCCGTCCTGAGAGCGGCTGTATGATTGGATCGTAACCATAGGTGGTTTTTCTCCTTCCGGTTCGTTGTCGGTCTCCTGGTCCTCCCGCAGCGTCACCACAAGCCAGAAGGGGATGGTCCGTCCGTCTCCGGCAAAGCCCTGTCCCTCCCGGTCCAGGAAGCAGGTGGACCCGCCCCCGTCCATCATGATGGCGTCGCTCCACCCGGCAGCGGCCAGCACGTCCCGCAGCTGCTCCGGGGTGTAATTGGTCTCCGTGGCGTAGTAGGCAAAGCGCCCCTCCTTCACGCCCACGGCGGTCCGGTTGCAGGCATAGCGCATATCCCCGCCGCAGTGGATGGGAGAGATCTTCTGCCCGCCCACGATCAGGTGGACACACTCCGCCCAGCTGCCATCGCCGTTAGGCACCTTCTTCACACCGAAGTCAGCAGGGGTGTTCCAGCTGATGGCCCAGGCTCCATAGTTCGGGGCGCACAGCACCTTGCCGTCCGCTTTCAGATGGCAGCAGGCTTTCAGGCTCCGCAGGAAAATGGGACCATTCATGCAGAAGCTCCCGCCCGTCTCTTGCAGCACACGCTGCATCCCGCTCTTGTTGTTCCGGACGGGCTTGGCGTAGATCTGGATACGGGCGATCTGAGAGAGCGGGATGGTCCCCGCTCTCGTCATCTCCCGTCCTCCAGGGTCCGCTTCTCAGCCTGAGTGCCAAAGTAAAAGGCGATGACCACAGTGAACACCGTCAGGAACTGATCCGTGGTCACGTGGCCGGTCACGGCCAGATAGGCGAACACCGCCGTCAGAACCACCGTCACGATGGATTTCACCGTCAGCAGATTCGCCGCCCGCTTTTTAAGCAACTCCATATGAATCTCCTTCCTTCACTCCACAATCTCCCAATCATCCGCCAGCATATCCGCCTGGGATGCAAGCCACCCCATCTGTACACCGCCGGTCCCCACAAAGGCAAGGGCCCGGTTCCCAATGGCCTGATGCTCCGTGTTGACCACTGTCCCGTCCGCCGTCGTATAGCTGATCCCGGTTGCCAGCTCCACATACTGCCCCTTGCCGTTCCAGCCCCTCCGGGCGATCCGCATGCCCTTCTTGGCTGCCTCGATGGCCAGGCCGAAGCTCATGGCGTCCGTGGGCCGGTACGCCTCCTCAAAGACATTCTTGGGGGACCAGCTCTCATAGCCGTCCGGATAGCGGACCTTGTAGCCCTGCTCCCGAAGTCCCATGCTGCGAGGGATCGGCTGGCCCTCCTCATATACCTCACCGCCTGTGCCGCCAAGGCGGACAGCAGGCACGGCCTCAATGATCTTAGTTCCGATGTACCGCTTCATCATTTCATGCCCTTTCCGGGCAGCGCAAAGCCGCCCTGTCACACTTGACAAAGCGGCCTGGTTTGGTATAATAAAAGTACAAGGGCGCTGCCGATAAGCGGTTAGCCCCTCAGAAGCTAATTACTGCAAAGAGTAACCGCCAAACTGTGGGGACAGGGGCGGTTACTTCTTTTTTGCCTGAATGAACAGGCTTATGATGCCGATAATCACCAGACAGAACTGAAACAGATCTGAGTATGTAATCATACGCATCACCCCCTCTCAGCGGAGGGGGCAAGAAGTCCCCTCCAGGGTGGAGGAGCCAACCGCCTACCGTATATCGCAGCGCCCAGGGTCCCTTTCGGGACATGTTTATTCTACCAAAAGCGCCGCCTTATGTCAATTTCCGCCGCCCGCTGGGGCGGCTTTTTTCTTACGCTCTGCCGTGGTCCCGGTCGTAGTCGGCCATGGACTTGGGCTGATACTTGCACTGACCATTCTCCGCGTAGATGTACCGAAGGCCGCCCTTCACCACCGTCACGCCGTGGTACTTGGGCCGGTTATAGACCATCTCCTTTTCAGGGATGTACCGCTCCAGCTCATCCTGCCAGGCCACGGCGCCGGTAAAGGTGTGCATGGGGGCCCACCAGGGCTCGCCCTCCTTGGCGGGGATGAAGCCCTGCTCCCACTCCTCCTGGGTCCAGCCGCCGCCGGGGTTCTGCTCGGGGTCCAGGGTGAAGCCCGCGCCCTCGGCCTTGAGCTGCCGGTTGGCCTCCTCCCGGGTGATCTTGCCGGCCTTGAAGTTGTCGATGATGTCATTGATTCTGCTCATAATGTTCTCCTTTCAAATGTCCGCACTTTTTTCTGCTACAAGCTCGCGCTCGAACTTTTTGAACGCGATAATAGCCTCTTTATACTGCTCGATGCCCTCCTCGATCTCGCCGTTGGGCCGGCCGCGCTTCACGGCCATCGCTACGGCGTAGGAGAGCTTGGCCGCAGCCACCAGCAGGGAGATCCGCACCTCCTCGCTCCGGCGGCGCTGGAGCTCCTTTTCCTCGTTCGCCTGGTCCCGCTCCTTTTGCTTGCGATTCCACCAGGCCAGCACAACTCCTGTCACAATGCCGGGGAGCACGGCCCCGGCCAGATCGATCCAGATATCCATCGGCCCCACCCCCTTACTTCCCGGTGATCCCGTACTTTTGTAGAATCGGACCAATGGTGGGGTCTTTCAGCAGGTTCTTCACCTGTCCGGGCGGCAGCGCCCCCAGAATGGTCATCAGGTCGTCTGCCTTCTCCCGACTCTCGGCCACCGCCTGGTTATAGGTGATGATCCGCGCTCGCAGCTCCGGCTTCATACCGTCACCCCCGTCATGATCATGTCCAGAGCTTCGTGGAGCTCATCCACGTCAGCCTGGTTGGCCTTGGATTTCTCCAGCGATTCAACCCGCTCCTCCAGAGTGGGAGGAGGCGGAGGTGGGTCATACTTGTCTCCGATCTTGGCTCCCTCATAGGAGGGTACCGCCCCAAACTCCTCCGCTGTGGCATCATCCGCACAGACGATCATGTTTTCGATGATATTTTCATCGTTCAAAATACAATAATCCATCACACAACCGCCTTTCTGATGAGGACAACTCCACATTTTCCAGCTCCGCTAGTGCAAAGTTGTCCACCTGCTGATCCGATGTAGTTCTCAGTACACCCCGGGCCACCTCCGGAACCATAAACGGTCGCGTCGATACCCTTTACACCTGCTGTATAATTTCCTCCGCCGGAAGTTCCACCATCGGCACCCCCCAGATAATCTTCATACGGGTTGTATACCAAAACTCCACCACCAGCCCCATATCGAACGCCGGACTTTTCGTCAAAAGCATAATGCCCATCTTCACCTTTGGTTGCACTATGTGTACCGGTGTTTTGTCCGTCAACCCTATGTCCATAAACTGAACCATATCCACTTTTAGCACCACCATTGGCAGCTTGGACAGTGAGTGAACCTTGTGAAAAAGAAATTTTCCCGATATTCCCACCAGATCCTCCTGCTGCGCTATATGAATCTCCTCCAGTGATAGAAACAGACGTGAGACCACCCTTGTTGCCATTGTGGTCCGTGATAGAACTACTATTGTAAGAGGATACAGGCAATCCGCCGGAGCCAATAGCAAACTGGACCTCCTTATCCGACAGGTTAATCTTTTTTACAGTCTGTGTGAATCCTCCCCCACCACCTGTTGAGACACCCAACTGGTCCAAGCTCCCTATCGAACCGCTTCCTCCACCGCCGACAAGAAACATATCCACAATTCCAAACTTCGGAGAAAATCTCACTTTTTGGCTCGATGTTATTTCAATCGGATATGTTAGAGCTTTTGCCTGTAATGTAACAGAATGTCTTGTTACTTTAGCGGTTGATGGCACAGAAATTGAACCGGACGATACGAAATCATAATATGGAGAGATTACTTGAACGTTGGCGGGATCGGTGTTGGATTTTCCAAATGCATCTCCTTTGCTGTTTGTAAAAATTTTTGTTCCAACCGTAGGAGTTAAACCACTGACTTCCGCTCCAACAACCGGCGTTCCGTCTGGCAACTGGACATGAATGTTGTACCAATTTCCGTCAAGCATAGATACGATTGAAGCAAAAACATCATCTGGGACCGCATTTTGACCAAGTCCATATAACGCCGCCGTCTCGTCGCTGAGCAGGTTCTGCTTACTCAGCCGCTCCGGGATCTGGGCCGCCGGAACCTTGCCGGCCTGGTCCAGGGTGGCAACGCCGTTCGGCTTTCCCTTCTCGCTGGTGGGGACGGCGTTGACGTCCGCCGCGCCGGGAGTCCAGGTGTCGGGACGAGCCCCCACCATCTCCGCCGTGTAGTCGCCCTTCTGGGGAGTGACCACACCGGCGCGCCCGTTGAAGCTGGTGACGCCGCCGCCTGCGGCCTTCTCAGCCACACCGGCCCAGTATTTGGCGTTGTTGGTCTCCTCGTCGGGCCGGGTCCCGGTTCCGCCTGCGGCCCAACTCTGGGACGCGGCAGACGCGGTCTGCGCCGCCTGCTCCGACTTGGCGGCAGATCCGGCAGAGGCTTCGGCGTCCCCGGCATCCTTGGCGGCGCCTTGGGCGGCAGCGGCAGCGGTCCTGGCATCTTGGGCGGCAGCCTCGGCGTCTCTGGCGGCGCCCTGGGCGGCGGTCTTGGCAGCGTCAGCCTGGGTGGTGGCCTGGGCTACGATGCCGGTGGTGGAGTCCACACGTGCTTTCTCTGCCTCGTCCCGGGCCTGCTCCGCTGCCATCCGTTCCTGCTCCTGCCGGACGCGGACGGTCTCATGCTCTTCCCGGGCAGTCTCAGCCTGTTCCCTGGCCGTCTCTGCCGTCTTTCTGGCCGCTTCCGCCTGCTCCCTCGCTGTCTCTGCCGCAGCTCTGGCCGCCTCCGTGGCGTCCGACGCCAGTACGGCGGGGATCAGCTTGTCGTTGATAAAGGCCTTGATCAGATTGCCACTACGGTCAAAGGTCTCCTTCAGTTCGGTGGAAGTCATGCCGCCCACGTCGTTGGGCTCGTCATCCAACTTCTGGATGATATTCAGATCATCCCCCAGCTTTTCGATCACCAAAGGGCTCTCTGCCACAATGTTCAGGTCATCGTTCATCCTCAGATTTGCCACAGCTTACTCCTCCCTCGGCACTTTGCCGGTCGCGTTGATGGCCCGCTGCAAGCTGCCGTACCCGGCCCCACCCCGGACAGGAAGGGACGCGTCCTCCGGCATCGGCGCAGGACCTCCGGCGGGGCCCGCCTCCACAGGCAGGCCCGCCATCATCTTTTCCAGCTGCTCCTGCTGCTCCAGCACCGCGATCAGCGTCTCCCGGTCCGTGATCTGGCCGGCAGGCAGCCGCTTCAAATACTCCACCGTGCTGATCTTGCCCTGCATCAAGAGGTTGTCCAGCGTCTGCATGCTGGCGATCTCGCTCCAGTAAGAGGACGCGCCCACGTCCAGCTCCACGGAGAAATGGGTTTCCCGCAGCATGGAGAAGTCAAAGGGCAGCACCATCTTCCCGGCGCCGTCCGGCAGCCGGACCTCTACAAAGCGCGTCCCGTAGTAGGCCCCCATAAACTCCATGTAGATCCGGCCCATATCCTCAATGGATTGCAGGAGATTCTGCTTCGTCAGCTCCATGGGCGTCGCCGCCGCCCGCTGCAAGGCGATGATGGCGGAGGTGTTGTCCGGGCGGGTATCGCCCAGGGCCACGTCCGAAGCGCCCAGGAACTTCTGGGTATAGGAAATGGCGATGTCGATGAACTGGCTGATCTGGGGGCTGATGGAGGCCGGGTCCATGATCTTCGCCACGCTGTCCACATTCCCGTTGACGCCGATGGCGGACCCCACCCGGTTGCTCCACTTAGAAACCTTGGTCTTGTCATACAGGACCCGGGGATAGGCCAGCGTCATCAAAGAAATCATGCTCATGGCAAAGAGCTTGTTCACGAAGATCTGGTTGGGGATCAGCCCGGTAATCATGGCCTGCCCGTGGTAGCAGTCCTGCACAAAGTCCCAGCTCATCCAGGTCAGGGGATAGAGCTTGATCCCCAGGTCCCAGGGCTTGCGCAGCTCTGCCGTCCGGGTGGTCTCATAGCCCCAGATGGTGCCGGTCTCCTCGCTGCGCCACAGCCGCAGCCGGACCGTCACCTTGTTCCCGCCCAGCTGATCCAGCCGGGGGTCTCCACCCTCCTTGTCGTCCGGCGTGATCTGGTCCAGATCCGCCTCCGGCATCCCGGCGGCTCTGGCCCGCTTCCTGGCGTCAGAGACCAGCATCCGCCGCTCGATCAGGATGTAGGGCTGGGACTGAACGTCCCGGCTGTTAGGGTTCCCGAACAGGACCTGGGTGTTCATCAGCACCTCGGTCCGGATGGCGCCCCTGGCGCTCTGCCCGGTCTCCACGTCCGGGTCCCAATAGGTGTACAAGCACCCGTCCCCGTCCACCGCCGCGTCCCGGCTGTATTCCCGGATGCGGGAGCCCATCTTGTTGAACTCAAAGATGGCGGCAAACTGGTCGTTCAGGATGTCCGCCAGCAGCTCCTGCCGCCCGCTCTGATCCCCGGCGGGCAGGGGCTTTGCGTGGAGCTTCAGGTTATCCGTGGACACGTTTGCCACGGAGAAGAGCACCACCCGCTTCAGAAAGTTAAATACCGGTGTGGGCAGCCCGTTGGCCTGAACGCCCTCCCACTGCTTGCCGATGAAGAAATTCTCGTTGGTCTGTACACAATCATACAGGTCGATCCCCTGGTTGAAGGAAAGACCGGCCGCATACTCCGCCGTCACAGTCTCCGGCGTCATGGTCTGCATAGCTCTTGCCCCCTTGCTACTTCACATTCCCGCTGTACCGCAGTTGCAAATCCGTCTCCAGCACCGTTGCCGTGGCGGTGGCGGACACGCTGCGGAAGATCAGCTTATAAAAGGTCGCCTTCTTCACCTTCATCTTCACCCGCCGCACCTGGGGCTTTCGGTTGGTTCCGAAGGACCAGTGAGCGAAATCCGCGTGGACGAAGGTGGAAAGTCCCGCAGACACCAGCTTTTCCGGATAATCGCTGCGACGGTTGGTCTCGGCGGTCACATACACCCGAGCGCCGCTCTCCGGCTGGAGGGAGACAAAGAGCATGGGGCTGTACTTCAAAAGCCAGTCCCGGTCAAAGTCCATAGAGCCCGTGGCGGCATAGGCCCGGATCTCCGCGCCGTCGTCGTTGCGGTAGCGCCGAGCCAGATGGACGATCCGCCCCTCCCGGGTAAACCCATAGGGCTCTCCGTCCAGCTCCTCCATGTGGAGGAAGGGCACGTTGTCATAGAGATACCAGGCGTCCGTCCCGTAATTCAGGATCGCCGCCCGGCCCCCATACAAAAACCAGAATTCGTTCTCCGTCCTCCGGTTGAAGGTGACGGTCTTGGAGAGGTCAAAGGATTTCATCGTCGCCCACACCCGGTCCGATACCCGGCTGGCGTTGCGGTTGTCGCTGGAGATATTGCCGCTGGAGGAGGTGGCCCGCCACTGCCACACGCTGGACTGCCCCAGGGTCAGCGGGTTGTTCTCCAAAAGCTGCACCTGTCCCGGGGCCTCGTTGCCGATCTGCCGGTTCACCGGGATCACGTAAAAGGCTGAGGTCACGCCGCTGCCCGGCGTGGTCACCACGTTGTAGTCCATGGACCATGCGCTGTCCGTCTTGTAGACCATCAGCCGGGAATAGTGGCGGATCATGGCGGTGATGGGGGTATTCTCGTCCCCGATGGCGGCTTCATAGAGGTCCGGGAAATACTCGGCAGATGCGGTGGACTTGTCCAGATCCATGCCGGAATAGACGGTCTTGTTGGTGCCGTCGCCATAGAGGAACACCCGGGTGTCCGTGGCCCCGTTGAAGAATTCCGCAAAGCGCATCTTCGTCACCTGCTCCCGCTCCCCCTTGCCCTTGCGGTACACGATGGAGAGGGTATTGGTCCCCTTGGCCGGCGCAGAGGCGAAGTTCACCACGCCCTTGGCCTTGTCCAGGGTGTGGGAAATGGTGGTCCCCTCCACGCTCACCACCTCGTCTACCTCCTTGTCCGGCAGCTTGTAGGCGGTGGAGGTCCCGTCGGGGCTGTACTTCACCTTCCGCTTGCCGGTCAGCCGGTTCACGTTCTCCAGCAAAACGCCGTCGCCGCTGGGGGTGGCGGCAGTCTGCACCGTGGGGATATACCCCTCCACGGCGGAAAACTTTCCCTCCGCCTTGCCGTCCCAGCTGAGATATTCGTGGCCGTTCAAGAGATAGACCTTGTTGCCAAAGCCGAAGAAGGTGGTCTCGTCCTCCTGGCACCGGCCCACGTCCTTCATGGTCCCGCCGCTGATGGACACGTCGAACACCGCCCCGCCAAAGGCGCAAAGCAGGTGCTCCGCGCCGCCCACCGTGCCGCTCCAGGCCCCGCAGAACCGGGGCTCCGTCACCCCGGAAGGCTTCTCCGCCAGGGCATCCCAGGCGGTGCGCAGGTTCAAAAGGGTCTTCTGCCCGGGCCGCAGCTGCAAGTGCTTGTCCCGGGTCACCCGGAAATTCTCCATCCGGGATAGCTCCCCGGTCCGGATGTGGGTGTCTCCGTCCGGGTTCTCGTTCAGCCCCAGAAACTCCTTGATCTTCAGCACGCTCACCGCGCTGTTGGGCCGAATGCTGGCCATGGGGCATTCCTCCCTTCTTGACGTGCCTGACACAGCTTATCCGTAGCATAAATAGCCGGGGTCCACGTCGCCGCCGGTCATGGCCTCGTCATAGTCCGTCACCGCGCCGGAGGAGAGCAGCTCATCCTCCTCCGCCGTCTCCGTCCGCTCCGCCCCCAGGGTCCGGGTAACGCAGAAATACCGCAGAGCGTCACAGATGTGGGTGATCTCGTGGGGCTCCGTGGCACAGTCCGAGGGGTTCTTCTCGTCGTGCTGGATGGCCGGCAGGTTCCGGATCAGCCCCACGCACTCCTCCGTCACCAAAAGCCCCGCCCTGTCTCCGTCGCTCTTCAACGGCTTGAGCATTTCCTTCACCGCCATCCACCCCTGGATACGGTTGCTGCTGGCCTTCAGCAGTCCAAGGCCGTTCTCCGCGAACAGCTCCGCCATGCTCTTGCCGCTGTCCTTCTGCCGATTCCACATGTCCGGCGGGGCAATGGTGCAGTCGATCTGCTCCCAGGGCGGCGTCAGGTCCAGGGCCAGCTTCGCCGCCTGGCTGACGATCAGCCCGCTTTGCTGGACCTCCCGGTATACATAGGCCCGCCCGTCGTAGTCCACCGCGATCCAAAGGCAGGCGAACATATCCAGGCCATAGTCAAAGACCCGGTACTTCCGCCACTCCCCGGGGATGCGCCGAAAGGGCGGGACCACATGGGTCTCCCGGCGGAACTCCGGGAAGAAGGTCCCAGCCAGGGCGTCCCAGTCGCCATAGCGCCAGGCCCGCCGCACGTCCTCCGGCAAAAGGTCCAGCATCTGCTTGTACTCCGGAGACGCCTCCAGCAGCTGGGGGTTGTCGTCCACGGTGGCGGGGATGAAGGTGTAGTCCTCCGGCTTCTCGCCGTCTCGGTACTCCCGGTCCACAAACAGCCGCTTCACCCACATGTGGCCGATGCCGCCGGGGTTGCAGGTCAGATACATCCGCCGGGGGACCTTCGTGGCGCCGCGCAGGCAGGCGCCCAGGGTCCGGAACTGCCGCTCAGAGAACTGGGTGGCCTCCTCCATGAAGATCCAGTCGTATTCCACGCCCTGGTACTCGTCATCGTCGTTGGGGCCGTAGTGGCCGAACTTGATAACAGAGCCGTTGGCAAAGAACATCATCCGCATGGTGCCGTTGTAGGCGGCCAGCTCTGGCGGGATCAGCTTGCGCATGGGCAGGATGATGTTCTGCTCCAGCTCCGGATATTCCTTTCGCACGATCAAAATGCGGATGCCCGGATAGGTCAGCGCGCCGCCAAAGGCCTTGATCCGCAGGACATGGGTCTTGCCGCCGCCTCGTGCGCCGCCGTAGGCGGTGTAGCGGCTCCGGCTCTGGCAGAACAGCTTCTGCTTGGGGTTTAGGTCCCCCAGGTCGATCCGAACGGCCCCGCCTCTGTTTTGAAATTTCTGATAGCCCATGGTCAGTGCGCTCACCTTTCCGAGAATCTGTTTTGGGAAAGAGGCCCCCAAAGCGGGGGCCTCTTTGAATCACTCGTATGCCTTCTGGCCCTCGATGCCGCAGCAGCCGTCCTTGGTGCCGACAGCCCGCAGGGTCTGGTCGGCAGTCAGGGTAACGGGAGAGCTGTACACCTGAGCGGACTCGCTGTATCGGGGGTTGGTGCCGTCAGTCGTGTACTTGAACACCACGCCGCCAGAGGCGTTGATGGTCACAGCGTGACCGCTGATGCTCATGGTGGGAGCCGCCAGGATGGCAGAGGCCGCGCCGCACACGGCGATGCCGTCGCCCTTGGCGCCCAGAACGAAGCTGTCGTAGTAGGTCACACCCTGGACCACAGGGCCGGAATAGCCCTTCACCTTGGGCAGGATGTCATACTGCTGGAGCTTCACGGGGTCCACCGTGCTGCCCTTGTACTTGATGAAGAAGTACACGCCCGCAGGCATGTAGCTGGAGGGGATGGGCTTGACCCGGCAGCCGTCGAACTCACCTACAACGCCCTTGGCAAGAGCTGCCTTGCCCAGGGCATCGATGCCCAGCCAGTCGGGGTTCTGCTTCAGGAGCTTGTAATACTCCGTGCCGACGTAGATGGTCCGCTTGTCCAGGGGCACCAGAGCGTCGGTCATCATGGCGTTCAGGTCGATGATGAGGCCGCCGATAGTGGCCTTGGTGGGGGCGGTGGCCTCCAGCTTCTGGATGTTGGCGCCCATGCACCACTTCTTCAGGCGGTGCTTGTCCATGTTGGGGATGGTCACCTCGTCCAGCTGACGCCGCAGGGCCCGGGCGGCGGACTTCTCAATGGCCTGATCCGTGCCGTCCAGGGCGTCGATGGTGAACGAAAAGGCGGGGGACTTCTCGCAGGTCATCTCCTGGAGGGTGTCGCCCACGTCGTAGGTCTCGCCGAATCGGGCGTCGCCGCTGCGCTTGTACTCCGTCTCAGGAACGGTGTTCACGCTGCCCACCCGGATGGTCTTGCTCTTGGGGTCTACCCAAGTGTATTCGTGGCCGCAGTCATCGTCCGTGACGGAGGCCTTCTTGAATCGCTCCGCGATCTTGGTCGCGTATTTGGTGGCATAGTTGATCGCCATGGAAATTGTCCTCTCTTTCGTCGCGCCGACGGGCAGAGGACCCGAGGTCGTCTAACTCAGCTGTTCCAGCCCTCCAGGAACGGGTCCCGGCTGGGGAGATTTTCCCCGGCGGACCGCATGCTTCCGGTGGTCCGAACGGCGTTGGTCTGGTTCTGTGCGCTGGCAGCGGCTCTCTGCTCTGCCTCCGCCCGGGCCGTTTCCGCCTGGGCCAGCAAATAGTCCTGGTAGCTCTCCACCAGGGAAACGCCGCTGCGCACCTTCTCCCACACTTCCTGCGGGATGCTCTTAGGGTCCCTTGCCGCGTCGGGAAATTTTTCCTGAAATCTCTGGATATCCGCCATCCGGCGGGCATCCTCCCGCTGACGGGCTGCTGCCTCGGACTGCTGGGCGTTTGCCAGCGCCTGCCGCTGGGCCTCTGCCGCTGCAACAACGGCTTCCCGGTCCTCCAGCGCCACCTCCCGGCGGGCCTCCGGCTCGCTGAGACCCTGGGCCTGCTTGGCCTGGGTCCGGATGTGGGCCACGTACTCCGGGATGGTCATGCCGGCTTGCTGGGCAAAGCTGCCAAACAGCTCCATCACGGGCTTGCTCTCGTCATAGCGGGTCCGGATGCGGTCATAGTCCAGGCCCTTCTGGGCCAGGGCCACCATGTCCGATTCGCCAACCTGGCGCACATCGTCCATGTACCGCAGGTTCCATACCCGTGGGGTCTGCTGTACAGGCTCCTCCGGCGCGTCCGCCGTCTGCTGTACCTGCGCAGGCTCCTGGGCGCCGGCCTCCAAGCGGATAGATTCCTCACCGCCTGCGGACATTTCATCCACAGGGGGCTCCGCCTCCGGCTGGCGCTGTTCCTCAGTTTCCGCCTCCGGCTGGTCTGCCGCTGCGGTCACCGGCTCCTCATCCCATCCCTCCATGAAACCGTCGCTGGTCTGCTCCAGATCCACAGCGGTGCTGGTGTTCTCTTCCATGTGTGTCCTCTTTCCCCGCCCTGGTCTTGGGCGGATCATATTTCAGCGGCGCTGGTCTGCGCCGGATCTGATCAAAAACAAAAAGACGCCATAGCACAGCAAGATCTCTCTCACTGCCTATGGCGTCTAGCGCTCTGAAGGCCTACAAATGTTCACTTGTCTCTTCGCTTCTCATGGGAAAGGGCTCGTCATCCCCAAGTTCTAACCCCTGAAAGATCGTGGGGTACCAATCCACCTTGCACACCCGGCACCGCAGGGGGGTTCCGTAGATCACGCTGCCGCTCTCCAGTTTCTGGATGCGCTTGCCGCACGTTGGGCAGCAATACCAACCATCCTTCACCATCGGCTGAACTCCCCATATTCCAGGGTACAGCCATACACATCCTCCACGGATTCCACCGTGGCCGGAAGACTGGCCCGAGCCATCGCCAGGCACTCCTCAAAGGTCTGCTGATAAAAGGCGGCCACGTCCGGATTCTCCTCCACCAGCAGCCGGGCGGCAAGGCCGGCGGGAAGAACGCTCATGCAGATGTAATCATCCATTTCCACCGTGTCCGTCATCTCCGTGACCGCCCGGTGGGTGGGCCGCCTGCCGTCGGCTCTTGCCTGGTAGGTGTCGCTGTATGGATAGGCCATGTTCAAAATCTGGTTCAGACAGTTGGGCGTCCGCAGGGCGTACTCCTTCGTGTCCGAGGTCAGCGTCGCCCCGGTGGACTCGTTCTGCCCGTCGATCAGGTGGATGGTCTCGTCAAAGATCTCCTGTACCGTCCTCACGGCGCGCCCCCCGTCTCCACACCGCGGCCCAGCTTGACCGCGTAGTTCATCAGGTTTTCAAATCCCTCGTCCATCTGGCGGCTCCGGCGGCTCTCCTCCTCCGCAGCCTCGTCCATAGCGGCCTGGACCTGGCGCTCATTGGACCGCTCCCGCTCCAGGCGCCAGATCCGCCGCAGCTCCATCCCGTGATACACAGCCGACGGGATCGCCAGCCCGATCAGGATGCCCAACAAAATCACTTCCACAAAAGCCCCTCCGTCACTTGAAGTCCGATTCGTCCACGTTCTCGCCCATCTTCACGTTCACAGAGATGTCCTGCTTGGCCTCCACACGGTCCTGCTTGCCGCCCAGCCGGGGCTGCTTCATCAGGAAGATGGACTTGGTGACCATGCCCTTTTCCGCATAGGCCGGGTCGCTCTCCACCTGCTCCTGGATGCGCAGATAGGCCATCTGGACCGCCTCCTGGAGATCCGGACACCGCTCCCCGTCATACCACCGGTGCAGCGTGATCAGCGTCACGCCCAGGTGCAGCGCCAATCCGGCCTCGCCATACAGCCGGCCGGAAGCGTCACACGCCTGGAAATACTCCTCGCACTTGGCCGTCAAGGCGTCGGCGTCGGCGAACTTCCGCTCTCCGGTATTCGCTTTTTGACTCGTACCCTTGCGCGGCATCCCGCCACCCCTTTCCAGGCTCTCCGCCGACCCGTGTGGGGCCTGCTATGCCTCAATGATTACCGGAATCCCATACTCCACAGCACAGGCGTGTTCTATCCTGCATCCACGGGTATCCGTCCAACCAGATGCAAAATAGGCAATATCCGCCGCCGACAGCAGTTCCAGAGACTTACCAAGGAACCACAAGGGGCGGGCGGCAGTAGGTGCGTTCTGGAAGAAACTGTCGATTACCTCCACTTCCTCGCCGACGGAATCCTTTGCCGCCTGAACGGCGTCGGAACGAACCGCCAGAATCTCGGCGTCGGCTTTGCCCCTCATAGGTTGGGAAATAAACAGTCTCTTCATGTATGCCCTCCGTTCGTCACATACTGCTTTTGGGGGCAGGGGCGGGACTCGAACCCGCGTCTTCCGGCTTATGAGGCCGGTCCGGAACCTTCTCCGGGCACCCTGTCATAGATTCCCCACTAACACCATACCACACTTTCCCTGCAGCATAACGCAGAGAAAAAACTTTGAAATTCTGAAAGCCCAAGAAGGGGTCCCTGATGATTTCCTGTCCGGCATTCCAAATGCCCCCGCCCTCTTTTCCGCCACCCCATGTCTGGGATGGGGCCGAGAATGGGTGTGGAAATACTCTCCCCCCGTCCTGAGAGAGGCCGCCGCTTTTTCCGCTACCCCCATCCCCCCCAGCTCTCACCCGCCTGCCTGCAAGGATCAGCCAGCCAGGGCCACACCCCCAGCCCCGCCGCCTGGGTCGAATCGCCCTTGCCCCGCCCCCGCAGATCCGGCATAGCCGACACAGTCAGGACACAGATTGCCCGCAATCCCTTGGAAATCCTACCTTTGCTGTTAATAGTCTCTTAAATCTCTCGCCAGATCGGCGGCGCGTCGCCCCGTCTCTTCGGCCCCCTCCAGCGGGCAGATCAGCAGGGAAGAGCCGCCCGGCCCCCAGCCGGAGCGGCGGTCTCCCTCGCGTTTTTTATCACTTCCGCTTCTGCCTTCCGTCATAGTCATAAGAAATACTAATATCACATCAGACACCATCCCCACAGCTAATCCCCATGCAGATCCCCACCACCTGGGCAAAGAGAAAGCCCGGTGCCCACCAGGGGCAACCGGGCGATTCTCCCTCTTTCCCTGTACCCTGTGGAACGGACATGTTCCCCCTGACAAGGGGGAACAGTCCTTCCGTTACAGGGGGAGGTAAAGGGGGGATTATAGGGGGGATAGGGGGTCTGGGGGGAAGGGGACCATTAAGGGGGCATCAGGAGGGGGATCACAGCTTGTCCCGGATGGCCTCAATGATCCAAGAATTGACGCTCTGGCCTGCGGCCTGGGCGGCTGCTGTGATCTGGTCTCTGGTCACACCGTCGGAGCCATCCAGCCGTAGCCGGAACGTGATGCTGTCATAGGTCCGCGCGTTGTACAGATTCCGCGCCGGGGCCGTTCTGCGGTTGCGTTCGGTCCGGTCTCCCATCTGCTCACCTCCCTGCTCTGGTTTGATGCTGTATTATACCATATAGGGCCCGACAATGCAAGCATAGTCAAAACGCACAACAGGCAGGGCCGCAGCTTGTGACATCCTCCAAACCTGCAAAACCCTGCTTGACAATGCATGCATAGTCGACTATGATTAGGCCATCCCAAGCAACCACGACAAATTAACATACAGGAGGAACCCACCATGACAAAGTATTTTGTGAACTGCAAGACCCTGGACGCGCTGAAAAAGGCCTACAAGGCCGCCGCGATGAAGTACCACCCGGACATGGGCGGCGACACGGCCACCATGCAGGCGATCAACGCCGAGTATGAAGCCCGCTTCGAGGTCCTGAAACGGTCTCAGAACGAGCAGGCCGCCGAGGATACCACGGGCAAGACCCGTGCCACCACGGAGAGCGCCGGCGACTTTATCGCCATCATCAACGCGCTGTTGAAGCTGGACGGGCTGGAAATCGAGCTCTGCGGCCGGTGGCTGTGGATCGGCGGCAACACCAAGACCCACAAGGAGGCCCTGAAAGCGGCGGGCTGCCGCTGGTCCTCCGCAAAGAAGCTCTGGTCCTGGCACTTTGCCGAAGAGGGTGCCAAGTGGCACAAGGGCACCAAGACCATGGCCCAGATCCGCAGCAAGTACGGCTCCACCACCTTCACCCGCGGCGGCGCTGGCTCCGACGCCCTCCCGGCCTGACCGGGAGGCGTCCAGATCGGAGGTTATGACGATGATGCACGAAATCAAGCTATACACCGACCCGCGCGAGAACTTCACCCCCGCCGGACTGATGAAGCGATGCGCCGACCAGACCCCCGGCGTTACTTATGGCTCCCGCTTCTTCTGCGTTGCGCAGCTGACCATCAACGGCGCGGTCTATGAGTATGACCACTGGAGCATTACCCGCGAGGGTGGCCGAGACTGCGTCACGCTGTACCTGCGGAGGGTGAGCGCATGAGCGCCCCCGCCCTGGCCCTGGTGGGGATCGGCGTCACCACCGTGACCAGCTGGCTTTTCAAGATCATTGACGCCATCGAAGCCCCAGCCAAAAGGAGGAACAGAGCATGAACATTTTGTGGCCGTGGAAGATGGTCGGAACCTATACCGACGGCGAGGAAATCACTGTGGGCGGCAGTAGCGAAGAATCCTGCATGGAGAAGCTGATTGACTTTGAAGAAAAGCATGGCCCGCTCACTTGGTACAGCGGTGTCACCGATGAAGATTACCAGTTTGGGGAGTACATCGGCGCGGAAAATTTCATTTACGACTAAGGAGGAACAGAGTATGACATACAAGGAAATCAAGAGACTGATGGAGGGCAGGTCCCTGCCCGTTCTGGCCAAAAATCAGGACGAGGAACCGGTGATTATCGAGGAGGGCCGCAGCGAGGCAGGCCACTTCTACCGGCTGACAACGGCCCAGAATAACAACTGGTGCCGGATCAATGTCTACTATGAGGACGGCAGCACGGATGAAATTTACCAGAAAGACTGATCGGGAAAGGAGGTCACCCAATGAGTTATGACCACCTGTTCCGCCGCTATGGCAGTCCCAGCGCCGAGGCAGATATCCGGATCAGCGGGTATCTGCTGCGGCCTGAGAAGCTGACGGCGGATAAGGTCCGGCACTATGACGAGAGCGCCGCCCGGATCATCAAGGAGTGTTCCGAAATGATCCAAGCTCTGCAAGAGTACCGGCAGGACCTGGCGGCCCGATATGCACAGCTGGCAACGGCGCCATACCAGGAGCGGCTGGAGATCGAGCGGGACCCCCATTGGAGGAATCAGGGGGTAGACTACTACGTTCGGATCGTGCGGACCTACGAGGACGGCACCACCGTCAAAGAGCTGAACGAGCACTACCCCGGCAAGGAGCGCCGGAAAGCCCTGACCCGATTCGAGGAGCTGAAGAAGCAGCGCCCCGGGATTGAGACCGTGCAGGACATCCAGCGCCGCAGCTGGGAGCGATAAGACGAAAAGACCGGCCCCTCTCAAAGGGACCGGTCTTTTCTCATGTTCACAGCACGAACACACTAGCACACTCAACCGCTTGCAATTCCTAATCTAAGTGTTACAATTCCGTGACAAATCACGTTTTTGTGAATTTGACCATCAGCTTGACCGGGGTGACCTTGGCCAGGGCCCGGTACACCTTATAAAACAGCCGGGGCGTGTAGATCGTCCGGCCCGCCCGGGCCGCCCGCAGAGCGCCGCCGGCCACCTGGACCTGGTCGCAGTAGGGCAGGCGCTCGAACATCCGGGAATTGCCCGCGATGTTCCCCACGTCCAAAAACTCCGTCTTCATGGGGGCGGGGCACACCGCCGTGACGGTGATCCCCTTTTCCCGCAGCTCCTCCGCCGCGCCCACGGTATAGGCGCTGACATAGGCCTTGCCCGCGGAATAGACGGTCATCCGGGGCGTGGGGCAGAAGGCGGCGATGGAGGACACATTCAAGATCCGTCCCCCGGGGCCCATATAGGGCACCACCAGGTTGGTCACCGCCGTCAACGCCCGCACATTCAGATCCACCATCCGGGTCTGGGTGGAGGTATCCGCCTCGCCGATCCTGCCCAGGTACCCGCAGCCGGCATTGTTCACCAGCAGACTGACCTCCGGCTGATCGGCGGCCAGCTTCTCCCGCAGCGTCATAAAGCTCATGGGGTCGCACAGGTCCAACGGCATACACACCACCTGCTTTTCCGGCAGGGACTCCGCCAGGGCCGCCAGGCGGCTTTCCCGGCGGGCGATCAGCCAGTAGCATTCGATCTCCGGGAACACGCTCTCGATCTGCCGGACCAGCTCCCGGCCAAGGCCCGAGGACGCTCCGGTAATGATCGCGGTCTTCATCCGATCACCTCACGCTCCAAAAATCCGGGGAACTTGCGTCCGCGCGCCGGGGTCAGTGGGTCTCGGGGGCGGGGTAGGCCACGCCCTGGGTGTCCACCTGGACCGACTTGATCACCACCGGCGTCTTGGGCTTGTCGTTGCGCATGTCCCGGGGCACCCGGGAGATGTCCACGGCCACGTCCGCGCCCTCGGTGATCTTGCCGAAGGCGGCATACTGCCCGTCCAGATGGGGGGCGGGGGCCACCATCACAAAGAACTGGCTGCCGGCGGAGTTGGGGGCCATGGTCCGGGCCATGGAGAGCACGCCCGTCTCGTGGACCAGGTCGTTCTGGCGGAAGCCGTTTGCGGCAAACTCGCCGTCGATCTCATAGCCGGGGCCGCCCATGCCGGTGCCCTGGGGGCAGCCGCCCTGGATCATGAAGCCGGGGATGACCCGGTGGAAGGTCAAGCCGTTATAAAAGCCCTTGCCGGCCAGGGCGATGAAGTTATTGACGGTATTGGGGGCCTTGTCGGGGTAGAGCTCGCCCTTCATGACCCGGCCATCGGCCATGGTGATGGTGACAATGGGATTTTTCACATCAGACATATCAGTAATTCCTTTCTCCTCCGCCCGGCGGGGCGGTTTTTTCACGCGGCGGTTCAGCGATTGCGCTCTTTCATGGTCCGGTCGATCTCCCGGCTGGCGTCCCGTTTGGCGGCGGCGTCCCGCTTGTCATAGTTCTTCTTGCCCTTGCACACGCCCACCTCTACCTTCACCCGGGCGTCCTTGAAGTAGACGGACAGCGGCACCAGGGTGTAGCCGTCCCGCTGGACCAGGGCGTGGAGCTTGCGGATCTCCCGCTTGTGCATCAGCAGCCGCCGGGGGCGGACAGGGTCCTTGTTGAAGATGTTCCCCTTTTCATAGGGGGAGATGTGCAGGCTGTGCACCCACAGCTCTCCGTCCTTCACGGTGCAGTAGGAGTCCTTGAGGTTCAGCGTGCCGGCGCGGATGGACTTGACCTCGGTGCCCGCCAGCTGGACGCCCGCCTCATATCGATCCTCCACGAAGTAGTCGTGGAAGGCCTTGCGGTTTTGTGCCGCGATTTTCACGCCCCGTTTCTCCGTGGGACTCACCTCCCTTTCTGGAAAGTTTTTTTAGTATACCACACTTCCCGCCGGGGCGCAAGGGGCGCTCTGGGGCGGCGGCGGGGCGAATCGCGGCGGAAATTCCCCGGATTTTGGAAAAAAAGGTCTTTTCAACGGCGGCGGAATATGATATCCTAACAATGTGGAAGAGGGGGTTGACAGGGATGACCAGCCGCAATACACTGACAGCAGAGCAGAGCAGAGCAGAGCAGAGCAGAGCAGAGCAGAGCAGAGCAGAGTAAGGGGATACTCTGCGTTTTTTTATCTCCAAACGCCAAAAAAACGACGCTGGGAGGACACGGGGTAGTGTCTCTTCAAGCGTCGTTTTCTGCCCTCTCCGGACTGGCGGCGTCCGGCACGTACTCCAAAATGTCACTGACGGAGCAATCCAAGATCTCGCAGAGGGTGTTCAGGGTCTTGGCGGTGATCGCCTTGCCGTGCTTCATGCGGTGGATGGTATTGGAATCCATCCCCTGCTTATAGATCAGGTGATATTCCGTCACACCCTTGCGAAACAAGGTCTCATAAAATGGTCGATAACTGATCAATCTTCTCACCCTTGTTTAAGATAACATGGTGAAAGTATTGACTATGGCTAATATATTCACTATAATGAAACTGCATAAACCATTCGGTATTTTCTGGAACAGATAACTTGAAACGGAGGAGAGGAAACTATGAAGAAACGAACATTGGCAAGTCTGATGGCTGTCATGTTGACCGCCGGGATGCTGGTGCCGTCCGCCCAGGCAATCGATATCCATTCGAGAGGCCACCAGTTTGTATTAGCACCTTTTGCGGATGGATCATATTTCAATAGTTTTGGAGATGAAGTTGAGTATACTGCGGGAACCTCACTAGGTGCGTGCAGAACTGCCAAATCATTTCAAGACGTTTATACAATCTTTGAAGATCCTGCTGCCAATAAGACGATAGCAAAATATTATGATTCTGCCGATCCAGAAACACGCAAATGTGCCTTTGGCAAAGAAAGTTCCTTTGCTATGATGATTGCAGATTCAAAGAGCACGGAGCATAGCCTTGAAAGCAAACTAGAGGTCAATGGCCGGTATGCGCAGGTCGGTACATATAAAGTCTTCAAGACTGTAACCCTGAATTTGAAGAATGGGCTGTCTGTCGAAAACGGCGGTCTTCTACTGCAAAATACTTTCAACGGAAATGTGAATTCACAACAAACACAGCAGCAGAAACTTGTGGTCCAGCTTGGCAAACCGGCTGAGGTCGGAGCAAACGGACGCCTTATTTTGGACGGCACCGACAATGTTACAGTGGGGCTCGTAGCTTCTCCTCCCAGCGAGCTGATCGCCCCTGATGGGCAGAGTGCCATCATCATCAAAAACGGCGGAACGGTGGAGATCGCTAACTTCGAGGTCAAGCGTTCTGCAAACGACACCTCCGCGGCTTCGCTGATTCAGGTAGAGGACGGCGGCGAACTGCGCTTCTTCGCCAGCGCCTCTATGGAATTTGATGAAAACGGTATGCCCGTGTATAATCCGAATCTTGAAAACCCCGAGGTCAAGGTTGAGCTGGACAACGGCGCAAGCGGCACCCCTGCGGTCAGCGTAGCCGATGGCGCTACCGTCACCGTTGAAGCCGGTGATTTCACCGCCAGCGGCACCGGCCCGATCTTCGATCTGGCCAGCGGCGGAAAGTTGACCTTAGAGGGCGGCACCATCGAAAACTCCGGCGGCAAGCCCGCCATCACCGTGGGCAGCGGCGCAGCGGTGGTGATCCCCGAGGGTTCCAAGGCCAGCATCACCTCCACCAATGGTACCACGGCCATCGACCTGGCCGACGGCTCTACCATCCAAAAGGGCGGCAACACCATCACCGTGGGCACCAACCCCGCCGACGATGGCACCAGCGACAACTATGTGGATAACCTGGGCAACATCATCCTGGGCTCCGGCGGCTCTGTCACCGACTCCAGCGGCACCACCACCGATCTGCCCAACGGCGGCACGGTGACCCCCGAGGGCGAAGTGAAGCCCACCCCCGGCCCCACTCCCCCGCCCCAGCCCCAGCCTGATCCTCAGCCCCAGCCCCAGCCGGAGGACCCGCCCCCGCCGAGCCGGACAACGACCACACCGTGTCCCTGCCCGCCAAGACCCCCGGCGGCGCCGTCAAGGTCAGCCCCCGGTACGCGGAGCAGGGCGAGACCGTGACCGTCACCGTCACCCCCGACCCGGGCTATGAGCTGGACCATCTCACCGTCTCCCAGCGGGACGGCCGGGAGCTGGACCTCACCGACAAGGGAAATGGCAAATTCACCTTCACCATGCCTGACGCCCACGTGCGCCTGAGCGCCGCGTTCCGGGCTATCTGCCAGGGCAGTCCCTTTGTGGACGTGGCCGAGAGCGCCTATTACGCCGACGCGGTGAAGTGGGCCGTGGAAAACGGCGTCACCGGCGGCACCACCGCCGAGACGTTCAGCCCCAACGCCTCCTGCACCCGGGCCCAGATGGTGACCTTCCTGTGGCGCGCCAGCGGCTCCCCGGTGGTGAATCACGCCATGAGCTTTACGGATGTGCCCGCCGACGCCTACTATGCCGAGGCGGTCCGCTGGGCCGTGGCCCAGGGCATCACCTCCGGCACCACGGCTGACACCTTCAGCCCCAACGACACCGTGACCCGGGCCCAGGCCGTCACCTTCATCTATCGGAACGTACAGGCCCAGGGCGGCGGCTTTACCGGCAGCTGGATGTTCCCCTGCCCCTTCACCGACGTGCCGGCAGACGCCTACTACTTTGAGAGCGTCCAGTGGTGCGCCATGAAGAACATCACCTCCGGCACCACCGCCACCGCGTTCAGCCCCAGCGCCCCCTGCACCCGGGCCCAGATCGTCACGTTCCTCTACCGGGGCCTGACGGCCTGAGCGAACCTCTGCTCTGCATGATCCATCCCATCCCCCCTTCCCGCCCCCGGCCATATTGGCCGGGGGCATTTTTGACAACTCTGCCAGCAAGTGGTATAATAAAGTGCTTCAAAATTCTAACAATCAATTATAAGAGGTGTCATATCATGACGGACTCCATCGACCTGACAGAAAAAACCCTCAGCCGGGAGGATAAGTTCCACGGCCAGATCCTCAGCGTCCATGTGGACCAGGTGCTGCTGCCCAACGGCCAGACCTCCACCCGGGAGGTGGTGGACCACGTAGACGGCGTGGCGGTGCTGCCCCTGGACGAGCGGAACAACGTGCTGACCGTGACCCAGTACCGCTATGTCTTTGGCAAAACGCTGCTGGAGATCCCCGCCGGCAAGCTGGACCCCGGCGAAGACCCGGTCACCGGCGCCCTGCGGGAGCTGAAAGAGGAGACCGGCGCGGTGCCGGATGTCTTTTTGCCCCTGGGCCGTATCCTGCCCGCCCCCGGCTGCTATGGCGAGACCCTCCATCTGTTTTTGGCCAGGGGGCTGAAAATGGAGGAGCAGGCCCTGGACCCGGATGAATTTTTGCAGGTGGAGCGGGTACCCTTCCAGGAGATGGTCCACCGCTGTCTCACCGGCGAGATCGAGGACGCCAAGACCGTGGCCGCCGTGCTCAAGGCCAAGGTGCAGCTGAACCTGTGATAAGGAGGCTCTTATGGATCAACCCAAAACCGTCCTGATTGTCGAGGACGAGAAAAATATTGTCGATATCCTGCGCTTCAACCTCCAGCGGGAGGGCTATCAGACCGCCGAGGCCTATGACGGCGCCGACGGCCTGGAAAAGGCCCGCACCGTGGACCCGGACCTGATCCTGCTGGATGTGATGCTGCCGAAAATGAACGGCTTTGACGTGTGCCGCCAGATCCGGCAGGAGGGCCGGAACGTGCCCGTCATCATCCTCACCGCCCGGGAGGAGGAGGCGGACAAGGTCCTGGGCCTGGAGATCGGCGCGGATGACTATATCACCAAGCCCTTCTCCATGCGGGAGCTGCTGGCCCGGGTCTCCGCCAACATCCGCCGCACCGCCATGGCCGCGGCGGCGGCAGCGGCGTCCTCCTCCAGCGCCATGCCCGTGGCCGGGGATCTCTCCATCAACACAGACAGCCACCAGGTCTACCGGGCCGGAAAGGCCATTGACCTGACCCAGCGGGAGTATGAGCTGCTCACCTTCCTGGCCAGCCACCCCAACAAGGTCTACTCCCGGGTGGACCTGATGGAGCAGGTGTGGAACTACGGCTACGTGGGCGACGACGTCCGGACCGTGGATGTCACCGTCCGGCGGCTGCGGGAAAAGATCGAGGCCGATCCCGCCAACCCCGCCTTTATCCTCACCCGCCGGGGCGCGGGCTATTACTTCGCAGTATGACGTTGGCAGGGGGCGGCCCTCTCCGGACCGTTCCTCTGCCCCTGATTCCATAAGGGAAGGTGGCGCCGTATGTTCCGCAGCCTCCATATGAAACTGACGCTGATCCTGCTGCTGCTGATCACCTCCCTGATGGCAGTGGTGGGCGCGTTTTTGACCACCAGCGTCTCCAATTTTTACATCGAGACCTTTTATCAGCAGATGGACAGCGTCTTCGGCGTGGACCAGCGGGACTTTGTCACGGACCTACGCAGCGCCGCCGCCGAGGAAAACGGCGCAGAGCTGATCCAGGAGATGCTCAACACCAACGCCGGCTCCCTGGGCATCGACTACCGGACCCGGAATTACTTCGTGCTGGACGGCGTCTCCGGCAGCTACCTCACCGGCTCTGCCGACCAGGCCTCCCTGCCCCGGGAGCAGAGCGCCAATCTGCTCACCGCCCGGAACGCCATCGCCAGCGGCGCCCTCACCACCGTGGGCGACGAGAGCGACATCACCGCCGACTATATGGATGTGGCCGTGCCCATCACCGGCGGCGGCAACGCCTTTATCATCTATATCCTGGACACCAAGGACACGGTCTCCGGCCTGAACGGCCAGCTGTTCACCATCATCATGCAGGCCCTGATCATCGGATTGCTGATCGCGGTGCTTTTGAGCTTTCTCCTCTCCAAGACCATGGTGGGCCCCATTGAAAAGCTCACCGCCGGCGCGGAGCGGGTGGCCGCCGGAGATTTTGACAGCGAGCTGCCGGTGGAGTCCACCGACGAGATCGGCATCCTCACCGGCGCCTTCAACGAGATGTCTGGGGTCCTCCAGTCCACCCTGGCCGCCGTGGAGAACGAGCGGGACAAGCTGGACACCCTCTTTCTCCACATGACCGACGGCGTGGTGGCCTTTGACCACGACGGCCATCTGATCCACTGCAACCCCGCCGCCAACGACCTGCTACGGCGGAAGGTGGAGCCCGACTGCACCTATGAGGAGCTCCTGGGGGACATGCACCCCTTTGAAGAGGTCCTGGCCCTCCAGCGGCCCAACTATGTCGAGGAGGAGCTGCGGGTGGGGGAGCGGACGCTGGACCTGTATCTGGCCCCCTTCTCTGACCACAAAAAGGGCGGCGTTTTGATCGTGCTCCACGATGTGACGGAGCAGCACCGCAACGAGGAGCGGCGCAAGGAGTTCGTGGCCAATGTGTCCCACGAGCTACGCACCCCCCTCACCAACGTCCGCAGCTATGCCGAGACCCTCCGGGACGGCGGCGACATCCCCCGGGATACCGCCAACAGCTTTCTGGACATCATCATCACAGAGACGGACCGGATGACCCATATCGTCCAGGACCTGCTGACCCTCTCCCGACTGGACGCCGGCAACGCCGAGCTGGTCCTCTCCCGCTTCCCCTTCGGCGACGCCATCCACAGCGTCTTCCAGGCCAACGCCCTCAATGCCCGGCAGCATCAGCACCAGCTGACCTATGACCCGCCGGAGAGCCTGCCCTTGATCGTGGGCGACCGCAGCCGGCTGGAGCAGGTGATGATGAATGTCATCGGCAACGCCATCAAATATACCCCCGACGGCGGTCACATCCATATCACCGCCGGGTCCACCGAGGGCACCGTTTGGATGGAGGTCTCTGATGACGGCATCGGCATCCCGGAGAAGGACCGGGAGCGGATCTTCGACCGCTTCTACCGGGTGGACAAGGCCCGGTCCCGGGAGTCCGGCGGCACGGGCCTGGGGCTCTCCATCGCCCGGGAGATCGTCAACCGCCACCATGGCACCATCGCCCTGGCCCCCCATGCCGGCCAGGGGACCACGGTCCGATTGACCCTGCCCATCAGCCAGTCCCAGGCCGGCGGCGCCGAGAGCTGATGCCCGGAGGAGGAACTGTATGAACGAACATGCCCGGAAACGCCGGGACTTCATCCAGAATATCACCATCGCCCTGCTGTGCGTATCCGCGGTGCTGCTGTTTGCCAGGACGCAGATGTATAATCTGGGCGTGAGCTCCGGCGGGCCCCTGTCCTTTCTGGCCGGAAGCGACCTGCCCTCCCCCGCCCCGCCGGCAGTGACGGAGACTGCCCTCACCGCGCCGGTCCGGGCAGCGGTCACCAGCGCATACGGCCGGTACGGCAGCGTGACCCTCACCACCGACGACGAGGCCTTCGAGCCCCTGCGGGGCCTGCTGGAGCAGGCCCTTCATCCGCCGCTGGATTACAGCATCAGCAGCCGCCAGGCCTTTTTCGCCGCGCTGGACCGGACCTCGGTCTACTATGATTTTCTCACCTCCCTGCCCCTCTCCGTGGTGGCGGACCTGGTCCGCGCCGATGACGGCGAGGACATGGTTTCCGCCCGGCGGCTGATCGTGGCTGAGGAGGATGACGGCACCGTGTCGCTGTATCTCTGGAACGGGGAAGACGGGTTTTTCCACTGTGCCACCGCCCTGACCCCAGAGACTCTGGAAGAGACCGTCAATCGCTATGAGCTGGGCAACGCCTTCTTCGCCTTTGAAAGCCAGGACCCCAACGCCCAGGCGGCGGCCCCCTGCTCGCTGTTTCTGGAGACGCCGCCGGCCCTGCCGGAGCTCTCCATCGCCATTCCCCTCTCCGACACGGACCAGCTGCTGGCCCTGGACTTTAACCCCAACACCCAGTTCCGCTATGTGGACGCCAGCGGTGCGGAGGTGGTCCGGGAGGGGGACCGGACCCTGCGGCTCCACCCGGACGGCACCCTGACCTATCAGGGCGGCGGGACCCCCGCCCTGCCCATCGTCCCCGCCGGAGAGACCCTCTCCCTGCTGGAGACCGCCGGGGCGGTGAACGACCTGCTCCACAGTCTGCTGGGGACCACGGTGAACGACGCAGAGCTCTATCTGGAGCAGATCCGCCAGAGCGGCGGCAGCACGATCCTGCACTTTGGCTATCAGGTGGGCGGCATTCCCATCCGCTTTACCGACGGAGAAAGCGCCGCCCAGGTCACGGTGACGGACGGCGTGGTGTCCGCCATGACCTTCCGGGTCCGGCAGTACACCGTATCGGGAAGCACTTCTTTGCTGCTGCCCCTGCGCCAGACGCTGGCCATCGCCGCCCAGCAGGAGGGTCCGGAGCTCTCCATCGGCTATGCCGACAGCGGCGCGGGCACTGCCGGCGCCGCGTGGCTGGCGGAGTGAATATGGAATCGAGGAGGCTGCTTTGGACCGTTATCTGCTGAAAAATATCATCATTTTGATCCTGGTGCTGGTCAATGGCTTCCTGCTGGGGGCCCTGATCCTTCGCCACTCCGCCTCCTCCCAGGCCCAGCACCAGGTGGAGGACCAGCTGGTGGCTCTCTTCGCCGCTGACGGCATGGAGCTCAGCCCCGACGTCATCTCCAAGGAGACCCCTCCCGCCACCCTCTCCCTTGCCCGGGACGCAGAACGGGAGCGGGCTGCCGCCGCTTTCTTTCTGGGCAACCCCGTCCCCGCCGGCGACCAGAGCGGCGACACCTGCACCTACTCCACGCCCGCCGGCGTGGCCCGGTTCCGCTCCAACGGCGGGTTTGATATCGTGGGCTCCCTGGCCTCCGGCGAGGAGGCCCAGGACCTGTGCCGCCGGTTCTGCAAAGCGTTTTCCTGGGCGGAGCCCCGGTTCTCCCTGGACAAAAACGGCACCGGGACCGCTGTGGCCGCCTGCTTCCACGGAAAGCTTCCGGTGTTTAACTGCACGGTGACCTTCACCTTTGACCGGGGAACGCTGCTGACGGTCAGCGGCACGCTGCTGCCCGAGTCCGGCACCACAGCATCGGAAAGCCGCAAGCCCCTCTCCGCCGCCGCAGCCCTCACCGCCTTCCAACAGGCCCGGCGGGAGAGCTATATGGTGGTCTCTGCCGTCACCGGCATGGAGCCGGGGTATGCCCTCCAGGGCTCCACCGCCTCCGCGCTGTCCCTGACCCCCATGTGGCGGATCGCCACCGACACCGCCGACTATTATGTAAACTGCATCACCGGAACCGTATCCGCCGGGTAATGCCCGTGCAATTCTTCCATTTTTTGCGCTCTGTCAGGAAACATTTGCAATTCCCGGGCAGATATGCTATGCTGAAGTTGTATGAGCGCCGGCCTGTGCTCCGGGGGAGGAAATCCCGCCGGCCAGGTATGAAGCGCCGCCCGGCGGGCAAACTGTGTATCAATCCCTACGGTCTGCCGCCGCAAGCTGCTTGAAAAGAGGGTCAATACTTTGACAAAATATATTGTAGAGGGCGGAAAGCCCCTGTACGGCGAGGTGGAGATCAGCGGCGCCAAAAACGCCGCTGTGGCCATCATTCCCGCCGCGCTGCTGGTGGACGGGGTCTGCCGGATCGAGAATATTCCCCAGATCTCCGACGTGACCATGTGCCTGCGGATCTTGGAGGATCTGGGCGCGGTGGTCCGCGTCGTCAACCCCCACACGGTGGAGATCGACTGCCGCCATATCCGCTCCACCCGGACCAGCTATGACCTGGCCCGGCGCATTCGCGCGTCCTACTACCTCATCGGCGCCCTGCTGGGCCGGTTCGGCCAGGCGGAGGTCGCCATGCCCGGCGGCTGCAACTTCGGCGGCGCCCGGCCCATTGACCAGCACGTAAAGGGCTTTACCACCCTGGGGGCCAAGGTGACTGTGGAGGGCGGCTTCATCCGGGCCGTCTCTGAAAATGGCCGCCTCAAGGGCGCCAATGTCTATCTGGATGTGGTGTCTGTGGGCGCCACCATGAACATCATGATGGCCGCCGTCATGGCCGAGGGCGTCACGGTGATCGAGAGCGCCGCCAAGGAGCCCCACATCGTGGATCTGGCCAACTTCCTCAACTCCATGGGCGCCAATGTCCGGGGCGCCGGAACCGACACCATCAAGATCCACGGCGTGGACCGTCTCACCGGCGGCACCTATGCCATCATCCCCGACCAGATTGAGGCGGGAACCTATATGGCCGCCGTGGCCGCCACCGGCGGTCAGGTGCTGGTGAAGAACATCATCCCCAAGCACATGGACTGCATCACCGCCAAGCTGGTGGAGATGGGCGTGGAGGTCGAGGAAAACGGAGACACCCTGCTGGTCCGCCGCACAGGAAAGCTCCAGCGGACCAATGTCAAGACCCTGCCCTACCCCGGCTTCCCCACGGATATGCAGCCCCAGATCACCACCGTGCTCTCCCTGGCGGAGGGGACCTCTCTGGTGACAGAGGGCGTTTGGGGCAGCCGCTACCGCTATGTGGACGAGCTGCGCCGCATGGGCGCCCGCATCCAGGTGGACGACAAGACCGCCGTGGTAGAGGGCGTGGACCATCTCACCGGCGCGCCGATCCAGGCCTATGACCTGCGGGCCGGCGCGGCCATGGTCATCGCCGCCCTGGCGGCTCAGGGCCGCAGCGAGATCACCCAGGTGCAGTACATTGAGCGGGGCTATGAGGACATCATCGCCAAGCTCCGGGGCCTGGGAGCGGACATCCGGTCCGTAGACGAGCCCGACGCCGGCCTGGAGGCCGATGTGGGCTGAGACCATTCATGTTGGAACATCTGAGCGCCTGCGATGGAGGCTGACGACTTTCGTCGCCCACCGCAGGCGCTTTTTATCCCGAACAGAAAGACGAGGAACCTGCACTTTGATCACCCTACATACGCTCGCCAGCGGCTCCAGCGGCAACGCCCTGGCCGTCTCTCAGGAGCAGTCCCACCTGCTGGTGGACGCCGGCATCTCCTGCCGCCGCATCACCCAGGGGCTCCACGCCCTGGGACTGACGCCGGACGCTCTGGAGGCCATCCTCATCACCCACACCCACACAGACCACATCGCCGGACTCCAGACCCTGCTCAAGCACACCCGCTGCCCCATCTATGCCACAGAGCGGGCCTGCCGGGAGCTGGCGTGGCGGCTCCCGGCATCAGAGGACCGTCTGGCCCCCCTCCCCCTCTGCCGCCCCCTGGAGATCGGCGCCTTCACGGTCACCGCCTTTCCCATCTCCCATGACGCGCCGGGCCCCTGCGGCTTCCGGCTGGACAGCGCCGACGGCTCCGTGGGCATTTTGACCGACACCGGCTATGTGCCTGACGAGGCGGCGGAGCTGCTCCCCGGCGTGGACCTGGCGGTGCTGGAGGCCAACCACGACGTGGAGACCCTCCGCAGCGGGGGCTATCCCTATTATCTCAAACAGCGCATCCTGGGCCCCCAGGGGCACCTTTGCAACGAGGACGCCGCCCGCTTTGCCGTTCAGCTGGCAGCAGGCGGGACCGGTGAGCTGGTCCTGGCCCATCTGAGCCGGGACAACAACACCCCTGCCATGGCCCTTCGCGCCGTGGAAACAGCCCTCTCCGCCGCGGGCCTGGCCCCGGCGCTGTCTGTGGCGCCCAGGGAGTGCCTGAGCCAGACCTATCAGGTCTCCGGGAGGGCCGTATGCAGAAAGTGACGCTCATCTGCGTGGGCAAGCTGAAAGAGAAATTCTATCAGGCCGCCTGCGGGGAATACCTGAAACGTCTCTCCCGGTACTGCAAGCTGGAGCTTTTAGAGCTCCCCGAGGAGCGGCTGCCGGAGGACCCCTCCGACGCTCAGATCGAGGCCGCCCTGGCCCGGGAGGCCGAGGCCATCCGGGGAAAGCTCCCCTCCTCCGCCCCGCTGATCGCCCTATGTGTGGAGGGAACGCCCCGGTCCAGCGAATCGCTGGCCGCGCTGATGTCCACCTGGGCCAACCAGGGCGAGAGCCAGCTGGTCTTCGTCATCGGCGGGTCCTTCGGGCTCCATCCCTCCATCAAGGCATTGGCCCGGGAGCGGCTGTCCATGTCCCCCATGACCTTTCCCCACCATCTGGCCCGGGTGATGGTGCTGGAGCAGATCTACCGGGTCTATCAGATCAACGCCGGCGGAAAGTACCACAAGTGACTTCCGGCGGCCCATACCGCACGCTGCCGGCCGCCTGGGCGGCCGCGAAGAATACACCACGTACAGGAGGAAGTCTATGGATTTCAAAAAAGAGTATGAGAAGTGGCTTCACAGCCCCACCCTCAGCGCCGAGGAGACTGCCGAGCTGGAGGCCATCGGCGGAGATCTCAAGGAGATCGAGGCCCGGTTCTACGGTCCTCTGGAGTTCGGCACTGCCGGCCTGCGGGGCACCATGGCCGTGGGTCTGCACAACATGAACGTCCACGTGATCCGCTGGGCCACCCAGGGCTTTGCGGACATCATCGCCGCCGAGGGCGAGGAGGGCAAGCGCCGGGGCGTGGCCATCTGCATGGACTGCCGGAACCACTCCATGGACTTTGCCCGGGCCGCCGCCCAGGTCTGCGCCGCCAACGGCATCCACGTGCGGATCTTCGAGTCCCTGCGCCCCACCCCGGAGCTGAGCTTTGCCGTCCGGGAGTACGGCTGCCAGGCCGGCATCAACATCACCGCCAGCCACAACCCCAAGGAGTACAACGGCTATAAGGTCTATTGGGAGGATGGCGCACAGCTGCCCCCCCGGCACGCCGACGCCGTGGCCAAGCGGCTGGGCGAGATCGACATCTTTGCAGACGTGAAGACCATGGACTATGACCAGGCCGTATCCCAGGGCCTGATCGAGATCCTGGGGGAGGAGACCGACGAGAAATTCCTCTCCCACGTCATGGCCCAGGTCAACGACCCGGAGACCGTGGCCCAGGTGGCGGACACCTTCCAGGTGGTCTACACCCCCTTCCACGGCACCGGCCACAAGCTGATCCCCGAGGCGCTGCGCCGCCTGGGCGTCAAGCACCTGCTCTGCGTGCCGGAGCAGATGGTCATTGACGGGGACTTCCCCACGGTGGTCTCTCCCAACCCGGAAAATCCCGAGGGCTTCGCTCTGGCCGTGGAGCTGGCCAAGCAGGCAGGCGCTGATTTCATCGTCGGCTCCGACCCCGACGCCGACCGGGTGGGCATCATGGTGCGCACCAAGAGCGGGGAGTTCCAGGTGATCTCCGGCAACCAGACCGGCGTTTTGCTGCTGGACTATCTGATCGGCGCCAAGAAACGCTCCGGCACCATGCCCGAGCGTCCCGTGGCCCTGAAGACCATCGTCACCACGGAGATGGCCCGGAAGGTGGCCGAGGTCAACGGCCTGCAATGCTACGACACCTTCACCGGCTTTAAGTTCCTGGCCCAGAAGAAGGACCAGCTGGAGCAGTCCGGTCAGGGGAACGTGATCTTCTCCTATGAGGAGTCCTATGGCTATATGCTGGGCAGCTACGTCCGGGATAAGGACGCCGTCACCGCCTCGCTGCTGCTGACGGAGATGGCCGCCTGGTACGCCGCCCAGGGCCTGACCCTGGCGGACGCTCTGGATCAGCTCTATGAGAAGTACGGCCACTTTGCCGAGCACACCTACAACCTGGTGATGCCCGGGCTGGACGGCCTGCGGGACATGGCAAAGCTCATGGCCGCCCTCCGGGAAGATCCCCCCCGGGAGCTCTCCGGCGTGGCTGTGACTGCGTGGAAGGACTACCAGACCGGCACCGTCACCGACACCGCCGGGGTCAAGAGCCAAATGGAGCTCTCCGGGTCCAACGTGCTGCGCTTTGAGATGGCTGACGGCACCTCTGTCATCGTCCGTCCCTCCGGCACCGAGCCCAAGATCAAGGTCTATATCCTGGCCCAGGGCAGCGACGCTGCCGACGCCAGGGCCAATGTGGAGAAATACGGAAGATGGGTGGAGAGCCTGAAGGCCTGACCCCATCCCCGTCTCTCTGCCGGTCCCCACTGCGGGACCGGCAGAGCCCTCCTGTCGATTTGTGAAAGACGGCGGGAGCCTGCCAGGCACTTTTCTCCGGAATCTCCAAACCTGAAATCCTGGCGGAAGTTTCCGTTGACATCCCCAGGTGGGTTTAGTATAGTAAGATGTTGAGAACACACAGAAAGGGGATCAACATGAGCGTATTGCTGACCGGCGGGGCCGTCTTTCTGAACGGGCATTTTCAGGATATGGATCTGGCGATGGACCAGGGCCGTATTGTTTCCGTTCCCCAGGAGAACGCCTCCGTGATCGGGATTCACAACTGCTTGATCGTTCCAGGTTTCGTCGATGTGCATGTACATCTTCGGGAGCCTGGTTTTTCTTATAAGGAGACCATCGCCTCCGGCACGGCGGCGGCCGCCGCCGGCGGCTACACAGCGGTGTGCGCCATGCCCAACCTCAAGCCCGCGCCGGACACCAAGGACGCCCTCCAGGTCCAGCTGGACCTGATCCGCCAAACCGCCCGGGTCCGGGTCTATCCCTACGGGACCATCACCCAGGGCCAGCGGGGCGAGGCCCTCTCGGATCTCTCTGCCATGGCCCCGTTGGCAGCCGGCTTCTCCGACGATGGCCGGGGCGTCCAGGACCGGGAGCTGATGCGTGAGGCCATGGTCCTGGCGAAGTCTCTGGACCGGCCCATCGTGGCCCACTGTGAGGACGAGTCCCTGCTTGGGAAGGGCTGGTGCGTCCACGACGGGGCCTTTGCCCGCCGCCACGGCCTGCCCGGCAACGATCCCGCCAGCGAATGGCGGCAGGTGGAGCGGGATCTGGAGCTGGTCCGGGACACCGGCTGCCGCTATCACGTCTGCCACCTCTCCACCAAGGAGTCTGTGGCCCTGATCCGCGACGCCAAGGCCCAGGGCCTGCCGGTGACCTGCGAGACCGGCCCCCACTATCTGGTGCTGACCGACGAGGAGCTGCTGGACGAGGGCCGGTTCAAAATGAATCCCCCCATCCGCTCCGCCGCCGACCGGGACGCCCTGCTGGAGGGCCTGCTGGACGGCACAGTGGACTGCATCGCCACGGACCACGCCCCCCACAGCGCCGAGGAGAAGTCCAAGGGCCTGCGGGGCAGCCTCAACGGCATCGTGGGCCTGGAGACGGCCTTCCCCATCCTCTATACCCAGCTGGTCCAGCCCGGCATCCTGCCTATGGAGACGCTGGTCCAGGCCATGTGCCTCAATCCCCGGCGGATCTTCTCCCTTCCCGGCGGCAGCCTTGCCGAGGGGGAGATCGCAGACTTCACCGTGCTGGATCTGAACCGGCCCCACGTCATTGACAGCCAGAGCTTCCGCTCCCTGGGCCGGGCCACCCCCTTTGACGGCTGGACCGTCTCCGCCGCCGTGGCCATGACCGTCTGCGGCGGAGAGATCGTCTATCACGACCTGCACACACAGGAGGACTTGGAACCATGAGAGAAACGACCTTTACCCTGGACCGCGTCCGCCAGCTCAATGGGGACACCTATGAGCTCTCCCTCTCCGGCGACGCCTCTGCCGTCACCGCCCCAGGCCAGTTTGTGAACCTGGAGCTGCCCGGATACTTCCTGCGGCGGCCCATCTCCATCTGCGACTGGACAGCAAGCAGCCTGCGCCTTCTGGTCAAGGAGGCCGGCAAGGGCACCCGGGAGCTGGTCCGCCTGACCCCCGGCACGGCGCTGCGGGTCCTCACCGGCCTTGGCAACGGCTTTGCCATGGACTTAGCGGGCAGCAGCCCCGTTCTGGCCGGCGGCGGCATCGGCGCCGCGCCCCTCTACGGCCTTGCCCGGCGGCTGCTGGAGCAGGGCAAAGCGCCCACGGTGGCCCTGGGCTTCCGGTCCAAGGCCGACGCCTATTATCTGGAGGAGTTTGCCGCCCTGGGCTGTCCAGTGGCCGTGGCCACGGAGGACGGAAGCCTTGGCACCAAGGGCTTTGTCACCGACTGCATCGCCGCCCTGCCGGGCTGTGACTATGTCTGCGCCTGCGGCCCCCTGCCCATGCTCAAGGCCGTGCACGGCCTGCCCCAGCTCAAGGGCGGGCAATTCAGCTTTGAGGCCCGGATGGGCTGCGGCTTTGGCGCCTGCATGGGCTGCACCGTGCCCACCGCCGGCGGCTATAAGCGGGTCTGTAAGGACGGCCCCATCCTGTTTCAGGAGGAGATCGTATGGTAAACTTATCTGTCAATCTGGCGGGGGTCACGCTGAAAAACCCCATCATCCCCGCCTCCGGAACCTTTGGCTACGGCCGGGAATACGCGGAAATTTATGACTTGGACATCTTAGGCAGCTTCTCCTGGAAGGGGACCACCGCCCAGCCCCGGCTGGGCAATCCCCAGCCCCGGATCGCCGAGACCCCCGGCGGGATGCTCAACGCCGTAGGGCTGCAAAACCCCGGCATGGACGCAGTCATCGCCCAGGAGGTCCCCCACATCGCAAAGATCTTCCACGGCCCCCTGATCGCCAACGTGGGCGGCTTCTCCCTGGAGGAGTACGCTGAAAACTGCCGGAAGCTGAATGACGTGGACCAGGTGGCCATTCTGGAGGTCAACATCTCCTGCCCCAACGTCCACGCCGGCGGCAAGAACTTCGGCTGCGATCCCAAGGCCGCCGCCGAGGTGACCCGGGCCGTCCGGGCCGTCACCAAAAAGCCCGTTTTTATGAAGCTGACCCCCAACGTCACGGACATCACAGAGATCGCCCGGGCCTGCGCCGACGCCGGCGCCGACGGCCTGTGCCTGATCAACACGCTGCTGGGGATGCGGATCGACCTGAACACCCGCCGCCCCCTGCTGGCCAACCGCACCGGCGGCCTCTCCGGCCCCGCGGTCTTCCCGGTGGCGGTGCGGATGGTCTGGGACGTATACGAGGCGGTGAAGCTGCCCATCATCGGCTGCGGCGGCGTGTCCTCCGCCGAGGACGCGGCGGAGCTGATGCTGGCAGGCGCCGCCGCCGTGGAGGTGGGCGCGGCCAACCTCCGGGACCCCTGGGCCTGCAAGACCATCATCGAGGATCTGCCCGCCGTGTGTGAGCGGCTGGGCGTCACCCATATTTCTGAACTGACAGGAGGAGCACATCATGACTAAGGATGTCATCATCGCCCTGGACTTTCCCACCCGAGAGGCCACGCTGGCCTTTCTGGACCGCTTCCCCGCCGGGGAGAAGCCCTTTGTGAAGATCGGTATGGAGCTCTACTACGCCGAGGGGCCCCAGATCGTCCGGGACATCAAGGCCCGGGGCCACAAGATTTTCCTGGATCTGAAGCTCCACGACATCCCCAACACCGTCAAAAGCGCCATGCGGGTCCTCAGCCGGCTGGATGTGGACATGGTGAACCTCCATGCCGCCGGAGCCTCTGAGATGATGAAGGGCGCTCTGGAGGGGCTGACCCGGCCGGACGGCACCCGGCCCCTGCTGATCGCCGTCACCCAGCTGACCTCCACCGACGGCGAGACCTTGAAGCGGGAGCTGCTCATCGACACCCCCATGGCGGAAACCGTCCTCTCCTACGCCGGCAACGCCGCCGCCTCCGGCCTGGACGGCGTGGTCTGCTCTCCTCTGGAGGCCGCTCTGGTGAAGGAGCGGTGCGGCCAGGACTTCCTCACCGTCACCCCCGGCATCCGCTTTGCCGACAGCGCCGTGGGCGATCAAAAGCGGATCATGACCCCGGAAAAGGCCGGAAAGTCCGGCTGTGACTACATCGTGATGGGCCGCCCCATCACCCAGGCGGAGGACCCGGTGGCCGCTTACCGCAGAGCCGTCCAGGACTTCCTGGGCTGAAGAAACCGCCATGGAACTGCTGACCTATTTTCAAAACCGCCGCAGCGTCCGGTCCTACACCGGCGAGCCGGTCCCCAAGGAGGCCCTGGCCCAGATCCTCCAGGCCGGAATGCTCTCAGCCAGCGGCAAGGCCCTGCGCCCCTGGGAGTTCATCATCGTCCGGGAGCGCCCCGTGCTGGACGCCCTGGCCGGCTGCCGCGGCGCCGCCTCTCAGATGCTGCGGGAGGCATCCTGCGCCATCGTGGTCCTGGGTGACGAGACCCGCTCTGACGTCTGGATCGAGGACTGCGCCGTGGCCATGGCCAACATGCATTTGATGGCCGACGGCCTGGGGCTTGGCAGCTGCTGGGTCCAGGGCCGGCTGCGGGAATCTCCCGACGGCCGGAGCACCGAGGCCTTTGTTCGGGATCTCATCGGCTTCCCGGACCACCTGCGCCTGGCGGCGATCTTGTCCCTGGGCATTCCCGCCCAACACCCGGAGCCCCGCCGGCCGGAGGACCTGCCTATGGGAAAGCTCCACTGGGAGACCTACTGATCCCAGTTTCTCCCCACAAGAGAGTCAACGTCTTCACACAGAAAGGATTGTACCATCATGAATCTGGAATACACCATCGCCCACGATCTGCTGTCCATCGGCGCGGTCTTTCTGCGGCCCGACGAGCCCTTTACCTGGGCCAGCGGCATCAAGAGCCCCATCTACTGTGATAACCGTCTCACCCTCACCGCCCCCGCTGTCCGTACCCATGTGGAGGAGGGCCTGGCAGACCTGATCCGCCAGCACTATCCCAACGCGGAGGTGCTGATGGGCACCTCCACCGCCGGCATCGCCCATGCCGCCATCGTGGGCCATCTCATGGGCCTGCCCATGGGCTATGTCCGCTCCGGCAGCAAGGACCACGGCCGCCAGAACCGGATCGAGGGCAAGCTCCTGCCCGGCCAGAAGGTGGTGGTGGTGGAGGATTTGATCTCCACCGCCGGCAGCTGCATCGACGTGGTAGAGGCCCTGCGGGAGGCCGGCGCGGAGGTGCTGGGCGTGGTCTCCATCTTCACCTACGGTCTCCAGAAGGGCCTGGACCGGCTGGCCGCCGCCAACGTCCTCAATTACAGCCTCTCCAACTTCGACGCCGTGTGTCAGGCCGCCGCTGACGAGGGCAAGATCCGCACCGAGGACATCGAGCGGCTCAAGCGGTTCCGGGCCAATCCCAGTGATGAGTCCTGGATCACGTCGTCGAAATAACCGTCACTCATTCCGTTTCCAGTTTGCGCTGAAAACTCCATCCGTTCCGGTTATTTCTCCTCTCCCCACCGGACCCGCTTCGCTGGGCTCCGCCGGGGGCCCCCCTGTTATAACCGTCACTCATTCCGTTTCCAGCTCACGCTGAAAACTCCATCCGCTCCGGTTATTTCTCCTCTCCCCACCGGACCCGCTTCGCTGGGTTTGTGCGGGGACCTCCAATCATTTCCGCAAAGTCCGCTTTGCTCCTGTTCCGTTCCGTACACCGCTGTTCCGAAAGGAGTATCCTCATGCCCAGAAATATCATTGACATCACCGATCTGTCCGTGGAGGAGATCGATCAGCTGATCGCCACCGCCGAGGACATCATCGCAAACCCCGTCAAATACCAGGACGCCTGCGCTCACAAGCAGCTGGCCACCTTGTTCTTCGAGCCCTCCACCCGGACCCGGCTGAGCTTTGAGTCCGCCATGCTGGCCCTGGGCGGCAGCGTGCTGGGCTTCTCCGAGGCCAATTCCAGCTCCACCGCCAAGGGTGAGACTGTGGGTGATACCGTCCATACCGTCAGCTGCTACGCCGACATCATCGCCATGCGCCATCCCAAGGAGGGCGCGCCCTATGCTGCCGCTCAGGTCAGCGAGGTGCCCATCATCAATGCCGGCGACGGCGGCCATAACCATCCCACCCAGACCCTCACGGACCTGCTGACGATCCACCGGGAGAAGGGGCGGCTGGACAACTTCACCATCGGCTTTTGCGGTGACCTGAAATTTGGCCGCACCGTTCACTCTCTGGTCAATGCCCTGAGCCGGTATGAGAACATCCACTTTGTCCTGATCTCCCCCCTGGAGCTCAAGCTCCCCCGGTATGTCAAGGAGGAGGCTTTGAAGAAAAAGGGCATCCCCTATACCCAGACCACGGATCTGGAGTCCGTCATCCCCCAGCTGGACATCCTGTATATGACCCGGGTCCAGAAGGAGCGGTTCTTCAACGAGGAGGAGTACCTGCGGCTGAAAGACAGCTATATCCTCACGCCTGAGAAGCTGGTCTCTGCCAAGGCGGACCTTTCTATCCTCCATCCCCTGCCCCGGGTCAATGAGATCTCTGTGGCGGTGGATAAGGACCCCCGGGCCGCCTACTGGAAACAGGTGAAAAACGGCAAATTCGTCCGCATGGCCCTGATTCTCAAGCTTCTGGGGATCAACGTCTAAAGGGAGGTACGATCTATGCATATCGACAGCATCCAAAACGGCATCGTCCTGGACCACATCCAGGCGGGCAAGAGCATGGACATCTACAAATATCTGCATCTGGACGAGCTGGACTGCTCCGTAGCCATTATCAAGAACGTCCGCAGCGACCACATGGGGAAAAAGGACATCATCAAGATCGACTCTCCCATGGAGGTGGACTTCGACGTACTGGGCTACATTGACTCCAACATCACCGTCAATGTGATCCGGGACGGTCGCCTGGTGGAGAAAAAGCACGTGGAGCTGCCCAAGAAGCTGGTGAACATCATCCACTGCAAGAACCCCCGCTGCATCACTGTCAGCGAGCCCCAGCTGGACGCCATCTTCCTGCTCAGCGACCCGGAGAAGCACACCTATCGCTGCGCCTACTGCGACACCGCCAAGGATAAGAAATTTTAAGCTTCCCAACCTGCAAAAAACGGACCGCCACAGCGGTCCGTTTTTTTGTTGACAGCCCATGATCTGCATGATACCATTGGGGTGATTTCTAAGTGAGGTGTGTGGATGTCGGTCCTGTAAAAAAGAGAACGATCCGTAAATGATCCAGAGGGGCATGGTCCCCTCTTGTGGTGTTGTGTCCATATCCTTGGAAATCTTGACAGAAAAGAGGAATCGTTTTTTGCATCTGATCCACTGTACTTCGGTGCTTGGCGCGTAGCAGAGGCTATGCGCCAGCGGCATATAGCCTCTGCTCGATCCAAATTCGTTGATCTTTGGAGGAGCACCATGCGCTATATGAAGGCAGCCGATGTGCTGCCGCCAGATCTGCTCAAGCAGGTCCAAACCTATATTGACGGTGAATATCTATATATCCCCCGGCGTGCGGAAACGCGCAGAGCCTGGGGCGCGGCCAATGGCCGCAAGGCGGAGACCCTGGCCCGAAATTTGGAAATCTATCGGCGCTATCGGGAGGGAACTCCTGTCGCGCAGCTGTCTGAGGACTACTTTCTGACGCCGAAAAGTGTCTGGAAGATCATTTCCCGTCTGCGAAACGATTAAATTACAAGGCGCCTGGCAGAGCCCTGCCAGGCGCCTGTTTTCTTCTGAATCGAGTCAGCGGTTGTCTCCCCGTCTGCTTTCCTGTATGCTGAATACAGCGAAAACAAGGAGGAAGCAAATCATGTCTCAGCGCATTCCACAAAAGCCCAAACGCCGTCCATCGGATTTTCGCCGCGATCCATGCGGCGACGTTTTCACCTGCCGTGCCTGCGGCTGGCCTGTGGGCCCCGCCGACGCAGGCACCCAGCACCGCAACCACTGTCCAAACTGTTTATCCAGCGTCCATCTGGACAACGAGCCCGGGGACCGCTCCGCCGACTGCGGCGGGCTGATGGAGCCGGTATCTGTCTGGGTCCGCAAAGGCGGCGAGTGGGCCATCATCCACCGCTGCCGCATCTGTGGTGTGCTCCACTCCAACCGGATCGCGGCAGATGACAATCAAGCCCTACTGCTGTCTCTGGCCGTCCGCCCTCTGGCCCAGCCTCCCTTCCCGCTGGATCACCTGGACCCCTGAGACCAAAACCGCGGCCCATCCCAAAAGGGATGGGCCGCGGTTTCTTGGATCTCGGTCGGTGATCGTTTTCAAACGCCCCGCCAGGCGTCCGGGCGCAGGCAGCTCATGTCCGCCTTGGCTCTGGCGATCTCCGCCAGCATGGCGTCCTTATCCTGGTTCAGCGTACCCTTGAGCAGCAAATAGTTGGAGGCGTGGTTCATCCGGAACACGCTGCCGGGGCTGTCCAGGTTCTCCACCAGCAGCTTCGTCTCCTCCAGCACCTGGGCCTGAGTCAGCAGCTGGAATTCTCCATTGTGGACCCAGTCGTAGAGGGGGGTCTCCTCCTCCACCACCAGCGTCAGCATGCCGATATACTCCGGGTTCATGGCATTGAACGCCTTGGCAGTCTCAATGGCGTGCTGCTCCAGCAGGGGCTGGCCGCCCAGGCCCGTGATGGCCGTGACGGAGAGGGCCATGCCGCAGTGATGGATCTTCTGGCCCATCTCGATGATCTCGGCGGCCGGATGGCCCTTGCGCATCAGCTTCAAAACCGCGTCGCTGCCGGACTCCAGGCCCATGTAGATCATGCTCAGGCCCTTGTCCCGCAGGGTCCGCAGCTCCTCCTCCGTCCGAAGGCGGATGCTGGAGGGAGAGCCGTAGGTGGTGACCCGCTGGCACTCAGGGAACAGCTCCCGGATGGTATCCAGGATCGTATAGAGCTCGCTGGCCTTGCGCACCAGGGCGTCGCCGTCCGCCAGGAACACTCGCTCCACGTGGCGGTAGGTCTGGCGGGCCAGACGGAAATCCTCCAAAATCTCCTCCATAGGCCGCAGGGCAAACCGCTTTTCCTTGTACATGTCGCAGAAGGCGCAGGTATTGTGGCTGCACCCGTAGGTCACCTGGACGATGAGGCTGTACGCCTCAGAGGGGGGGCGGAACACTCTTCCAAAATATCTCATACGCCCAGTACCTCCAACGCAGAAATTTTCAGGCAGACACACAGCACCGCGATGGCCTGCTCCAGCTCCTCCACCGGGGGCAGGGAGGGGGCGATGCGGATGTTGCTGTCCTGGGGGTCCTTGCCATAGGGGAAGGTGGCGCCGGCGCCGGTCATGGTGACGCCAGCTTCCTTGCACAGCGCCAGCGTCCGCTTGGCGGTGCCGGGCATGGCGTTCAGGGAGACGAAGTAGCCGCCCTTTGGCCGCCGCCAGGAGGCGATCTCCAGCGGGGCGATCTCCCGGTCCAGAGCGTCCACCACACAGCGGAACTTGGGGCCCATGATGGCAGCATGGCGCTTCATCAGCTCCAGGGTGTGGGCCTTGTCTTTCAGATACAGCACATGGCGCTGCTGGTTCACCTTGTCAAAGCTGATGACCTGGATGCCGATGAGCTTTTCCATATGGGCCATGTTGGCCTCAGAGCAGGCAAAGCAGGAGATGCCCGCGCCGGGCAGGGTCACCTTGGAGGTGGAGGCAAACTCAAAGACCATGTCCGGATTTCCGGCCTCTTCACACAGGCTCAGGATGTCCGGGAAGTCCACATACTCCCCCTCGAACTCATGGATGCAGTAGGCGTTGTCCCACATGATGGTGAAATCCGGCGCGGCGGGCTTCAAGGACGCCATGCGGCGGATCACATCGTCGGAGTAGATGATGCCGTCGGGGTTGGAGTACTTGGGCACGCACCAGATACCCTTCACCGCGCTATCCTTCACCGCTTCCTCCACGGCGTCCATGTCGGGGCCCTCGTCGGTCATGGGAATGGTGATCAGCTCAAAGCCAAAGGACTCGGTGACCTTGAAGTGGCGGTCATAGCCCGGGGCGGGGCAGAGCCACTTCACCACAGGCTCCTTGCACCAGGGCCGCTCACTGTGGAGCAGGCCGTGGGTATAGGCCTTGGAGATCGTGTCGTACATCAGCTGCAAGCTGGCGTTGCCGCCCACGAACACCTGCTGGGGCCGGCAGCCCAGGATCTCGGCAAACAGTCTCTTGGCGGCAGGCAGGCCGCTGAGCTCGCCGTAGTTGCGCACGTCCACGCCGTCGGACACGTAGTCCTCCGGCTGCTTCATCAAATCAAAAATGTCGCTGACCAGGTCCAGCTGGGCCTTGCCGGGCTTGCCCCGGGCCATGTTCAGCTGCAAGCCCCGGGCCTTGAGTTCTTCAAATTCCTGTTGCAGCCGGGCATACTCCGCCCTGCGCTCCTCGCCGGTCATCTTGGGATACGCGGTCATAGAGATCATCCTTTCTGGTATTGTATTTCGTATTTTAGTATACCCCATTCCCTGGAACCGTTGCAAGAGCGGATTTCCCGGCAAAATCCACACAAAAAAGTCCGTCCGCCCCGGAGAATTCCGGCGGCGGACGGACCGGGGACTCAGCAGCAGCCGCAGCCGACGCAGTTGTTGTCAGCGCAGGCGATGCTGGGAGGACAGGGGGTCAGGGTGACCCCGTAGCGCACCGGCACTGACACGCAGATCTGCTGGGTCATGGTCACGGTGCAGCTGGCGCCGTCGTTCCCGGTGACGCAGGTGATGCTGGGGCTGCCCTGACAGGTCACGGTGACGGTCCCCACGGCGGCGGTGGGCGTCAGGGTCAACGGCGCGGAGATATCCACGCACTGAGTACCGGTCTTATTGCAGCCGCCCACAGGGCAGCTCTCCTCTGCCTGATAGGGCAGGATGGGCTCATGCTCATAGGCTTCACTGATACGCAAAACGATCTCCCTCGTTTCCTGGATATTATACCCGGTGGGTACGTTCCATCCTATGCGCCCCTCCCGTCCCCTGTCACCGAAGGCCCGCCCGGAACGATTCCAGCTCCGCGCGAAGGGCCGCCCGGGTCTCCTCCGAGCAAAAGGCCGCGGAAATGGCCGTCTCCTGACAGGCCATCAGCTCCTCCCGGGTCATCCGGGCAAAGGCCGCCACCCGGCCAAGCTCCTCCGTCAGCGTCAGGCCACCTAAGAACATGGGATCGTCCCGGCTCAGCGTCACCGCCGCGCCTGCGTCCAGGATCTCTCGGAGGGGATGCTCCTCCGACCGGCGGTACAGCAGCGTCAGGTTGGAGGTCAGACACACGTTCAAAGGCACCCGCTCCTCTGCCAGGCGGCGCAGCAGCGCCGGGTCCTCCGCTCCCCGGACGCCGTGATCCAGCCGGTCCGCCGCCAACAGGTCCAGCGCGTCCCGGACGCCCTCGGGCCCGCTGCTCTCTCCGGCGTGGACGGTCCTGCCAAAGCCGGCCGCTCCCGCCGCCAGAAAGGCCGGGCGGAACCGCTCCCCCGTCCGGCCGCTTAGGGCCTCGTTGCCGTCAATGGACAGTCCGACCAGACGGGGCGTCCGGCAGCGGATCATGGTCTCCACCAGGTCCATGGCCTCCTCTGCCGTCTGATCCCGGGACAAGGACAGGGTAAAGCGGCAGTCAGCTCCGCCGGCAGACTGCCCCCGGTCAAAGCCCTCAGTCACCGCTTCCACGATCTCTGGCACTGAGAACTGGGGCCAGTGGGTGGGATTCAAAATTGCCTCCGCGTAGCGGATGTTCTCCGCCCGGCAGCTGTGGGAAAATCCCTCCGCCACCGCTGTCAGCTCCGCCGGCTCTGCCACATAGGAGCATATCTTGTCCAAAAAGGCCAGGAAATCACTCAGATCCTCTGCCGAGCACTGATACAGCTCCCGGCCGGGCCGGGGCAGCTGCCGGCCGTGGCGGGCGGCAAACTTCTCCAGCAGCTCTCCCGGCATCGTGGACTCCAGGTGGACATGGAGCTCCACCTTGGGCAGCTCCCGCAAAAACTTCTCCATCTCTTCCATCATCATCTCGCTCCTTTTCGGCGTTTTCTCCAGTCTACCACAGAGCCGCCCATTTGAAAAACCTCTTTTTTGTGTTAGAATACAGGTAGTCAAATCGGGGAGGGGACTGGATATGGGAAAACAGCAGGAGGAAAAATTTCATCAGATGACCGAGACGCCGGTGGGCCGGCTGATCTGCCGCCTGGCGCTGCCCTGCATCATCAGCATGCTGGTCACCGCCTTTTACAACATGGCCGACACCTTTTTCGTCGGGATGCTGGAGAGCAACAGCGCCACCGGGGCGGTGGGCGTGGTCTTTTCCATGATGGCCGTCATCCAGGCGGTGGGCTTCTTTTTCGGCCACGGCAGCGGCAATTTCATCTCCCGGGAGCTGGGACGGCAAAATTTTGAGACCGCCTCCAACATGGCAGCCACCGGATTTTTCGCCGCCCTGGCCGCAGGGCTTCTCATCTGCGTCCTAGGCCAGATCTTTCTGGAGCCCCTGGCCTATCTGCTGGGCTCCACAGACACCATCCTGCCCTATGCCAAGTCCTATCTGCGGGTGATCCTCTACGGCACGCCCTGGATGACCGCCTCGCTGGTGCTGAACAACCAGCTGCGCTTTCAGGGCAGCGCCGCCTACGGCATGGTGGGCATCGCCAGCGGCGCGGTGCTGAATATCGCCCTGGACCCGCTGCTGATCTTCGGCCTGGATCTGGGGGTGGCCGGGGCGGCCTGGGCCACCATCCTCAGCCAATTTGTCAGCTTCTGCCTGCTGCTGGCAGGCTGTACCCGGGGCGGCAATCTCCACATCCACATCTCCCGCGTCCAGCTGAAATGGTCCTACTTCTCCATGATCATCCGGGGCGGGCTCCCCTCCCTGGCCCGGCAGGGGCTGGCCTCCTTTGCCACCATCTGCCTCAACTGGGCCATCCGCCCCTATGGAGACGCCGCCATCGCCGCTATGGGCGTGGTCCAGCGGGTCATGATGTTCGGCGGCTCTGCCATGATCGGCTTCGGTCAGGGCTTCCAGCCGGTGTGCGGCTTCAACTACGGCGCCCAGCTTTACAGCCGGGTCCGCCAGGGCTTCTGGTTCTGTGTCAAGACCTCCACCGGCTTTCTGGCGGTCATCAGCCTGCTGGGCTTTCTGGCCGCCCCTCAGCTGATCTCCCTGTTCCGGGACGATCCGGAGGTCGTCACCATCGGCGCCGCCGCCCTGCGGTTCCAGTGCGTGACCTTTTGCACCATGAGCTGGGTCACCATGAGCAACATGATGCTCCAGACCATCGGCCGCACAGGCCCCGCCACCTTCCTGGCCATGGCCCGGCAGGGGATCTTCTTTGTCCCCCTGGTGTGGCTCCTCTCCGGGACCCTGGGCCTGCTGGGCGTTCAGATCACCCAGTCCGCATCGGATCTTTTGACCCTGCTGGCCGCCATTCCCATCCAGCGGCGGGTCCTGCGGCAGCTCTCCGTCCCGGACGGAACGCCGCTGTAACATCACAATCGCCGCCCCAAAGTCCGCTTTCCCCTGGTCCTGCCTGACGGCGGACCCTCTCCACAAAAAAACGCCGCCGCGAAGATTCGCGGCGGCGCTTGAGGCTGTCAAAAAAGTGGCTGCGGCCACTTTTTTGAAAAGGCAACACCCTGCCGCGCGCATAATTTGTCTGCCTGCGGCAGACAAATTCCACACTTGCAGGGCGAGAAGTATTTTCAGCCACGCACATGTCGCGGCAGAAAATGATTTCACTTGATTCGCCGCCTGCGGGCGGCGAACTCTGCGAGGCTTTTTGACACGCTGAAGCGCCGCCGCGAATCTTCGCGGCGGCGCTTGGTTTTTTGATGGGGGCAGAATCACTTGGTGACGCAGAGCTTGTGATCCTCCACTGTGAGACGGGCGGTATCGCCGGTCCGGAGGGTGCCGTCCAGCAGCTTTTCCGCCACGGCGTCCTCCACCTGGCTCTGGATCGCCCGGCGCAGGGGACGGGCGCCGTACTTGGGGTCAAAGCCCTCCTTGGCAAGCTCTGCCACGGCGTCGTCACCAGCGTCCAGATGGATGCCCATGCCCTCCATCCGGGCAGAGACGGTCTTCAGCATCCGGCGGGCCACCTCCCGGATATCCTGCTCGGTCAGGGCCCGGAAGACGATGATATCGTCGATCCGGTTGAGGAACTCCGGCCGGAAGGTCTGGCGCAGCTCTGCCATGACTGTCTCCCGGGCCTGACGGAACTTCTCCTCGGCGTCGGGATCGGCGGTCTTATCCTCGGTGGAGAAGCCCAGGCGGCCGCTGGCGGCCGTGAGGTTCTTGGCGCCCACGTTGCTGGTCATGACGATCACCGTGTTCTTAAAGTCCACCGTGCGGCCCTGGGCGTCGGTGATCCGGCCGTCGTCCAAGATCTGGAGCAGCACGTTCCACACGTCCTCATGGGCCTTTTCGATCTCGTCGAACAGCACCACAGAGTAGGGCTTGCGGCGGACCTTCTCCGTGAGCTGGCCGCCCTCGTCATGGCCCACATAGCCCGGAGGAGAGCCGATCAGGCGGGAGACCGTATGCCGCTCCATATACTCGGACATATCGATGCGGATCATGGCGTTCTCATCGCCGAACATGGCCTCGGCCAGGGACTTGCAAAGCTCCGTCTTGCCAACGCCCGTGGGCCCCAGGAACAGGAAGCTGCCGATGGGGCGCTTGGGGTCCTTCAAGCCCACCCGGCCCCGGCGGATGGCCCGGGCCACGGCCCTCACGGCCTCGTCCTGGCCCACCACCCGCTCATGAAGGGTCTCCTCCATATGCAGCAGCCGCTGTCCCTCGTCCTCGGTGAGCCGGGTGACGGGGATGCCGGTCCAGCCGGCCACCACCGCAGCGATGTCCTCGGCGCCCACCGGCCGGTGCTCGGTGTGGTTCTGGCGGCGCTTGTCCCGCTCAGACTCCACCTGCTCCCGATAATTCTTTTCAATGTCCCGCAGCTGGGCGGCAGTCTCATAGTCCTGGCGCTCGATGGCAGCCTCCTTGTCCCGGGTCAGCACTGCCAGCTTCTCCTCCAGGCTCTTGAGCTCCGGGGAGATCTCGTCGGTCTCCAGCCGCACCCGGCTGGCGGCCTCGTCCATCAGGTCGATGGCCTTATCCGGCAGGAAGCGGTCATTGATATACCGGGCGGAGAGATCCACAGCGGCCTCCAAGGCCTCGTCGGTGATCTGGAGACTGTGGTGCTTTTCATACTTCTCCCGCAGACCCTTGAGGATCTCCAGGGAGGCCTCCCGGCTGGGCTCGCCCACCTGCACCGGCTGGAACCGGCGCTCCAGGGCGGCGTCCTTTTCGATATACTTGCGGTACTCGTTCAGCGTGGTGGCGCCGATGACCTGGATCTCGCCCCGGCCCAGGGCGGGCTTGATGATATTGGCGGCGTCCACGGCGCCCTCGGCGCTGCCGGCCCCCACGATGGTATGGAGCTCGTCGATGAACAAGATCACGTTGCCGGACTTCTTGACCTCCTCCAGCACCTTCTTGATCCGTTCCTCAAACTCGCCCCGGTACTTGGTGCCTGCCACCATGCCGGAGAGGTCCAGGCTCAAAAGCCGCTTGTCCAGCAGATCGTCCGGCACATCGCCCAGCACGATCTTCCGGGCCAGCCCCTCTGCGATGGCAGTCTTGCCCACACCGGGCTCGCCGATCAGACAGGGGTTGTTCTTGGTCCGGCGGGCCAGGATCTGGATGACCCGCTTGATCTCGCCGTCCCGGCCGATGACCGGGTCCAGCTTGCCTGCCCGGGCGTCGGCGGTCAGGTCCCGGGTGAACTCCTTGAGCGTCTTGGTCTTGCTGCCGTCCTCCCGGGCGGCGGCCGCCCGGGTCTCTGCCGCCCGGCCCTTGGGCGTCTCGTTGATCTTCTGCATCAGGGCGCTGTACAGGTGTCTGGCGTCCACGCCGGCCACCCGCAGCATCCGCACGGCCATGTTGTTGCCCTCCCGCAGGATGCCGGCCAGCAGATGCTCGGTGCCGATATAGTTAAAGCCTCCCCGAACGGAGTCCTCCATGGCGATCTCCACCACCCGGCGGGCTCTGGGCGTCAGCCCCTGGGCGGGATTGCTGCCGGGCAGCCCCGCCCCCACGCTCTTTTTGATGATCTCCACCAGCATCTCGCCGGTAAGGCCCGCCTCGGTCAGCACCGTATGGGCCAGGCCCTCGCTCTCCCGCATCAATCCCAGCAGCAGATGCTCGGTACCCACATAGCCGTGGCCCAGCTCGCCGGCGGCCTCCTGGCTCAGGCGCAGGGCCTCCTCCGCTCTGGGGGTGAATTTATTTTCATTCATGGTCGTTACCTTCCTTTCCTGGGCAGCGGGGCGAACTCATTGGTCCGCCTTCCGCTCCTTTTGTTCCTTGTGCTCCGCCTCCATCTGCCGGATCTGATCCCGCAGCTGGGCGGCCCGCTCGAAGTTCTCCTGGTGGACGGCCTTCTTCATCTCCATTTTCAGCGCGTTGAGCTCTCGCAGATAGGAGAACCGGCTCTGGTCCTCCTTGCCCACCAGATCCTCCTGCTGCTGTTCCGGCTGCTGCCGGACGGGAGATGTGGTCAGGGCCGGCATATCGGCGAAGAAATCGTCGAAGGGGTCCTCCAGCATCCGGCCCATCAGGCTGGGCATGGGAGAGAAGAAGTCGTTCAGGAAATTCCCGCCGAAGAAGCTGTTTCCGCCGAAGAAGTTCTGCATCATCCGCTGACTGTGGGCGTTGATCCGCTGGGTATAGCCCAGCTTTTCCGCGCACTCGCTGCAAAGGTGCTTCTCCTCCACCCGGCCGTTGATGTTGCTCTGATAGACAAAGGTCACTTCATTCTTGCCACAATTCTCGCATTTCATAATGAATACCTCCTATTGAAGAAAAACTGTACGATTTGATGATGGCGCTGTCCGCTCCGGCGTCTGCCGGCGTCTTCACGCCCGGTCCCCCAAGGGGAAGTCTGTGTCCCCGGGGCGGTCCTATACCTGCAAAATCAGCACCTGCTTCATGATATCCGCCCGGACGCTGTCCCGGATCTCCCGGGGCACGGCCCCCAGGGCCTTGTCGCCTACCGCCGCTGCCAGCGCCTGGCCCAGGGCCTTGTCCAGAGCCCCGGACTGCACCAGGTTGCTGAGAATGGCCCTGGCCGACGGCAGGTCCACTTGACTGCCCAGGGAGTTGATCACGTGCATCAGCAGCATCTGCCGGTCCACCTGGACCCGGGTGATGCGGATGTATCCGTTGCCGCCCCGGCGGCTCTCCACGATGTAGCCCCGCTCCGGGGAAAACCGGGTGGACATCACATAGTTGATCTGGCTGGGCACGCAGTTAAATCGCTGGGCCAGATCGCTGCGCTGGACCTCCAGCACACCGTTCTCCGCCTCCTCCAGGCTGTCCTGAAGAAAGCTGGCGATCAGATCTGAGATTCCCACTTGACGCTCATCCCTTTCCTGAAAGTCTTTGTCTTTTGACTTTGACTATCTTTAACCTTTATTCTGCTTGTTAGTATACCACCTCTCCGCCAAATGTCAAGAGATAATATTTGACTTTCTTTGACCTTTTTGAAAACAAACTGTGAACAGGAAGGAACTTCCTTTTTTCTGCACTCTTCAAAAAATTTGTGAAAAATTCCTTCCCCGGTTCTCAACATCCCTCTTGCTTTTTTTGATTTGTGTGCTACAATAGGGATACAATTCTTATGGAGGTGCTTCCCAATGGCTTACAAAATCACGTCTGCCTGCGTGAGCTGCGGCACTTGCGCTGATGCTTGCCCCGCTGGCGCCATCAGCCAGGGCGACGACCAGTACGTCATCGACGCCGGTACTTGCCTGGACTGCGGTTCCTGCGCTGACGCTTGCCCCACTGGCGCCATCGTCCCCGAGGGCTAATCGCCTGAACAGGATACATAAAAACACCGCAAGCTCTGCTTGCGGTGTTTTTATCGTTCCCTCGGCACCCCGGCTTGTGCCGGGGCTGTTTTTTTGATATGATAGAGAAAACGCACGGCAAGGAGGATCACTATGGAGCACTGGGAGTCTCTCTGCCCCGGCGGATACCGCTTCGTCTATGACGACGCCCTCTTCCGCCCGGGTACAGATACCTTTCTCCTCTCCTCCCTGCCTAAACTCCGGCCCGGACTGCGGGTCTGCGACCTGGGCTGCGGCACCGGGCTTTTGGGCCTGCTGCTGCTCCAGCGGCAGAGCGCGCTCCAGGTCACCGGCGTGGAGATCCTGCCCCAGGCAGTGGCCCTGGCGGAGCGGGCCGCCACGGAAAACGGGCTGGAGGATCGGCTCACCTTCCGCCTGGGGGATCTGCGCCAGCCCCTGCTGCCCGCCGGCGCCTTTGACCTGGCGGTGTGCAATCCCCCCTACTACCCCGCCGGCAGCGGGGCCCTCCCCATGGCGGATGCCCGCCGCAGCGCCCGCTCTGAGACCGCCTGCACCCTGCCGGAGCTGTGCCGGGCAGCGGCCCGGCTGCTGCGCTGGGGCGGCAGCTTCTGTCTGGTCCACAAGCCGGAGCGGCTGGGGGACCTGTGCTGTGCCCTGCGGGCAGCCGGTCTGGAGGCCAAGCGGCTCCGCCCGGTCTGCCAGACCGCCCTCGCCCCGCCCTCTCTTCTTTTGCTGGAGGCCCGCCGGGGCGGAAAGCCCGGTCTCTCCTGGGAGGCCCCCCTGGTCCTGCGGGGCCCGGACGGAGCACCCACAGCCGAGGTCCAAGCCATCTATCTCAGACAACAGGAGGACATGCCATGAGCGGTACGCTCTATCTGGTGGCCACCCCCATCGGGAATCTGGGAGACTTCTCCCCCCGGGCGGTGGAGACCCTGAACCAAGTGGATTTTATCGCCGCCGAGGACACCCGGGTGTCTGTGAAGCTGCTCAATCACTTCCAGATCAAAAAGCCCCTGGTGAGCTATCACGAGCACAACCATGTCACCGCCGGCCAGTCCATCCTCTCCCGGCTGGAAGCGGGGGAGTCCTGCGCCCTGGTCACCGACGCCGGCACCCCCGCCATCTCCGACCCCGGCGAGGATCTGGTTCGGCTGTGCGCCCAGGCCCAGGTGCCGGTGATCGCCATCCCCGGCTGCTGTGCCGGCATCAGCGCCCTGGCCGTCAGCGGTCTGCCCACAGGACGCTTCGTCTTTGAGGGCTTTCTCACCGTCAACAAGAAAAGCCGCCGGGAGCGGCTGGAGGTCCTGAAAGCCGAGGAGCGGACCATGATCTTCCATGAGGCCCCCCACAAGCTCCTCACCACCCTGGAGGACCTGTCCGTCGCCTTTGGGCCAGAGCGGCAGGTGGCCCTGTGCCGGGAGCTGACCAAGCTCCATGAGGAGACCCGCCGCACCACTCTGGGCGAAGCCGCCGCCTGGTACCGGGAGACGGCCCCCAAGGGCGAATTCGTCCTGGTGGTGGCCGGCGCCCCGCCCCGGCAGGCTGCCGCCGTCTCTCTGGAGGAGGCCGTCAGCCAGGTGCTGGCCCTCCGGGCCCAGGGCATGCGGCTGAAAGACGCCGCCAAGGAGGTCGCGGAACACACAGGCCTTTCCAAAAACGAGCTCTACGCCGCCGCTTTGGAGGCCTGAGTGTCCCATACAGGCACGAAACGCCGCCCCCGGAGATCGTCTCCAGGGGCGGCATTTTATGGTTTCGCGGGGCTCAATGCTGGTGGCCGCAGCTGTCGCAGTGGCCGCCGCAGGTCAGCGCGCCCTCGTCATAGGCGATCCCATTGCGGTCATAGTAGTCCTTCACAGCCGCCCGGACCGCCTCCTCCGCCAGCACGGAGCAGTGCATCTTGTGGGCTGGCAGGCCGTCCAGGGCCTCTGCCACCGCCTTGTTGCTCAGCTGCAAGGCCTCCTCGATGGTCTTGCCCTTGATCATCTCCGTGGCCATGGAGCTGGTGGCGATGGCGCTGCCGCAGCCGAAGGTGTTGAACTTCACATCGGTGATGACCTGGGTCTCCGGGTCCACCTGGATATACATCCGCATGATGTCGCCGCACTTGGCGTTGCCCACCTCGCCCACGCCGTCGGCGTTTTCCATCTTGCCAACGTTCCGGGGGTTCTGGAAATGGTCCATCACTTTCTCACTATACAATGCCATCTTGGCTTCCTCCTTTTAGATCAGATGGGGCCGCTGGCCCTGTTCCAATTCGTCCCAAACCGGGGAGATCTTCCGCAGATAGCGGATCACGCCGGGGATCACGTCCAGGATCGTATCCACGTCCTGCTCCGTATTATACTCGCTCAGGCTCAGCCGCAGGGAGCCGTGGGCCACCTCGTGGGGCCGCCCCAGGGCCAGCAGCACGTGGCTGGGGTCCAGGGAGCCGGAGGTGCAGGCGCTGCCGGACGAGGCGGCGATGCCCTTGGCGTTCAGAAGCAGCAGCATGGATTCGCCCTCCACCCCCTCGAAGCACACGTGGACGTTGCCGGGAAGGCGGCGCTCCGGGTCGCCGTTGAGGGCGGTGTGGGGAATGGCGGTAAGGCCTGCGATCAGCTTGTCCCGCAGGGGCCGCAGGTAGGCCGCGTTCTTGTCCATGTTGGCGCAGGCCTCGTCGAAGGCCGCCGCCGCGCCGCAGATGCCGGGGATATTCTCCGTACCGGCCCGCCGGCCCCACTCCTGGGCCCCGCCCCAGATGACGTTCACCAGGGGGATGCCCCGACGGGCGTAGAGCACGCCCACGCCCTTGGGCCCGTGAAACTTGTGGGCGGAGAGGGAGAGCAGGTCGATCTGCATGGCCTCCACGTCAATGGGCAGGTGGCCCGCCGCCTGGACGGCGTCGGTGTGGAACAGCACCCCGGCCTCCCGGCACACCGCGCCGATCTCCGCAACAGGCTGGATGGTGCCGATCTCATTATTGGCAAACATCACAGACACCAGGCAGGTCTCCGGCCGCAGGGCCGAGCGGACCTGCTCCGCCGTCACTATGCCGTCCGGCGGGATGTCCAGCAGCGTCACCTCGAACCCCTCCCGCTCCAGGGCCTCCAGGGTGTGAAGGACCGCATGGTGCTCAAACTTGGTGGAGATGATATGCCGCTTTCCCTTTCGCTCTCCCAGGGCCGCGGCAGAGCGCAGGGCCTGGGTGTCCGCCTCGCTGCCGCCGGAGGTAAAGGTGATCTCCCGGGGGGCGGCGTTCAGCCGGCGGGCAAAGATCTCCCGGGCCTGGGCCAGCTTTTCCGCCGCCCGCTGTCCGGGGCTGTGCAGACTGGAGGGATTGCCGTAGACCTCCTGAAAGCAGGGGGCCATGGCCGCCAGCGCCGTGTCGCTGAGAGCGGTGGTGGCCGCGTTATCTACATAGATGCTCATAGAATCTCCTCAATTCCTATCTTTTTACTATACTATATGGATACCACATATTTTCCCACTTGTCAAGTAGGAATTTAGGATTTTGACGATTTCCCTCACAGCGCAAACAAGGAGCCGGACAGTTGTCCGGCTCCTTGACTCGTTTCATATTCACAGATCTATTGGTAGCCTGCGGCCTTACATCTCGTAGTCCACCGCCACCCGGTCCTCCCGGATGGATTTGCACAGGGCGGACACGGCCTGGTGCCGGGGGTCGTTCTTATAGGTCTCCAGCGCCGCCAGGTCCTCAAACTCGCTGACCAGAACGGCGTCGTAGTTCCCCTCCCCCACGTTCACGGCCACCTCGCTGCGCAGCAGCTGGGGGATCACCCCCTGGAGCCCCCGCAGCCCATCCAGGAACTGGGCTTGCTCGGCCTGGGTGCCGGGGCGGAACTTCCACATGACGATATGACGGATCATGGCTTACCCCCGCTGCTGATAGGCCTGGATGCCCCGGCCCAGGACCTCCACGGCCCGGCGGAGCTTTTCCGCCTCAGTGACATAGGCGATGCGGATCTCACTGCGGCCCTTGCCGGGCGTGGCATAGAAACCCTCGCCGGGGGCGTACATCACCGTGTCGCCCTGGTCCTCAAACTCCTGGAGCAGGAAGTACTGGAGCTTCTCGGCGTCGTCCACCGGCAGCGTCACCATCAGATAGAAGGCGCCCTCCGGGCAGTGGAACTGGACGCCGGGGATCTTCCGCAGCTCCTCCACCACCGCGTCCCGGCGGTGCTGATACTCCTTGCGCAGCCCCTCGTAATACGCCGGCGTCATGGAGCGGTACAGGGCGGCCGCGCCCAGCTGGTCCAGCGTGGCGGCGCACAGCCGGCCCTGGGCGATCTTCATGGCGTGGGCCATCAGTTCCTTGTTCCGGGAGACGATGACGCCCACCCGGGAGCCGGTGGCGGAGAACCGCTTGGACACGGAGTCCACCACGATCACATTCTCCGCAGCGTCCTCAAACTCCAGCATGGAGGACATGGGCTGGCCGCCGTAGACCAGCTCCCGGTAGACCTCGTCGCTGATGAGGAAGAGGCCGTGCTCCTTGGCGATGTCCGCCATGAGCCGCCGCTCCTGGGCCGTCAGCACCAGGCCGGTGGGGTTGCCGGGGTTGGTCATCAGGATGGCCCGGGTCCGGGGGGTGATCCGGGGCTCGATCTGCTCCCGGGTGGCAAAGCGGTAGCCCTTTTCCGGGTCGGTGGGAATGGGATGAATCACTGCGCCGGTCACCCGGATGAAGGTGTCATAGTTGGGATAGTAGGGCTCAGGCACCAGGACCTCGTCCCCATCCTCCAGCAGGCAGGAAAAGAGGATCTGCAAGGCTTCGCTGCCGCCGTAGGTCGCCAGGATATCGTCACAGGTGACGGGATAGCCCAGTCCGGTGTAATAATCCCGGGCCGCCTCCAGATACGTCTCCACGCCGGGAGAGGGGGCATAGGCCAGAACCTTTTCACCAAAGCTCTTCACTGCGTCAAAGAACGCCTGCGGAGTCTCAATGTCCGGCTGGCCGATGTTCAGCCGATAGACCGTCCGCCCCTTGGCCTCCGCCTCCACCACATAGGGATGGAACTTCCGGATGGGGGAGAGATGGCAAGATTCGATTCTGCTGGAAAATTTCATAGTCACTGCCTCCTTAATCTGCGCACGGGGCGCTCAGCGTAAAAAAACCGCCCCTGACTCTCGTCAGGGGCGGAAAGTTCTTCCACGGTACCACCCTGATCTGCCCGAAATTGGGCATCTCATGTCATTCTGTAACGGGAATGACCCGTCCCGCTCCTCGCAGGCCGCTCCAGAGTGGCGCACCCCGCGGCATGGTCCGAGGGCTCTCACTGTCCCCTCTCGCTGAAGGCCGGTTTCGCCGGGCTGGCTCTGTCATCGCATTTCTGTATGTCTCATTATAGCCGGATTCCAACGTTTGTCAAGGAAAGATTTTCAGGACTTTTTCCCCGCCTTCTCCCCCTCCTGCTGCCCCAGAGGGACAAAATCCGTCTGTTCCGGAGACGCATTCTCCCGCTGCCGGCCTGCCGGAAATGGAACTTTATTCCTTTTTCTTCCCGCCCTGAGTCCACAGGAATCTCCATTCTCCATCCTCAGGTAAACGATGGCGCGGCGGCAGAGCTGACCCATTTCCCCGGAAAAGTTTCATTTCCTTCAGTCCCGCTCCCCGCCTCTCCTCCCAAAAAAGCATCGTCCCCTCTGCCGGAATGTAAAAAGTTCTTGACATTTTGCGGTAGAACTGCTATTCTCAAATTGTCAAAAGAGTTTGACATTTCCCCGGGAAATTTTTATGAAACTGGAGGGCTTTTTATGAACGACACCCTGATCCTGATCCTCTTCGGGGCCTTTCTCCTGGCCGCGCTGGCGGTGATCGCCGCCATGTTTGTCTCCCTGGCCAAGCAGGGCGATGAGCGCCGCAGGCTCATCGTGGAAAAGGCCAGCGCCGGGGCCTTTGCGGTGACGGCGCTCTATATCCTCTTTTCCCTGGCGGAGTCAGTCTACCTGGTCTGCTCGGGAAAGGACCTCTCCCCAGTGGGGATGAACCCCTTTATCACCTTGACGGTCATTGCCGTGGTCTATGCCGGAGAGCTGTTCTACCAAACCCGGCGCTACGGAGGCTGAGATGGAGAACAAGATCCGCCTCCGGCGCAGGGAGCTGGGCCTCTCTCAGGAGGAGCTGGCCAGGCGGTGCGGCGTCTCCCGCCAGACGGTCAACGCCATTGAGAACAACAAGTACGATCCCACCCTGGCCTTGGCCTTTCACCTGGCCCGGGAACTCCAGGTCACCGTGGACGGGCTCTTCTCCCCCGGCTGAGAACGGCTCTCTTTTCTTTTTCCCCGCGCTGTGGTATGATAGCTCCATCTTTCTTTCCGGGAGGTCCCTATGTCAGAGCCAAACACCACCGCCGCCGTCATCCGCAAAACGGTAAGATCCGGCGTCTCCTTTGGCAGTGCCCTGGCTATGGTCATCAGCTACACCACCTGGCACTCGGTGGGCTGGGCCATCTTCCACGGCCTGCTGAGCTGGGGATACGTCCTCTATTTCATCCTGCGTTACTGAGAGGTGTCCGCTATGAGTCTCGTTCTGCTCCACGGTCTGGGCCAGACCCCTGCCGACTGGGATGGCGTTCTGGCCGCCATGGGCCCCGGGAAGGGGGCCTGCTGTCCCGATCTGCCCGCCCTGCTCCGGGGCCGGGAGGCTGTCTATCCCGCCCTCTACCAGGCCCTCTCAGCCCAGCTGGAAGCTCTCCCCGGCCCGCTGGACTTAGGCGGATTGTCCCTGGGGGCCGTTTTGGCCCTCCACTATGCCCTGGACCACCCGGACCACGTCCGGGCTCTGGCGCTGGCCGCGCCTCAGATCACCATGCCCCGCCGTCTGCTGGCCGTCCAGGATCTGGTGTTCCGACTGATGCCCCAGAGGGCCTTTGGCAGCACGGGCTTTTCCAAGGCGGCGTTCCGGCGTCTCACCGCCTCCATGGCAGAGCTGGACTTCCGCCATCAGGTCCCGTCTCTCCGCTGTCCCGTGCTGGTGGTCTGCGGCGCCGGGGACCGGGCCAACCGCCGGGCCGCCCAGGAGCTCCATAGCCTCCTTCCCACCTCCGCCCTCCACCTGATCCAGGGTGCCGGCCACGAGGTGAACCGGGACGCACCCCAGGCCCTGGGCGCGCTGCTGGATGCCTTTTTCACCCAGTCCACAGAATAACCAACGCCCCCAGGCTTTGTCTCTCGGACAAAGCCCGGGGGCACACTGTGTCAAAATGCCTCGCAGAGTTTCGCGCCCGCAGGCGTGAAATGGGTGAAATCTGTTTTCGGCTGCGGCCCCCAGTGCCATCCTCGCGGCACAGCCGCTGCGGCCTACACTAAAAATATGCCGCAGGCATATTTTTGAAACGCTGCGGCGTAGCCGAAAACACTTCTCGCCCTGCAAGTGTAGAATTTTTCTGCCATAGGTAGAAAAATTATGCGCGCAGCAGGGTGCAGCCTTATCGAAAAAGTGACTGAGGTCACTTTTTCGACAGTTGACGCCCCCAGGCTTTGTCTCTCGGACAAAGCCTGGGGGCGTTCTCTTACGCTTCTTCCAGGGGGAAGGGGGGCTCGTCCGCCTGCTCGGCGGCGGCGCCCATCTGCATCTCCTGCCACTGGGCCCGGGTAATCAGCAGCTGCCGGGGCTTGGAGCCCTCAAAGGGTCCCACCACGCCTCGCTCCTCCATCTGGTCCACCAGACGGGCAGCCCGGGAATAGCCCAGCTTCAGCCGCCGCTGGAGCATGGAGACCGAGGCCATGCCGGTCTCCAGCACCACCTCTACGGCGGCGGGGAACAGCTCGTCTCCCTCGTCCTGGGCGGAGAGGTCCACGCTCCCGCCCTTGGAGCCCTTCTCCTTCTCCTGAACGGACTCCTCGATCTTGGCGATGACCTCGTCGGAATACTGGGCCTCGCCGGACTGCTTGACGAACTGAACCACCTCCTCGATCTCCTCCGGGGAGATGAAGCAGCCCTGGACCCGCTGGGGCTTGCCCGCGCCCAGGGGGGCGTAGAGCATATCGCCCTTGCCCACCAGCTTTTCCGCGCCGGTGGTGTCCAGAATGATCCGGGACTCCAGAGAGGAGGCCACGGCAAAGGCGATCCGGCTGGGGATGTTGGCCTTCATCAGGCCGGTGATCACGTCGGCAGAGGGCCGCTGGGTGGCGATGACCAGGTGGACGCCGGCGGCACGGCCCATCTGGGCCACCCGGCAGATGGATTCCTCCACCTCCTTGGCGGCCACCAGCATCAAGTCGGCCAGCTCGTCGATGACCACCACCACGCTAGGCAGTGTCTCCAGATCCTCCCGGGCCCGGGCCAGGCGGTTAAACTCCTCCAGCTTTTTGACGCCGTGCTCCGAGAAGGTCTTATACCGCTTCATCATCTCAAATACCGCCCACTGGAGAGCGCCGGCGGCCTTCTTCGGGTCCGTCACCACCGGGATCAGCAGGTGGGGGATGCCGTTGTAGGGGGCCAGCTCCACCATCTTGGGGTCCACCATGATGAAGCGGACCTCATCCGGCGTGGACTTATAGAGCAGAGAGACGATCAAGGAGTTGGTGCACACGGACTTACCGGAGCCGGTGGTACCGGCGATCAGCACATGGGGCAGCCGCTCGATATCTCCGATGACGTTTCGTCCGCCGATGTCCCGGCCCAGGGCAAAGGCGGTCTTGGACTTGTGCTCTGTAAAGTCCCGGGACTCGATCACGTCCCGGATCAGCACCGGCGTCACGGTCTTGTTGGGTACCTCGATGCCCACCACAGAGATCTTGTCCGGAATGGGAGCGATCCGGACGCCGGTAGCGCCCAGGGCCAGGGCGATGTCGTCAGAGAGATTGGTGATCTTGCTGAGCTTGACGCCCTGCTCCAGCACGAACTCATACCGGGTGACTGAGGGGCCGTGGACCACATCGCCGGGGGAGGCGTCCACGCCAAAGCTGCTCAGCGTCTCCGACAGCCGCCGGGCATTGTTCCGCAGCTCCGCGCCGGCCTCCACATGGTTCTCTCCCTGGCTGGCCTTGAGCAGTGTGACAGAGGGGAATTGATAGACCTCCTCCCCCACCGCCAGCTTCTCGGCGATCTCTGCCGTGACGGCGGCCGTCTGGGCCGCCACCTCTCCGGCGGTAGTGGTCCGCTCCTTGCGGGGCGCAGGCTCCTCCACAATGGGCGCCGGCGCGGGGGCAGGCGCCTGGATAGACGGCTCCACCGGCTGGTGAGCCGGCGCGACAGCCGCCGGAGCAGCCTCCAGGACCGGAGCCGTCTCCTCCGCTGGAATCGCTGGGATGGCCGGCGTCCGCAGGACCTGGTCCGGCGTCCGCTGCTGGTCGGATTTATGCCGGAAGAAGCTGGTAAAGCGGCCCTCCGGCTTTTCCTTGGGGGGCTCCTGCTGCCCATCCAGCGGGAAGTCGATCTGAGGCTTAGGTGCCGGCCGGACCGCTTCCTCCCGCCGCCGGGGCTCCCGCTCCCTGCGGACGGGCTCCTCCGCCGGCAGCTCCTCGTACTGGGGCCGCTCCCGATGGCGGCGGGCCAGCAGGCACAAAAGCGGCCACAGCGCCGCCGCCAGCAGCGCCGCCAGGGTCAACGCCAGCAGCACCACGGAGACCACCTTGCCAAACACCGCCTCCACGCCGATCCCCAGCCCACCGGAGAGCACGCCGCCGGAGAGCAGGCCATTTCCGCTCTTCCACAGCGCCGGCACCACCCCCAGGGCAGAGGCGAACGTCTCCTTGCAAAGCAGCACATGGAGCATCGCTCCCGTCAGCCAGGGCGTCAGCAGGGCGCAGGTGGTCCGCAGCATCACCGGGCGGCCCCGGTGGATCAGCAGCGTCAAGCCTGCCAGGAGGATGACCGGCGCCGTCAGCCAGTAGCCATAGCCAAAGAGACCCCGGAGCAGCACCGCCAGCCAGTCGATAAACAGGCCGCTGGTACCGAAGTACCCCACGCAGACGCACAGGGCCAGCACCAGCAGGATGCCGCCCGTCACCTCCCGGCGGATGGGCCGCTGCTGAGGCTGGGCGGGCTTTTTGCTCCGGCTGGACGTGCCGGTGTTCTTTTTGGTTGTCTTCTTCTGTGTGGATGCTGCCACGGGTCAATCCCTCCGATTCATTTTTGGACCAGGGTCAAGATCAGCGTCACCAGACCGGCGGCCCAGCAATAGTAGGCAAAGAAGCCGAATTTTCCCTTTTCGGCGATCATTTTCAGCAGGCGGATGCAGCCATAGCCCACCACCGCCGCCACGGCCACGCCCACCAGATAGACCGGCACTTCGGCCCATACCACGGTGTCCAGGGCGTCCTTGATCTTGAGGATGTTGGCCCCCAGGATGGCAGGGATGGACATCAGGAAGGAGTAGCGGACGGCGAACTTGCGCTCAAAGCCCACAAAGCAGCCGGCGGTGATGGTGGTGCCGGAGCGGGAGATGCCGGGGCAGGTGGCCACAGCCTGGGCCACGCCCACCAGCAGAACATCCACCAAGCTGGCAGTCTTCTCCGTCTTGCGGCCCTTGCGGACGCGGTCGCTGGCAAAGAGCAGGCAGCCGGTGACCACCAGCGCCCCGCCCACAAAGTACATATTATTCCCCAGGCTCTCCACCAAGTCTTCAATGGGCAGCACGGCAAACAGGGGCAGCGTGCCCACAATGATCAGCAGGATCAGCCGCCGGGCAGGGGGCACCGGCGTGGGGGTGGTCCCTCGGGCAAGATCCTTCACCCCATAGACCAGCTCCAGGATCATATCCCGGATATCGTCCCAATAGGCCGCAAAGACCGCCACCAGAGTACCCAGGTGCAGCAGCACATCAAAAAAATTCGGGACCTCCAGGCCTTTCATCCCCAGCAGATGCTCGGCAATGGCCAGATGGCCGGAGCTGGAGACCGGCAGAAACTCAGTAACGCCCTGGATCAGTCCCAGCAGAATCGATGACAGTATGGACATGGTTCACGCTCCTCTTTTTTCCGGCCCTGCGCTCCGGGCCTATGTCAGTTTCTTAGTATAGCACGGCTGCGGGATAAATTCCAGTCATATTTCCGAAGCGGCAAACAGCCGGAGGCCCATGCAGGCCTCCGGCTGAGACTGTCAAAAAAGCGGCGTCAGTCGCGTATATGCCAAGGCGGAGGACGTAAGGGGCCTCGCCTTTTAGAAGCAGGCTCACTCCGCGCCCAGAGCCGCTAGAGCGGCCTTGGCGGCGGCCTGCTCGGCCTCCTTTTTGCTGTGGCCGTCTCCGGTCCCCAGGGCCTGGCCGTTGAGCAGCACCTCCGCCTGGAAGGTCTTGGCGTGATCCGGGCCCTGCTCATCCACCATCCGATAGGAGAGCACCTGATCCGCCTGACGCTGCACCAGCTCCTGAAGGGCGGTCTTGTAGTCCCGCCGCCGCTCCTCTACCACGCTCTCCCGCTGGGCGTCCAGCAGCACCCGATGGATCAGGGCGGAGGCGGCGCCGATGCCGCCGTCTAAGTACACCGCCGCGAAGACCGCCTCCACAGCGTCGGCCAGAATGGAGGTCCGCTCCCGGCCACCGCCGGCCTCTTCGCCCCGGCCCAGCTTCAAATACTGGCCCAGACTCAGCCGCTGGGCCACCTCATACAGGCTCTGCTCGCACACCAGGGCCGCCCGGATCCGGGTCAGGTCCCCCTCCGGTGCGTCGGGGTGGCGGGTGAACAGAAACTCCGCCGTTACAAAGCCCAGCACCGAGTCCCCCAAAAACTCCAGCCGCTCATTGCTGCGCAGATGGGCCGCCCGGTGCTCGTTGGCATAGGAGCTGTGGTTGAGCGCCTCCTCCAGCAGGGCCGCGTCGTGAAAGGTATAATCCAGTTTTTTCTCCAGTTCCCGCATGGGACGTCCTCCCTATAAGGAAGCCCCGCGCTTGGGCGGGGCGGCTCCTTCGTTATTTCAGCTTGGAAGCGACGTAATTCACCGCGTCGCCCACGGTCTTCAGGCCGGCCAGATCCTCTTCCTGGGTCTCGCCCACCTCGAATTCCTCCTCCATGGCCATGACCAGCTCCACCAGGTCCACAGAATCGGCGCCCAGATCCTCCTCAAAGGAGGTCTCCATGGTCACCTCATCAGGGTCCTTGGCGAACTGCTCCGCCACCAACTCGCTCAACGTTTGAAAAATCTCTTCCACTGACATCTCGTTTCACTCCTCCGGGAATTATCGGAATCTCTATCACTTGGCATCATACGGCAAGTGTCCGGTCACTGTCAAGGGGCAATTACACATTTTCTGCGGTCCGCTCCACTTTCATCAGCGCCACGTCCCGTTCCACGTCGGCGATAAAGCCGCTCTCGGCGTATTCCTTGGCCCGCAGGACCGCGTTGCAGATGGCCTTGGCGTCCGAGGAGCCGTGGGCCTTGATCACCGGCCGGGAGATGCCCAGGAAGGGCGTGCCGCCCACCTCGCTGGGGTCCAGCAGCTTTTTCACTTCCGCCAGATCTCCCTTCACCAGCCCCGCCGCCAGCTTGGTCTTGGTGCTGGAGAGGAACATTTTCTTCAGCTCCTTCATCAGGAACTTGGCGGTGCCCTCCAGGCTCTTGAGCATGATATTGCCGGAGAATCCGTCGGCCACCACCACATCGGCCCCGCCCATCATGGCCTCGCTCGCCTCCAGGTTCCCCACAAAGTGGATGCGCCCCGCGTCGCCCGCCTCTTTCAGGACCGTGTAGGCCTCATGGCGCAGGGCATCGCCCTTGGACGCCTCAGCGCCGATGTTCAAAAGCGCCACCCGGGGCGTCTCGATCCCCAGCACCCGCTTGGCGTAATAGCTGCCTAAGTATGCGAACTGGAGCAGGTACTCCGGCGTGCACTCGGCGTTGGCCCCGCAGTCGCACAGCAGCATCTTTCCCGTGGCCGTGGGCAGCACCGGGCCCATGGCGGCCCGCCGGATGCCCCGGATCCGCTTGACCACCAGCGTGGCCCCGGCCAGCAGGGCCCCCGTGGAGCCGGCGGAGACGAAGGCATCTCCCGCGCCCTCCTTCAAAAGGGTCAGGCCCACCGTCAAAGAGGAGTCCTTTTTCCGCTTGAAGGCCGTAGCGGGATCGTCCTCGATCTCCACCACCTCCGAGGCGTCCCGGATCTCCACGCCGGATGGCAGCGTCTTTTCGCCGCAGGCCTCCACGGCCCGCAGGATCTCCGCCGCCCGGCCCACCAGGATGATCTCCACCCCGTGGAGCCGGCTGGCCTCCAGCGCACCCTGTACGATGGCGGCAGGGGCGTTGTCGCCGCCCATGGCGTCTACAATAATCTTCATAGAAGGACCTCCTCTTTGATCTGGTCAATGATGGCCAGGGACCGGGCTGAGAGCTCGGCGTTCTTGTTCCGCTTGCCTTTGACCCGGTGATCCAGGGGCGGAATGATGCCGAAGTTGATATTCATGGGCTGGAACACCGTCACCGACTGATTGGACACATACAGGCCCAGGGCGCCGATGGCCGTCTCCTGGGGAAAGTCCACCGGCGGCAGGCCCAGCAGGCGGCGGGCGGTCTCCACGCCCACCAAAAAGCCGCTGGCAGCGGACTCCACATACCCCTCCACGCCGGTCATCTGGCCGGCAAAGGAGATCCGGGGCTGGCTCTTGAGCCGGTAATACCGGTCCAGCAGCCGGGGGGAGTCCAGGAAGGTGTTGCGGTGCATGACGCCGTAGCGGAGGAACTCCGCGTCGTGGAGAGCGGGGATCATGGAGAACACCCGCTTTTGCTCCGGGAATTTCAGGTGGGTCTGGAAGCCCACCAGGTTATAGACCGAGCCCTCGGCGTTGTCCCGGCGCAGCTGCACCACGGCATAGGGCCAGCGGCCGGTCCTGGGATCGTCCAGGCCCCGGGCCTTCAGGGGGCCGTAGCGAAGCGTGTCATGCCCCCGGCGGGCCATGACCTCCACCGGCATACAGCCCTCGAATACCTGACTGTCCTCAAAGCCGTGGACGTCTGCCTCCTGGGCGGTGGTAAGGGCCTCCCAGAAGGCCTGGTACTCCTCTTCATTCATGGGGCAGTTGACATAGTCCGAGCCGCCCTTATCGTAGCGGGAGCCCAGCCAGGCCTTGTCCATATCCACGCTGTCCGCCGCCACCAGAGGCGCCGCCGCGTCGAAGAAGTGCAGGTCCGTGCCGGCCCCCAGCAGCGCCTGAAGGCGCTGCGCCAGCGCGTCGGAGGTCAGAGGTCCGGAGGCGATCACCACCTCCCCCTCGGGGATCTCTGTGACCTCCCCTGGGACCACGGTGATCCCGGGATGGCTCCTGATCCGCTCTGTCACCTGAGCTGCGAAGCCGTGGCGGTCCACCGCCAGGGCCCCGCCGGCCTCCACCGCGGTAGCGTCGGCGCAGGCGAGGATCAGGCTCCCCAGGCGGCGCAGCTCCTCTTTGAGCAGTCCCACGGCATTTTCCAGCTGGTTGGAGCGCAGGGAGTTGGAACAGCACAGCTCCGCGAAGAGGTCTGTCTCATGGGCGGGGGTCTTTTTCTCCGGCTTCATCTCCCGGAGCGTGACGGAAATGCCGCGCTGGGCCAGCTGCCAGGCGCATTCACTGCCGGCCAGGCCGGCGCCGATGACTGTTACATTCATAGATATCCTCGATCTGTCTTACAAAGACATGGTTGGAGTCCGCCCTATGGGCGGGGTGTTTGCGCCGAGAGCGGCGCGGGCTCTTTTTGCGCCGATGCGGCGCAGGGGTTTTCGCGCCGACGCGGCGCAGGGGTTTTTCGCGCCGATGCGGCGCGGGGACGTTTTTTCGCGCCACGGGCGCGGGACGGGGGATCGCGCCTCAAAGGCGCGGGGGATATGCACCCCCCATTCTCTTTTTGGCGCCCCAAAAAGAGAACGGGCCGTGCACGGTCCAAGAGAAAAAACGCTTTCGCGGTGAGAGAGCGTGTCTGATTCCAGGAAAGTCTCTGCCCGCGGCGTGGATTGCGCGGGGGTGGGAAGTTTGGGATACCCCCTGCGCTGCTTTCCGCTTACGCTCCAAGGTAGCGTCAGCGGGGCTTGAGGGACAGGCCTTTCTTCAACCACCAGCGACAACTACCAGAGTGTGCACGCGGGGAAAACTGATTCAAAGGACGAGAACGGCGCGCGCCAGTAGGTGGGTGCAGAATTGGTGGCAGTCCGCTAGAACAGCCCCCGTACTTAAGCCAACTTGCGCTCTGCGCAAGTTCGGCGCTAAGCGTTTTTTCTCTTGGACGGCTCCACCGCCCGTTCTCTTTTTGACGCGTCAAAAAGAGAACGGGGGGTGGATTATTCCTCTTGTTTCTTGGCGGCCGGTTTCTTGGCCGCTGTCTTTTTAGGAGCCGCCTTTTTGGTGGCTGTCTTTTTGGTGGCCGTCTTTTTGGCGGCGGTCTTTTTGGCAGCCGGCTTCTTGGCTGTCTCTGCGCTCTCGGCCGTCTCCTCGGCGGTGCTCTCCCCCTCCTTGGGCTCCGCAGGCTTCTTGGGATAGCCCCGCTTGTCCTCAGGCAGGAAATTGGCGCAGTCCGGATTGATGCAGAAGGGCCGCTTGAAGCCCCGGCCGGCTTTTTTGAACAGGGTGTGGCCGCACACCGGGCAGTCGTCCTTCACCGGCACATCCCAGGTCATAAAGTCGCACTTGGCGCTCTCGTCCCGGCTGTTGGTATGCTCACAGCAGTAATAGGTGTACTGCTTGCCCGTCTTCTTGCTCACGCCGGTGCGCTTCATCAGCCGGCCGCCGCACTTGGGACAGCGGCCCGGCATCACCACCACCAGCGGCATGGTAAAGGAGCAGTCCGGATAGCCGGGGCAGGCCAGGAAGCGGCCGAAGCGGCCGGACTTCACCACCAGGTTCCGCCCGCACTCGGGACAGATCTCCTCGCTGACCTCATCCGGCACCTTGATCCGGGTCAGATCCTGCTCCGCCTGGCGCAGGTGGGCCTCAAAGTCCCCATAGAAATCCCGGAGGACTCCCTTCCAGGGGGTCTGGCCGTCCTCCACAGAGTCCAGCTTCTCCTCCATATTGGCGGTGAATTTCATATCGGCGATGTCGGAGAACTTGTCCTTCATCAGCTCCGTCACCACCCGGCCCAGGTTGGTGATATGGAGATATTTCCCGTCCTTGATCACATACTCCCGGTCCAGAATAGTGGACACGGTGGGGGCGTAGGTGGAGGGACGGCCGATGCCCTGCTCCTCCATGGCCCGGATCAGCGAGGCGTCGGTATAGTGGGCCGGGGGCTGGGTGAAGTGCTGGTCCTTGGAGAAGTCCCGCAGATCCAGCGTCTCCCCCTCTTTCAGCGCCGGGAGGGGAGATTCCTTCTCCTCCCGCTCCTCATCCTTGCCCTCTTCATACACGGCGGTATAACCGGAGAATTTCAGGCTGGAGGAGGTGGCCCGGAAGCTGTGTCCGGCGGAGACGATCTCCACCGCCACGCTGTCGTAAACGGCGTTGGACATCTGGCAGGCCACAAAGCGGCTCCACACCAGCCGGTAGAGCCGGTACTGCTCGCCGGTCAGGTCCTTTTTCACCATCTCCGGCGTCAGATTCACGTTGCTGGGCCGGATGGCCTCGTGGCCGTCCTGGGCGCCGGCCTTGGCCTTGTAGTGGTGGGTCTGGGCATAGCCCTCGCCGTAGCGGCCCACGATGAACTCCTTGGCGGCGGCCAGGGCCTCCTCGCTCAGCCGCAGAGAGTCGGTACGCATATAGGTGATCAGGCCCACGGTGCCCTCGCCCTCAATGTCCACGCCCTCATAGAGCTGCTGGGCGATGGCCATGGTCCGCCGGGGCGTCATGGAGAGCTTCCGGGACGCCTCCTGCTGGAGGGTGGAGGTGGTGAAGGGCGGCGAAGGGCTGCGCTGCTTGTCCGTGCGCTTGACGCTCTGGACGGTAAAGGGCGTGCCCTCCGTCTCCCGGATCACCTCGTTCACGCTCTCCTCGCTCTTGAGCTCCGCCTTTTTGCCGTTCTTCCCGTGGTAGCGGGCGGCAAAGGCGGTCCGCTTCAGGTCCGCCCCCAGGAGATTGGCGTCCAGCGTCCAGTACTCCTCGGGCTGGAAGGCCTCGATCTCCCGGTCCCGGTCGTCCACCATCCGGGTGGCCACGGACTGGACCCGCCCGGCGGAAAGGCCCCGGCGGATCTTCTTCCACAGCAGCGGGCTGAGCTCATAGCCCACCAGCCGGTCCAGGATGCGCCGGGCCTGCTGGGCGTCCACCAGGTTCTGGTCAATGTCCCGGGGCTCCTGGATGCTCTCCTGGACCACCTTCTTGGTGATCTCGTTGAAGGTCACCCGGCGGGTCTTGTCGTCGGGCAGGTCCAAAAGCTGCTTGAGATGCCAGGAGATGGCCTCTCCCTCCCGGTCCGGGTCGGTGGCCAGGTATACGGTGTCCGCCGCCTTGGCGGATTTTTTCAGATCGCTGATGATCTCCTCTTTTCCCTTGATGGGCTTGTAGACCGGCTCAAAATCGTTCTCCACGTCCACGCCCAGGGTGCTCTTGGGCAGGTCCCGGAGGTGGCCCATGCAGGCCTTCACCTCAAAGTCCTTTCCCAGATATTTTCCAATGGTTTTGGCCTTTGCGGGAGACTCCACAATGACCAAACTCTGATTTGCCATAGTTACCTCCAGGCGCCCCGGCCGGGGCGCGGTTTATTCCGTCACAGTCACGGTCCGGGTGTAGCGCTTGCCGCTGTGCTGCCGGACCAGGTTATCGATCTCCAGCACCGTCAGGGCCGACAGGACCCGCCGGGTGGGGATGCCGCTCTCTTCGATCAGATCGTCTACCAGCTTTGGCTCCATGCCGTCCAGCAATCGCAGCAGGGCGATCTGGTCATCGGTGAGACTCAGCTCGTTTTGGGAAAGCCGCAGCGTGGGCGGCACAGGCTTGGGCTCCGGCTTTGGCTGCCGGGCCTGATAGCCCGGCGGCAGGGGCACCTCCCGTGTCTTGCCCTGCTGGAGCTGCCCCGGGAACCGGGCCTCGTACTCCCGCAGAACGTCCCAGGCCTCCGTGACAAGGCCGGCCCCCTCCTGGATCAGGCGGTTGCAGCCAGCACTGGTCGGCGCGTCGATGGGGCCGGGGACGGCAAACACGTCCCGCCCCTGCTCCAGGGCGGTGCCTGCGGTGATCAGCGCGCCGCTTCGCTCCGGCGCCTCAACCACCACGGTGGCTACCGACAACCCGGAGAGGATGCGGTTTCGGACGGGGAAATGCCGTCCGTTGGGCCGGGTCCCCGGCGGGTACTCGGAAAGCAGCGCCCCCGCCGCCCCGATGTCCTCATACAAATCCCAGCTCTCGGTGGGATAGACCACGTCCAGGCCGTTTCCCACAACGCCCACCGGCACGCCGCCGGCCAGCAGCGCGCCCCGGCTGGCGGCGCTGTCCACGCCCCGGGCCAGGCCGCTGACCACCACCGCGCCGCTCTCCGCCAGGCCATAGCCCAGCTTTTTCGCGCAGGAGAGTCCATAGGGCGTACAGTTCCGGGTCCCCACCACGGTCACCGCCGCGGCCTCGTCGATGGCCGGCATCCGGCCCTTGAGATAGAGCAGACAGGGCGGGTCATAGATGCTGCGCAGCCGGCCGGGATACTCCGCGTCCTGCATCGTCAAGATCCGCAGATTCAGCCGCTGGCAGTCCGCCAGGATCGTGTCTGCGGCGGTGAGGTCGTGATCCTCCAGCGCCGCGGCCTGGTCCCGGGTGATGCCCTCTGTCAGCAAAATTTCCCCGGCGTCAGCGTAAAACACGTCCTCCGGGGTCCCAAAATGGCGCAGCAGAGCCAGACGGGTCTGATTGCTCAGTCCGCCCAGCTCCGCCAGCCACAGCCAGTATTTCAACGTTGACATGGAGCCGCCTCCTTCATCTGTCGTCTCTCGCCGCTTCCCACAAAACCACAGCGGCGGCGATGGCCGCGTTCAGAGACTCACAGTGGGCCCGCATGGGAATCCGCACCGTTCCGTCGCAGGCGGCCAGCAGCTGGGCTGAGAGGCCCCGGCCCTCGCTGCCCACCGCCAGGGCGCAGCGGCTGTAATCCACCGCCCGCACGTCTGCCGTGTCCGCCCGCAGGGCTGTGCCGTAGAGCGGCAGGCCCGAAGCGCGCAGCAGATGCTCCGCCTCCTCCAGGCGGCAGGTCCAGGCCGGGCAGCGGAACACCGCCCCCATGGTAGCCCGGACCGTCTTGGGATTATAGAGGTCTGCGCAGCCGTTCACCAAAAACAGCCCGTCCGCGCCAAAGGCGTCGGCGGTCCGCAGGATCGTGCCCACGTTGCCCGGGTCCTGAACGCCATCCAGCACCAGGTACCGCCGCCCCTCCAGGCGCTTTGGCAGGGACCGCTCCGGCAGGGCGCACACCGTCAAAACCCCCTGGGGGGTCTGGGATGGAGAGAGGGACCCCATCACATCCGGCGGCACCTGGACCTGCCGGACCTGGGATGGAAGGCCCCCGGGCGCGGCCCGCTCCGTGAAGACCACGGTCAGGACCTCGCCGCCGTGGGCCAGGGCCTCCTCCAAGAGCTTGGGGCTGTCACAGAGGAACTGGCCCTGCCTCTCCCGATAGGACCGGGAGGACGCCAGCTTGCGGATATGGGTGCACAGGGGATTTGCCCGGCTGGTGATGGTCTCCATAGGTCCTCCTTATCTGGCTGCTCCGCCGGGGTCCGGCCCCGGCGAAGGCTCGTCCCGGGGCCCTTTGCCCCCGGGTCGGATCAATACAGCTTAGCGCCTGCCGGGATGTGGTCGTCCACCATCAAAAGGTGCAGTCCCTCCCGGCCGTTCTCCTCATGGACGGCGGAGATCAGCATGCCCTCAGAGGGGATGCCCATCATCATCCGGGTGGGCAGGTTCACGATGGCGATGGCAGTCTTGCCCACCAGCTCCTCGGGCTCATAGTATTCATGGATGCCGCTGAGGATGGTCCGGGGGCGATCCGTGCCGTCGTTCAGAGTGAACTTCAGCAGCTTCTTGCTCTTGCGGACTGCCTCGCAGGCCGTGATCTTCACCGCCCGGTAGTCGGACTTGGCGAAGGTCTCAAAGTCCACCAGCTCCTCAAAGAGGGGCTCGATCTTCACGTTGGAGAAGTCGATCTCCTCCGCCGCGCCGGCGGCGGCAGGTGCGGCCGCGATGGCGGCCTTCTCGGCCTTCTTCCCCTCGGACTCGCCCATGGGCTTCATGGTCGGGAAGAGGATGACCTCCCGGATGGTATCGGAGTTGGTCAGCATCATCACGCAGCGGTCGATGCCCATGCCCATGCCGCCCGTGGGGGGCAGGCCGTACTCCAAAGCGGTGAGGAAGTCCTCGTCCATCATCTCCGTCTCGTCGTCGCCCCGCTGGCGCTGCTCCACCTGCTTTTCAAAGCGGCGGCGCTGGTCGATGGGATCGTTGAGCTCGGAGTAGGCGTTGGCCAGCTCGCTGTGGCAGACGAACAGCTCGAACCGCTCGGTGAGCCGGGGGTCCTGGGGGCTGCGCTTGGTCAGGGGAGAGACCTCCACCGGGTACATGGTGATAAAGGTGGGCTGGATCAGCTGCTCCTCCACCTTCTGGTCAAAGGTGGCGTACAGGGCGTTGCCCCAGGTCCGCTCCGCGGCGGCGGCCAGCTCCACGCCGTGGGCCTTGGCGGCGGCCACGGCCTCCGCGTCGTCGGTGATGGCGCCAAAGTCGATGCCGGCGTACTCCTTCACCGCGTCCACCATGGTCATCCGCCGCCAGCCGGGAGTCAGGTCCAGCTGCTGGCCCTGCCACTGCACCTGATAGGTGCCCAGGATCTCCTTGGCCGCGCCGGAGAGGATGCCCTCGGCGATGTCCATCATGCCGTGGAAATCGGTGTAGGCCTGATACAGCTCCACCGTGGTAAATTCCGGATTGTGCTTGGGGTCCATGCCCTCGTTGCGGAAGATCCGGCCGATCTCATACACCCGGTCCATGCCGCCCACGATCAGCCGCTTGAGGGGCAGCTCGGTGGCGATGCGCATGTACATGTCGATATCCAGGGTGTTGTGGTGGGTGATGAAGGGCCGGGCGGCGGCGCCGCCGGCGATGGTGTTGAGCACGGGGGTCTCCACCTCGATATAGCCCATGTTGTCCAGATAGTCCCGCATGAACTTGATAAAGCGGGAACGGACGATGAAGTTGTTCTTCACCTCCGGGTTCACCATCAGATCCACATACCGCTGGCGGTAGCGCAGCTCCTTATCCTGGAGACCGTGGAACTTCTCCGGCAGGGGCAGCAGGGACTTGCTCAGCAGCGTGATGGTCCGGGCCCGGACGCTCATCTCGCCCCGCTGGGTGCGGAACACATCGCCCTCCACGCCCACGATATCGCCGATATCGTACTTCTTGAATTCCTTGTAAACCGCCTCGTCCATCTCGTCCTGGCGGGCGTAGAGCTGGATGCGGCCGTCCCGGTCCTGCAAATCGCAGAAGCTGACCTTGCCCATGCCGCGCTTGCTCATGAGGCGGCCGGCCACCTTGACGCTCTGGCCCTCCATCTCGTCAAAATGCTCCTTGATCTGGGCAGAGGTGGCGTCCCACTCAAAGCGGGTGATCTGGAAGGGGTCCTTCCCCTCGGCCTGGAGCGCCGCCAGCTTCTCCCGGCGGACCTTGGTCTGCTGGCTCAGATCCTGCTCCGGCAGATTGTTCTTCTGTTCAGCCATATTCCCGTACTCCTCAGCGTTCGATTTTCTTCAGCGTGTACACCACGGAGCCTTTGGGGGCCTCCACCGTGACGCTGTCCCCCACCTTGGCGCCCAGCAGGGCCTTGCCGAAGGGGGAGTCCTCAGAGATGATGCCGTGCATGGGGTCCGCCTCCTGAGAGCCCACGATGGAATAGGGCGGCAACTCCCGGCCGGAGGCGTCCGCCACGGTGACCTTGCAGCCGATGGTGACCACATCGGTGCCGATGTTGGTCTCGTCCACGATCACCACGTGCTGGAGGACCTCCTCCAGCTCTGCGATCCGGGAGTAGAGCTTGCCCTGCTCGTTCTTGGCCTCGTCATACTCGCTGTTCTCGCTCAGGTCGCCAAAGCCCCGGGCCACCTTGATCTGCTCGGCCACCTCGTCGGAGCGGGTGGTCTTGAGATAGTTCAGTTCCTCCTGGAGCTCCTGGGCGCGCGCTGCGCTCATTTTGTATTCTCTTTCCATATTCCTGATCCTTTCACGGCACTTCCGCAGGGAAAATCCGCCGGATTTTCCCGGGAATACCTATATTATTATATGATGACAGTCTAGTATTATAGAGGGTGACCTCCGGAATGTCAAGGGGCCGAACCGCCCCACGCCGGAAAAGGCGGGCTGTCGCCCGCCTTACAGACCTACGGAGAGCTGTCCGGGCCGCAGGGCCCCCGCCTCCCGCAACGCGGAAAACAGCGCGCCCCGGTCAACGCCGGCAGGGAGTTTTTCCTCCAGGGCCGGCGGCAGGCTCAGGGGCGGCAGCGCCGCCGTCTCGTCATAGAGGGCCAGACGGCCTGGGCCCATCTCCAGCCGCCCGGGATCAAAGACCGCCGCGGCCTCCGCCTGCGCCAGCTGCTCCGACGTGGGGGAGAGCAGCAGCGACACGCCGTACTCCTTGCGGAGCTGGGCCGCCAGGGCCTCCCCGCCGTAGGGCAGGTCCACCAGCACATACCGGTGCCGCAGGGCCAGCTCTGTCACCGTCCGGGCCACCTCCGGCGTCAGCGCGGCGGCGCTCACCGCCACCCGGCCTCCCGTCGTGGGCCGCCCCCGCTCCGCCAAAGACCAGCGGACCCAGTCCGCCGCGATGGCCCGCCGCAGCGGCGCCGTGGACACCATCTCCACACCGCCCTTTTTCAGCTGCTCTCCATAGGCAAAGCCCTCCGGCAGCACGATCTCCCGGACGCCGGCCTTGCCCAGCCGCCGGGCCGCCGACGCCACCCGCCGCCGGACCACAGCCTCCGGCGTTCTGGGGCCCCGGGCCACCTCCGCGCAGAGGAAGCGGACGTGCAGCACGCTCCGCTCCCGAAGATGGACAGCTCCGCCGCCCCGCTCCGGCATCTTCCAAATCAGCATCCCTCGCATACGCAACAACCTCCCGTCCCATGGTATGGGACGGGAGGTCGTTTTAGACTATGACGATGCCCGATCAGGCGGAGCCGGACAGGGTGTACCCGCTCAGATAGCCCTTTTGCGGCTGGGCCCCGTGGCTCAGGGGGTTCACCCGGCTGCCGTTCTCCGTGATCTCAAAGTGGAGATGGGGACCGGTGGAGTTGCCGGTGGAGCCGGTGATGCCGATGACATCGCCCTGATTCACATAGGCCCCCGCCGTGGTCTTCAAGCTGCTCATGTGGGCGTACAGCGTGGTATTGCCGCTGCCGTGGGAGATGACCACATAGTTGCCGTAGGACCGGGAGTAGGTGGCCTTGATGACGGTCCCCGCCTTGGAGGCGTAGACCTGGGAGGTGTAGCCCACCCGGCCGATGTCCGTGCCCTTATGGTTGGTGGAGCCGATGCCGCCGGGCGAGGTCCGGCCGCCCATGGTGGAGGTGATGTAGCGGCTGTTCACCGGCCAGATGTAGCCGCCGGGATTGCTCTGCTGGGGCTTCTGGCCGCTGGCGGCCTGCTGGGCTGCCAACTCCCGGCTCAGGCGCTGGATCTCCGCCTGAATGGCGTCCTCCTCCGCCTCCATGTCCGCCAGGACCGCCTCGGTGGCGTTCTCCGTGGCGGTGAGCTCCTGGATGACCTTGTTGGCAGCCACCCGCTGGGCGTCCAGCTCTTTTTTCTTGCTCACCAGCTCGGTCTTGGCCGCCTCCTGTTGGGTTTTGCTCTCCTCCAGGTCGGCCTTGGTGTCGGCGATCTGCTGCTGGAGGGTCTGGAGATCGTCGATCACCCGCTGATCCGAGGCCATGATCTCATTGATAAAATCCACCCGGGACAGCAGATCCGTGAAGCTCTCTGCCTTGAACAGCACCGACCAGTAGGACACGCTTCCCCGCTTCTCCATGGCCCGGACCCGCTGGCAGAACAGCTCGTACTGGGCGGCCTCCTGCTCCTCGGCGTCCTTCAGCTCCACTTCCTTCTCCCCGATCAGCTGGGCATACTTGGAGATCTGCGCCTCCACATTGGTGATCTGGGCGGAGGTATTGGCGATCTGCTGGTCCAGCAGGTCCTTTCGCTCCATGGCGCTGCTCTTGTCGGCAGCCAGGGCGTTCAGCTTGGCCTGGATCTCTTTTTTCTGGCCCTTGAGGTCCTTGGCGTCGCCCTTGAGAGCGTCGATCTCCGCCTGGGTCACGGCCAGGGCCGGCGCCATGCTGGCTGAGAGCAGACACACCGCCGCCAGCACCAGCGCCGCAGCCCGGAGCCACCGGCCCTTTGCTTGCTTGTTCTTCATCGTCTCTCCTCTCTGTCACACCTGTAAGAACTTCCGGATGGCGGCCAGGCTGCCGCCCACGCCGATCACGATCCCCGCGCCGGCGAAGGTCCCCGCCACCATGGGCCACAGCTCCCGGAAGGGGATGATCCGGATCAGCTGGAGGGTATCGTTGGTATCCACGCCCCGGGCCACTGCCGCGTACAGCCCCCACTGGAGCAGGAAGGCCACCACGGCGCTGAGCAGGCCCAGCATGAAGCCCTCGTACACAAAGGGCCAGCGGATGAAGCCGTTGGTGGCGCCCACCATCCGCATGATGGCGATCTCGTCCCGCCGGTCAAAGGTGGTGAGCTTGATGGTGTTGGAGATGATGAACACCGACACCACAAACAAAATGGCGATCAGCGCCACGCACACCACCGTGGCCACGTTCCGCACGGTGACAAAGCCGCCGGCAATCTCCTCATGGGCATTGACGTCGGAGATCCCCTCCACCGCCTCCACCTGCTTGACGGTCTGGCTCTGCTTGCTCAGGTCCTGGACCTTGATGGCATAGCGGTCCTCAAAGATCTCCGGGTCCAGGTCTTGCAGCACCGCCTCATCCTCATATTGCTCTTCAAAGCTGGCCGTCGCCTCTTCCTTGCTGATAAAGGTCACCTCGGCCACGTTGTCCAGCGCCTCCAGCTTCCGCTCCAGGGCCCTTGCCTGGGCAGTGGTATAGCTGTCGTCCACATAGGCCAGGATCTCATTTTCCTGCTCCAGGTCCGCCAGCAGCTCGTTGGCGTTCACCGCCACCAGGGTAAAGGTCCCCATGATCAGAAGGCACGCCACCGTGATGCCGATGGCCGCGAAGGACATGAAGCCATGGCTGAACATGTTGGACAGGCCCTCATGGAAAAAATATCCGAACTTGTGCTTACCCATGGATCTGTCCTCCCACATATCCGCCCACACTGTCGTTGACGACCCGGCCGGCGTCGATGGTCACCACCCGCTTGCCGAAGTGGTCCACCAGGTCTTTTTCATGGGTCACCACCACCACGGTGGTGCCCAGCTGGTTGATCTTCACCAGCAGGCTCATCAGCTCCAGGGACCGCTCCGGGTCCAGGTTGCCGGTGGGCTCGTCGGCGATGATGGTGCTGGGGTTGTTCACCAGCGCCCGGGCGATGGCCACCCGCTGCTGCTCGCCGCCGGAGATCTCCGTGGGATAGCTGCCGCTCTTATCCTCCAGGCCCACCAGATTCAGCACATAGGGGATGCGCTTTTTGATCTCCTTGGGGCTGGCGCCCACCGCCCGCATGACGAATTCCAGATTCTCATACACCGTCTTCTTCTCGATCAGACGGAAGTCCTGGAAGATGATGCCCAGGGTCCGCCGCATCAGCGGCACCTGCTTTTCTGAGATATTGCTGACGGAAAAGCCGTTGATCATGATCCGGCCCGCGCAGGGCTCCACCTCTCCCGTCAAGAGCTTGATGATGGTGGATTTTCCGGAACCGGAAGGCCCCACCAAAAACACGAACTCCCCGTCCTCAATGGTCAAACTGATCCCCTGAATGGCCCGGGTGCCGTTGTCATATTCCATCTCCACATCCTTTAATCGGATCATACTCCACCTCGCAAGTTACGATCTGCACACACGTTCCCGGCGAAGCTCCGCCTGTTTCCCGGAACGGTCGACATAATTCCAAAGATAGGATTATTATATACGGTTTTCCGCCCCAATGCAATCCCCCATCCCGATTCTCCCGGAATTTTTCTCGGGGATCTCCACAGGCGAAGACGCGCCGCAGAAGGAAGGCTTCTGCGGCGCGTTTGTTCAGCGGAACGCTCAGGAGTCGATGCCCCGGGAGGTCAGGTATTTCTTCACCATCAGCGCCACCTTAAAGGTGATGGCGTCATCAAATTCCCGCAGATCCAGTCCCGTCAGCTTCTTGATCTTCTCCAGCCGGTACACCAGGGTGTTCCGGTGGACAAAGAGCTTCCGGGCGGTCTCGGAGACGTTCAGATTGTTCTCAAAGAACTTGTGGATGGTGAACAGGGTCTCCTTATCCAGGGCGTCAATGGGGTTCTTCTTGAAGACCTCCTGGAGGAACATCTCACACAGGGTGGTGGGCAGCTGGTAGATCAGCCGGCCGATGCCCAGGTTCTCATAGTTGATGATATACTTTTCCGTGTCGAAGACCTTGCCCACCTCAATGGCGATCTGGGCCTCCTTATAGCTCTTGGCCAGGTCCCGCAGGTGGATGGCAACGGTGCCGATGCCCACCACCACGGTGCTCTCGCCGCCGTCCCGCAGGGTCTCCTCGATGGAGACGGCGATCTTGTTCAGCTCCTTGACGCCGGCCCCCTCAGGCATCTGACGGATCAGGACCACGTCCCCCTCGCCCACGCTGAGGACAAAGTCGCTCTGGCGGTCGGGGAACAGGGACTGGATCACATCCGTGGGGATGGACTCTCCCTTTTTCAAAGAGCGGACCACAAACACGCCCCGGGGAATATCGGCGCTGACCCGCAGCTCCTTGGCCCGCATGTAGATATCGCCCAGCATGATATTGTCGGAGATGATGTCCTTGATGAAGGCGCCCCGGTCGTGCTTCTCCTCATAATAGGCCTTGGCGGCGTTCAGCGACACCGTGGCCATGGCGCAGACGGTCTTGCTGACCTCGTTATCGCCAAAGGCAAAGGCCGCGTAATCAAACTGGTTGCCCCAGCCCGTCAGCGCCTTGAAGGTCTTTCCGTCTGAGGAGATCATCCCGCCGGCGGCGCTGTTTACCACCGGCACATACTCCGCCCACCGCTGGCCGATCATGGGCAGCTCACTGCATGCGATCACCACGCCCTCTCCGTCGATCACGCCCACGGTGCGGTCCGTGTTTTCCTTGAGCTGAAGCACCACATTTTGAAAAATTCTCCCTGACATGCCCGCTCCTCCATTCAACTTAATCCACAAATACTTGTGCAACTTGTCAACAGTTACATTATATCTGTACTTCCGTTAAAAAGCAAGAGTTTTCTTCTTTTTTCAACAAAAAAACGTCGGCTTTTTGTTGAAGTTTTCACGTTTTTAAAGGGAACCTGAAATTTCCCGCAAATCTTCCACTTCCTGCGCCGTTAAAAAGCGGAACTTCCCCCGGAGAAGGTCCGAATCCAGGTGCAAATTGCCCATCCGGACCCGCTCCAGATAGGTCACCGGCGTCCCCCGGGATGCCATCATCCGCTTGACCTGATGGAACTTTCCCTCCCGCAGGGTGACATGGGCCCGGCTCCCATCCTCCAGCAGTCTCAGCTCCGCGCTCTTGCACTCCAGTCCGTCTCCCAGAGACAGCCCCTGGGCAAAGGCCCGGCAGTCTGCCTCGGTCAGCCGGCCAGCTACCTCCACATAATACTCCTTGTCCACGTGATGCCGGGGGGAGAGCAGATCGTGGGCCAGCCCGCCCTCGTTGGTCAGCAGGAGCAACCCCTCGGTGTCCTTATCCAGCCGTCCCACGGGAAAGAGCCCCTGCCGCCGCAGCTCCTCCGGCAGCAGGTCCAGCACCGTGGGGCCCCGGCCGTCCTCTGTGGCGGAGAGATATCCCGATGGCTTGTTGAGCATCACCCAGGTGAACCGGCGGTAGGTCAGCACCTCCCCGCCCACGGCGATCTCTGCCGTCTCCGGGTCCGCCTTGTCCTGGGGCGACCGGGCGGGAAGCCCGTCCACCAGCACCAAGCCCTGACGGATCAGGTCCTTCACCTCCCGCCGGGAGAACCGCCCCGTAGAGGCGATGATCTTGTCCAACCGCTGTTTCTCCATGCCGTCACCTTCCTTTTCTCCGGTAGTATATCATATTCCCGCCTGAAAATGAATATGGAACAGTCAGGAGGGATGTATCATGCTGATTGTCACCACGCGATTTTCCAAAAAAAAGGCCGTGCTGACCGTGATCGCCGTGGGGGCGGTCATGGCGCTGCTGGTCATTCTGGCCAGCGTTTTCCCCGGCTCCGACGGAGACCGGCCCCGGCTGAGCGACAACACCCAGCGGGTGTCCTATCTCCAGTCCCTGGGCTGGGAGGTGGAGCCGGACCCGCTGGAGACTCTGCAATTCCTGCTGCCGGAGACCCTGGGGGAGCCCTATCTCACCTACAACCGTCTCCAGAAGGAGCAGGGCTTTGATCTGACGGACAGCTGCGGCAAGCAGGTCACCCGGTACACCTATGCCGTCACCAACTACCCGGACCGCCCCCAGGGCGTCCAGCTGAATCTGTATGTCTGTGAGGAGCAGCCCGTGGCGGGGGATGTATGCTGTCCCGGCGCGGACGGCTTCCAGCAGGCCCTGCTCGACGGGCCCGGAAGTCCGGATTGATGGACCTGGAACACAATCCCCGGCGCAGAGCGCCCCTCACCTGGGGCGGCCCCGGGCTCTCAGCTCTCCGAGGGGAGCTGTTTCCCGCCCCGCTCTGCGGGGCCCCGGGTGGCCGCGAACAAAAAAGGACTGCCGCGATGCGGCAGTCCCCAGCTTGTTAAAATACCTCGCAGAGTTTACCCGCAAGGGGTACGCCGCATTCGTAAGGCAGCAAAGCTGCCAACGGCTGCGCAGCGCCGCCCGCAGGCGGCGAATCAAGTGAGATCATGTTCTGCCGGGGCACTCAGTGCCATCCTCGCGGCACAGCCGCTGCGGCCTGCGCTAAAAATATGCCGCAGGCATATTTTTTAACGCTGCGGCCTGGCAGAACATACTTCTCACCCTGCAAGTGTGGAATTTGGCTGCCGCAGGCAGATAAAACCTGGGGCCCTCGCGCAAACCCAGTGGAACGGTTTGCGTGGGGAGAGGAGACGCAAGGGAGCGGGTGGAGGTTTCGCCGTCAGGCGGAACCGGAGCAAAGCGGACTTTGCGGCGACGAGCGCGCGGCAGAGTGCAGTCTTTCCGAAAAAGTGGCCTCAGTCACTTTTTCGAAGGTCAAAAAAAGGACTGCCGCGATGCGGCAGTCCTTTCAAAAGCTTAGGGGGAAGAATTACTTCTCCTCGACCTCGGTCACAGCGCCGGAGCCGACGGTACGGCCACCCTCACGGATAGCGAAACGC
>CAUWNE010000002.1:0-115610 GCA_963560095.1 uncultured Dysosmobacter sp. | reverse complement strand
TCTCGTAGGACTCGATCATCTTCTTGACCATCTGGCCGCCGACGGAGCCGGCCTCCCGGGAGGTCAGGTCGCCGTTGTAGCCCTCCTTCAGGTTCACGCCCACCTCGGAGGCAGCCTCCATCTTGAACTTATCCATAGCGGCACGGGCCTCGGGGACATTGATCTTGTTGGTGTTCTTACTAGACATCACAGTATTCTCCTTTTCCGTTGTCAAATATCAAAAGAGTGCTGCTTGGGTATCGCGAGCATAGTTTGACTCGAAACCAGGGGAATATGCTGTTTTTTTGATGGAAAATCATGGTGAAGATCTGATCAAACGCAAACAAGGACGCCCGTCAGAGACGGACGCCCCTTGCCTGGGAGATGGGACTGCTCAGCCCTTCATCGCGGAGCCGCCGGCAGAGTGCCTGCGCTCCGCCGCCAGATCTGCCAGGGTATAGCGGTCGATATAGGCGTTCACCGTGGCGTAGAGCCCGCTCCAGAAATCCAGGGTGGAGCACTCGCCGCAGCGCTCGCAGCGGTTCTCAGGACCGGCCAGACAGGCCACAGGGGCCAGGTTCCCCTCCGTCAGGCGTAAGATCTCGCCCACCGTGTAATCGGCGGGGGCCTTGGCCAGCCGGTATCCGCCCTGAGCGCCCCGGCCGCTTTGAAGAAGGCCCGCCTTGGCCAGGGAGCCGGCGATCTGCTCCAGATACTTCTGAGAAATATTCTGCCGGGCCGCCACGTCCTTTAAGGACACATAGCCCTCCTGACCGCTGTTGGCCAGGTCTGTCATCAGCCGCAGGGCATACCGCCCCTTGGTGGAAATCTTCATGTCAGCGCCTCCTATGTCTGATGCAGAAATCTCATATTCTTATTTTCTCATAGGAGAGCTGGGATTTCAAGGGGCACTTTGGAAAAAGAGCCGCAGGAGCGGGGGAGGGGCGCTGAAAATTCTGGACATTTGGCCGGGCAGAGGGTATGATAAGGAGAAGCACAGCCGGCGCACCGGCTGGGATCTTGAGATTCTGATACAATGGAGTGACATTATGGGAAGATATTTTGGAACCGACGGCTTCCGCGGTAAGGCCGGAGAGGGTCTGACCGCCCAGCACGCCTATGAGATCGGCCGCTTCCTGGGCTGGTATTACGGCCGCAGCCAGCGGGCCCGCATCGTGGTGGGCAAGGATACCCGCCGGTCCAGCTATATGCTGGAGTACGCCCTCAGCGCCGGCGTCACCGCCTCCGGGGCGGACGTCTATCTGCTGCACGTGACCACCACGCCGTCGGTGTCCTATGTGACCCGGATCGACGGCTTTGACTGCGGCGTGATGATCTCCGCCAGCCACAACCCCTTCTATGACAACGGCATCAAGCTGATGAACCGGGAGGGGGAGAAGATGGACGAGACCACCATCTCCCTGGTGGAGGATTACCTGGACGGAAAGCTGGAGCTGGACGGCAATCCCTGGCGGGAGCTGCCCCTGGCTGCCGGCGAGGCGATCGGCAGCGTGGTGGACCACAGCGCCGGCCGCAACCGCTATATCGGCTATCTGATCGCCCTGGCCCAGTATTCTTTCAAGGATAAGAAGGTGGCTCTGGACTGCGCCAACGGCAGCGCCTGGAACATCGCCCCCAGCGTGTTCAAGGCCCTGGGCGCCGACGTCCGGGTGATCAACGACCGTCCTGACGGACTGAATATCAACACGGACTGCGGCTCCACCCATATCGAGGGGCTCAAGCGGTATGTGAAGGAGCAGGGGTGCGACGTGGGCTTTGCCTTTGACGGCGACGCGGACCGGTGCCTGGCCGTGGACGAAAAGGGCCAGCTGGTGGACGGAGACCAGATCATGTATCTCTACGCCTGCTATATGAAGGGCCGGGATAAGCTGGTGAACAACACGGTGGTCACCACGATCATGAGCAACTTCGGCCTGTACAAGGCGCTGGACGAGGCGGGCATCGCCTATGAGAAGACCAAGGTGGGCGATAAATACGTCTATGAGAATATGATGAACAACGGCCACCGCATCGGCGGCGAGCAGTCGGGCCACATCATCTTCTCCAAGTATGCCCGGACCGGCGACGGCATCCTGACCGCGCTGAAGGTCATGGAGGTCATGCTGGCCAAGAAGCTGCCCCTGAGCCGGCTGACGGAGGGGATGACCGTCTATCCCCAGGTCCTCATCAACGTCCGGGTCCGGGATAAGAAGACCGCCCAGGAGGACCCGGCGGTTCAGGCCGCGGTCCAGGCCGTGGCGGAGGAGCTGGGCAGCACGGGGCGGATCTTGGTGCGGGAGTCCGGCACGGAGCCCCTGGTCCGGGTCATGGTAGAGGCCGAGAGCGAAGAGCGCTGCCGGGAGCTGGCGGAGCGGGTGGTGGAGACCATCCGCAGCCAGGGCCACGAGGCCGTCTGAACATCATCGCAGTATCAGTCCCCCGGGGAGTGAAAGCTGCGAAAACAGCATGGATCTATGATGGAACGAGGAAGTCCGGACAGGAAACTGTTCGGACTTTTCGTTTATTTTGCCAAAGTTACAGTAGAATTGTTCACAGGTTTTATCGTATAATTTGCTCAAGTAAAGCGAACGGCAAATTAGAAGCTGCAGGGGGGTGTGATTGTATGAAAAAAACTTTTCTAAAGATAACGTTGGTGGTTGTTCTTGTTTGTGTTTTGTTTGTTGGATTTCTTTATGTCAATCATGATATTGGTGTGGCTTCATCCAATTTAGAAGCAGATATTCGCTCTTCGCAGAAGATTAAGGATGATTGGACAGTTGAGGGAAGCGTTTCCGACACGATGGCGGCGTATATTTCTTATCCCCAGAATATGAGTGACCACACTTTTTCTGTCTATGTTAATCGTCCCGGACTTTCCTTTGGATATTTCTTTCGTGGCGGCGGCAGCCTTTCAGGCGTTGACAGAGGAATTGCAGAGTACACAGTAGAGGGATATAAAGAACGAGCGTTTATTTCTATGAATCAACAACAGGTAGCACAACTGGAAATGTATGATGGCAATTCGACTCAAGTAATTGACATTGACAGCAATAAACCTTTTGCGATTGTTTTGCCTGTGAATGCTGGCATTACGTTTTATGATATAAACAGAAATGCCGTGGAATACTGGAACAATCCTCTTTAAAAAATTCCAGTTTGTTGGAGAGTTGAGCCAGAGCAAAAATCCCTTTCGGAACGAAAAACCGCACTTTGATGCGCTCTTGTCGGGAGGTCGTGCGTCCTGCGGAGCTTCATTCTCTTAGATCTCCATAAACCCTCCGTATGCTTGAAGCACATACGGAGGGTTCTCTGTTTTTGGCCCCCGGAGATCCCGGGGGTCTTTTTGGCAGGGGGGGGAGTTAAACGGTTACGTTTGGGGAGCCCCTTGTGAGAGTTCACAGAGATTTCTGAAAAGTTTGTGCTCTTCCACAAAAGCGACAAAATGAGATTGACAAGCCGGCGTAAAATCATCTATATTAAATAACGAAAAGCACTGGAAACGTTCCCGGTAACGTTTTAGGCCGGCGAGAAAGGTGGGGAGCACCATGACGATCAAGGATATCGCGGAGCGCTGCGGCGTCTCTGTCAGCACGGTCTCCCGGGTCCTCAACGACCACCCCGACGTCAGCGCGGCCAACCGGGCCCGGGTGCTGGAGGTGGTGCGGGCGCTGCACTATGTGCCCAACAACAGCGCAAGAGACCTGGTCCGCCCCCAGTCCGACGCCATCGGCCTGGTGGTCCGGGGCGTGGGAAATCCCTTTTTCACCGGGGTGATCCACGCGGTGGAGGACGCCATCGGCCGGGCGGGATACACCATGGTCCTCCATCAGATCCGATCCGGGGAGGACGAGGTCCGCTCCGGCGCGGAGCTGGCCCGGTCCAAACGGCTCCAGGGCTTGATTTTGCTGGGCGGCTGCTTTGACTACACGCCGGAGCAGGTGGCCCTGCTGGATGTGCCCTTTGTCTGCTGTTCCTATACCAACAGCTTCGGGGAGCTCCGGCCTGAGAGCTATTCCTCCGTCACCATCGACGACCGGCTGGAGGCCTACCGGGCCGTCCGGCTGCTGCTGGAGCGGGGACACCGCCGGATCGGCGTCCTGCTGGATTCCACCCGGGACCGCTCCATCAGCCAGCTGCGCTATATGGGCTACTGCCGGGCGCTGGAGGAGGCGGGGATTCCGCCGGAGGAGAGCCTGGTTGAGGAGACGGAGACCTTTGATATGGCCGCCGCCTACCGGGGCATGACCCGGCTTTTGGAGCGGCGGGGCGATCTGACCGCTGTGTTCGTCATTGCGGACTCCATGGCGGTGGCCGCGATGAAGGCGGCCTATGACGCGGGACGGCGGGTGCCGGAGGACTGCTCTGTGGTGGCCATCGACGGCATCGACATCTCCGCCTACTGTGTGCCCACCCTGACGACCCTGGTCCAGCCTCAGCTGGAGATGGGGCTGGAGGCGGTGGAGATCCTGGTGGACATGATCGAGGGCCGGGGCGGGAACCGCCATGTGGTGCTGGACACCGCCCTGCGGAACGGCGGCAGTGTCCGGGAAGTATGAGGTTTTTACATCTGCGGATGTGAAAATAAATTTTTTGACAAGGAGATTGAACAAGATGAAAAAACTGTTTGCCCTCTTGCTGACTCTGGCAATGGCACTGTCTCTGGCCGCTTGCGGCGGTGACAAGCCCGCAGACGACGCTGAGCCCGCCGGTGACGGCGAGGGCGCCGCCGGCGAAGTCTTTTACCTGAACTTCAAGCCCGAGCAGGACGGCCAGTGGAAAGAGCTGGCCAAGATCTATACCGAGGAGACCGGTGTGCCGGTGACCGTGGTCACCGCGGCCTCCAACGAGTATGAGACCACGCTGATGAGCGACATGTCCAAGAGCAATCCGCCCACTCTGTTCCAGGTCAACGGCCCCAACGGCCTGCTGAACTGGAAGGACTACTGCTACGACCTGACCGGCACGCCGGTCCTGGGCGAGCTGACCAACGAGGCCTTCGCCCTCAAGGACGGCGACGCCACCCTGGCCATGGCCTACGTGGTGGAGTCCTTCGGCCTGATCACCAACAAGACCCTGCTGGAAAAGGCCGGCTACACCGTGGAGGACATCCAGTCCTTTGAGGACCTGAAGAAGGTGGCTGAGGACATCACCGCCCGGAAGGACGAGCTGGGCTTTGCGGCCTTCTCCTCCGCCGGCATGGACGCCTCCTCCAACTGGCGCTATCAGACCCACCTGGCCAACCTGCCCATCTATCTGGAGTATGAGGCCGACGGCGTCACCACCACCGACGCTCTTAAGGGTACTTACCTGGATAACTATAAGGCCATCTTTGACCTGTACCTGAACAACGCCACCTGCGCTCCCGCGGAGCTTCCCAGCAAGACCGGCGACGACAGCCGCAACGAGTTCCTGGCCGGCGAGGCTGTGTTCTTCCAGAACGGTTCCTGGGAGTATGCCAACCTGGTGGGCGAGGGCAAGTTCTCTGACGAGGACCTGGCCATGATCCCCATCTATGTGGGCGCGGGCGACGAGGCCAACCAGGGCCTGTGCACCGGCACTGAGAACTTCTGGTGCGTGAACAAGGACGCCTCTCCCGAGAACATCCAGGCCACTCTGGACTTCATGTACTGGTGCGTCACCTCTGAGACCGGCGTTAAGGCCATGGGCGGCGGCGAGGGCGCCATGCCCTCCGGCGGCGCCGGCATGGGCTTCAACATCCCCTTCAAGAAGGCCATGGAGTCTGCCAACCTGTTCTGCAAGCAGGATGCGGAGATGACCGCCGCGGGCAAGGTCCCCGTGCGCTGGGACTTCACCACCATCCCCTCCCAGACCTGGAAGGACGATCTGGCCTCCAAGCTGACGGCCTACGCCGCCGGCACCGGCACCTGGGACGATGTGGTGTCCCAGTTCGTGGACGGCTGGGCTGCTGAGTACGCCCTGCTGGGCGGCTGAGCGCCGAATCACTGACATCCGTCAAGCGGGGCGGGCGATTCCGCCCGCCCCGCCATTTTGACCGGCGATCCGGGGCTGATCGCCCGGCGGCGCCTGGGACGCGGACTTTGGAAACCGCCCTGCGGGACGTCTTCCAAAGTCCGTGAGGCAACGCCCCGGCCTGCCGCCTGGAGCGGAGCGCCGAGAGCATGGGAGGGAAGCTTATGGAAAAAGCAATCAAACGGTACTGGCCCGTCTTTGTGGTCCCCACGCTGGCGGCCTTCCTCATCGGATTCGTGTGGCCCTTTTTACAGGGGCTCTACCTGTCCTTCTGCAAATTCATCACCATCGACAAGGCCCAGTGGAACGGCCTGAAAAACTATATCTTCGCCCTGACGGAGGGGGACTTTCTCCACTCCTTCTGGTTTACGGCGCTGTTCACCGTGGTCTCCACCATCTGTATCAACGCGGCGGCCTTCGCCATCGCCCTGGCGCTGACCCGGTCCATCAAGGGCACCAATCTCTTCCGCTCGGTATTCTTCATGCCCAACCTCATCGGCGGCATCGTCCTGGGCTACATCTGGAATATCCTGCTTAACTGCGTGCTGACGCTGCTGGGAAAGCCTCTGCTCTCCCTCCATGCGCCCTATGGCTTCATCGGCCTTGTGATCTTGATGTGCTGGCAGCAGATCGGCTATATGATGATCATTTACATCGCGGGCCTTCAGTCCATCCCCAACGACTATCTGGAGGCCGCCCGCATCGACGGGGCCACGGACCGGCAGATCCTCTGGCGGATCAAGATCCCCAACGTGATGCCCTCCATCACCATCTGCATGTTCCTGTCCCTGACCAACGGCTTCAAGCTCTTTGACCAGAACCTGGCCCTCACCGCCGGCGAGCCCGGCCATGCCACGGAGATGCTGGCGCTGAACATCTACAACACCTTCTACGGCCGCTCCGGCCCCCAGTGGAAGGGCTACGGCCAGGCCAAGGCGGTGCTGTTCTGCATCCTGGTCATTGTGATCTCCCTGGCCCAGCTTCGGGCTACCCGCTCTAAGGAGGTGCAGCAGTGATGACGAAGACCCACAAGCTCCGGGACGGGATCACCTCCGTCCTGCTGACCGTTCTCAGCCTGGCATGGGTGTACCCCGTGGTGATGATCCTGCTCAATTCCCTGAAAAAAGAGACCTCCATCACCACCGGCGGCGCCTTTGAGCTGCCCACTGCGGAGAGCTTCGCAGGGCTGGAGAACTACCGCAGCGCCATCGAGGCCCAGGGCTTTCCGGCAGCCTTTTGGAACAGCCTGGTGATCACGGTGCTCTCAGCGGCGCTGATCCTGATCTGCTGCTCCATGTGCGCCTGGTTCATCACCCGGGTCCGGACCTGGTATTCCAAGGCGCTGTATTTCCTCTTTGTCTTCTCCATGGTGGTGCCCTTCCAGATGCTGATGTTCACCCTGTCCTCCACGGCCAACCGGCTCCATCTGGACACGCCCTATACCATCTGCATCATCTATCTGGGCTTTGGCGCGGGACTGGCGGTGTTCATGTTCTGCGGCTTTATGAAGTCAGTCCCCATCGAGGTGGAGGAGGCGGCCATGATCGACGGCTGCGGCCCCGTCCGGACCTTCTTCTTTGTGGTGCTGCCCATTTTGAAGCCCACGCTGATCTCCGTTGGGATTCTGGAGACCATGTGGCTGTGGAATGACTATCTGCTGCCCTATCTGTCCCTGGACCGGACGAAGTATCTCACCGTTCCCATTTTGATCCAGTATTTCCGGGGCGGCTTCGGCCGGGTGGAGATGGGCCCCATGATGGCCAGCATCATGCTGAACGTGATCCCCATTGTGGTGGTGTATCTGCTCTGCCAGAAGCATATTATCAAAGGCGTGGCCGCAGGCGCGGTCAAAGGCTGACAAGCAAAGGTTGTGTGTTTGAGATGAAGAGAAGCTGCGGAATTTTGATGCCGGTATCCTCACTGCCCTCGCCCCACGGCATCGGCACGCTGGGAAAGGCGGCCTATGACTTTGTGGACTTCCTGGCATCGGCGGGGCAGTCCTGGTGGCAGATGCTGCCGGTGGGCCCCACCAGCTATGGAGACTCCCCCTATCAGAGCCTCTCGGCCTACGCGGGCAATCCCTATTTTGTGGATCTGGACCTGCTGGTGGAGGACGGCCTTTTGACGAAGGCGGAGGTAGAGGAGATCGACTGGGGCGCGGAGCCGTCCCGGGTGGACTATGGAAAGATCTATGAAAACCGCTTTCGTCTGCTGCGCAAGGCGACGGACCGGGGCTGGAAACGGGACACTGACAAGGTAAAAGCGTTTACAGAGAAAAACGCCGGCTGGCTGCCGGACTACGCCCTGTTCATGGCCTTGAAGCGGCACTTTGACATGGGGGCCTGGACGGAGTGGGAGGAGGATATCCGCCTGCGCCGGCCAGAGGCTGTGGAGCGATACCGCCGGGAGCTGGCAGAGGACGTGGAGCTGTTTACCTATATCCAGTATCTCTTCTTCCGCCAGTGGGAGGACCTCCGGGCCTACGCCCGGGAAAAGGGGATCGGCATCATCGGGGATCTGCCCATCTATGTGGCCATGGACTCCGCCGACGTGTGGGCGGACCCGAAGAGCTTTCAGCTGGATGAGCGGAACGTTCCCAAGGAGGTCTCCGGTGTGCCGCCGGACTATTTCAGCGAGGACGGCCAGCTGTGGGGGAATCCCCTCTACGACTGGGACGCCATGAAGGCCGACGGCTATGGATGGTGGATTCGCCGGATCGACGGCGCTGCCCGGCTTTACGATGTGCTGCGGATCGACCACTTCCGGGGACTGGAGAGCTACTGGGCGGTGCCCTACGGCGCCGAGACCGCCAAGGACGGCCGCTGGGTCAAGGGCCCCGGCATGGATCTTTTGGGCGTGCTCCAGGGGTGGTTCTCCAACCTTCAGTTCATCGCCGAGGACCTGGGCTTTTTGACGCCGGAGGTCCGCCAGTTCTTGAAGGAGTCGGGACTTCCGGGCATGAAGGTGCTGGAGTTTGCCTTTGACTCCCGGGAGCCCAGCGACTATCTGCCCCACACCTATGGGACCAACTGCGTGTGCTATGTGGGCACCCACGACAATGCCCCCGTCATGGCCTGGAGAGAGGAGGCGGACCCGGCGGATGTGGAGATGGCGGTTCGCTATCTGGGCCTGAACCGGGAGGAGGGCTTCCACTGGGGCATGATCCGGGGCGGCATGAGCAGCGTGGCGGATCTGTTCATCGCCCAGCTGCAAGACTATCTGGGCCTGGGCGCGGAGGCCCGGATGAACACCCCCGGCCTGCTGGGGGGCAACTGGCAGTGGCGGCTGCTGCCCGCTGAGCTGACCGAGGAGCTGGCCGGGAAGATCGCCCGGATGGCATGGATGTACGGCCGGGGACCCCGCCCCCGGGATCTGGATGAGATCTGGGAAGCGGAGGACGGCGCGCCGGCCTGACCGGCCGCCGGACCTTGCTGAAAGGTAAGAAAAAACGCTGTGTTCCATGGAACACAGCGTTTTTTTGGATCTCAATGGGGCGGGAGATGGGATCACTGTCCCAGATAGCGGCGCACCAGCACCTGCAGCAGCTCATCCCGGTCGATCTTGCGGATCAGGGTCCGGGCGTTGTTGTGGTTGGTGATATAGGTGGGGTCCTCGGAGAGGATATAGCCCACGATCTGATTGATGGGGTTATAGCCCTTTTCCTCCAGTGCCTGATAAACCGCCGTCAAAATTTGATGGATCTCCGCGTCCTTGTCCAGTGCGATCTTGAATTTCCGAGTGTAGTCGTCCATGCAGGCACCACCTTTCCTATCTTTTTTCTATGATACTCTTTTTTCCCGGAGCTGTAAACCCCTTCTCAGCGAAAAAGGCAAAAGATTTTTACTCTCAGCGGTCCTTTCCCAGCAGCTCCCGGCGGATGTAGGCGAAGGCGGCGTCCTCCCCCTCGTCCCGGAGCTTGGTCAGCAGGACCTCCAGCAGGGCCTCTGTGGCGGGGTGGAGGAGGAGCTGGCGGCCCTTGCCGTGGAGGAAGAACTCATAGGGATCGCCGGGGGAGAAGTCGTCGCCCCGGTAGACCTTGCTGGCGGCCAGCCGGTCGCAGAACATCTCCGCCACATATTTTTTCGGCATCTCCACGCCGGCGATGCCGCTGCCGTCCAGGCTGTAATCGGTCCAGAACTCAAAGTGGTGGCGGTTGCGGCCCTTGTGGTGCATCCAGGAGGCGCTGAAACCGTTGGCCCGGCGCTGAGCGTCGTTGGGGCTGCGGTCTCCCTGAAAATATTTGGCTCCGGCCCAGAACTCCACCGGGGAGTATTTGGACAGATCGTGGGTCAGTCCCTGCCAGTACAGCCCCAGCCGGAAGCAGTACCGCCGCACCAGAGAGCGGTGATGGTGGATGGTTTTGAAATGGGCCCAGACGTGCAAGCTCTTTCACCTCGTCTGCCGCCGGGAAGAGGCGGCCAAGTTCTCTTTTAAGAGTATAGCACAGCGGCGGGAAAAAGACGAGAGAAAATTTTGTATGGAAATCCGCCGCCGGCAGAGACTAGGGAAGAGGTGGTTCCATGGAGAGCGCGATCTATATCTGTCCCGGTCCCTGGCGGGACCTGCTGCCGCCGGGGGTCCGGCCCCTGACGCAGCCCCGGGAGATCGGGGAGGGGCCCTGGGCGGCGCTGGCCCTGACGCCCCGGGCCCTGCCCCTGGTGGGGGAGATCCGGTGCGGCACGCTGCTGCTTCCCGGGGAGTGGGGGCCGCCGGCGGGAGTCCGGGCGGAGCGGGTGATCACCTATGGGCTCTCGCCCAGGGACAGCCTGACCCTCTCCAGCCTGCGCCAGCCGGTGCTGTGCGTTCAGCGGGCGCTGCCCCGGCCGGATGGAACGGTGGTGGAGCCCCAGGAGATCCCCCTGGCGGGGCTGCCCCTGCCTGCGGCGGAGCTTTTGCCGCTTTTGGGCTTGCGACTGTTGCAGATGCCATGGGAGCAGGTGGGGAAGCTCTGGTAAAATCATACCCAAAGGAGGGGATTTTATGACATTCTGGCAGATCTTGATCCTGGGTGTGATTTTGGCGGGCGCCGGGGCGGCAGCCTGGTTCCTCAGCCAGCGGCAGACCAGCTCCGCCCCCTGCGTGGGCTGCGGGATGTGTCATGCCACCGGCGTCTGCGTGATGACCGGGGAGCGGGTGAGTCCCCAAAAGGCCCGGCGGGAGAAAAAACGGGAATCCTGAGGATTTTCCGTTGACAAATTCCGGGAAACAGGTATAATAAGTTCGGTAAAAGCCAAACAGAAAAAAGCAGAGACAAAGCCAGCTTCGCGGACCGGGTCCCAGCGAGAGGGGAATGGTGAGAGCCCCTTACTGCGGCGGGAAGCAGCCACTTTGGAGCGGCCCGCGGCGAGCGGGACGGCCCATCCCCGTTACCGGATGAGTTGAGATGCCCGGGCTCGGGCAGATCAGGGTGGTACCGTGGATTTTTTCCGCCCCTGACGTCGTCAGGGGCGGTTTCTTTTTTTCGGACCGCCCAAAGGCAAAATTTGAATGGATTGCGAGGAAGAAACATATGGCACATCCCTATTACGGACTCAACGAGCTGCGGGAGATGTTCCTGAGCTACTTCGAGAGCAAGGGCCATCTCCGGCTGCCCAGCTTCTCCCTGATCCCCCCGGCCAATGACGCAAGCCTCCTGCTGATCAACAGCGGCATGGCCCCCATGAAGACCTGGTTCACCCGGGAGGAGGAGCCGCCCCGGGACCGGGTGACCACCTGCCAGAAGTGCATCCGCACCGGCGACATTGAGAACATCGGCAAGACCGACCGCCACGGCACCTATTTTGAGATGCTGGGCAACTTCTCCTTCGGCGACTACTTCAAGCAGGACGCCATTCCCTGGACCTGGGAGTTTTTGACGAAGGTGGTGGGCCTGGAGCCGGACCGGCTGTATCCCTCCATCTACCTGGAGGACGAGGAAGCCTTTGAGATCTGGAACAAGGTGGTGGGCATCCCCGCCGAGCGGATCTTCCGCTTCGGCAAGGCCGACAACTTCTGGGAGCACGGCGCCGGTCCCTGCGGTCCCTGCTCCGAGGTCTACTATGACCGCGGCCCCGAGCACGGCTGCGGCAAGCCGGACTGCACCGTGGGCTGCGAGTGCGACCGGTATATCGAGGTGTGGAACAACGTCTTCACCCAGTTTGAAAACGACGGCGAGGGCCACTACACCGAGCTCAAGCAGAAGAACATCGACACCGGCATGGGCCTGGAGCGTCTGGCCTGCGTGGTGCAGAACGTGAACTCCCTCTTTGACGTGGACACCGTGATGAACATCACCAACAAGGTCAGCGAGATCACCGGCGCCCACTACGGAGAAAGCCACAAGACCGACGTGAGCCTGCGGGTCATCACCGACCACATCCGCTCCAGCGTCTTCATGATCTGCGACGGCGTCCTGCCCTCCAACGAGGGCCGGGGCTACGTGCTGCGCCGTCTGCTCCGCCGGGCCGCCCGTCACGGCAAGCTCCTGGGCGTCAACGATCCCTTCCTCCACGACGTGGTGGACACCGTGGTTCGGGAGAATGAGCAGGCCTATCCCGATCTGCGGGAGAAGCAGGCCTATATCACCAAGGTCATTCGCACCGAGGAGGGGAATTTCTCCAAGACCATCGACGGCGGCATGCGGATCTTCGCCGACCTGCTGGCGGCCCACAAGGCCAAGGGCGAGACCCAGTTTTCCGGCGCGGACGCCTTCAAGCTCTATGACACCTACGGCTTCCCGGTGGACCTGACCGCCGAGATGGTGGAGGACGAGGGCATGACGCTGGACCGGGAAGCCTTTGACCGGGAGATGGAGGAGCAGCGCCAGCGTGCCCGGAAGGCCCGGGAGGCCCTGGGCGATCTGGGCTGGGCCGGCATCGAGTTCGGCTCCGACATGCCCGCCACTGAGTTTTTGGGCTATGACCGCACCGAGGCCCAGGGCAAGGTCCTGGCCATCGTGGCGGAGGAGGAGCTGCGGGACGCCGTGGCCGCCGGCGCGGAGGCCACGCTGGTCCTGGACCAGACCCCCTTCTATGCAGAGATGGGCGGCCAGGTGGCCGATACCGGCGTGATCACCGCCGGCGGCGCCGTCTTTGAGGTCAGCAACGTCCAGAAGAACAAGGGCGGCAAGTTCCTCCACATCGGCAAGGTGGTCTCCGGCCAGTTCCAGGTGGGAGACAGCGTCACCGCCGCCATCGACGTGGAGCGGCGCAAGGCCGTTATGCGGGCCCACAGCGCCACCCATCTGCTGGACGCGGCCTTGAAAAAGGTGCTGGGCGACCACGTCCATCAGGCCGGCTCTCTGGTGGAGCCGGACCGGCTGCGCTTTGACTTCACCCACTTTGAGGCCATCACCCCGGAGCAGCTCAGCGAGATCGACCGCCTGGTGAACGACGCCATTCTGGAGGGCTACCCCGTGGTCACCGAGGTGCTGCCCATCGAGGAGGCCAAGCGCAAGGGCGCCGTGGCCATGTTCGGCGAGAAGTACGGCGAGGTGGTCCGCGTGGTGGAGATGGGCGAGTTTTCCATGGAGTTCTGCGGCGGCACCCACCTGGACAACACCGCCAAGGCCGGTCCCTTCCGCATCAAGTCCGAGGCCTCCATCGCCTCCGGCGTCCGCCGGATCGAGGCCACCGTGGGCAAGCTGACCCTGGAGACCGTGAACCGCAACCAGCAGGTGCTGTTCCACGCGGCTCAGATGCTCAAGACCAACCCCGGCGAGCTGGAGAAGAAGCTGGACCAGCAGCTTGCCGAGATGAAGGAGCTGCGCCACAGTCTGGAGAAGTTCCAGGCAGAGGCCTCCCTGGGCGAGGCCCGTCAGTTCCTGATGTCCGCCAAGGACGTGGGCGAGCTGAAGGTCCTCACTGCCGTCCGAAACGGCATGGACGCCAACGCGCTGCGCCAGATGGGCGATTTCCTCCGGGACAAGGAGCCCGCTGTGGTGGCGGTGCTGGCCTCTGTCAACGGCGAGAAGATCACCTTCCTGGCGGTCTGCGGCCCCGAGTCTGTGAAAAAGGGCGTGAAGGCCGGCGATCTGGTCAAGAGCGTGTGTGCCATCTGCGGCGGCAAGGGCGGCGGCAAGCCCGACAGCGCCATGGGCGGCGGTACGGACCTTTTGAAGCTGGATGACGCCCTGGCGTCTGTGGACGATTTCGTGGCCAGCAAGCTGGGCTGAGCCGCCCATGGCACGGCTGAAAACGGATTTCATGGGTTTTGTGCCTGCGGGCACAAACTCTGCGAGGCTTTTTGATATAAGATATCAGGATGGGGATAGAATGACCAGAGACGACCTGGGGATCTTTCAGGCCCTGGAGATCGACTTTTCCAGCATCGGTCTGGAGCAGCAAGACAGCAGTCCCTATTTTTGCACCCCGGTGGGGGCGGAGTATGTGGGGTGGATCGGCTGTGACGGCGTCCACTTCATCCTCCTGCCGGGGGACGAGCGGGTGTTCTGCGTGGACCCTGCCATGGGAGAAGTGGGCAGCTATGTGCTGCCGGTGGCGGAGGATTTCCGGACCTTTCTCTCCTATCTGCTCTTCTGCCGGGACGCCAACCCCCTCTCCCAGATCTGGTGGATGGAGGAGAAGCAGTTTCGGGAGCTGCTGGCGGAGGACGCTTCCTGGGAGGGCTGCGAGGACTTCTTTGCCCGAAAGGATCAGGCGCTGGAGACGCTGCGCCGCACCTTCGGCCTGACGCCCCAGGACCCCTGGGAGGCGGTCAAGGCGCTGCAAGGGCAGTTTGATCCATCGGGATTGACCTTCTCTGCGGAATATTACGATGTGCTGGGGCTGGAACAGCTGTAAAGATTGATTTGCAGGTCCATACAAGGGAAAGCCCTTGACAGAAAAGGAGGAACTCCCATGCTGCCGAAGGACCCCTATATCCTCTTGAGCTTTGTCAACGCCCGGCTCCGGGACCAGGCTGAGGACCTGGCAGATCTGTGCGCCACACTGGATGTGGCGGAGGAGGAGCTCCGCCAGACCCTGGCAGGGGTTGACTATCACTACGATCCGGATTATCATCAATTCATATCTGACTGAGAAGAGAGGAGGCTTACTATGTCTGAGTGTTTGTTTTGCAGCATCGCTGCCGGAGAGATCCCCAGCAACAAGGTCTATGAGGACGAGCTGTGCTTTGCCTTCTATGACATCGTCCCCCAGGCGCCCACCCACTTCCTGGTGATCCCCAAGGCCCACATCGGCTCGGTGTCCGAGGTGAACGGGAGCAACAGTGCTGTGGTGGCCCACATTTTTGAGGTCATCGCCAAGCTGGCCAAGGAGCTGGGCCTGGAGAGCTACCGGGTGGTCTCCAACATCGGCGAGCAGGCAGGACAGAGCGTGTTCCACCTGCACTTCCACGTGCTCAGCGGTCGGGACATGACCTGGCCCCCGGGCTGAGCGCCTGAGAGCCGGACGGCCCCAGCGTGGCCGCGCCCAAGGCACTTAATATCAGGAAACGAAGGAGCGGACAGGCAATGCCTGTCCGCTCCTCAGCGTCTCACAGGAGACGCTGGCTTTTGTTCGGGTTTCTCAAGCTGCCGGCCGGGCTTATGCCGGGACCTCTGTGATGGTGATGCCGATCTCGCCATCCACACCGCCGGAGAGCTCGGGGTACTGGTCCAGACCGGCGGGGTAGGTGACCTTCACCTGATCGCCCAGGGCGTTGATCTTCATGCTCATGTCCATGGTCATCTTCATGGTCAGGTCCATGGTGTTCTGGGGGGCCTGGGCCATCTTCATGGTCAGGGCCAGGACGCCGTCCACGTCGGAGCTCTTGAGCTTGCCGCCGGTGAGGGTATAGGTGTAGACCAGCTTTTCCACGTCCAGGCCCAGGTCCATCCCCAGGTCCTCCGGGGACAGCTGATCCCCCAGGAGGGAGGAGAACAGACCGTTGAACAGACCCTCAAAGCCCTTGCCCAGGGACATGGTGTACACGGTGCTGCCGCCGCTTTCCTTGGCGGAGAGGGTGTCGATATAGGGCAGCATGGCGGAGTTGACAGCGGCCTGGTCCAGCAGGGCCTGGTACATGGCGATGAAGGACTCCAGCTGCTGGCTCTGATCCACCTTATAGGTCTCGCCGTCGCTGTTGGTGTAGACCCAGCCGTCCCGGAGGTAGGTGGCCGTCTCGGTGGTCAGCTCCTCAGTGCCGTCATTGGCTTTGAGCTTCATGGTAATGGCCATCTTGGGGTTTTCATCCAGGATCATCTGGGTGCGGCCGTCCATATCCATGGACATGGACATCTGCTCCTGGATGCTCTCCCCCTCGGTGAGGCCCTTAGCCGTCATATCCAGCTTCATGGCGAGGTCAACGTTGGCGTCGACGGCGTTGGTGGCGCTGGCGGCGGCCAGGGTCCGATAGGTCTCGATCTTCTCGGTGATGGGCTGGGCGGCCTTGGCGTCGATGGCGCCGCTGTCGATCAGGCTGTCCAGCAGATAGGTGGAGCCGTCAGCCAGATCGCAGGCCAGGGCCTGATAGGTGACGGCGGCCAGATCATCCCGCAGGAAGGGACCGGAGAGCATGGAGACGTCAAAGAGACCGTGGGTCATGGCAAAGGAAGCGGCGTCATCATACTGGAAGTCCTTGCCGTCCTCATAGCCCAGGGCCCGGAGGAGGAAAACGATGTAGTTCTGGGCCGAGCAGGCGCCGCTGCCGAAGGTGGTGGCGGAAGTGCCCTTGGAGATGCCGTTTTGATACAGCCACGCCACATAGGGGGCGGCGGTGCTGCCCACGTCCGTGAAGGGGTGGGTGATCTTGCCGGATTGATAGGCGGCCGCGGCCTCCTCCTCAGCGCCGTAGAGACGGACCAGCATGATGGCGGCCTCGGAGCGGGTGGGGGCCCGGTCCAGCTCAAAGCCGCTGTCAGTGCCCCGGAACATGCCGATGGCGGAGAGCTCCTTGGCTGCGCCGTCAAAGTCCGAGGCCGAGGCGGTGACGCACAGCGCCGCGCTCAAAAGCAGGGTGGTGAACAGCAGGGTCAGAAAACGTTTCATTGGGGTCAGCTCCTCTCTATGTATGGTTCTGGACCCATCATATCGCAGGCGCATCCTGCCGTCAATTAAAATTCATGGGAGGACGTGTAGAATCTGAACGTTGCTTTTTTGTGACAGTTCTGTATAATTGAAGCCGTACGGGTGAAAACCATCCAGGAGGATGTTGCCGATTGGTAGCATTCTTCTGAGGTGGTATCATGTACTTTCGCCGCTTGGAAGACCTTCGCGTGGATCACGATAAGACCCAGATCGAGATTGCGGAATATCTGAACATGAACCGCAATGTCTATTGGCGATATGAAAAAGGCGTACGGGAGATTCCGGCCTGGGCAGTTTTGAAGCTGGCGGACTACTATCACGTCAGCACGGACTATCTGCTGGGCCGGACGGACGACCCCACGCCGCCGGCCCGGCCCCGATGAGGCGGCTGGCTTGGTTTGCCGGGGCGTTCTCTCTGGGAATTTTCCTGGCCCAGTATCTGCTGGCGGACGCATGGCTTCTGCCGGGGGCCTGGGCGTTTTTGGCGCTGGCGGTGGTCCTGCGGCTGACCGTGGCGGGGAACGGCGGAAGACGGCTGCTGCTGGGCGGCGTGGGGATCGCCCTGGCCCTGGGGTGGAACTGGCTGTGGCTGCGGCAGGTCCAGGCGCCTATGGCGCTTTTGGCGGACCGGGAGGCCCAGCTGACCATGACCCTCCAGGATTACGCCGTGCCCACGGCCTATGGGGCCAAGGTCACGGTCCGGGCGGAGGGCCTGCCGGGAAAACTGGTCTACTACGGCGGGGAGGACCTGCTGGAGCACGGACCGGGAGAGACGGTGACAGACATTGTGGCCCTGCGAAGCGCCCGGCGCATCCGGGACGACGATGTAACGGTCTTTACCTCCAAGGGGGTGTTCCTGCTGGCCTACCAGCGGGGAGCGCCGTCCTACGGCCCGGGGAGCAGCGATTCTCCCCGGTGGTGGCCTGCCCGGATGGGCCGGGCCATGGGGGAGCGGATCGGCCAGCTGGCCCCGGGGGATCAGGGGGCCTTTCTCACCGCCATCCTGACCGGGGACAAGACGGGGCTTTCCCGACAGGGGGCGTCGGACCTCTCTGAGGCGGGGCTCTATCACATCCTGGCGGTGTCCGGGATGCACTGCGGCTTTCTGCTGGCGCTGGTGACGCTGCTGACCGGGCGGCACCGCCGCCGTCTGACGGCGCTGTGCGCCATCCCCCTGCTGCTCTTTTACGCCCTGCTGACCGGGGCTTCTCCCTCGGTGCTCCGGGCCTGTGTGATGCTCTCGCTGCTGGCGGCGGCGCCGCTGTTCCGGCGGGAGAGCGACGGGCCCACGTCTCTGGCCGCCGCGCTGTTTTTGATCCTGCTGACCAATCCCTTTGCTGCGGCCTCCATCAGTCTCCAGCTGTCCTTTGGGGCGGTGGCGGGGCTTTTGTGGCTGACGCCCCGGCTGTACCGACTGCTGCTGGGCGGCAAACAGCATGGCAGGGGATATCGCTTTACAGCGGCCAGCTTTTCTGCGACTATGGGCGCGCTGGTCTTTACCACGCCCCTCACGGCCCTGTACTTTGGCACATTGGTGCTGATCTCGCCCCTGAGCAATCTCTGCTGTCTGTGGGCGGCCAGCGGAGCCTTTCTGCTGGGGCTGCCGGCTGTGCTGGGGAGCATGGTCCTTCCGCCCCTGGGGGCGGTGCTGGCCGTGATCCCCAGGGTGCTGAGCGCCTATATCCTGGCGGCGGCCCACCTGTTGGCTAAGCTCCCTTATCACGCGCTCTACTTCGTCAATCCCTATCTCAAATACTGGCTGCTCTTCGCCTATGGGCTGTTTTTCACGGCCTGGGCCGGGAAGGGCGGCAGGCGGAAATATGCCCTGGCGGCGGGCCTGACGGCCGTTTCTCTGGCGGTGACGGTCCGCCTGGGAGCAGACCGCTTTTCCGGAGAGCTGGAGGTTTTGACGCTGGACGTGGGCCAGGGCCAGAGCATTTTGCTCTCCGGAGGAGAGGGGGCCGCCCTGGTGGACTGCGGCAGCGCCAACAGCTGGTATGATCCCGGGGCCATCGCCGCCGACTATCTGCTGACCATGGGTCACCGCCGGCTGGACTATCTGATCCTGACCCACTTTGACGCCGATCACATCAACGGCGTGGAAACCCTGCTCTCCCGGGTGGAGGTAGAGACCCTCCTGGTCCCGGCGGAGGCGGAGGACCAGATGGCCCGGCGGCAGATCCTGGATCTGGCAGCCGCCCGGGGCGTCCGGGTCCGGACCCCGGAGACCGGGCCGGAGCGATTCTCCCTGGGCGGCGCGGCGGTCAGCGTGTTTCCGCCGGTGGGGGAGGGCGCGGACAACGAGCGGGGGCTCAGCGTCCTGGCAGAGGCCGGAGAGGCGCTGCTGATCACCGGCGATATGAGCGCCGCCACGGAGGAAGCCCTGCTGGCCGCCTGGGACCTGCCGGACCTCACCTATCTGGCGGCGGGGCACCATGGCTCGAAATATTCCACCGGCGAGGCCCTTTTGCAGGCCCTGACGCCGGAGACCGTCTTCATCAGCGCCGGCGGCAGCAGCTACGGCCATCCGGCGGAGGAGACGCTCCGCCGTCTGGCAGAGCACAGCTGCACCGTTTATCGCACGGACCTGCACGGCACGGTCCGCCTATCCATACAGCAAGGAGAAAACCATGAAAAAACAGGAGAGTAATCAGGCCTTCACCCAGCTCAAAAGCGACCTGAAGGAGGGAACTGCGGGCTGCGGGTATCTATTTTGGGGGCCGGAGAGCTACCTTCGGGAATACTACCTGGGGCAGCTTCGCAAGACCCTGGTCCCCGGGGGCTTTGAGGAGTTCAACTACCATCGCATGGAGGGAAAGGATCTGACGGTCCAGGCCCTGGTGGAGGCGGCGGAGGCCATGCCCATGATGGCGGAGCGGACGCTGATCGTGGTGACGGACCTGGATCTTTTCAAGCTGAACGAGGACCAGCGGGGGCGGATGATCGCCTTTTTGGAGGACATCCCGCCCTATTGCTGCGTGGTGTTCGTCTACGATACCATCGAATATAAGCCCAACCGCACCATGAAAAAGCTCTATAAGGCCGTGACGGACCATTTACAGAGCGTGGAGTTCCGCCCCGCCGGCAGCAGCGAGCTGACGGCCTGGATCGCCCGGCGCTTCCGGGCCCTGGGCAAGGAGATCGACCGCCAGACCGCGGAGTATCTCATTTTCCTGTGCGGAGATCTGATGACCGGGCTGGTGCCGGAGATCGAGAAGATCGGGGCCTATGCCAAGGGAAAGACCGTGACCCAGCGGGATGTGGACGCCGTGGCGGACCCGGTGCTGTCGGCAGAGGTGTTCCGCCTCTCGGATGCGGTGCTCCAGGGGCAGTACGACCGGGCGGCGGCCATCCTGGGGGATCTTTTGAAGATGCAGACCGAGCCCATTTTGATCCTGGCGGCCCTGGGCAGCCAGCTGCGGCGGATCTATACCGCCCGGATGGCCATTGACAGCGGCAAGGACAAGTATTGGCTCATGGAGCTGTGGGGCATGAAGTCGGACTACCAGGCAAAGCTCCTGCTGGGAGCGGCCAAGAAGACCACCGCCGACTGGTGCGCCGACGCGGTGAAGCAGTGCCAGGTCCTGGACCGGCGGATGAAGAGCGAGAAAGGCGTGGACGCGGCAGGGGAGCTGAAGCTGCTGCTGGTGCGTTTGGGGGCGGGCCGGCGATGAAGAAGATCAAGGAAGTCATCGTGGTGGAGGGCCGCTACGATCAAAACACCCTCTCCCAGGTGGTGGACGCCACCGTGATCCCCCTGGGGGGCTTTGCCATCTTCAACGACCGGGAGAAGCTGGCCTTTCTCCGGCGGCTGGCGGAGGAGCGGGGCTTGATCCTGCTGACAGACAGCGACGGCGCGGGCTTTGTGATCCGGAACTATCTGAAAGGCGCTCTGCCCAAGGACCGGGTGAAGCAGGCCTATATCCCGGATATCGCCGGCAAGGAGCGGCGCAAGCGCGCCCCCGGCAAGGAGGGCAAGCTGGGCGTGGAGGGCATGCGGCCGGAGGTGCTGCTGGAGAGTCTGCGCCGCTGCGGGGCGACCTTTCTGGAAGAGGGGGAGACCGTCGCGCCGGAGCGGACCCCCATCACCAAGGCGGACCTGTTCGCCCTGGGGCTCACCGGCGGCCAGGGCAGCGCCGCCCGGCGCCAGGCGCTGCTGCGGCGTCTGGACCTGCCGGCGCACCTGACGCCCAATGGCATGCTGGAGGCGCTGAACCTCCTGTGCGGGCTGGAGGAGCTGGAAAAGCAGCTCCGGGAGCTGGAGACATGAAAAAATCCGGACCATCCAACAGAGATGGTCCGGATTTTTTGTGATGTAAGGGAGAGAGATTTACTCCTCGGTCTGCTGCTTTTTCCGCCAGGCGTCCAGAATGGCGCAGAACACCAGGGACAGCTCCGTTTCCTCTGCGGCGGCGGAGCGGGAGGTGAGGGCGATGGGCACCTTGGCGCCGACCACCGCGCCGCAGGTGATGGCGTGGGCGTGGATCAGCCAGCTCTTGACCAGGGTGTTGGCCGTGGACAGGTCCGGGGCGATGATGCCGTCGAAGCCGCCGCCGGAATAGGGGCAGTCGTAATTTTTCAGCCGGGCGGCCTCCTTGCTGAGGATCAGATCATAGGCGATGGGGCCCCACAGCTCGCAGTCGGCAAAGGGGCGGCGGGACTGCTCGGACACCAGGCGCTGAGACTCCACCGTGTCCTGCATGTGGAAGGTGACCTCCTCCACCAGAGAGAGCATAGCCAGCTTGGGATTTTCATAGCCGAAGGCCTTCAGCGCGTCGGCGGTATTGCGGATGATCTCCTTTTTCTGCTCCAAGCTGGGCTTGATGAGCACCGTCATATCCGACAGGGCCAGGAGCTTGGGATACTCCGGCAGGGACACCAGGGACACGTGGGTCATCAGCCGGTCGGTCCGCAGGCCGTTGGCCTTGTCCAGCACCGGCATCAGGAACTGGCGGGTGCCGATGTTGCCCCGCATCAGGATATCGCCGTCGCCGCTGTGGATGATGTCGATGGCCTCCTGGGTGATGTCGTGGCCGGGGGCGGTGTCCACCATGGTGTAGGGCTCCCGCTCCAGACCCAGCTTCTCCAGCAGGGCGATGGTACGGGCCCGGTCGCCCACCAGAACAGGCTGGAAAAAGCCGGTCTCCTGGGCCTGGAAGAGACCGCGGATCATGTTTTCGCCGTCGGAACCTGCCAGAATGACCCGCATGGGGCGGTCCATCTTGGGCACCAGGCTCAGAATGTTGTCAAAATTTTTCAGCTCCATCAAATCGTCCTTTCTCTCCGCCGGGAGGGTATGATGTCAAATCTTATTATAGGACCTTGCCGGAGCGTTTGCAAGGAGAATGGGAAAAATCACTGGAAAAAACCGTCGAAATGGGGCGCTGAGCGTCTTCGACAGGGTTTGACAGGATTCGCCCGGACAGATGTGCTATGCTGGCGGACAGAGGGACATGGAACGTTTGGGGGGACGGAGACATGCGGAGATTACTGATGGGAGCGGCGGAGTGCGCAGGCGCTCCGATTTATTATTATCTGCTGGTGGAGACTCTGGAAAACGGGACGGAGGACTACGGCGTGGCGGTGGAGTACCAGGCCCAGACGGCGGCGGTGCCGGCGCTGACGCTGTTTCGGTCCCGGGCGGAGGAGCTGGTGGAGCTTCTGCGGCGGGGGCAGGTGACGCCGGCGACCGCCCGGGACGTGGCTGAGGACTGGCTGCTGACGTGAAGTCGGCGGGCCGGCGCGGATTTTTCCTTGCTTTTTCGGCGGTAAGTCGGTATAATAAGAACTTACTTGCGAAGAAGGGAAGGACAATCATGACTGACGAACTGAAAACGACCCAGGAAGAGCCCGTTGAGAGCCGAAATTTCATCCATGCCTTTATTGAGGAGGATCTCGCTCCCGGCGGCCAATTCGCCGGCATGACGGTTCACACCCGGTTCCCGCCGGAGCCCAACGGCTATCTCCACATCGGCCACTGTAAGGCCTTGACCATCGACTTTGGCACGGCGGAGAAATACGGCGGCCTGTGCAACCTGCGGATGGATGACACGAACCCCACCAAGGAGGACGAGGAGTTTGTGGAGGCCATCAAGGAGGATATCCACTGGCTGGGCTTTGACTGGGGCGATCGCTTTTTCTACGGCTCGGACTATTTTGAGGAGGACTACCGCCAGGCGGTGGGCCTGATCAAAAAGGGCCTTGCTTATGTGTGCCAGCTGACGCCGGAGGAGTTTAAGGAGTACCGGGGCAGCATCGGCGTGCCCGCCAAGAGCCCCTACCGGGACCGGCCCATCGAGGAGAGCCTGGACCTGTTCCAGCGGATGCGGGACGGGGAGTTCCCCGACGGGGCCATGACGCTGCGGGCCAAGATCGACCTGGCCAGCGGCAACTTCAACATGCGGGACCCGGTGATCTACCGGATCAACCACCTGCCCCATCATCGCTATGGGGACAAGTGGTGCATCTATCCCATGTACGACTTTGCCCACCCCATTCAGGACGCGCTGGAGGGGATCACCCACAGCCTCTGCTCTCTGGAATTTGAGAACCACCGCCCCCTGTACAACTGGGTGGTGGAGCACTGCGACCTGCCTGCCAAGCCCCGGCAGATCGAGTTTGCCCGCCTGGGCATCGACCACACGGTGATGAGCAAGCGCAAGCTCCGCCGCTTAGTGGAGGAAGGGAAGGTCTCCGGCTGGGACGATCCCCGGATGCCCACCCTGTGCGGCCTGCGCCGCCGGGGCTACACCCCCCGGTCCATCCGGAACTTCTGCGAGCGGATCGGCGTGGCCAAGTCCACCAACGTGGTGGAGTACGGCTTTTTGGAGCACTGCCTGCGGGAGGACCTGAACGAGACAGCCCAGCGGGTGATGGCCGTGACCCGGCCCATCAAGCTGACCATCACCAACTATCCGGAGGGGAAGACCGAGACTGTCACCGTGGAGAATAACCCCGTGGACCCCGCTGCCGGCACCCGGCAGGTGGCCTTCTCCGGCCAGCTCTGGATCGAGGCCGACGACTTTTTGGAGACCCCGGTTCCCAAGTATAAGCGCCTGTTCCCCGGCGGACCGGAGTGCCGTCTCAAGGGCGCCTATCTCATCACCTGCACCGGCTGCGTGAAGGATGAAAACGGCAACGTCACCGAGGTCCTGGCCACCTATGACCCCGAGAGCCGGGGCGGCGATCCCGCCGACGGCCGGAAGGTGAAGGGCGCCACCATCCACTGGGTGGACGCCGCCACCGCCGTGGACGCCGAGGTGCGGCTCTATGACAACCTCTTCACCGATCCCGATCCCGACGGAGCGGACAAGGATTTCATGGACTGCCTGAACCCCGGCTCCCTGGAGATCCTCACCGGCTGCAAGGTGGAGGCCAGCCTGGCCGACGCCGTGGCGCCCGCCGGCTTCCAGTTCATGCGTCTGGGCTATTTCTGCCTGGACAACAAGGACTCCAAGCCCGGCCATCTGGTGTTCAACCGGAGCGTGAGCCTCAAGGACAGCTTCAAAAAATAACCTGCAAAGATGCAAAAACCGGACCGATCTTCGGTCCGGTTTTTTGCTTTTTTTGATTTGGCTCCGGGCTTACGCCAGGTCCAGGGGCTTTTCCGTGCGGAAGAAGGTAAAGGTGCCGGAGGCCAGCAGGGCGCCGGTCTGGTCCCGCACCTGAACGTCAAAGACGCAGATGGTCTTTCCGCTTTTGATCTCTGTGGCCTCGGCGGTGAGACGGTCTCCCTCCACGGCGCTGCGGAAGTAGCTGAAGGAAGCGTTGACGGTCACCGCCGCGTAGCCGTGGGCGGCCATGGCGTTGCCTGCGGCGATGTCAGCCATGGTATAGTAGACGCCGCCGTGGGCGACCTTGAGGGGATTGAGGTCCTCTGCCGTCACGGTTTTCCCGGTGCGGGCATAGCCGGGGCGGAGCTCCTCCACGGCGATGGACAGATGCTTTCCAAAGGCGTTTCGCTCCGTGCGGAAGCGGGTGATTTGTTCCAGATCCAAAGAGACGACCTCCCAAGTGTTCAGATCCTCTCATTTTACACGCTTTTTCCCCAAAGGTCAATTCTGCACGGCCTGTCAGAGATTTTTTTTGATGGAGTTGATAGCGCCCTTTTCCAGCCGGGAGACCTGGGCCTGGGAGATCCCCACCTCGGCGCTGACCTCCATTTGGGTCTTGCCCTCGTAGAAGCGGAGGGAGAGAATCCGCCGCTCCCGCTCGTCCAGCCGGGCCATGGCGTCCTTTAGGGCGATGCGCTCGGTCCAGGTCTCGTCGGTGTTCCGGGTGTCGCCGATCTGGTCCATGACGCAGATGGCGTCGCCGCCGTCGGAGTACACCGGCTCATAGAGGGAGACCGGGTCCACGATGGCGTCCATGGCAAAGACCACCTCCTCCCGGGGGATGCCCAGCTCCTTGGCGATCTGCTCCACGGTGGGCTCCCGCTGGGTCTCAGCCACCAGCCGCTCCCGGACCTGGAGGACCCGGTAGGCGGTGTCCCGCATGGACCGGGAGACCCGGATGGCGCTGTTGTCCCGGAGATAGCGGCGGATCTCGCCAATGATCATGGGCACGCCGTAGGTGGAAAAGCGCACGGGCTGGGTGATGTCAAAGTTGTCGATGGCCTTGATCAGCCCCACGCAGCCCACCTGGAAGAGATCGTCCGCGTTTTCTCCCCGGCTGGCAAAGCGCTGGATCACCGAGAGGACCAGCCGCAGATTCCCCTCGATCAGGGCCTGGCGGGCGTTTTGGTCTCCCTCCTTGGTCCGGCGGAGCAGGTCCATGGTCTCGTCGTTTTTCAAAACCTTCAGCTTGGCGGTGTTGACCCCCGCGATCTCGACTTTTCCCTGCATGAACGCTGCCTCCCTGCGTGTACAAAACTCACTGAGAGGAGTATGGCCCCTGGCCGTTTTTCCTATACTGGAAGCTTTTGTCGCTTTCTGGAGAGGCATAGGACAGCGCCCCGGCCGCATAGGGTCTTCCCAGAAGGAGGGAGAGGGGATGCAGTGCAGAATGCAGAACCTGCGGCGCAAGGAGGTCATCAACATCTGCGACGGCTGCCGCCTGGGCTGCGTGGCGGACGTGGAGATCCAGATCCCGGAGGGCAAGGTGACCGCCATCGTGGTGTATGGCCCCTGCCGCTTTTTCGGCCTGTTCGGCAGGGGAGAGGAGTACTATATCCCTTGGGAGTGCATCCAGCGGATCGGAGACGACATCATCCTGATCGATAAGCCCTTTCAGCGGCGGGACCCGGCCCTGGAGCGGAAGCGGCGGCGGGGGCGCTGAGGGGGCGCGCTCCGCTCTGTCCGCCCCAGCCTGCCGGCAGAGAGGGGGAAGGGCGTCATTTTTTCATCGCCGGCGGGGAAAAAGTCGGAGGAATCCCGGATTTTTGACGGTTTCTTGGGAAAAAATACTTGCAATCCCCCATTCTTTGTGGTATTATATTTCAGCATTCCGCACGGCGCGTCGACTTTCCGTCTGTGTCCCATTGGGATTGGCGGAGGGGATGAAGCCGCCGGAGGTCAAACTAAATCGAATTTGGAGGAACACACAACTATGGCAAATTCTAACGTCGTATCCATGAAGGCCCTGCTGGAGGCAGGCGTCCACTTCGGCCACCAGACCCGCCGCTGGAACCCCAAGATGGCTCCCTATATCTACACCGAGCGCAACGGCATCTATATCGTGGACCTGCAGAAGACCGTCCGCAAGCTGGAGGAGGCCTACAACTTCGTCCGTCAGCTCTCTGAGAGCGGCCAGTCCCTGCTGTTCGTGGGCACCAAGAAGCAGGCTCAGGAGGCCATCCGCGAGGAGGCTACCCGCTGCGGTCAGTACTATGTCAACGCCCGCTGGCTGGGCGGCATGATGACCAACTTCAAGACCATGCGCACCCGTGTGGACCGTCTGCATCAGCTCAAGACCATGCAGGAGGACGGCACCTTTGATATGCTGCCCAAGAAGGAAGTCATGAAGCACCTGGGCGAGATCGCAAAGCTGGAGAAGTACCTGGGCGGCGTGAAGGACATGAAGAAGCTGCCCGGCGCCCTGTTCATCGTGGACACCCGCAAGGAGCGCAACGCCATCGCCGAGGCTCACAAGCTGGGCATTCCCGTTGTGGCCATCGCCGATACCAACTGCGATCCCGACGAGATCGATTACGTGATCCCCGGCAACGACGACGCCATCCGCGCCATCAAGCTGATCTCTTCCATCATGGCCAACGCCGTGCTGGAGGGCAAGCAGGGCGAGCAGCTGGAAGAGGCCGCCGAGGCCGAGGCCGCTGAGTAATAGATTTCCCGCAGGCGCGCCGCGCGCCTTGCTATAACGATATTTGGAGGAACGTAACATGGCTTTTACCGCAGCTGATGTAAAGAACCTGCGCGAGATGACCGGCGTGGGCATGATGGATTGCAAGAAGGCTCTGACCGAGGCCGACGGCGACGTCGACAAGGCCATCGAGTATCTGCGTGAGAAGGGTCTGGCCGCCTCTGCCAAGAAGGCCGGCCGCATCGCCGCCGAGGGCATGGCCTACGCCGCCGTGATCGACGGCATGGGCGTGGTGGTCGAGGTCAACGCCGAGACCGACTTCGTGGGCAAGAACGAGAAGTTCGTGGACTTCGTCAAGGGCGTGGCCGCCACTGTGGCCGCCAACAAGCCCGCCGATCTGGACGCCCTGATGGCCTGCAAGTACAACGGCTCTGACAAGACCGTGACCGAGCAGCAGCAGGAGATGATCCTGGTCATCGGCGAGAACATCAAGGTCCGCCGCTTCTCCTTCTTCACCGAGGGCGTGTCTGTGCCCTATATCCACGCCGGCGGCAAGATCGGCGTGCTGGTGAACCTGGAGGTCTCCGGCATGGACGCCACCGAGGTGGGCAAGGACGTGGCTATGCAGATTGCCGCGCTGAACCCCCGCTTCTGGGACAAGTCCCAGGTCACCCAGGACGTCCTGGATGAGGAGAAGAAGATCATGATGGTCCAGATGGAGAACGATCCCAAGATGGCCAGCAAGCCTGAGCAGGTCCGGGAGAAGATCGTCATGGGCAAGCTGAACAAGTTCTATGCCGAGAACTGCCTGCTGCAGCAGGAGTTCGTCAAGGACGGCTCCATGACCGTGGAGCAGTATATCGCCTCCGCTGCCAAGGCAGCCGGCGGTTCCATCACCTTCAAGAACGCGGTCCGCTTCGAGAAGGGCGAGGGCATCGAGAAGAAGCAGGAGGACTTCGCCGCGGAGATCGCCTCCATGGTGAAGGGCTGATTTTAATCAAATGCTTGAGCAGGAGCGGGCGCAAAAGCGCCCGCTCCGTTTTCTTTTCCGGCATGCGCCGCCACAGGACTGTCTGGTTCTCTCGGGAGCGGGGGATACCCAGGGATTTTCCTTGTATTTCATGGCGTAAGCTGGTATAATGTTTCTATATTTTGGGCCAAGATGGCTGGGAGAACGGGATGCTGCACTATTTACAAGAGTTATTTCAGGCGCTGGATCTGGCGTCTCTGGGAGATGCCGCGCTGCGGGTGGCGGCCATTTTTCTGTGCTTGACGGTCCATGAGACCTGCCACGGTCTGGCGGCCCTGGCGCTGGGGGACCCTACGGCCAAGGCGATGCACCGCCTCTCCCTCAATCCGCTGCGCCATATCGATTGGCTGGGCCTTTTGATGATGTTCGCGGCGGGCTTCGGCTGGGCAAAGCCCGTGCCAGTGAATCCGGGATACTTCAAGCATCCCAAGGGCGGCATGGCGGTGACGGCCCTGGCGGGGCCGCTGTCCAACCTGGTCCTGGCGTTTTTGGCCCTGGCCGGGTGTAAGGCGATCACCCTTGCCAACCCAAGCGGAGCATGGGCCTATTGGCTGGTGAGCTTCCTGCTGGAGACCTCCATGCTCTCGGTGGGCCTGGGACTTTTCAACCTGATCCCCATTCCGCCGCTGGACGGCTCCAAGGTGCTGGCGGCGGTGCTGCCGGACCGGGCCTATGACTGGCTGATGCGCTATGAGCGCTATGGCATTTTGCTGCTGCTGGCGCTGTCCTTTTTGAATGTGGGCAGCGTCTCCATCAGCCGGGCGGTCTACGGGGTGTGGACAGCCCTCTTCGGTCTGTTTTCATTTTAAGGTAGGTTCGTATGGAAAATCCTGTGTTCAAGCTGGAAAAGGTGGTCCGGTCCAAATCTGAGGAGATGCAGGACTTTGAAGGCCCCCTGGATCTGATCTTGTTTTTGCTGAGCAAAAATAAGATGGAGATCCAGAATATCTCCATCTCTCTGATCTGCGGGCAGTATCTCACCTGGCTGGAGCGGCGGCAGAAGATGGACCTGGAGGTGGCCAGCGAGTTTGTGTCCATGGCCTCCCATCTGGTCTACCTCAAGACCCGGATGCTGCTGTCCATTGAGGACGAGGAGGCCCAGAGCGAGATGGACGCCCTGATCCAGTCCCTGGAGGAGCGCCGCCGGGGCGAGAGCTACGGCAGGATCAAGGCCATGGCGGCCCGGCTGGGGCCCATGGGGGAGTTTGGCCGGAACATCGTCACCCGCAGCCCCGAGCCCGTGGAACGGAGCCGGATCTATGAGTACGATCACCGGCCAGCGGATCTGCTGCTGGCCATGGCGGAGATCCAGGACCGGGCCCAGCGGGCCCTGCCGCCGCCGAAGGCGGCCTTCCAGGACATCGTCCGGCAGGAGCCCTATCCGGTGGAGAGCAAGGCCCGGGAGATCCTGCGGCGGCTGCGGGACCAGGGGATCACCCGGTTCCGGCTGCTGTTCCGGGGGAACCGGAGCCGCAGCGAGGTGGTGGCCACCTTTTTGGCGGTGCTGGAGCTGTGCCGGGCCCACGTGCTTCATCTGGCGGGCTCGGAGACGGACTGCACCGTGCGCCAGGAGGGGGAGCTGCCGGAGAATCTGACACTGTGAGGGGATATCGTTGGATACCTTGGATATGAGAGAGATCGAGGCCGCGGCGGAGGGCATCCTCTTTGCCTCCGGAGAGCCGGTCCACGTGGACCGGCTGTGTGTGGCCCTGGAGCTGGACCGGTCCACCGTGGAGCAGGTGCTCCAAAAGCTGATGGATTACTACGCCTATGAGCGGCGGGGGGTCCGGCTGGTGCGGATGGAGGACAGCTGGCAGCTGTGCTCCGCGCCGGACTACGGCGAGGTCATCCGCAAGGCCTTTGAGATCCGAAAACCTGCCAAGCTCAGTCAGCCGGCGCTGGAGGTGCTGACGATCATCGCCTATTACCAGCCCACCACCCGGGCCTATGTGGATCAGATCCGGGGCGTGGACAGCGCCTATACCGTGGGACTGCTGCTGGATCGGAAGCTGATCGAGGAGTGCGGCCGGCTCCAGGTGCCGGGCAGGCCCCATCTGTACCGGACCACCAAGCAGTTTTTGCGGGCCTTCCATCTCACCAGCCTGGAGGATCTGCCGGAGATGCCGGATTTCGGCGGTGAGGGACAGATGCGGCTGGACGAGAGCGGACAGATCGTCGATCCGTCCACAAAGCCCCAGATCACGGAGAGCGATGATGAAAACGGCCCCCAGGGGGCGGATTGAGACCGTGACCGGACACGCAGAGAAGGGGGAAGGGCCATGCTGGCGCTGTGGATATTAGGAGGGCTGGCGGCCGTACTGGTCCTGGTGTGCCTGCTCCGTGTGGGCATTCAGGTGACGCTGGGGCCGGAGGGGACCCAGGCGGAGGTCCGGCTCTCCCTGTTCCATCTGCGGGTCTATCCGGGAAAGGAGCCCCTTCCCCAGGCGGAGCACCAGGCAGAGACGGCGGCCAAGGATGGCGAACAGGCGCTCAAGCGCCGCTTGCCAAAGATCCGGCCCCAGGACCTGCTGGACGCGGGGCGGACCCTGTGGCCGCCTTTGAAACGGGCTTTGGCCCGGACCCGGCGGGGCGTCCGCATCCGGCCGCTGGAGCTGTCAGTGGCTCTGGGCGGGGCGGAGGACCCGGCCCAGACGGCCCAGCTGTATGGCGGATTGTGCGCCGCGCTGTGGAGCGGAATGCCGGTGCTGGAATCCCTGGTGGAGATCCGGGATCCCCAGATCCATTTGGAGGTGGATTACAGCCAGGCGGAGACCCGGACGGAGGGCGCCGTGGGCGTGAGCCTGCGAATCGGAACCTTGCTGGCTGTGGCGCTGGGCGTGGCGATGCCTGCCCTGCGATGGCTTTTGAAGTGGAAGAAGCGCCAGATGCCTCCTGACAGCGCAGAGGCGGACAAACCGAAAACGGCGGACACGCCGGAGACCGTGAGGAAAGGATAAGAACGATGGAACATGAGAAAAAAACGACCCTGGGCGCGCTGATGGACGCCGCGATGGACAAGGTCCGGGCGATGGCAGACGCCAATACCATTGTGGGCCAGCCCATCCAGACGGCGGACGGCGTGACCCTGATCCCCATCTCCAAGGTCAGCATGGGCTTTGGCGGCGGCGGCACGGACTACGGCTCCGCCCAGACCAAGGACCTCAGCGGGGGCCTGGGCGGCGGCGTGAAGATCGACCCCGTGGCCTTTCTGGTGGTCAAGGACGGCGTGACCCGGGTGATGCCGGTGGCCATGCCGCCGGTGTCCGCCATGGACCGGCTGGTGGAGATGGCCCCGGACCTGATGGATAAAATGGAAAAATATTTCGACAAGAAGGAAACAAAAGAAACACTGTAAGCAGGGTATACTACCATCACTGCCAAGGAAGGGAGTGATGGGCTGTGTCGAGACGGACGGCCGCCGTGCTGGCGGCGCTGATCCTGCTGGGGACGGCTGTGCCCAGGGCGGCGGCGGTGAGCACCTCCGCCGCCTCTGCGATTTTAATGGATGCCGACAGCGGACGGGTGCTCTATGCCCAAAACGCCGATGCGAAAATGCTGATCGCCAGCACCACCAAGATCATGACGGCCCTGGTGGCCATCCGGGAGGGAACGCTTTCGGACACGGTGCGGGTCAGCTCTGCCGCCGCCGGCACCGAGGGCTCCTCTATGTACCTCCGGGCGGGGGAGGAGCTGACGCTGGAGACGCTGCTCTACGGGCTGATGCTCTGCTCCGGCAACGACGCCGCCGTGGCCATCGCCGAGCATGTGGGCGGCAGCGTGGCCGCCTTTGCCAAAAAGATGAACGAGACGGCCAGGGAGCTGGGGATGGACAACTCCTCCTTTGCCAATCCCAACGGCCTGGACGCGGAGGGACATTACTCCACCGCCCGGGATATGGCGCGTCTGGCCTGCGCGGCGATGGAGAACGAGACGCTGGCCCGGATCGTCTCCACCCGGTCTGTCACCATCGGGGGACGGACCATGACCAACCACAATAAGCTTCTTGGCTATCTGGACAGCTGTGTGGGGCTGAAAACCGGCTACACCCGGGCCGCCGGGCGGACGCTGGTCAGCTGCGCCCAGCGGAACGGTCAGCGGCTGGTGGCGGTGACGCTCCAGGACGGCAACGACTGGGCGGATCATCAGGCCCTGTACGAATACGGTTTTTCTGCCTATCCCGCCCGCCGGGCGGCCACGCTGGGCCGGGTGCTGGAGTGGGCAGAGGTGGAGGACGGTCTCTCCAAGACCGTGCCATTGGTGGCGGCGGACAGCTTTGCCTGGCCGGTGGGACAGGGGGAGACCCTGGAGACGGAGATCCGGCTGGACAGGCCCCTCCGGGCGCCGCTGGCCGCCGGCAGCCGGGTGGGAGAGGCTGTGTTTACGCTGGATGGGACCGAGGTGGGCCGGGTGGGTTTGCTGTGCGGAGCGCCGGCGGCGCCGAAGGTGGCCTCCGCCATGGGGACGCTGCGGCTGGTGAAATGAGATCGGGGGATCTATGGAAGAACGACTGCAAAAACTTCTCTCCGCCGCGGGGGTCTGCTCCCGCCGGACGGCGGAGAGCTACATCACAGCCGGCCGGGTGAGCGTCAACGGCGCGCCGGCGGAGCTTGGCCAGCGGGCAGACCCGGACCGGGATGACATCCGGGTGGACGGGCGGCCCCTGTCGCCCAAGGCGGAGCTGGTCTATCTGATGCTCAACAAGCCCCGGGGCTATGTAACCACCCTCTCTGACGAAAAGGGGCGGCGGACCGTGGCGGATCTGACGGCGGACTGCGGGGCCCGGGTGTGGCCGGTGGGCCGGCTGGATCTGGACTCCGAGGGACTTTTGCTGATGACCAACGACGGGGACTTGACCCGGCGGCTCCTCCACCCCAGCGGAGAGGTGGAGAAGACCTACCATGTCACCGTCCGGGGAGCTGTGGCGGGGGCGGCGGAGCGGCTGGCCGCCATCCGGGATCTGGAGGGGGAGCCCATCCGTCCTGCCGGGGTGGCGCTGCTGCGCCGCACCGGAGAGACTGCGGAACTGGCCGTCACCATCCATGAGGGGAAAAACCGTCAGATCCGGCGGATGTGCGCCGCCTGCGGCCTGACGGTCAAGCGGCTGCGCCGGGTCCGGGAGCACACCCTGGAGCTGGGGGAGCTGCCTGTTGGAACGTGGCGCTATCTGACGGCGGCAGAGGTGGCGGCACTGCGGAGAGCCTGAGAGGGCCCAAGACGCCGCCTGGCTTTTCCATCACAGAGGCGCGGCTGGCCGCGCCTTTCTTTTTTGCAAGTTTCTGTGCGCATCCTGCAAAAATACCTTGATTTTCATGGGATTTGTGGTAAAATACGAAAGAATGAGACCGTCTGCCTTCGACCGGGGCGGACAGATAGGGAGCGAACAGCGGTGGCAAAGAGTATTTTACATACCATTGAGGACCACAGGGACCGATTTTCCAAGGGGCAGAAGCGGATCGCCGGGTACATCCTGGAGCATTACGACAAAGCCGCCTTCATGACCGCCAGCAAGCTGGGAAAGCTGGTGGGCGTCAGCGAGTCCACGGTGGTCCGCTTTGCCTCGGAGCTGGGGTACGACGGGTATCCCAGTATGCAGCGGGCCTTGCAGGAGATGATCCGCAGCCGCCTGACCTCCACCCAGCGGATCCAGGCGGCGGGAGACGCCCTGGCCGGCCAGGATGTGCTGGGCGTGGTGCTCCAGTCGGACATCGACAAGCTGCGGGAGGTGGTGACCGAGGCGGACCGCCGCCAGTTCAGCGACGCGGTGGAGCGGATTCAGCGGGCCCGGCACATCTATATCTTAGGCGCCCGGTCCTCTACCTTTGTGGCGGGCTACCTGAATTTTTACCTCCATCTTCTGGTGGAGAACGTGACACTGGTCCAGACCACCGCGGCGGGAGAGATCTTTGAGCAGCTCTTCCGCATCGGACCCGAGGATGTGCTGATCGCCATCAGCTTTCCCCGGTACTCCCAGGTCACCGTCAATACGGTCAAGTTTGCAAAGGGGAGAGGGGCCACCATCGTGGCGGTCACGGATAATGACCTCTCTCCTGTGTACCAGATGTCCGACGCGGCGCTGCTGACGCCCTGCGAGATGATCTCCTTTGTGGACTCCATGGTGGCGCCGCTGTCTTTGATCAACGCATTGCTGGTGGCCCTGGCCTGCCGGATGGGGAAGGACGTGGCCGCCACCTTCTCAGAGCTGGAGGGTATCTGGAACGAATACGGTGTGTTTGGAAAGATGGATGATGAGTAAAGAGATCACAGTGATCGGCGGCGGAGCCGCCGGTATGATGGCCGCCATCTCCGCGGCGGAACAGGGCGCCCGGGTGACGCTGCTGGAGCCCAACGAGCGGCTGGGCAAGAAACTGAATATCACCGGCAAGGGCCGGTGCAACGTGACCAACGACGCGGACCGGGAGACGCTGCTGGCCAACGTGCCGAAAAACGGCCGGTTTTTGTACAGCGTGTTTTCCAGGTTCGACGGCCGGGACGCCATGGCCTTTTTTGAGGCCCTGGGCGTGCCGCTGAAGGTGGAGCGGGGCAACCGGGTGTTTCCGGTCTCTGACCGCTCCTTTGATATCAGCGCCGCCTTGGAGCGGCGGCTGAAGGCGCTGAAGGTGAAGCTGGTCCGGGATCGGGCGGTGACGCTGGAGATGAAAAACGGCGCGGTCCAGGGCGTGGTGGGAGAGCGGGGACGCTATGGGGCCCAGGCGGTGATCCTGGCCACCGGTGGCGTCAGCTATCCGGCCACCGGCTCCACCGGCGAGGGCCACCGGATGGCCCGGGAGGCCGGTCACACCGTGACGGACCTGCGGGGGTCCTTGGTGCCCCTGCGGGATTTCGGCGTGGGGAAGGAGCTTCAGGGACTGTCGCTGCGGAACGTGGGGCTGACGGTCTTTGAAAATGATAAGAAGCTCTATACGGATTTCGGCGAGCTGGTGTTTACCCACTTTGGCGTCAGCGGGCCGCTGATCCTGTCGGCCTCGGCCCACATGCGCCGCTTTGATCAAAAGGCCTATCGGCTGGAGATCGACCTCAAGCCGGCCCTGGACGAGGGCCAGCTGGACCGGCGGCTGCTGGCGGACTTTGCCAAGTACGCCAACCACGACTTCTGCAACGCACTGAATGACCTGCTGCCCCAGAAGCTGATCCCGGTCCTGGTGGCCTGGTCGGAGATCCCGCCCCACCAGAAGGTCCACGACCTGACCCGGGAGCAGCGGCGGGGACTTGTGCAGCTGCTCAAGCATCTGCCCATCGCCATCGCAGGGCCCTGCCCGGTGACGGACGCCATTGTGACCTCCGGCGGCATCAAGGTGTCGGAGATCGATCCAAAGACTATGGCATCAAAGCTTGTAAAGGGATTATACTTCGCAGGAGAACTGATTGATGTAGACGCCTACACCGGCGGATTCAACCTGCAAATCGCCTGGGCAACAGGCAGAGCCGCCGGCATCGCGGCGGCCAGTGAGGAGGAACTATGAGGAAGATCCGCATCGCCATCGACGGCCCCTCCGGGGCGGGGAAGAGCACCCTGGCCAGGAGCGCGGCGGAAAAGCTGGGCTTTTTGTACGTGGACACCGGCGCCATTTACCGCACCATCGGCTATGACAGTTATCTCCGGGGCGTCGACCCCGCCGACGAGGCGGCGGTGACCGCCCGGCTGCCCCAGCTGCGGGTGGAGCTGCGCCACGGCGGCGACGGCTTGCAGCACATGCTGCTGGACGGCCGGGACGTGACGGCGGAGATCCGCCTGCCGGAGATCTCCCGGTATGCCTCGGCGGTGGCGGCCTATCCTGCCGTCCGGGCGTACCTTTTGGAGATGCAGCGCCAGCTGGCCCGGGAGCACAGCGTTTTGATGGATGGCCGGGACATCGGCACCGTGGTGTTGCCGGAGGCGGAGGTGAAGATCTTCCTCACCGCCGCGCCGGAGGCCCGGGCCCAGCGCCGCTGCCTGGAGCTGGAGCAGCGGGGGACCCCGGAGCCCTATGAGAAGGTCCTGGAGGATATCCGCCGGCGGGACTGGGATGACTCCCACCGGGCCATCGCCCCCCTGCGTCAGGCGGAGGATGCAGTGGTGCTGGACACCACGGAGCTGACCTTCGCCCAGAGTGAGGAGGCGCTGCTGGCGCTGATCCGGGAGAGGGCCGGCCTATGAATGAGAGGAACGAGATGAAGCCGCTGAACGGTTTTTTTGTGCTGGTATATTATGTGGTGGGCCTGGTGTCCCGGATTCTCCACCCCACCACGGTGGAGGGGCTGGAGGAGCTGCCCAAGCGGGGCGTGCTGCTGTGTCCCAACCACTCCAGCAACTGGGACCCCATTTTGGTGGTCCTGCGGATGCCCATCAACGCCCGGGTCCATATCATGGGCAAGGCGGAGCTGTTCCGAAATCCCATCCTGGGCTGGATCTTGCGGAAGGTGGGCGCCTTTCCCGTGGATCGGGGCAGCAACGACATTAACACCGTCCGCACCGCCATGCAGGCCATCAAGGACGGGGATAATCTGCTGATCTTCCCGGAGGGGACCGTGATCCGCAACGGCATCGGCTATGTGGACGGTCTGCCCGCTCACGCCAAGGCCGGCGCGGCCATGATCGGCGTGCGGACCGGGGCCACCCTGGTGCCCGTGTTCGTGGACGGGGAGAAAAAGCTCTTTCACCGGACCCGGATCATCTTCGGAAAGCCCTACACGCCGGTCTACACCGGCCGCCGGGGCACTTCCGAGGAGATGCAGAAGATCGCCGACGACCTGCTTCGGGAGGCCTATGCCCTGGGCGGGCAGAAGGTAGGGGGGGAGCCCCTGTGAAAGAGATCATCGTGGCCGAGAGCGCGGGCTTTTGCCGGGGCGTCCGCCGGGCGGTGGAGCTGGCCCGGCAGACTGGCCAGGAGACCGGCGGGTGCTGGATGCTGGGAGATCTGATCCACAACCGTTTCGTGGTGGAGGAGCTGGAGGCCCAGGGCGTCCGGAAGACCGGGGACAGCAGTTCCCTGGGACCGGGAGACACGGTGGTGATCCGCTCCCATGGGGAGCTTAAAAGCGTGGTGGAGGATCTGGAGAGCCGGGGCGTCCGCTGTGTCAACGCCGCCTGCCCCCATGTGATCCGCATCCAGCGCCTGGTGGCCCAGGCGGAGGCGGAGGGCCGCCAGCCCATCATCATCGGCGAGGCGAATCATCCGGAGGTGGCCGGGATCGCCAGCTGGTGCACGCATCCGCTGGTGTTTGACGGGCCGGAGGCAGTACAGATCTGGCTTGACGACCCCGCCCGAGACCGGGAAATCCCGGTGACGGTGGTGGCGCAGACCACCTGTATTCGAAAACTTTTCGAAAGTTCATGGAAAATCATAAAAAAAGAGTGTACAAACGCGAAAATCTTTGATACAATATGTGATGCTACGCATAAGCGTCAATCTGAGGCGGCGGAGATCGCCTCCCGGGTGGACGTGATGGTTGTGGTGGGAGACCGTAAAAGCGCCAACACCAAACATTTGACGGAAATTTGTATGAAGAGCTGTCCCCGCGTCCTCCAGATCGAGGCGGCGGCGGAGCTCTCGGCGGATGATTTCGATGGTTGCTCTGTTGCGGGCCTTACGGCCGGCGCCTCCACACCTGCGGGCATTATTAAGGAGGTATATACAACGATGAGCGAAGAAATCAGAGCGGCCGAGGGCAAAGAGGAGTCCTTCGAGGAATTACTGAATCAGTCTTTCAAAACTTTAAATAACGGCGATCGGGTGACCGGCATTGTCACCGCCATCACCCCCACGGAGGTCCAGGTGGATGTGGGCGCCAAGCAGGCCGCCTACATCAAGCTCAGCGAGCTGAGCGACGACCCCAGCGTGAAGCCCGAGGACATTGTCCATGTGGGCGACGAGATCGAGACCTGGGTGGTCCGGGTCAACGACGTGGAGGGCTACGCCGAGCTGAGCAAGAAGCGTCTGGATGCCGCCAAGGTCTGGGAGAACATCGAGCAGGCCGTGGAGGATAAGACGGTGCTGGACGGCATCGTCACCGAGGAGAACAAGGGCGGCATCGTGGTGTCCGTCAAGGGCGTGCGGGTGTTCGTTCCCGCCTCCCAGAGCGGCCAGCCCCGGGGCGCCGATCTCTCTGAGATGAAGGGCCAGAAGGTCCAGCTGCGCATCACCGAGGTCAATCGTGCCCGCCGCCGCGTGGTGGGCTCCATCCGCTCTGTCACCGACGAGGCCCGTCGGGCTGCTCAGGAGGAGATCTGGAGCACCATCGAAGAGGGCAAGCGCTATACCGGCACCGTGAAGTCCATGACCAGCTACGGCGTGTTTGTGGACATCGGCGGCGTGGACGGCATGGTACATATCTCCGAGCTGAGCTGGAGCCGCATCAAGACCCCCTCTGAGGTCTGCAAGGTGGGCGACACCATGGAGGTCTATGTCATCTCCTTCGATCCCGAGAAGCGCAAGATCTCTCTGGGCGTCAAGGATCACAGCGTGGACCCCTGGAACGTGTTCATGAACAAGTACAGCGTGGGCGACGTGGCCAACGTCCGCATCGTCAAGCTGATGACCTTCGGCGCCTTTGCTGAGGTGGTTCCCGGCGTGGACGGCCTGATCCACATCTCCCAGATCGCCGACCGGCGGATCGAGAAGCCCGAGGACGTCCTGTCTGAGGGCCAGATGGTGGACGTGAAGATCACCGCCATCGACGAGGAGAAGCAGAAGATCTCCCTGTCCATCCGGGCTCTGCTGGCTCCCGCCGCTGACGAGGAGTACGAGGCCGACGAGGACTGATCCCTGTCCCCAAAGAGGCGGACCCACCTGGGTCTGCCTCTTTTTCAAGAAGTTTCTGGATTTTTTTCAGGTTTTAGGTTGCATCCTGGATGCAGACCTGATATCATCCTATCGGAACAAAACATAAAAGACTCTGATCTGAATTAGGAGGTATTCGTTATGGACTTTCAGGCGCAGTATCAGCAGAAGCTGACCACCGCCGACGAGGCGGTCAAGGTCGTCAAATCTGGCGACTGGGTGGACTATGGCTTCTGTGTGGACACTCCCGTGGCGCTGGACGCCGCTCTGGCCCGCCGCTATGAGGAGCTGACCGATGTGAACATCCACGGCGGCATCCTGCTCCATCGCCCCGCCATTGCCGACGTGCCCAACGCCGCCGAGCACTTCAGCTGGAACTCCGTCCACGTGGGCGGTTCCGAGCGGAAGATGATCAATGAGGGCCTGGCCTACTATCTGCCCATCCGCTATTCCGAGCTGCCCAGCTACTACCGCAGCGGCAACATCACCGTGGATGTGGCCATGATCCAGGTGGCCCCCATGGACCAGCACGGCTACTTCAACTTCGGCCCCACCGGCTCCCACATCAAGATGATCTGCGAGCACGCCAAGGTGCTGATCGTTGAGGTCAACAAGAACATGCCCGTCTGCCACGGCGGCTATGATAACTGCGTCCACATCAACGACGTGGATATGGTGGTCGAGGGCGACAACCCTGAGATCGACAAGATGGGCGGCGGCGCGGCTCCCTCTGAGGTGGACCTGGCCATCGCCAAGCTGGTGGTGCCCGAGATCCCCAACGGCGCCTGCTTGCAGCTGGGCATCGGCGCGGTTCCCGGCGCTGTGGGCCAGATGATCGCCGAGTCCGATCTGAAGGACCTGGGCGTTCATACCGAGATGTACGTGGACGCCTTCGTGGATATGGCCGAGGCCGGCCGCATCACCGGCGCCCTGAAGCCCTTTGACAAGGGCCGCCAGGTCTATGCCTTTGCCGCCGGCAGCCAGCGGCTGTATGACTACCTCAACGACAACCCCGAGTGCTGCTGCGTCCCCGTGGACTATGCCAACGACGTGGCCCGGGTCTCCCAGATCGATAACTTCATCTCCATCAACGGTGCGGTGGACATCGACCTGTTCGGCCAGGTGTCCTCCGAGTCCTCCGGTATCCGCCACATCTCCGGCGCCGGCGGCCAGCAGGACTTCGTTCTGGGCGCTTACCTCTCCAAGGGCGGCAAGAGCTTCATCTGCTGCTCCTCCACGGTGAAGGACAAGAAGACCGGCGAGCTCCACTCCCGGATCCGTCCCACCATGCTGGAGGGCACGATCATCACCGCTACCCGGACCAACCTCCACTGGCTGGTGACCGAGTACGGCAAGTTCAACGTGAAGGGCAAGACCACCTGGGAGCGGGCCGAGGGCCTGATCAATCTGGCCCATCCCCAGTTCCGTGAGGAGCTGATCGCGGCGGCCGAGAAGATGCACATCTGGCGTCGTTCCAACAAGAAGTAAAGATCTGTTTTCCGGACGGACGGTCTCCTGAAGAGGCCGTCCGCCTTTTATTGACGTCTTTTTCTTGGAAAATGTAACAAATATTCAAAAAACTGCTTGTAAAGCAGGGTAAAAATCGGTATAATATCTATGGATTTGTTTCGGTTTTCCAGAACGAGAGAGTAACGTGCGGCCCGGCGGCCGCAGGGCGGAAAAGGAGGAAACATGTTCAGCATTGGGGATCTGGTCGTGCATCCGATGCACGGCGCAGGTGTGATCGACGATATCGTGCGGGAGAAGGTGGCCGGCGCCACCCAGGAATACTATGTCTTCAAGATGCCCGTTGGCGGGCTGGTGCTGAAGATCCCGGTGGCCAACAGCACCGCTGTGGGCCTGCGGGGCATCATCTCCCGGGACGAGGCGGAAGCGCTGCTGGACGCCCTCCCGGACCTGACGGTGGAGACCAATGCGAACTGGAACAAGCGCTATCAGGAGAATCTGACCCGGCTCAAGAGCGGAGATCTCTACCAGGTGGCCCAGGTGATCAAGAGCCTGATGCAGCGGGACTCGGTCCGGGGACTGTCCACCGGAGAGCGGAAGATGCTCCACAATGCCAAGCAGATCATGATCACCGAGCTGGTGCTGGTGGAGAGCTCTCCCTATCAGGAGGTGGAGACCCGGATCGACCGGGCCATGATGCAGACGCCGGTGCCCCAGTGAGGCGGCGTCCGGTCCTCCGGAGGGGGGACGAGGAGAGGATGAGACCATGTTATCATTTTTGAAAAAGACGAAAGCGCGCAGCCGTCCGCAGTGCACCGCACTGGTGGCGGCTGCCGGCAGTTCCAGCCGGATGGGCGGCGTCAACAAGCTCCTGGAGCCCCTGGACGGGGTGCCGGTGCTGGTGCGGACGCTGACGTCCCTCCAGCTGGCACGGCAGGTGGATGAGATCGTGGTGGCCTGCCGGGAATCGGACCTGCTGGAGATCTCCGAGCTGTGCCGTACATACGGGATCACCAAGTGCTCCAAGGTGATCCGGGGCGGAGAGAGCCGGGTCCACTCGGTGCTGCTGGCGGCCATGGAGGCCTCGCCGGATGCGGCGCTGCTGGCAGTCCAGGACGGGGCCCGGCCCCTGGTGACGCCGGGACTCATTGACCGGGTGATCTCCGCGGCTCTTCGGTGCGGCGCGGCGGCCCCGGCGGTGGCGGTGAAGGACACCATCAAAACGGTCCGGGACGGCGGCGCTGTGGCCGCCACGCTGGACCGGGACAGCCTCCGGGCGGTCCAGACCCCCCAGGTCTTCGACGCGGATCTGCTCAAAGGCGCCCTCCAGAGCGCCCTGGAGCAGGGCGCCGCCATCACCGACGACTGCTCCGCCGTGGAGCGGCTGGGCAAGGTGGTGTTCCTGGTAGAGGGGGAGGAGGAGAACCTCAAGATCACCACGCCGGTGGACATGATCCTGGCGGAGGCTATCTTAGCGGCCAGAAAGGAAGGACGATGACAGGACTTCGGATCGGATACGGCTATGACGTCCATCGGATCGTAGCGGGCCGGCGGCTGGTGCTGGGGGGCGTGGAGCTGCCCTGGGACCGGGGGCTGCTGGGCCACTCCGACGCGGACGTGCTGACCCACGCGGTGATGGACGCCCTCTGCGGCGCGGCGGGCTTGGGGGACATCGGAAAGCTGTTCCCGGACACCGATCCCCGGTATGCGGGGATCTCCAGCCTGTGGCTGCTGGGAGAGGTGGGCCGGCTGCTGCGGGAAGGGGGCTTTGCCGTGGTGAATATCGACGCCACGCTGGTGGCCCAGGCCCCCAAGATCGGCCCCTATAAGGAAGCTATGGCCGCGGCCATGGCTGGGGCGCTGAGCATTCCGCCGGAGCGGGTGAACGTAAAGGCCACCACAGAGGAGGGCCTGGGCTTCACCGGCACGGGCGAGGGCATGGCGGCCCTGGCGGCGGCCCTTTTGGAGCGGGAGAGCTCATAAAAAACGCTTGATCATAAAAAGGGGAGCCCGGACGATTCGTCCGGGCTCTTGCTGTCTGGGCGGTATGCCAGCACCCTTTTGCCCGGCGGTCATAGACTGGGTAGAAAGGAGGAGTGTCTGTGGAGACCTATTTCATCCTGGCCCGCTCGGTGACCTACGCCCAGCGGATGCAGCACTCGCTGGAGCGGGCGGGCGTCCGCTGCCGGATTTCCCGCGCTCCCCGGGAGATGACGGATCAGGGCTGCGCCTATGTGGTACGGGTGGCGGCGCCGGATCTGTCCCGGGCCCTGCTTGCCATTCACAGGGAACGACTGGACCCTGTTCAGATCTTTTTATATCACGACGGGCTGTATCGGGAGGTGGGGCTATGATCTATCTGGACAGCGCGGCCACCACCTTCCAAAAGCCGCCGGAGGTGGCCGCCGCCATGGAGCGGGCTCTGGCCGTCATGAGCTCGCCGGGCCGGGGCGGATATCCGGAGGCGATGGCGGCGGCGGAGACGGCCTTTGCCTGCCGCAGCGAGCTGGCGGAGCTGTTCGGTCTGAGAGACGCGGAGCGGGTGGTGTTCACCATGAACGCCACCCATGCCCTGAATATCGCCATCAAAAGCCTGGTGTCTCCAGGCGGGCGGGCAGTGATCTCCGGCTATGAGCACAACGCCGTCACCCGGCCCCTGGCGGCTCTGGGGGCGGAGACGGCGGTGGCCGCCGGGCCGCTGTTCCGGCCGGAGGCGGTGACAGCAGCTTTTGACCGTCTGATCACGCCGGAGACCCAGGTGGTGATCTGCTGCCACGTGTCCAACGTCTTTGGCTTTATCCAGCCGGTGGAGGCAGTGGCCGCCCTGTGCCGGAGCCGGGGGGTGCCGCTGATCATCGACGCGTCCCAGTCCGCCGGAGTATTGAGCTTGGACATGGACGCCCTGGGGGCGGCCTTTATCGCCATGCCCGGTCACAAGGGGCTCTACGGCCCCCAGGGCACCGGCGTGCTGCTGTGCGGGGAGCACGTCCCGGTCCGCCCGCTGATGGAGGGAGGGACCGGGAGCATGTCCCTCCGGCAGGAGATGCCGGACTTTCTCCCGGACCGGCTGGAGGCCGGCACCCACAACATGCCGGGGATCGCAGGACTGCTGGCTGGGGTGCGGTATGTCCGCCGGCGGGGGACTGGGGAGATCTGCCGAAGGGAGCGGGAGATGACTTTGGTGCTGGCGGAGGGACTGCGGCAGCTGCCGGGCGTGCAGGTCTTCGCGGAGCCGGGGCTGGGGAATCAGACCGGAGTCCTCTCCGTGACGGCGGAGGGACGGGACTGCGAGGCCCTGGCCCAGGCCCTGGCGGAGCGGGGGACGGCGGTCCGGGCGGGGCTCCACTGCGCGCCCCTGGCCCACCGCACTGCCGCCACCCTGGATACCGGCACGGTCCGGCTGAGTCTCTCAGACTTCAACACCCCGGAGGAGGTCTTCCAGGTTCTGGAGAGTTTTCGCCGCATCCTGGCCTGATTTTCTAAACAGTCCGTGAATTTTCCCCCGTTTCGCCTTGCATTTGACTGCCAGATTTTATATAATAAAACAATCAATGCGGTCATGCGCGGAAAGGGATGATGGCGTCTCCATGGAAAACATCATAGAGCTGCCCGCCTTCATTGGACGGTATCTTCTGACGCTGAGAGTGACAGACTATCTGGATATCGGCATCATGGCTTTTGTGCTCTACCGGCTGTTCTGGCTGGTCCGCAGCACCAAGGCCGTCAATCTCCTCAAGGGCATCTTTGTCTTTTTGACGGTGCTGGCCCTGTCCATGGTCCTGCATCTCAACGGCATCTACTTTATTTTGAGCAGTATGGTGAACCTGGGCGTGCTGGCGTTGATCATCCTCTTCCAGCCGGAGATCCGCCGGATCCTGGAGGAGATGGGTAGCCGCCGGTTTATCGCCTTTTTCAGCCATACTGAGTCCAAGAGCGTGATGGACGAGACCATCGGCCAGACGGTGCTGGCCTGCACGGAGATGTCCCAGAGCCGCACCGGCGCGCTGATCGTCTTCGAGCGGGAGATCCTGCTGGATGACATGGTCCGCAGCGGCACCGTGCTGGACGCCGCCGTGTCCGGAGAGCTTTTGAAAAACATCTTCTTTGTCAAGGCTCCCATGCACGACGGCGCCGTGATCGTCCGCCACGGGCGGGTACTGGCCGCCGGGTGCATGCTGCCTCTGAGCAAGAACGTGAACCTGAGCCGGGACCTGGGGATGCGCCACCGGGCGGGCATCGGCATGAGCGAGAACTCCGACGCGGTGGTGGTCATCGTCTCGGAGGAGACCGGCTCCATCTCCGTGGCCATCGGCGGGATGCTCAAGCGCCACTTAAAGCCTGAGACGCTGGAGAATATCCTGCGCAACGAGCTGGTTCCCCAGCAGGACGAGGATGAAAAGCAGAAATTCAGCCTGCTGGGTCTGTTGCAGCCGAAGAAGAATGGGGGTGGCGACGATGACGAGTGAGACCATGCGCAACCGCAAGCTCCTCTACATCCTGTTGGCCCTTCTGGTGGCAGTGGCCATGTGGCTGTATGTAGACCGATTCGGCAACAACGGCGGCCCCATGGCCGCCGAGACCACAGTAACGGATATCCCCATCACCTATGTGGGCCAGGACGCGCTGGCGGACCGGGGACTGATGCTGATGGAGGAGGAAAGTACTGCTCTGGTGGATCTGACCTTTACCGGTTCCCGGACTGAGATCTCCCACCTGAGCCGGGAGAATGTCCATGTGACGGTGGACCTCTCCGCCGTGGAGAGCGCCGGGACCCAGAACCTGCGGTATGACGTAACCTTTGACCGAAAGAACATCACCCAGGGCATGATCACGGAGCGGACCCCCTCCACCGCGGCGGTGAACATCACCGAGCTCAACAGCAAGACCGTGGATGTGGTCTGCGAGCTGGTGGGCAACGTGGCTGAGGGCTTCTCTGCCGGCGAGCTCCAGCTCTCTCAGGAGACGGTGGAGATCCGGGGCCAGGAGGAGGACATCGGCGCGGTCAGCTATGTGAAGGTGACCCTGGACATCGGCGAGGACGCCCAGGAGTCCGTCTCCCAGTCTCTGAACCTGACTTATTACGACGAAAACGACCAGCCCCTGGACAACAGCGGGATGCACCCCACGGTGGATACCATCCAGGCAACGCTGCCGGTCTTCGTTACCAAGGAATTGCAGCTGGTGGTGGATTTCAAGGAGTTCCCCGGCCTGCGGGAGGAGAACCTGAAAACCGATATCTCGCCCAGTACCATCACCGTCTCCGGCGACGCGGGCAAGCTGCGGGATATCAACAGCATCACCCTGGGCGAGCTGAACCTGCTGGACCTGCTGGCCAGCGGCGCCAAGAGCCATACCTTCCCCATCATCATCCCCGAGGGCTGCGACAACCTCAGCGGCGTCACCCGGGCCACGGTGAAGGTGGAATTCGTGGATATGGACCACACCCAGGTGACCACAGAAAACTTCACCTACACGAATCTGCCTGCCGGCAAGAGCGTGGAGATCCTGACGCAGCAGCTGACGGTGGCGATCTTCGGTACCTCGGCGGACGTGGCTGCCGTGACCGGGGACCAGATCACCGTGGAGGCCGACCTGGGGAACTACTCCGGGGCCTCCGGGACCTATACGGTCCCCGCCACGATCCGGATCAGTGCCGGAAGAGACGTGGGCGTGTCCGGGACGTACAACGTCCAGGTCACCATTCAGAATACAGAAGAGCCGCCCACGGAGCCGGAGGAATAAATTAGGAGAGATCATATGACCCAAATCGCAACTGTTGAACGAGTGCTGGACCCAGACTACGCCATGGTCTCCGTCCCCCGGAAATCCGCCTGCGGCCACGACTGCGAGGAGTGCGCCGGCTGCGGCGTCTCCGGCGCGGCGGTGACCGCCCGGGCGCTGAACCCCATCGGCGCCAAGCCGGGACAGAAGGTGGTGGTGGAGAGCAGCACCCAGAAGATGCTGGGCATCGTGGTGCTGGTATACGCCATTCCCGTGGCGTTGTTCCTGCTGGGCTATGTGGGCGCTCTGGTCCTGGGGGCCGGGGTAGGGGTGCAGTACACCGCCGCCATTTTGAGCTTTGCCCTGGGCATCCTGTTTGCCATCTGGTATGACCGGCGGCTGCGGGCGAGGGGCGGACTGTCCTTCACCATCGTGCGCCTGTTCTGACCCATGTTTGGCTATGTCAGGCCGCCGGAGCTTCCGCCGGAGGAGCTGGAGCGGTTCCGCCGGATGTACTGCGGACTGTGCCACGCCCTGGGGCAGAAGTATGGCCAGGCGGCCCGGATGATCCTGAATTATGATCTGACGTATCTGGCGATCCTCCTCTCCCCGAGAGAGGAGGGGCCTGCCGCCCACCGGCGCTGCGCGCCCCACCCCCTCCATGGGCGGGACTATCTGGAGATGGACCCGGCTTTGGAGATGGCGGCGGACGAGAGCGTGATCCTGGCCTATTGGCAGGCCCGGGACGGCGTGGCGGACCATGGCCGGGTCCGGGGGCTTCCTTACCGGGCAGTCTCCGGCGCGCTGGAGGGCGCTTACCGCCAGGCCGCTCAGGCCCGGCCGGCCTTTGACCGGGCGGTTCGCCGTCAGTTGGAGCTGCTGGGAGAGCTGGAGCGGGAGCGATGCCCCTCCATGGACCGGGCGGCGGATACCTTCGCGGTGCTGCTGGCCAGTGCCGCGGCAGAGGTGGACGAGCCCATCCGGCGGCGGGTGCTGGAGCAGCTTCTCTACCATCTGGGCCGGTGGGTCTATTTGGTGGACGCGGCAGACGACCTGGGCCGGGACCTGGGCTGCGGCGGCTATAACCCGGTGGCCCTGCGCTTTGGCATGGAGAGCCCGGTCTGGAGACCGGAGGACCGCAGGGAATTTGCGGCCACGCTGGACCACTCCATTCACATGATGGCCACGGCCTTTGAGCTGTGGGACTTTGGGGTGTGGCGGCCCATTTTGGAAAATACCATCTATACCGGCCTGTTCCAGGTGGGCAGGGCCGTTTTGGACGGCACCTTCCGCGCAGTGCGGCGGGGGGCCGAGAGAAAGAAACCCAAAAAGGATGAGGACATCACATGAACGATCCCTATCAGACTCTGGGGGTGGCGGAGACCGCCTCCGACGAGGAGATCAAAAAGGCATACCGGGAGCTGGCCCGGAAATACCACCCGGACAACTACCACGATAACCCCCTGGCGGATCTGGCCCAGGAGAAGATGAAGGAGATCAACGCCGCCTACGAGGAGATCAACCGCCGCCGGAGCGCCGGCGGCAGCGGCCATGGCGGGGGACAGGCAGCGGGCTATGGCGGCGGCTACGGCAGTTATCAGCAGACCTACCGCCAGCAGAGCGGCAGCTCCGTTCTCCAGCAGGTGCGGATCGCCATTCAGACCGGGAATCTGACCCGGGCGGAGGCACTGCTCAGCAACTATACCGACCATAACGCGGAGTGGAATTTCCTCCGGGGGGCGGTGTGCTACCGCCGGGGCTGGATGGATGAGGCCAAACGATATTATGAGACCGCCTGCCAGATGGACCCGGGCAACCCGGAATATCGGCAGGCTCTGGAGTTTATGAAGACCGGAACCCAGCGGTCCTATCGCCCAGGCGGCGGCCAGTTCGGGACGGATCTGTGCGGCGGCAATCTGTGCCTGCCCCTGTGCTGTCTCTACTCCCTGTGCCCGGGCGGGTACTGCTTCTTTTGTTAACAGGAGGGAACGCGTGTGATCAAGAGTATGACCGGCTATGGCCGGGCCAGAGAGGTGCGGAACAAGCGGGATATCACCGTGGAGGTGCGCTCCGTCAACAACCGCTATCTGGATTGTACCGTGAAAATGCCCCGGATGTACGCCTTTGCCGAGGACGCTGTGAAGCAGCGTGTCCAGCAGGCGGTCTCCCGGGGCAAGGTGGATGTGTTCATCACCGTGGACGCCTCCGCCGCGGACGTCGCCAAGGTGACGGTGAACCGGGAGCTGGCGGGCCAGTATGCCGCCGCCCTGGGAGAGCTGGCGGAATTGTGCGGCCCCACGGCCTGGAAGGTGACGCCGGAGCAGCTCTCCCGGTTTCCGGACGTGCTGACCGTCACCAAGGCCGACGAGGATCTGGAGACCGTGAGCGCGGACCTCTGCGCGGTCTTGGACGAGGCGCTGGCGGCGTATACTGCCATGCGGGCCGTGGAGGGGGAGAAGCTGGCGGAGGATATTGCCGGCCGTCTCACCCAGATCGAGGCCTATACCGCCCAGGTGGAGGCCCGCTCCCCCGAGACGGTGGCGGAGTACCGGGCAAAGCTCACCGCCCGGATGCAGGAGGTGCTGCAAAGCACGTCCATCGATCCCCAGCGGATCTTGACCGAGGCTGCCATCTATGCCGACAAGGTGGCCGTGGACGAGGAGACGGTGCGCCTGCGCAGCCACGTGGCCCAGCTGCGGACCATGCTCCACGCCGACGAGCCCATGGGCCGGAAGATGGACTTTTTGATCCAGGAGGTCAACCGGGAGTCCAACACCATCGGCTCCAAGTGCAACGATGTGGCCATCGCCCAGGTGGTGGTGGGCCTCAAGGCGGAAGTGGAGAAGATGCGCGAGCAGGTCCAGAACGTGGAGTGAGCCATGAAGCTGGTCAATATCGGATTTGGCAACTGGGTCTCTCAGGAGCGGGTGGTGGCCATTGTGGGGCCGGACTCGGCGCCCATGAAGCGCATGGTCCAGGAGACCCGGGAGCGGGGGATGCTGATCGACGCCACCTACGGGCGCAAGACCGCCTCCATCTTCATCATGGACAGCGACCATGTGATCCTGTCGGCCCTGCCGCCTGAAAAATTTGGCCCGCCGGAGGACGGCGGAGAGGAGAGAACATGAGAAAGGGAAAGACGTTTATCATCTCCGGGCCCTCCGGGGTGGGAAAGAGCACGGTGCTCAAGGCGCTGCTGGAGCGGCGGAAGAACCTGTATTTCTCCGTGTCCGCCACCACTCGGGAGCCCAGGCCGGGAGAGCTGGACGGCATCCACTACCATTTCATGGACGTGGATTCCTTCCGGAAGTGGATCTCCATGGAGCAGTTCCTGGAGTACGCCGAGTACGTGGGCAACTTCTACGGCACGCCCAAACGGTATGTGGACGAGGCTATGGAGGCCGGCAAGGATGTGATCTTGGATATCGAGGTCCAGGGGGCCATCCAGGTCACCAGCAAGCGGCCGGACACCGTGCGGATCTTCATCGCCCCGCCCAGCTGGAAGGAGCTGGAGCGCCGGCTGACCGAGCGGGGCACCGACAGCGAGGACAAGATCCAAAAGCGCCTCCTCCGGGCCAAGGTGGAGTTCCAGACCGCCCACACCTATGATTATTTTGTCATCAACGATTCCGTAGAGAACGCCGTTCGGGAGCTGGACGCCATCATGACCGCCGAGCACTGCAAGCCCAAGGACCGGATGGAAATTTTGAACGGCAACTGAGGGAAGTTTCCCTTGTGCATAGAGTTTGAATGAACAACGAGAGAATGGAAGTGGATGTATTATGATGCTGTATCCCGCAATGAATGTCCTGACCAGTGTGGTGCCAAACCGCTACATGCTGGTGAACGTGGTGGCCCGCCGGGCCCGTCAGATCGCCGACGAGGCGGACGAGACCGGTGCACGGCTGACGGAGAAGCCGGTGACCATCGCCATCAATGAGGTGGCTGACGGCCGGCTGGATCATATCTGCACAGACGGTCTGGATCTGACTGTCGGAGCGTAACGCAGGGGAGGGGCGAGGCATGGAGACCGCTGTCATGGTGAAGGTTGCGGTCAGCGCCGCGCCCTATTCCATTGATAAGCCATACGACTATCTGGTTCCGCCGGAGCTGGAGCCCCAGGCCCTGCCCGGGGTCCGGGTGACGGTGCCCTTTGGAAAGGGAAACCGGGGAAGCGAGGGGATCATCCTGGCCCGGAGCACCGGCGAGCGCCAGCGGGGGCTCAAGGCCATCAGCGGCGTGCTGGACCAGGAGCCGGTGCTGGATCATGACGGCATCGCCCTGGCGCTGTGGATGCGCCAGCGGTATTTCTGCACCCTCTATGAGGCGGTGAAGACCATTCTGCCCGCGGGGCTGTGGTACCGCCTGCGGGAGGTTTGGCGTCTCCGGGACGGAGAGATGGACCGGCTGACCGCCGACGCCATGGCCGCCTCGGTGCCCCGGGCGATCCCGGTGCTGGACGCGCTGTATGCCGCCGGCGGCTCTGCGGAGACGGAGACGCTGCGGGCCCAGTGCGGCAGTCAGACGGATACGGTCCTCCGGGGGCTGCAAAAGGCCGGCTTGGTGGTCTGTGAGACCGCCGCCAAGCGGAAGATCGGGGACAAGTCCCGCCGGATGGCGGAACTGGCCGTCAGCGCCGAGGAGGCTCTGGCGGTGGTGGAGCCCCGCCGCCGGTCCGCGCCCCAGCGGTATGAGGTGGTGCGCTTGCTGGCCTCTGCCGGCAGGACCTCTGCCGCGGATGTGTGCTATTATACCGGCGCCTCCCTGCGGACCCTCCGGGGACTGGAGAAGGCGGGACTGGTGCAGTTTTCCCAGGAGGAGCTACTCCGGGTGCCGCCGCCAAAGGTACCGGAGCGGGCGGAGCCCATCATCCTCAACGAGGAACAGCAAGCTGCCTTTGAGGCGCTGCTGGCCCTGACGGAATCGGGAAGACCGGAGGCGGCGCTGCTCCACGGCGTCACCGGCAGCGGCAAGACCCAGGTCTATCTGCGGCTGGTCCAGGAGATCCTGAGCCGGGGGAAGACCGCCATGGTCCTGGTGCCGGAGATCGTGCTCACGCCCCAGATGATGCGGCGGTTTTCCGCCTACTTCGGCGAGCGGGTGGTCATGCTCCACAGCGGACTGAGCATGGGGGAACGGTACGATCAGTGGAAGCGGGTCCGCCGGGGAGAGGTCCAGGTGGTCCTGGGCACCCGCTCGGCAGTCTTCGCGCCGCTGAAACATTTGGGGCTGGTGATCCTGGACGAGGAACAGGAGAGCAGCTATCAGTCGGAAAATCCGCCCCGGTATCACACCCGGGACGTGGCGAAGTTCCTCTGCGGCAGAAGCCGGGCCGTCCTGGTGCTGGGCTCTGCCACCCCGGCGGTGGAGACCGCCTATGAGGCCCAGCGGGGCGCCTATCATCTGCTGCGGCTGCGCCGCCGCTACAACGAGCAGGGGCTTCCCCAGGTGGCTGTGGCGGACCTGCGCCAGGAGATCCGGGCGGGAAACCCAGGGCTGATCGGCGGAGAGCTGCGGCGGGAGCTGGAGAAGAATCTGGCGGCAGGGGAGCAGAGCATCCTCCTGCTCAACCGCCGGGGCAGCAGCCGCTACATTCTCTGCGGCGAGTGCGGCCACGTGCCGGAGTGCCCCCGGTGCAGCGTACCTTTGACCTACCATTCCGCCAACGGGCGGCTGATGTGCCACTACTGCGGCCACTCGGAGCGATCCCCCAGGGCCTGTCCCGTCTGCGGCGGGATCATGAAGGGCATCGGCGCCGGGACCCAGCGGGTGGAGGAGGAGCTGCGGGAGCTGTTTCCGGAGGCCGGCGTTCTGCGCATGGACGCGGATACTGCCGCCGGCGGCCATGAGGCCCTGCTGGACCGGTTTGAGCGGGAGCAGATCCCCATTCTCCTGGGCACCCAGATGGTGGCCAAGGGGCTGGATTTTGAAAATGTGACGCTGGTGGGCGTGCTGTCGGCCGACAGCTCGCTGTATCTGGACAACTACCACGCCGCCGAACGGACCTTCAGCCTGCTGACCCAGGTGGTGGGCCGGGCAGGCCGGGGCGGCCGGACAGGCCGGGCGGTGATCCAGACCTACACCCCGGAGAACGAGGTGATCCGGAGCGCCGCCAGTCAGGACTATGAGAGCTTTTATCAGGGAGAGATCCGCCTGCGGCGGCTGCGCCGCTATCCGCCCTTCGCGGACCTGATCATCTTCACCCTCTCCGGCACCGAGGAGGGGGCCGTTCTGCGGGCGGCGGTGGGGGTCCGGGACACGCTGCGGCGCCTGAGCGCGCTGCCGGAGCTGGCGGAAAGCCAGCCGGAGGTACTGGGGCCGGCTCCGGCCCCGATCTTAAAGGTCAACAATCGCTACCGCTACCGGGTGCTCTGGGTGGGCCGGAACAACAAGGCCACCCGGGAGCAGGTGAGCTGGCTTTTGAAGCAGTTTGCCGCTGACCGGGCCAATCGGGGCGTTCACATGTTTGCAGACTGCAATCCCCCGGAGTGAGGGACGCAGGCGTTTGAAGGAGGAAAAAACCATGGCATTGAGAAAGATCATTGAACAGGGAGACGAGTGCCTTACCAAGGTCTGCCGCCCGGTGGAGGCCTTTAACCGGCGGCTCCACACACTGCTGGACGACATGACCGAGACGCTCCAGGAGGCCAACGGAGCCGGTCTGGCCGCGCCCCAGGTGGGCATTTTGCGGCGGGTGTGCCTGGTGCTGGACGAGGAGCAGGAGACCTATCTGGAGCTGATCAATCCGGAGATCGTGGAGACCAGCGGCGAACAAACCGGCCTGGAGGGCTGCTTGAGCGTGCCCGGCAAGTGGGGGATCGTCACCCGGCCCAACAAGGTCCGGGTCCGGGCCCAGGACCGTTTCGGCGACTGGTTCGAGGCTGAGGGCGAGGGCCTGACGGCCCGGGCTTTCTGCCATGAGATCGAGCATCTGGACGGCCATCTGTACACCGAGCACATCGATCACTTCCTCAGCGAAGAGGAGCTGCGGGAGTATTTCGAGGAAGAGGAGGGCTGAGCCCGTGAGGATTCTCTTTATGGGGACCCCGGAATTTGCCGTGGCGTCCCTGCGGGCGCTGGTGGAGGCCGGCCATGAGATCTGCGGCGTCTTCACCCAGCCGGATAAGCCCAAAAACCGGGGACACAAGCTGGCCTTCTCGCCTGTCAAGGAATATGCCTTAACACAAGATCTGCCGGTCTACCAGCCTGTCAGGGCCCGGGACGAGGAGGTTTTGGAGCTGGTGCGGTCGCTGCAACCCCAGCTGATCGTGGCGGCGGCCTATGGCCAGCTGCTGCCGGAGGCCCTGCTGAAGACGCCGGAGCTGGGCTCCATCAACGTCCACTCGTCCCTTCTGCCCAAGTACCGGGGCGCGGCCCCCATAAACCGGGCCATCCTGGATGGAGAGACGGAGACGGGCGTTTCCATCATGGAGATGGTCAAGGAGCTGGACGCGGGAGATGTGATCGTGCAGAGATCCACCCCCATCGGCCCCAGAGAAAATGCCCAGACGCTGACCGCCCGTTTGGCGGAGCTGGGGGCCCAGGCCCTGCTGGAGGCTGTGGACGCCCTGGCCGCCGGCACCGCCGTCCGGACCCCACAGGGGTCGGAGTGGACCTACGCGGCCATGCTCTCCCGGGAGATGTCTCCCGTGGACTGGAGCCGCAGCGCCCATGAGATCAGCTGCCAGGTCCGGGGACTGATCCCCTGGCCCTGTGCCACCACGGAAATCATCCACGGCGCGCCCATGAAGCTCTACGACGTGGAGGAGACCGGAGAGACCACAGCGGCCCAGCCTGGGACCATCTTGGCCGCCGGAAAGGCCGGGATCGACGTGGCCTGCGGCGGCGGAACGGTCCTGCGGATCACAGAGCTCCAGGCCCAGGGGAGCAAGCGGATGGCCGCCTCGGCCTATCTGCTGGGCCATCCCATCAAACTTTGAAGTGAGGAATCCTATGCCCTACTATCACAGCTACGGCGATTTTCTGGCAAATAACATCTACGCGGTGCTGCTGGTGCCGGTGCTGCTGCTGTCCCTGTGGGCCCAGGCCCAGGTCAGCGGCAATTTCCGGCGGTACAGCGGCGTGGTGAACCGCCGCCATCTCACCGGCGCCCAGGCGGCGGAGGCGGTGCTCCGGGCCCATGGGGTCTTTGATGTTGCCATCCGGACCTGCCGGGGCCATCTGACGGACCACTATGACCCCCGGGACAATGCCATCTACCTGTCCCAGGACGTCTATGGCGCCGCCACGGTGGCGGCGGTGGGTGTTGCCTGTCACGAGGCGGGCCACGCGGTGCAGTACGCCGTGGGCTATGCCCCCGTCCGGCTGCGCAGCGCCATCATCCCTGTCACCCAGTTCGGCTCCAAGTTCTCGTTTATCCTGCTGCTGATCGGGATGCTGCTATACAGCCAGCCCCTGTTTCTCATCGGGATCCTGCTCTTTTCTCTGACCACCTTCTTCCAGCTGGTCACGCTGCCGGTGGAGTTCAACGCCTCCCACCGGGCCCTGGAGACCATTGAGGGCCAGGGCCTGCTGGATGGCGGCGAGCTGGACGGCGCCAGAAAGGTCCTGCGGGCGGCTGCCATGACCTATGTGGCGGCGCTTCTGATGTCCGCGCTGCAGCTGCTGCGGTTCGTCTTGATCTTTATGGGCAGGGACCGCCGGGGGGAGGATGGCTGATGAGTCGTGAAACTGCGCTGCGGGTTCTGATCAACTGCCGCACCCGGGGGGCCTGGGCAGACGCCGCCCTCCAATCTCAGATCGACCGGGACGGCCTGGACCGCCAGGATGCGGCCCTGTGCAGCCGGATCGTCTACGGTGTGCTGCAAAATCAGGACCTGCTGGATTTTTACCTGGGGGCCTACTGCTCCCAGCGGCTGGATCACCTCCAGCCGCCCCTGGCGGAGATCTTGCGGATCGGCGCGTATCAGATCCTGTTTTTGGACAAGGTGCCGGACAGCGCCGCCGTCAACACCTCGGTGGAGCTGGCCAAGCGCTTTAAGCGCGCCCAGGCGGCGGGCCTTGTAAACGCGGTGCTGCGCAAGCTCTCCCGGAGCAAGGCGGACCTGCCGTCTATTCCGGACCGGGATGATGTGAAATATCTCTCCATTCGATACAGCCACCCCAAGTGGCTGGTGAAGCGGCTGCTGCCCCTGCTGGGGCGGGAGGAGACTGAGGCCTTCCTGGCCGCCAACAATGCCCCTGCCCCCATTACCGCCCAGGTGAACACCTACCGGTATACCACAGAGCATGTGGCGGGTGCGCTGACAGCCGCCGGCGTGGAGGCAGAGGAGGACCCCGGTCTGCCGGACTGCCTGATTCTCTCCGGCACCGGCGGTCTGGAAGGGCTGGAGGCCTTCCGGGCGGGGGCCTTCTACATTCAGGACCCGGCGGCCCGGATGGCGGTCCTGGCTGCCGGCGTGAAGCCGGGGGACCGGGTGCTGGACGTGTGCGCCGCCCCTGGAGGTAAGTCCTTTGCCGCCGCCATCGCCATGGGGAACCGGGGAACCATCCTCTCCTGCGACCTCCACGAGAATAAATTGAAGCGCATCCGGGAGGGGGCGGAGCGGCTGGGCCTTACCTGTATCGAGACTGCCGCCGCCGATGGCCGCATCTTCCGGGAGGAATGGGAGTCCGCCTTTGATACCGTGCTGGTGGACGCGCCCTGCTCGGGCCTTGGCATCATTCGGAAAAAGCCGGACATCCGCTATAAAAAGCTGGACGACCTATTTGCCATGCCGGTGATCCAGCGGGCCATTCTGGATAACGCCGCCCGGTATGTCCGGCCCGGCGGGACGCTGGTCTACTCCACCTGCACCGTGCTGCGGGAGGAGAACGAGGAGGTCAGCCAGGGCTTTCTGGCAGAGCATCCGGAGTTTTCTATGACGCCCTTCACCCTGCCCCTGGCGGGGGCGGAGGACTGGGAGGGCCAGGCCACGCTGTGGCCCCACCGCCACCATACCGACGGCTTTTACATCTGCCGCATGACGCGGCGTCCGTGAGGACTGAGCTATGATAGACTTGAAATCAATGACTCTGGAGGAGATCAGCGGCTTGCTCCGCTCCATGGGAGAGCCGGCCTTTCGGGGCAAGCAGATCTTCTCCTGGCTCCACCGGGGCGTGACCTCCTTTGACGAGATGAGCAACCTGCCAAAGTCCCTGCGGGAGAAGCTGGGACGCCAGTGCAAGATCACCGTGCCCTTTGCGGCCCGTAAGCAGGTCTCCGCCCAGGACGGGACCATCAAATACCTCTGGGAGCTGGAAGACGGCAACTGTGTGGAATCCGTGCTGATGCGCTATCACCACGGAAACACCGTGTGCATCTCCTCCCAGGTGGGATGCCGGATGGGCTGCGCCTTCTGCGCGTCCACCATCGCCGGAAAGGTCCGGGACCTGACGCCGGCGGAGATGCTGGATCAGGTGCTCTTCACCCAGCTGGACTCCGGCGCGGAGATCTCCAATATCGTGCTGATGGGCATCGGAGAGCCCATGGACAATCTGGACACCGTGCTGCGGTTTCTGGAGCTGGTGAACCATCCCGACGGGATGAACATCGGCATGCGCCACATCTCCCTGTCCACCTGCGGCGTGATCCCCGGCATCCGCCGCCTGGCGGAGCTGGGGCTCCAGCTGACCCTCAGCGTGTCCCTGCACGCGCCGGACAGCGAGACCCGCTCGAAGATCATGCCGGTGAACCGGGCCTATGACGTGGAGGAGCTGTTTGCGGCCTGCCACGACTACTTCAAAAAGACCGGGCGGCGGATCTCCTTTGAGTACGCCATGATCGACGGCGTCAACGACCACGACTGGCAGGCGGACCTGATCGCCGCCAGGCTCCGGGGGATGCCGGGCCACGTGAACCTGATCCCCCTCAATGAGGTGGCCGAGAGCCCCTTCCGGCCCTCCCGCCGGACGGCGGCCTTTCAAAAGAGACTGGAATCCCACGGCGTGACCGCCACAGTGCGGCGCAGCCTGGGCGGTGATATTGACGCCTCCTGCGGGCAGCTCCGCCGGCGGGCAATGGAAGAAAGGGGAGCTGCGGAATGATGCATGTTTGGGGCGTGACGGATATCGGCCTGGTCCGCAAGGAAAACCAGGACGCCTATCTGGTCCGTGAGAGCGGCGGCTATACCATCTGCGTGGTCTGTGACGGGATGGGCGGCTCCGCCGGCGGCCGTCTGGCCAGCCACATCGCCACGGAGACCTTTGTGGAGGAGCTGGAGCGGCGGCTGTCGCCGGATCTGACGCCGGAGCACCTGCTGGCGGCCTCCGCCCAGGCGGTGGCCGCGGCCAACGGGGCCATCCGTGCCGCCGCCGAGGAGGTGGAGGACTACCAGAACATGGGCACCACCCTGGTGGCCGCCGTGGCCTGTGACCAGGGGGTAGCCGTCACCAACGTGGGCGACAGCCGGGCCTATCACATCACCCGGGAGGGGATCACCCGGATCACCAAGGACCACTCTGTGGTGGAGCGGATGGTGGACCGGGGGGATATCACCGCCGAGGAGGCCCGCCGCCATCCCAGCCGGAACCTGATCACCCGGGCGCTGGGCCCTGACACCGACGCCCAGTGCGACGGGTATCTGTGCACGCTGGAGAGCGGGGAATACCTGCTGCTGTGCACCGACGGACTGGTGAACACGGTGACGGATCAGGAGATGCTCTTTGAGGTCATCCACGGCACGGAGCCGGACTCCTGCCTGAACCGGATGCTGGAGATCGCCAAGCACCAGGGCGCGCCGGACAATGTGACGGCCGTCCTGATGCAGAAGCTGTAAGGGAGGAGGAGAGATATGGATTCCTATATTGGAAAAATGCTGGACAACCGCTATGAGATCCTGGAGCGCATCGGCACCGGAGGCATGGCGGTGGTCTACAAGGCCAAGTGCCACCGGCTCAACCGGCTGGTGGCGGTGAAGATCCTCAAATCCGATCTGGCGCAGGACGAGGACTTCCGGCGGCGCTTCAACGCAGAGTCCCAGGCCGTGGCCCAGCTCTCCCACCCCAACATCGTCTCGGTGTACGATGTGTCCCGGGGCGGCGATACCGAGTATATCGTCATGGAGCTGATCGACGGGATCACGCTCAAGCAGTATATGGAAAAGCGGGGCCAGCTGAACTGGCGGGAGACGCTGCACTTCATCACCCAGATCATGCGGGGCCTGAGCCACGCCCACAGCCGGGGCATCGTCCACCGGGACATCAAGCCCCAGAATATCATGGTCCTGCGGGACGGCAGTGTGAAGGTGGCTGACTTTGGCATCGCGTGTTTGGAAAACGCCGCCCAGACCCTGACCCAGGAGGCGTTGGGCTCTGTCCACTATATCTCCCCGGAACAGGCCCGGGGAGACCGGATCGACGCCCGGAGCGATATCTACTCCGCAGGCGTGGTGCTCTATGAGATGCTCACCGGCCGGCTGCCCTTTGAGGGGGATTCCGCCGTGTCTGTGGCCATCCAGCACCTCAGCTCCATCCCCCTGGCCCCCCGGGAGATCAACCGGGACATCCCCGAGCAGCTGGAGCTGATCTGCATGAAGGCCATGGCGCCCGATCTGGAGCGGCGCTATCACGACGCCGACGCTATGATCGCGGATCTGGAGCTGTTCCGGAAAAATCCCGGGGTGGACCTGGATTTTGAGCTATCCGACCTGCGGCCGGAGGACAACGACGAGCCTACCCAGGCCCTGCGCACCGCAGCGGTCCGCAGCGGCGCGGCGGCAGTGCACCGGCAGGCTCAGCCCAGGGAGCGCCGCCGCTATGACGAGTATGACGACGACCCGCCGCCCCGGAAAAACAAGAAGCAGACGGTGATCATCGTGGCGGCGGCCCTGGTGGCCGGCGTGCTGGCGATCACGCTGCTGCGCTCCATCCTCACCTCCTTTATCGGCGCCACCCCCCAGGATTACCCGGTGAAGAACCTGGTGGGCATGACCGTGGAAAAGGCCCGGGAGCTGGATGGCGTGGCCGGGATCTTTGAGGTCCGGGAGGTCGGCACCGAGTACAGTGAGGATTACGGCGAGGGCCTGATCGTCCGCCAGTCCCCAGAGGAGGGAGAGCGGCGCAAGGGTGAGGGCCTGGTGATCCAGGTCTGGGTCAGCGCAGGCGAGGACGTGGGCAAGATGATCGACGTGACCGACATGACTGTGGCCGAGGCCAAGATCGCCCTGGCGGAGCTGCGGGAGCAGTATGAGCTGATCATTGAGGAGCCCGCCGAGGACGAGCAGGTCTATGACGCAGAGGTGGAGGCCGGAAAGATCATCTCCACCAGCCCCGCCAAGGACGAGCCGCTGAAACGGGGCGACACCATCCGGCTGGTAGTCAGCAAGGGGCCACAGCCCATCCAGCTGCCCACCTTTGTGGGGATGCAGATCGAGCAGGTCCTGGAACAGGAGGCCAAGCTGGGCCTAGTGTTCCAGGTGACCGACGAGGTCAACGACAAGCCCGCCGGAACGGTGATCGATCAGAACCCTGCCGCCGCCACGGAGGTGGATCCCGGCAGCACCGTGACGCTGACGGTCAGCAAGGGGCCGGAGAACAACGACGGCTCCGGCATGGCCATGGACCTTGTGACATTCACCCTGCCGTCCAACAAGACAGAGGGCTATTTGAAGGTCTATCAGGACAACGAGCTGCTTTTCCAGGGGACGATCGACTGTACGCCCGGCACCTATGTGCAGGAGGTCTACGCCAACGGTGAGACCGCCATCAAGGCCTATCTGGATGATGAGCTCATCTATAACGAGGTCATCACCATTGACAGCTACAATGACTGAGGGGCGGATCCAAAAGGCCCTCAGCGGCTTTTACTACGTGGACACCGGCAGGGAAGTGCTGACCTGCCGGGCCCGGGGAAAGTTCCGAAAAGAGGGCGTCTCTCCCCTGGTGGGAGACCGGGTGGAGGTCCGGGAGCTGGGAAACGGCGAGGGCTTTGTCGAGAAGATCCTGCCCCGGCGAAATGAATTTGCCCGGCCAGCCGTGGCCAACATCGACCAGCTGGTGGTGATCGCCTCCGGCGCGGTGCCCCGGACGGACCCCTACCTCATTGACCGGGTGGCGGCCATCGCGGCGCTGAAGGGCTGCCAGGTGGTCGTGGTGCTGAACAAGTGCGATCTGGACCGGGCCGACCAGCTCTACGAGATCTATACCGCCGCCGGCTTCCCCACCCTCCGCCTCAGCGCGGAGACCGGGGAGGGAATGGAGGCGCTAAAAGCCCTGATTGCTGGCAAGCTATCTGCCTTTACAGGCAACTCCGGCGTTGGGAAATCCAGCATTTTGAATGCGCTGGACCCCGCCTTCCAATTACAGGTGGGTGAAGTCAGCGACGCCCTGGGCCGGGGGCGGCACACCACCCGCCATGTGGAGCTGTTCCGCCTGAGCTGCGGCGCGGAGGTGGTGGACTCGCCGGGATTTTCCTCCTTTGAAACCGAGGAGCTGAACCTGGAGCTCAAGCAGCGCCTGCCGGAGACGTTCCTGGAGTTCGGGCCCTATCTGGGCCAGTGCCGCTTCCAGGGATGCAGCCACACGAAAGAGCAGGGCTGCGCCGTGCTGGGGGCGCTCCGGGCCGGAGACATCCAGAAGTCCCGGCATGAGAGCTACCTGCGGCTCTATGAGGAGCTCAAGCCCCTCAAGGAGTGGCAGGAGACCGCCCCCCGCAAGCCCCGCCGGACCTGAGTGAAATGGAAAAGCCTCCCGGAGAGAGATCCTCTCCGGGAGGCTTTTTGCGTATGTGCGCTGCGGGCGAGAAAATCTTTCCCTCTGCTGTTTTCACAGGGACAAGAGATGGGGGATATACTGAGGGTGAAGAGAGGAGGCGTTGGGCGCATGTTTCGGGGAAACCGGGGCGGCGGATGCTGGATGCTGGGCGTGTGCGCGGTGGCGCTGGGCGCGGGCATCCTGATCGCGGCCATTTTTCCGGTGGGGGCGCTGATGTTTTTGGTGGCGTCGCTGCTGATCGCCTGCGGCTGTGCCTGCTGCCGCCGCTAGCTTTGGAAGGAGGATGTTTCATGAATATCGTGGTCTGGAAATCGCCGAAGGCCCTGCGGGGCGTCCTGCGGAAATTGTTCGGGATCAAGGCATAACGGCTCCCGGCGGCTCATAGGATGGGACATGAACTGCCGGGAAAGGAAGGAAAGCCCATGGAACTGGAATTGAAACAGGCATGCCTGGATGCCTATGACACAGGCGGGGAGCTGGTGCAGACCCAGGAGGAGACCGCAGAGACCATTGTGCCGGACTACTGTCCGGATATTGCCCGCATCATCGAGACAGAGGGCACCGTGTACCTCCACAGCCGGGAGCTCCGGGACGGCAGAGCCGAGACTGCCGGCACCGTGCGGGTGACCGTCCTCTACACCCCCGACGGGGAAGGGGGCGTCCGGACGCTGGAATTTGCCATTCCATTCACCACGGAGAGCGAGGGCAGGGGGCTCCAGGGCTGCACCTGCCTGATGGCGGACGTGGAGCTGGAATTGATCGAGAGTCGGATGCTGAACCCCAGAAAGATCTTTACCCACTGTAAGCTGGTGACCCGGCTCAGCGGCTGTCAGAAGACCCAGCTGACCTTTTCCGCCGATGTGGAGGCTGGGGAGGAGCTGTGCCTGGAAAAGCGCCGGGAAGCTCAGCACGCCATTTTGCTGACCCATGTGGCGGAGAAGGATTTCACCTTTACCGAGGAGCTGAATCTCTCTCCGGGCCGGGAGGGGGCCGCCGAGCTCCTGACCAGCCAGGTCTGCGGCGCGGTGACGGAGACCAAGGTGGTGGGCAGCAAGCTGATCTTCAAGGGGATGTTCACGGTATCTCTTCTGTACCGGACGGCAGAGGGGGCGTGCTGCTCCACCGCCGGGGAGCTGCCCTTCTCCCAGATCATGGAGGTGGAGGGCGCTTCGGAGGGGGCCGCGCCGTCTGTGCATTTACAGCTGACCGGGACGGATTTGCAGATCGACGGGGACGATCCGGAGGGGCGGCAGATCGCGGTGACGCTGTACCTCCACGCCACGGCGCTGCTGCGGGAGGAGCGGGAGCTGACGCTGCTGAGCGATCTCTACTCCACCGCCTATGAGGTGGCTTATGAGGCAGAGCCGCTGAACCTCACCAGCTACTGGGAGTCCTTCACCCGCCGCCAGACGGTCCGGGAGGTGCTGGAGATCGGCGTGGTGGCGGAGAGTATTTTGTCGCTGCATGTGACCTGCGGGGCGGTCTCTGTCAGCCGGGAGGGCGGCGCGGCGGTCCTCCGGACCGGAGCGGTGATCCGGGCGCTGTATCTGGACGAGGGGGGCGTTCCCCTGGTGGCGGAGCGGAGCGTGGATGTGAAGTGCCAGCTGGAGCTGCCGGAGGAGTGCCAGATCACGGCCCGGGCGGTCTGCACGGAGGAGGTCTCCGGCAGCCTGGGGACCCGGGGGATCGAGGTCCGCTTCCCGGTGGACTTCCAGGTGGAGGCTGCCAGCCGGGTCAAGCGGGTGTGCATCTCCGGGGCCAAGCTGGACCGGGAGTCCCCCAAGGATCTGACGGGAACGCCCTCTCTGGTGCTGCGGTGCCTGGGCAAGCAGGAGAGCCCCTGGGATCTGGCCAAGAGCTGCAACACCACCATCGACGCCATTCTGGCCGCCAACCAGCTGGAGGGGGAGGGGGAACTTCCCCGGGACACGCTGCTGCTGATCCCCCGGAAACGGGCATAAGGAAAAACGCGCTGCTGCGAGACCTTTCGCAGCAGCGCGTTTTTTTAGATTGGGGGGTGATGGGACGGCGCTGTTAGTTCTCGGCGTAGCGGGCCAGGAACTGCCGGGTCCGCTCCTCCCGGGGGTGGTCGATGACCTGGTGGGGGTCGCCCTGCTCCACGATCACGCCGCCGTCCATGAAGATCAGCTTGTCCGCCACATCCCGGGCGAAGGCCATCTCATGGGTGACGATGATCATGGTGGTCTTCTGCTCCGCCAGGGAGCGGATGACCTTGAGCACCTCGCCGGTGAGCTCCGGGTCCAGGGCGGAGGTGGGCTCGTCGAAGCAGAGGATGTCCGGGTGCAGGGCCAGGGCCCGGGCGATGGCCACCCGCTGCTGCTGGCCGCCGGAGAGCTGGCTGGGATAGTGGTTCTCCCGGTCGCTGAGGCCCATTTTTTTCAGCAGCTCCCGGCCCTCGGCCTGGATCTCCTCCAGGATGGCCTTTCGGTTCTCCTTGAAGTCCGGCCGCTCCTGGCTGAGAAGCTCCTTGGCCAGCGTGACGTTTTTCAGCGCCGTGTACTGGGGGAAGAGGTTGAAGGACTGGAACACCATACCGAAGTGGAGCCGCTTTCTGCGGACCTCGCTCTCCCGCTGAGTGGCGGGATCGGCGGCGTCGAAGATCACGGACCCGCCCACAGAGATGGTCCCCTGGTTCGGGGTCTCTAAAAAGTTCAGGCACCGCAGCAGCGTGGTCTTGCCGGAGCCGGAGGAGCCGATGATGGCCAGGGCCTGGCCCTGCTCCAGATCGAAGCTGATATCCTCCAGGACCCGGGTGGACCCAAAGTGCTTTTCAATGTTATGTACTTCCAAAATTGCCATGTGGGGTCCTCCTCGTTACTGAAAGAAAGCCAGCTTCTTTTCCAGCTTGCCCAAAAGCATGGTGACGATGCCGCTGAAGATCAGGTAGTAGACGGCGGTGAAGAACAGCGGCCAGGTCAACCCCGCGATACCGGAATTGCCCTTCATAAAGGACTCGCCCATCCAGATGACCTCCTGCAGGGCGATGACTCGGGCCAGGGAGGTGTCCTTGACCAGGGTGATGACCTCGTTGGACATGGGGGGGACGATGCGCTTGACCATCTGCACCAGGGTGATGTGGCGGAAGATCTGGCTGCGGGTCATGCCCAGCACCTGGCCGGCCTCCTGCTGACCCTTGGGCACGCCCTGGATGCCACCCCGGTAGATCTCGGAGAAGTAGCAGGCGTAGTTGATGACAAAGGCCACGCACACCGCCAGCATCCGCCCGTTTTCGCCGCTGGGCCAGCTGAACCACTTCTGGATGCCGGGCACATAGAACAGCGCGATGATCTGGAGCACCAGAGGCGTGCCCCGGATGATCCAGACCAGCGTCCGGGTCAGCCACCGCAGGGGCAGAAAGCGGCTCATGGAGCCGAAGCTGATGACCAGTCCCAGGGGCAGCGCGCCGATCAGGGTGATGAAGAACAGCTGCAGCGTCTTAAAAAAGCCCTCGTTCAGAGCAGCCAGGACGGTGCGGAAGGTGGGGGAAGTGAAAAATTCGATCATGGTATCGTCCTCTCAGGGTAGTGAGCGGGGAAGCCCCCGCCGAAAGACAGAGCGCGCCGGGGCGCGCTCTGTCAGATGGGAAGATTCAGCGGGCTGTTACTCCAGGATCACGGCGTCCTGGAGGCCATAGGTGGTGGCGATCTCCAGAGCCGCGCCGCTGGCGACCTCCTCGGCCCAGAAGGTATTGAAGGCGTCCACCAGATCAGAGTCCTGCCGGAAGCCCACGCCGTACGCCTCAGAGTCCAGGCCCTGGGCCTCGTTGAGGTTCAGGCTGTAAGAGAGGCCCTCGTAGCTGGTGCCCTCGCCGGTCATAGCGGCGGCCATCAGCACGTCGATCACGGCGGCGTCAGAGGTGCCGGAGACGACCTCCATCAGGGTGTTGGCCTGGGACTGGACAGGGACTGTGGTGGCGCCCAGGGCGGTGGCGGCGGCCTCGCCGGCAGAGCCGGACTCCACGGCCACGTTCAAGCCCTCCAGAGAGGTCAGGCCCTCGAAGTCAGCGGCCTTGGCGCTGTCATAGACCAGGACCTGATAGTTGGTGCAGTAGGGAGTAGAAGTGCCCATGGCGGCGGTGACCTCGTCAGTGAGGGTCATGCCGTTCCACACGCAGTCGATGTTCCGGGATTTCAGCTCTTCCACCTTATAGTCCCAGGTGATCTCCACGAACTCGGCCTTCACGCCCAGGCTCTCGGCAAAGGCCTTGGCCATGTCGGCGTCAAAGCCGATCCACTCATCGCTGCCCTCGGCCTTGTAGTCCATGGGCTCAAAATAGGTGATGCCCACCACCAGGGTGCCCTTGTCCTGGACGTAGCTGAGATCGCTCTCGGCGGCGTCGCCGCCCTCTGCGGGGGCATTGGTCTGGGCGTCCTGTTCGGCGTCATCAGGCTTGTCGCCGCCGCAGGCGGCCAGAGACAGGACCATCATAGCTGCCAGCAGCAGCGCGAGAAGTTTCTTCATATCCAGTTCCTCCAAATTCCGGGCTTTGGCCGCCCGTTTAATACATTAGCAGTTTACCATACTAAACAGCGGCTGTAAAGCTGGCAAAAAGACAAAGAATACGCTACATGCAATTCGATATTTATGATATTTGCACAAAGCGAGACGGGCCGTCATACTTTGACCGGCTGGGACATAGAGTGGAAACAAGATCGGAAAAAGGACGGGATGATATGAATACCACGATCTATCAGAATATAGCCACCCGCACCGCCGGCGACATCTACATCGGCGTGGTGGGGCCGGTCCGCACCGGCAAGTCCACCTTTATCAAGCGGTTTATGGAGACCCAGGTGATCCCCAACATCGACAACGTCTACCGAAAAGAGCGGGCCCGGGATGAGCTGCCCCAGAGCGGCTCCGGCCGGACGATCATGACGGCAGAGCCCAAGTTCGTCCCGGAGGAGGCGGCCCAGATCCAGCTGGAGGGCGGCGCGGCCTTTTCCGTCCGGCTGATCGACTGCGTGGGCTACATGGTCCGGGGGGCCATCGGCCAGTATGAGGACGACGCGCCCCGGATGGTGACCACCCCCTGGTTTGACCGGGAGATTCCCATGACCGAGGCGGCGGAGGTGGGGACCCGGAAGGTCATCGCCGAGCACTCCACCATCGGCATCGTCATCACCACCGACGGCACCATCTCCGATATCCCCCGGGAGGACTATCTGGAGGCGGAGGAGCGGGTGATCCGGGAGCTCCAGGAGCTGGGAAAGCCCTTCATCGTCCTCCTCAACTCCGCGGACCCCAGAGGGGACCGGGCCCAGGCCATCACCCGGGACATCATCTCCCGCTATGAGGTGAACTGCGTGGCGGTGAACTGCCTGGAGCTGGGGGAGGGCGATGTGGCGGAGATCCTGAAAGCCGTGCTCTATGAGTTCCCCATGCAGGAGCTGGACCTGTTCCTGCCGCCCTGGGTAGACGCCCTGCCGGGAGAGCATCCGCTGAAAGCCGGACTCTACGACGCCATCCGGCAGGCCACGGCCCAGCTGCGCCACATCCGGGAGGTGGAGGGCGTCATCGGCTCTCTGGGGACCTGTGAGAGCATCAGCGAGGCCAGGATCACCGCCATCGACCTGGGCACCGGCGTGGCATCGGCGGAGCTGCGATTGCCCCGGGAGCTGTTCTATCAGACCCTCTCGGAGCAGTCTGGCTTCTCCGTGGCTGACGACGGGGACCTGATGAGCCTGCTGACGCGGCTGGCGGCGGTGAAGGCGGAGTACGACAAGGTGGCCGGGGCATTGAAGGATGTGCGGGAGACGGGCTATGGCATCGTGGTGCCCGGCATCGACGAGCTGAAGCTGGAGGAGCCGGAGATCATGAAGCAGGGCGGCCGCTACGGCGTGCGCCTCAAAGCCAGCGCCCCCAGTATTCATATGATCCGGGCGGATATTGAGAGCGCCGTCAGCCCCATCGTGGGCAACGAAAAGCAGTCGGAGGACATGGTGAACTACCTGCTTCAGGAGTTTGAGGGGGACACCAGCAAGATCTGGCAGTCCAATATCTTCGGCCGCAGCTTCCACGAGCTGGTCAGCGACGATCTCCAGACCAAGCTCAAGCGGATGCCGGAGGACGCCCGGAAAAAGCTCCGGGAGACGCTGGAGCGGATCATCAACGAGGGAAGCGGCGGACTGATCTGCATCATTTTATAAGAATTATCAGGAAAGCCGGGCAGGGCCCGCCGCTCCACCCCGGGCGGCGGGCTTTGGATTTTCGGATTTCCGGCATATTCGGGGACGAGCCGTCATAGAGTGGAACAACAAAAGAAAGGGGGAGGGACCCTTGCAGAGGGATCTGAAAGTCTTGCGCTATGAGGAGGCGGCGGCAGTGCTGCCCCTGCGGCTGCGGCGGCTGGCCCTGGCGCTGCCGGAGAGGGAACAGGCCGCGGCGGAGGAATTCCGCCTGCGGGCGGGACAGCCTATGGCGGTGCTGCTGCCGGAGGGGGAGCGGCCCCTGGGGGGCGCGGTGGAGCCGGAGGAGCTGGAGATGCTGTGCGACCTGGCCACGGAGTTTTCCCGCTATGCGGCGGCGGAGACCCTGCGGGAGGGCTATCTCAGCGTCCGGGGCGGCTTCCGGGTGGGGCTGTGCGGCACAGCGGTGATGAAGGACGGCGTCAACACCACCCTCAAGCAGTTTTCCTCGGCGGCGGTCCGGATCGCCCGGGAGCATCCCGGGATCGCCGCTTCTGTGGCCCCCCAGCTGTTCCGGGAGGGAACATTCGTCAACACCCTGCTCCTCTCCCCGCCGGGGGGCGGCAAGACCACGCTGCTGCGGGATCTGATCCGGACGCTTTCGATAGGTGTGGAGCCCTACGGCCACCGGCGGGTAGCGCTGATCGACGAGCGGGGCGAGGTGGCAGTGATGGTCCGGGGAGAGCCCCAAATGGACATCGGCCCCCACACCGACGTGCTGGACGCCTGCCCCAAGGCCCTGGGCATCCCCATGGTCCTGCGGGCCATGAACCCTCAGATCATCGCCCTGGACGAGATCACCGCCCAGCAGGATGTGGACGCGGCCATCCAGGCGGCGGGCTGCGGCGTGGGGCTGCTGGCCACCGTCCATGCCGCCGATGTCGGAGAGCTGATGGAGCGGCCCCTGTACCGCCGCCTTTTGGCGGAACGGGTGTTTCAGCTGGGGGTGCGGATCTCCCGGACGGCGGAGGGCCGGCGCTATCAGGTGGAGACGCTGCCATGATCAAGCTGGCGGGAAGCGTGTGCATCCTGGCAGGGGGAGCTCTGGCCTGGCAGCGCCAGCGCCGGGAGCGGCATCGGCGGCGGCAGATGTTAGGGGAGCTGCTGGCGGCATTGGAGGACATGGGCCAGGAGATCCGCATGGCCCGGACGCCGCTGCCGGAGCTGCTGGACCGACTGGCGCTCCGCTGCCGGTCCCAGGCGGGGGATCTCCTCCGGGAGACGGCCCGGGCGGCCCGCCGGGGGGAGAGCCTGACGGCGGCCTGGCGGCGGGGCACGGAGACCCTGCCCCTTTCGGAGAGCGACCGGGAGATCCTGGGGGCCTTGGATCTCCAAGGGGACGAGGAGAAGGTGCGAAAGGCCCTCTCTCTGGTCTGTGCCCGGCTGGAAAAGCACACGGAGGAGCTGGACCGGCACCGGCCGGAGGAGGAGAAGCGGGCCATGGCCCTGTGCTTTTCCGCCGCGGCGCTGCTAGTGATCTTATTGATATGAGGGACAAGGTATGGATGTGGACCTGATTTTCAAAATTGCGGCCATCGGCATTCTGGTGGCGGTGCTCAATCAGCTGCTGGTGCGCTCCGGCCGGGAGGAGCAGGCCATGATGACCACGCTGGCGGGCCTGGTGGTGGTGCTGATGATCCTGGTGCAGGAGATCAGCGACCTGTTCCACCTCATCAAGGTCCTGTTCCAGTTCTAGGGATGGAGCAGGTATTCCAGGCGGCGGCCCTGTGCCTGATCGGCGCGCTGCTGGCGGTGGTGGTCCGGCGGGGCAGCCCGGAGCTGGCCCTGCTGCTGACGCTGGGCGCCGCGGCGGCGGTGCTGGCGTCCCTGGCGGGGACCGTTGAGGAGCTGATGAAATTTTTGCGGGAGCTGGGGGAGCGCAGCGGCGTGCCGGAACCTCTGTTTCTCCCGCTGTACAAGACTATCGGGATCGCCCTGGTGGTGCGGGTGGGCGGCGAGCTGTGCCGGGACGCCGGGGAATCCGCCCTGGCGGCGGCGCTGGAGACGGCGGGGGCGCTGTGTGCCCTGCTGGCGTCGCTGCCGCTGCTGCGGGCGGTGCTGACGCTGTTGCTGGAGCTGATGGAATGAGACGAATCTTGTTTTTGATCCTGGCGCTGCTGGCGCTGACGGTGGGCGCCCAGGCGGTGGAGCTTCCCCAGGAGCTGACCCGGGCCGCCCCGGAGGGGACGGAGGCGCTGTGGGAGGAGACTGGCCAGACGGGGCCGGAGGGGTTTTCCGCCGGCGTCCGCAGTCTTCTGGGACAGGCCGCCGACGCGGTGGGAGACGTGGTGCGCCAGCGGCTCCGGGGCGCGGCGGCGGTGCTGCTGGTGGTGGCGCTGTGCGGCGCGGTGGAGGGCTTTTACCAAAGCGGCGGCGGAAAAGGCGGCTTCGCGCTGCCGATGGCGGGGGCTTTGTCGGTGACCATGGTGACCGCCGGGAGCCTGGACAGTCTTATCGGCCTTGGCGCGGAGACCATCCGGCAGCTGAGCGTCTTCTCCAAGGTCCTGCTGCCCACCCTGGCGGCAGCCACCGCAGCCGCCGGAGCGGTGAGCACCGCCGCCTTCCACCAGGTGACCACGGTGTTCTTCGCAGATCTTTTGATGAACCTGATCCATGGGCTGCTGATGCCGATGGTATATCTCTACATCGGGGCGCTGACGGCGGGGGCCTGTCTGCCGGAAAACCGGCTGGGCGCCGTGGCGGAGGGACTGAAAAAGGTGGTGACCTGGATGTTGACCAGCGCTCTGCTGGCCTTTACCGGCTATCTCTCAGTGGCCCGGGTGATCTCCGGCGCGGCGGATGGGACCACGGTGAAGGTGGCCAAGGCCGCCATCTCCGGCGTGGTGCCGGTGGTGGGCGGGATCATCGCCGAGGCCTCGGAGACGGTGCTGCTGGGGGCGGGGATGCTGAAAAACACCATCGGCGTCTTCGGGACCCTGGCCATCCTGGGGGCCTGCGTCTATCCCTTTTTGCAGCTGGGGGTCCAGTATCTCCTCTATAAGCTCACAGCCTTTCTGGCCGGGGCCCTGGGGGCGCCGGGGCTGTGCAAGCTCATCGACGGCCTGGGCGGCGCCTTCGGCCTGGTGCTGGGGATGACCGGCGGCTGCGCGCTGCTGCTTCTGGTCTCCGTCCTCTCCGCCGTGGCGGCGGTGACGCCGTGATGGGGGCGGTGCAGGGGTGGCTCACCGCGCTGGTGGCGGTGACGCTGCTGCTCACGGCGGCCCAGGTCCTGGTGCCGGAGGGGACCTTCCGGCGGCTGAGCGGCTTTATCGGGGGGCTCATTCTGCTGGTAACGCTGCTGCGGCCGCTGCTGGGGGTGGACCTTGGGCGGCTGGACCTGGGGCTGGAGGACTATGAGGCGGCCATTCAGGAGCGGCGCTCAGAGCTGGAGGCCGCCGGAAAAAGTCAGCTCACCGGGATCATAGAGGACCGGACCGCCGCATATATATCGGACAAAGCGGACGCGCTGGGGCTGGCTGTTACAGCCCGCGTCACGGCCCGGCCCGGGGCCGACGGCGTGCCGGTGCCCTGGCGTGCGGAGCTGACGGGCCCCCGGTCCCCGGAGTTGGCCGCCTGCATAGACCGGGAGCTGGGGATTCCGCCGGAAAGGCAGGTTTGGAATGAAGTGGAAAACTGAAGGAGTGCGAACACTATGGGACAGGTACAAATATGCGGCCCTGGTGGGGCTGATCGGCGCAGGGCTGCTGTTATGGCCCAGTGGAGAGACGAAGCCCCCCGCCGCCCCGTCGGCGGAGAGTGTGAGCGTCCGGGATCTCCAGAGCGAGATGGAGGAGATCCTGGGCACCATGAGCGGCGTGGGGCAGGTGCGGGTGCTGCTGACCGAGGAGAGCGACGGCCAGCGGCAGCTGGCCCAGGACACCGAACTGGAGTACAGCGGCCAGACCACCGCGCCGGAGGCCTATTCCAGGCGGTCCGAGGCGGTTTTGGTGGACGGCGGGTCCGGCGACCAGGTGGTGGTGACCCAGCGGTGCTATCCCACCTACCGGGGGGCGCTGGTGGTGTGTCAGGGCGGGGACCGGCCGGAGGTGAAGCTGGCGGTGACGGAGGCGGTGGCGGCCCTGACCGGCCTGAGCGCCGACCGCATCACCGTGGCAAAATGGCAGTGATCATCTGGAGGAGGAGAGGACCTATGAGCAGACGATGGAAGCGGAACACAGTGGTAGCCACCATGGCGGTCCTGGTGTGCGCGGCGGTGGCGCTGAACTGGCGCTATGCCGGCGAGGCGGCAGGGGAGGCGGTCCGGGAGACGGGAAACAGCAAGCTCCTGGGCGAGGCCACCCTGGTCTCCGGCCAGGAGACAGACGGCGGGGAGGAGGCCCCCGGCGACGAGGAGAGCGTCTACACGGGCTCGGATTACTTTGCATCCGCCCGGCTGACCCGGCAGCAGGCCCGGGACAACGCCATCTCCCTGCTCCAGGAGGCGGCGGAGCAGGAGGGAGCCGACGCCGCCGCGGCCAACGAGGCCAGCCAGAGCATCCAGGTCCTGGCGTCCTGCACCCTCAAAGAGGCTCAGATCGAAAATCTGGTCACCGCCAAGGGCTATCAGGACTGCGTGGCCTTTATGGGGGAGGACAGTCTCAGCGTGGTGGTCTCCACGCCCACCGGGGAGCTGACGGCGGAGGATGTGGCCAAGATCACCGACATCGCCCTGGCGGAGACGGGGCTTCCCGCCAGCGGCGTAAAGATCATGGCGGCAAATTAAAGGTTGTATTTTCCCCGGCGGCATGGTATAATATCGACCTAAAGAGATCACCAAGGATGAACGGATAAGGAGATTTAAGAGCATGGCCGATAGCAAGGAATATATGACCCTGCCGGAGGAAAACGGCAGCATCAATATCTCGGAGGAGGTCATCGCGGCCATCGCCGTGGGCGCCGCCCGGGATGTGGACGGCGTGACCGGCATGATGACCAATCTGGGCGGCAGTGTGGCCGACCTGATGACCAATAAGAAGGGCGCCCAGAAGGGCGTCCGGGGCGTGAAGATCGACATGACCGGCGCGGCTCTGGCCCTGGACCTGTATGTGACGGTCCGCTACGGCGTGGCCATCCACGAGGTGGCGGAGAACGCCCAAAAGGCTGTCAGCTCCGCGGTGGAGGCCATGACCGGCTGCCAGGTGGAGGCGGTCAACATCCACGTGGGCGGCGTGACGCTGGACTGAGAGAACGAGAAAAGGACGTAACAGGGATATGCTGCGGAATACTGCCCGGGAGATTGCCATTCATCTCTCCTATGAACTGAGTTTTAATGAGCTGCCCATCGACGAGCTGCTGGACCAGCGGCTGACGGCGGAGTCCTTCGCCGCCCTGGCGGAGGAGGACCCGGTCTATGCCGAGGCCCCCAACGCCAAGCAGCGGGACTATATCCGCCGCCTGGTGAAGGGCGTGGACGACCACGCGGCGGAGCTGGACGGCTACATCGCCAAGTACGCCAAGGGCTGGAGCTTTGCCCGAATCCCGCTGGTGGCCTCTGCCATCATGCGGGTGGCCATGTACGAGGTGCTGTACATGCCGGAGATCCCCAACGGCGCGGCCATCAACGAGGCGGTGGAGATCGCCAAGAAATACGAGACGCCGGAGACGGTGAAATTCATCAACGGGATCTTGGGCAGCTTCGTGCGCCAGGAGATCTCGGAATAAGGCGGCCGACAGAGCGGGACGCGGTGAGAGCCGCTGCCCGCTTTCTTTTTGATCCCCCTGTCGGCCATCGGAGAAGGAGCCAGCTATGGAACCCCATGTTTTTACAGTCACCGAGGTGAACCACCTGGTGAAGCTGCTGCTGGACAACGAGCCCATGCTGCGGACCATCTGCGTCCGGGGCGAGCTGTCCAACTATAAGATCTATCCCTCCGGCCACCACTATTTCTCTTTGAAGGACCCGGAGGGGGCGCTGCGGTGCGTGATGTTCAAGGGCTCGGCCATGAAGCTCCGCTTCCGGCCGGAGAACGGGATGCAGGTGCTGGTCACCGGCCGGGTCAGCGTATTTCCCCGGGACGGGGCCTATCAGCTCTACTGCGACTCCCTGACCCCGGAGGGGGTGGGAGACCTGGCGGTGGCCTTTGAGCAGCTCAAGGCCCGGCTCCAGGCAGAGGGGCTCTTTGACCCCGCCCATAAAAAGCCCCTGCCGGCCTATCCGGAGACCATTGCCATCGTCACCTCCGCCGCCGGCGCGGCGGTCCACGATCTGCTGCGCATCCTTCGCCGGCGCTATCCCCTGGCCAAGGCCGTGCTGCTGCCGGTCCGGGTCCAGGGCGCCGAGGCCCCGCCGGAGATCGCCGGGGCCATCCGATACGCCGACCGCTGGAAGATCGGCGATGTGATCATTACCGGCCGGGGCGGCGGGTCCATGGAGGACCTGTGGGCCTTCAACGACGAGCGGGTGGCCCGGGCCATCTATAATTGCGAGACCCCGGTGATCTCCGCCGTGGGCCATGAGCCGGATGTGACCATCTCGGACTTCGTGGCAGACGCCCGGGCCTCTACCCCCTCCAACGCGGCGGAGATCGCCGTGCCGGACCAGGGGGAGCTGCGCCGGTATCTCCGGGGCGCGGAGGAGCGGCTGGCCCAGAGCCAGTCCGCCCGGCTGGAGAAGCTGCGCCGCCGCCTGGGGACTCTGGCGGAAAAGCGGGTGATGACCGACCATCTGGCTTATGTCCAGGACCGGCGGATGGAGCTGGTCCATATTCAGCAGCGTCTGGCAGACCTCTCGGGGGCGCTGGTGGGCAGGAAGCGGGAGCGGTTCTCCGCCCTGGCGGCATCGCTGGACGCCATGAGCCCGCTGGCGGTTTTGGGCCGGGGCTACGCCATGGTCCAGGACGGACAGGGCCGGATCATAAAGAGCGACCAGGAGATCACGCCGGGAGACACAGTCACCGTCACCCTGGGCGAGGGCGGCTTCACCGCCGCAGTCACAGAGCGGACGCCGCCCCAGGGCGGCAGGATGAACCCATCAACCACCCAAAGAAGGACCGCATCCGGCGGAACGAAAGATAGGAGAGAGCACGATGGCAGCGAAGAAACTGACCTTTGAACAGCAGCTGGGCCGGCTGGAGGAGATCGTGGCCGCCCTGGAGAAGGGGGACGTGCCCCTGGCGGAGTCCCTGGCCCTCTTTGAGGAGGGGACAAAGCTGATCGCGGGCTGCGCCAAGCAGCTGGATCAGGCAGAACAGCAGGTGGTCAAGCTGATGAAGGGCCCCGACGGCGCGCCGGTGGAGCTGCCCTTTACAGAGGGGGAGGCGTGAGCATGGAGCAGTTTGCACAGCAGATGAAAGCGGCCCAGGCCCTAGTGGAGGGGCGGCTTGCGGAGTTTTTCACCGGCGGCGGGCTGGAGGAGGCCATGCGGTACAGTCTGCTGGCCGGCGGCAAGCGCATCCGCCCCATTTTGTGCATGAAATTTTGTGAGGCGGCAGGGGGGAAGCCGGAAGAGGCCCTGGATTTTGGCTGCGGCGTGGAGATGCTCCACACCTATTCCCTGATCCACGACGACCTGCCCTGCATGGACGATGACGATCTGCGCCGGGGCAAGCCCACCTGCCACAAGCTCTATGGCGAGTGTACGGCCACCCTGGCGGGAGACGCCCTCCAGGCGGCGGCCTTCCGGACGGTGCTCTTTGCCAAGGGGCCCTGGCAGGGCGAGGGGAGGACCGCCCCCATGATCGCCGCCGGCATCCTGGCCCAGGCGGCAGGCGAGGAGGGCATGTGCGGCGGCCAGTACTGGGACACGCTGGGCGACGGCAAGGTGATCCACACCGCCGAGGAGCTGACGGCCATCAACGACAAAAAGACCGGCGCGCTGCTGCGGGCGGCCTGCATGATGGGCGTGGCGGCGGCGGGCGGCTGCCGCCACGTGGACCCGGGCTGCATGGACGCCGCCAGAGACTACGCCACCCATCTGGGTCTGGCCTTCCAGATCCGGGACGACATGCTGGATGTGATCGGCGACGCGGCGGAGTTTGGAAAGCCCATCGGCTCCGACGCCTCCAATGAGAAGTCCACCTATGTCTCCCTCCTGGGGCTGGAGGAGTGCGAGCGGCGGGTGCTGGACTACACCGCCCGGGCCAAGGCCGCCCTGGACCGGGGGACGTGGCTGGGCGATCCCCAGTTCCTCCGGGACCTGGCAGACACCCTGGCCCAGCGGAACAAGTGATCGACAAATGGGAAAAACTGCGGCGGACAGGGCATCTGTCCGCCGCTTTTCTGCGGGGCTTTGAAAAAATTCACAATTTGTATATACAGAATATGTTGTATATGGATGCGGTCTATGATATACTGTATCCTGCTGATCGGCGGCGCAGTATTCTAGTCAGATCTGCCGTTTCCTAGGGAGGGCCTAAAAATCCTCTGAAGGGCACACCGATGAAACCTCTGGTGCCTGCTTGATACGCCCAGTTTTGGGTGGGTGCTGGGGGGAAGCGCTTTGCGCTTGCGGACTCAGGGCGATTTCCAACGGCATGGATAACCCGACCCTGTTTCCGTGGAGACCTGTTCTTGTGCATAGACGTACTCCCTTTGTGGTATTTTCGGCCTATGTACGAAACAGATGACTGAACCTGCAATGCGGTGCATCGGCCCCCGGGCCGTAACGCTGTGTGCAGATGTAGCCTGCCTTGCGTGGGGCAGGTGGATGGGGGAACTACGCCATGCCCCTCTGGCCGGAGGGACGGGGCGATCGCTCCCTGAAACCTGTTCTGCAAAAGAGGCTAACGAAACGGACGGACTGTGGTGGAAATCACCTAGGCTGTCTTTGCGGGGCAGAAGAGGGATTGCAGTGCGGACTAAGTGGCAGTCGGGCAGCACGTTTGGCAACAACGCGCCGGGGCACCGAAGGGGAAACCGCCTCCATCGGCAACGAGAGGTGTGCCGCGGGGAAAACCAGCCCGTACCTAAGCCGTAAGATTTACCTGTTCTGCCGCCGCCGGATCAGCATCATTCCAACAGTTTGAAGAGCCACAGATTTTGTGGAGGTTATTATTTGAAAAAGACAGATAAGAAAAAGGGAGGCTCATCGAGTCAGTACCGATGGGCCTTCACAGTTTTCCTGATGGCGGTCGTCATGTCCGCCGTGCTGAGCCTGGTGTCGGAATCCATCCTGGCCGGTGCGGGCATGGCTGTCGCCCTTTTGATTTTGGCGGGCTTTATCTGCCTGGGCATCCTGTTTGACATCATCGGCGTGGCCACCACGGCGGCGGACCCCAAGCCCTTTCACTCCATGGCCGCCCACAAGGAAAAGGGCGCTAAGGAGGCGCTGCGGCTCCTGCGCAACGCCAGCCGGGTCTCCAGCGTCTGCAACGACGTGGTGGGCGATATCTGCGGCATCGTCTCCGGCGCCACCGGCGCGGTGATCGTCACCCAGCTTCAGCGGGCGTTCAACATGCAAACAGTGCTGCTGTCTGTGGCGGTGACGGCTCTGGTCTCCGGCTTGACCATCGGGGGCAAGGCGCTGTCCAAGACCTTTGCCATGAAGCAGAGCACCCGGGTGGTCTACCTGGCGGGCCGGTTTCTCCATCTGTTCCACCGCTGAGGAGGTTTCCTATGATCCTGGAACATATCCATTCTCCCGCCGACGTCAAGGCCCTGGGCCGGGATGAGCTTCCCCAGCTGTGCCAAGAGGTGCGGGAATTTCTGGTTCAAAACGTCTCTCAAACCGGCGGCCATCTGGCCTCCAACCTGGGGGCGGTGGAGCTGACGGTGGCCATCCATCGGGTGTTTGACACCCAAAAGGACCGGCTGGTATTCGATGTGGGCCACCAGTGCTATGTCCATAAGGCCCTGACGGGGCGGCAGGAGCTGTTTTCCACCCTGCGCCAGTTCCAGGGCCTCTCCGGCTTTCCAAAGCCCTATGAGAGCCCCCATGACGCTTTCATCGCGGGACATGCCTCCAACTCCGTCTCTGTGGCCCTTGGCATGGCAAGGGCTAGGACTTTACAGAAAGAGGATTACAGCGTGCTGGCCCTGATCGGCGACGGCGCCCTGACGGGGGGCCTTGCCTATGAGGGGCTGAACAACGCCGGCGCCTCCGGCGAGCCTTTGATCGTGATCTTGAACGACAACGGCATGTCTATCGACCCCAACGTGGGGGCCATGCCCCGGCACCTGAGCCATCTGCGCAGCAAGCCGGCCTACTATCATTTCAAAAAGTGGTATCGGAGCCTCTTTGGCAAGCACCCCATGGAAAATGCCCTCTACCGCTTCAACCACCGGGTCAAGACGGCCCTGAAAAAGACCCTCTGGCCCGGCAGCACGCTGTTTGAGGACATGGGCTTTACCTACCTCGGCCCCATCGACGGCCACGACCTGCCCCGGCTGTGCGATATGCTGGGATGGGCCCGGGAGCTGCAAGGGCCGGTGGTGGTCCACGTCCATACGGTGAAGGGAAAGGGCTATTCATTTGCGGAGCAGGACCCCGGAAAATTTCACGGGGTGGCCCCCTTCGATCCGGAGACGGGGCTGCTGCGCCGTCCCGCCGGGGAGAATTTTTCCTCTCAGATGGGAAAGACCCTGATCTCCTGCGCCGCCCGAGACCCCCGGGTGTGTGCCATCACCGCCGCCATGGCGGAGGGCACAGGGTTGACGGAGTTTGCCCGGGAGTTCCCGGAGCGGTTTTTTGACGTAGGCATCGCCGAGGGCCATGGCGTCTCCATGGCCGCAGGTCTGGCCGCCCAGGGGATGATCCCGGTATTCGCGGTGTACTCCACCTTCCTTCAGCGGGGCTATGACCAGCTGATCCACGATGTGGCCCTGGAGAAGCTCCACGTGGTGCTGGCCGTAGACCGGGCGGGCCTGGTGGGGGCCGACGGGGAGACCCACCACGGCTGCTTTGACGCGCTGTATCTCTCAGAGATCCCCGGCTTTACGGTGCTGTGCCCCGCCAACTTCGCGGAGCTGCGGACCATGATGCGCCAGGCCCTGTTTGAATACACCACTCCGGTGGCGGTCCGCTATCCCCGGGGCGGAGAGGGCGCCTTCCGGGAGGACCGGTCTCAAGAGACGCTGGTTCGGCTCCGGGAGGGGGGCGACGTGGCGCTTTTGAGCTATGGCGTGCTGGTCAATCAGCTGCTGGAGGCAGCCGAGATCCTGGCAGAGGAGGGCATCCAGGCCGAGGTCTGGAAGCTCAACCGGATCGCCCCGCTGGAAGCTGACGCGCTGGCGGCAGAACTTGGGGACGGGAAGCCCCTGTTGGTGCTGGAGGATTCCTTCGGCGCCGGGTGTGTGGGCCAGCGGGCAGCGGCGCTGCTGGCAGAGAGCGGACACGGCCCCAGACGGCTGTGTTTGAAAAATCTGGGAAGGACCTTCGCGCCGGAGGGCAGCGTGGCGGAGCTGGATCACAGCTTCGGCCTGGACGCCGCCGGTGTGGCGGCCTCCGCACGGGAGTTGATGTGTGATGGCCAATAAGACGCGGCTGGACGTGCTGCTGGTGGAGCGGGGAATGATGGAGAGCCGTCAAAAGGCCCAGGCCGCCATTATGAGCGGACTGGTGTTCGTGGGCGGACAGCGGTCGGACAAGCCCGGCACCGCCGTGGCCAATGACGCGGAGATCGAGATCCGGGGGAATACGCTGCGGTATGTCAGCCGGGGCGGACTGAAGCTGGAGAAGGCCATGGCGGCCTTTCCCATCCAGCTGGAGGGAGCCCTGTGCGCCGATATCGGCGCGTCCACCGGCGGCTTTACCGACTGCATGCTGCAAAACGGCGCGGCCAAGGTCTACGCCGTGGATGTGGGCTACGGCCAGCTGGCCTGGAGCCTGCGGAACGACCCCCGGGTGGTCTGCCTGGAGCGGACCAACGCCCGGTATCTCAGCCGGGAGCAGGTGCCCGAGGAGCTGGACTTCGCCTCCATCGACGTCAGCTTCATCTCCTTGAAGCTGATCCTGCCCGCCGTCTGCGGCCTTTTGAAGCCGGAGGGCCACGTGGCCTGTCTGGTGAAGCCCCAATTTGAGGCCGGCCGGGAAAAGGTGGGGAAGAAAGGCGTGGTCCGGGACCCTGCCGTTCATCTGGAGGTGCTGGAGCACTTCCTGGACCATGCAAAGGAATCTGGCTTTACAGTCCTTGGAATGACCTATTCTCCCATCCGTGGACCCGAGGGAAATATCGAGTACCTGGGGTATTTGGAAAAGGGAGACTGGCAGGAGCGGGACTTTGATCTCCAGGGCCTGGTGGCCGAATCCCACCAGGTGCTGGAGGAGCGGGGAGAGGGGGCTGGAACATGAATCCGAAGAAGATCATCCTCTGCCCGAACCCCAGCCGGGACCACGGCATGAAGACCACCCGGGCGGTGGACGCCATTTTGAAGGACCTGGGCTTTCACACGGTGGTGTGCTCCCCCTTCAAGGACCAGCGGGAGGAGCTGTTTGCTGGGTATCAGGTCCGGCCCCTGCCCCAGGAGCTGCGGGGCGCCGATCTGCTCATCACCCTGGGCGGAGACGGCACCATTCTCCATCTTGCCAAGCTGGTGGCCCTGAACAAGGTGCCGGTGCTGGGCATCAACATGGGGGGCCTTGGCTTTGTGGCAGAGCTGGAGGCCAGCGAGCTGGAGACCCTGCGCAAGCTGAAAAACTGGGACTTTGAGGTGGAGCAGCGGATGATGCTGGACGTCTCGGTGACCCGGGAGGGCCGGCAGGTCTATACGAACCTGGGGCTCAACGACGCGGTGGTGCGGGAGGGGCCCATCTCCCATGTGATCCATCTGAAAATTTCCTCAGACGGCCGGCATCTGGCGGACATCGCCGGAGACGGCGTCATCGTGGCTACGCCCACAGGCTCCACGGCCTATTCCCTCTCCGCCGGGGGACCGGTGGTGGAGCCGGTGGCCCAGAGCCTGGTGGTCTGTCCCATCTGCATCCATAATATGCGCTTTTCCTCCTATGTCCTCTCTCCGGACCACGTGCTGACTGTGGAGCTGGAGCGAAACGGCCGCAAGCCGGTGTACCTCTGCGTAGATGAGAGCCGGGCCTTTGCCCTGCGCTCTGACGACAAGGTGCAGATCCGCCGGAGCAAGCATGTGACCCGGCTTGCCCGGCTGACGGAGAAGAGCTTCTGCGAGATCTTTGCCCAAAAAATGCTGCCAGGAGGGGAACCCTATGAAAAATGACCGCCAGTCCATGATCCTGGAGATCATTTCCCAGGAAAATATCGAGACCCAGGAGCAGTTGCTCACCCGCCTTCAGGAGCGGGGGATCACCAGCACCCAGGCCACCATCTCCCGGGACATCAAGCAGATGCACCTGGTCAAGGAGCCGGTGGGACACGGTGTATATAAATACGCGGTCTCCGGCAACCGGACCAAGCTGAATGTCGTGGAGAGACTGCGGACCATCTTCCGGGAGAGCATCACCAGCGTGGACTATGCCCAGAACATCGTGGTCCTCAAGACCATGCCGGGCCTGGCCCCGGCGGCGGCCTCGACCCTGGACAATATGGACTTGAGCGATATCGTGGGCTCTCTAGCCGGAGACGACACGGCCTTTCTTTTGATGCGGGACACGGAGTCTGCCGCGTCTTTCTGCGAGGAGATCAAGGACATGCTCTGAGTCCGCCCAAGGCGCGGACTTGGCGAAACAGGTGAGTGACATGCTGGAAGTGCTTCACATTGAGAATATCGCGGTGATCGAACAGGCGGAGATCCAGTTCCATCCCGGCTTCAACGCCCTTACCGGCGAGACCGGCGCGGGCAAGTCCATCGTCATTGACGCCATGGGCGCGGTGCTGGGGGGACGAACCTCCCGGGAGCTGATCCGCACCGGGGCGGAGAAGGCCTTTGTCAGCGCCGAGTTCTCCCAGGTCCCCGGGGACCTGCCGGGCCTGACCGAGGCCGGCGCGTCGGCAGATGAGGACGGCCATCTGCTCCTCCAGCGGGAGATCTCCGGCGACGGGAAAAACGTCTGCCGGGTCAACGGCCGCCCGGTGACGGTGGCCCAGCTGCGGCGGATCGGCCAGGATCTTTTGAATATTCACGGCCAGCACGACGGGGCCCAGCTGCTGGACGAGGAGCAGCACGGGCTGTATCTGGACCGTTTCGGCCGGACAGAGGGGGAGCTGGCAGTTTACCGCCAGGCCTATGACGCCATGGCATCGCTCCAGGCCCAGATCCGGACGCTGCAAATGGATGAGGCGGAAAAGGCCCGCCGGATGGACAGCCTCCGCTTTCAGATCGACGAGCTGGAGCGGGCGGAGCTGACTGCCGGGGAAGAGGAGGAGCTCTCCGCCCGGCGGGAGCTCCTGCGCAACGGAGAGAAGTATCTCGCCGCCCTCTCCGGGGCGGATTACGGTCTCAGCGGCGACGATGACAATAGCGGGGCCGTGGTCCGGCTGCGGGAGGCGGAGGCGGCCATGTTCACCATCCGCAATCTGGGGACGGACCTGGCGGAGCTCTATCAGCGCCTGGAATCTCTGCGCTGTGAAGCCTATGACCTTGCCGAGACGATCCGGGACAAGCGGGCGGAATTCGACTTCTCACCGGCGGAATTAGACGCGGTGGAGAGCCGGTCGGATCTGCTGTACCGGCTGAAAAAGAAGTACGGCGCCACTGTGGAGGAGATGCTGGAGTATCTGGACCGCTGCCGGAACGAGCTGGACGCCATGGAGACGGCGGACGACACGCTGATCCAGCTGGAAAAGCAGCTGGGCAAGGCGGAGAAGGCCGTTCGGGAGGCGGCCGGAGACCTGACGGCAGCCCGGAGGAAGGCTGCCTCCGCGCTGGAGCAGCGCATCCAGCAGGAGCTGGGAGACCTGGACATGCACAAGGTCCGCTTCGCCATCGACTTCGGGGAGAAGGCCCCGGGGCCGGACGGATGCGACGTGATCCGGTTTTTGATGTCCGCCAATGTGGGAGAGGATCTGCGGCCCATCGCCAAGATCGCCTCCGGCGGCGAGCTGGCCCGGATCATGCTGGCGCTGAAAAACGTGCTGGCGGAGCAGGAGTGTGTCGGTACGCTGGTCTTTGACGAGGTGGACACCGGCGTCTCCGGCCGGGCGGCCCAGCGGGTGGCGGAGAAGCTGGCCCAGGTGAGCCGGCGCAAGCAGGTCCTCTGCGTGACCCATCTGCCCCAGCTGGCGGCGATGGCCGATACCCATTTTTCCGTGAAAAAGGGGGAGCGGGACGGCCGGACCTACACCCAGGTGGTCCTGCTGGACCGGGAGGCGCGGAAAGCGGAGCTGGCCCGGATCACCGGCGGGAGCCGGGTGACGGAGGCGCTGCTGGAAAGCGCCGGGGAGCTGCTGGACGAGGCGGAGCGGTTTCGTTCTGCTAACAGCTGACAGAGGACGCGCCGCTTCGGCGCGGGGAATGCCGGCTTTGCCGGCAGAATGCACCCCCCATTTTCTTTTCGGTCTTGCCGAAAAGAAAACGGGCCGTGCACGGTCCAAAAGAAAAGAACGCTTAGCGCGGAACTTGCGCACAAGGCGCAAGTTCGCTTAAGTACGGGGGCTGTTCTAGCGGACTGCCACCAAAGCTAGAGTCTCCTACCGGCGCGCGCCGTTCTCGTCCTTTGAATCGGATTCCCCCGCGTGCACACTCTGGCGGTCAACGTTGGAGATCATCGGAAAGCCTGTCCTCCAAGCCCCGCTGATGCTACATGGCAGCGCAAGCGGAAAGAGAATGACAGAGTGTCCGGGCGCTCCAACCCCCGCTAGCACTACGCCGCGGGCAGAGACTTGCCGGACTTCTGCCGTACCCTCCCACCGCGAAACATTTTTTCTTTTCCACCGTGCACGGCGCATTTTCTTTTTGATGTCTCAAAAAGAAAATGGGGGGTGCAATGGTTGACAAGGCGGGCAAAATCGGATACAATACCTCTGCATACGACGATGAAGAGGACCAGTACCCGTCATGGCGCTGCAAAGAGAACCCCTGGCACGGTGAAAAGGGGAGAGCACCCGGCGGCGAATACACCTTGGAGCCGGCACCCCAACGGCCTTTGGCCCAGTAGGCGTGCTCCGGGAGCGCCCGTTACCGCGCGGGAGTGTGTTGGCACTCCATGAGGCCGCCCTTGCGAGAGGACGGCGAAGCAGAGGTGGTACCGCGAATGTCCTTCGCCCTCTGTCCCAGCCGGGACAGGGGACTTTTTGTTCTTGTTCCGCATATTTATTTGAACAGGAGAGATACAACATGCAGATTTACGAGGAACTCAAAGCCCGCGGGCTCATCGCCCAGGTCACCGACGAGGCCGAGATCCGGGAGCTGGTCAACAACGGCAAGGCCACCTTCTATATCGGCTTTGATCCCACCGCCGACTCCCTCCACGTGGGCCATTTCATGGCGCTGTGCCTGATGAAGCGGCTCCAGATGGCCGGCAACCGGCCCATCGCCCTGATCGGCGGCGGCACGGGCTATATCGGCGACCCCTCCGGCCGGACGGATATGCGCTCCATGATGACGGCGGAGACCATTCAGCACAACTGCGACTGCTTCAAAAAGCAGATGGAGCGGTTCATCGAGTTCGGCGAGGACAAGGCCCTGATGGTCAACAACGCCGACTGGCTCTTAAAGCTCAACTACGTGGACTTGCTGCGGGAGGTGGGCGCCTGCTTCTCTGTGAACAACATGCTCCGGGCCGAGTGCTACAAGCAGCGGATGGAAAAGGGCCTGAGCTTCCTGGAGTTCAACTATATGATCATGCAGTCCTACGACTTCTACCACATGTTTCAGACCCTGGGCTGCAACATGCAGTTCGGCGGCGACGACCAGTGGTCCAACATGCTGGGCGGCACCGAGCTGATCCGGCGCAAGCTGGGCAAGGACGCCTATGCCATGACCATCACGCTGCTGATGAACTCCGAGGGCAAGAAGATGGGCAAGACCGCCAGCGGCGCCGTGTGGCTGGACCCCAACAAGACCTCTCCCTACGACTTCTACCAGTACTGGCGGAACGTGGGCGACGCCGACGTTTTGAAGTGCATCCGGATGCTGACCTTCCTGCCTCTGGAGCAGGTGGACGAGATGGACAGCTGGGAGGGCGCCCAGCTCAACACCGCCAAGGAGATCCTGGCCTACGAGCTGACCAAGCTGGTCCACGGCGAGGCCGAGGCCGAAAAGGCCCAGGAGACCGCCCGGGGTCTGTTCGCCGGCGGCGGCGACGCGGCCAACATGCCCTGCACCAAGCTCAGCCGGGCGGATTTTGAGGGCGACAGCATCGACATTTTGACCCTGCTGGTCAAGTGCGGCCTGTGCGCTTCCAAGGGCGAGGCCCGGCGGCTGGTGCAGCAGGGCGGCGTGACGGTGGACGGCCAGAAGGTGGGCGACATCGAGGCCGCCTGGAGCTGCAAGGACTGCTGCGGCGAGGGCAAGGTCATCAAAAAGGGCAAGAAGGTCTACCACAAGGCTCTGCTGGAGGAGTGATCCCCCGCGCCACAGACCCTGAAAAACGAAACACAGACGCGGGGCCGCCGCCCCGCGCCTGTTCGCGTCTCACAATAAAACGAAAAAGGAATCGAAGCCATGATTACTGTCAACGACGTCAGCATGAACTTCTCGGGTCAGACGCTGTTCAAGCACGTGGACCTGAAATTCACCCCCGGCAACTGCTACGGCATCATCGGCGCCAACGGCGCCGGCAAGTCCACCTTCCTGCGGATCTTGTCCGGGGATCTGGAGCCCACCACCGGTGAGGTGGTGATCTCCAAGGAGGACCGGATGTCCATTTTGAAGCAGGACCACTTCCAGTATGACGACTACACCGTGCTGGACACCGTGATCCTGGGCAACCAGCGGCTCTACGACGTGATGAAGGAGAAGGACGCCCTTTACGAGAAGGAGGACTTCACCGACGAGGACGGCGTGAAGGCCAGCGAGCTGGAGGCGGAGTTTGCCGATATGGACGGCTGGGAGGCAGAGTCTGACGCCAGCCGCCTGATCCAGGGCCTGGGCTTGTCCAACGATATCTTGTACAGCCCCATGAGTAGCCTGACCGCCAAGGAGAAGGTGAAGGTCCTGCTGGCCCAGGCGCTGTTCGGAAAGCCGGACATCATCCTGCTGGACGAGCCCACCAACCATCTGGACATCCAGGCCATCGAGTGGCTGGAGGACTTCCTGCTGGACTGCGAGGCCCTGACCCTGGTGGTCAGCCACGACCGGCACTTCCTCAACACCGTGTGCACCAACATCGTGGACGTGGACTACGGCCAGATCAAGATGTACGTGGGCAACTATGAGTTCTGGTATGAGTCCAGCCAGCTGATGCAGCGGATGATCAAGGACCAGAACCGGAAGAAGGAAGACAAGATCAAGGAGCTTCAGGAGTTCATCTCCCGCTTCTCCGCCAACAAGTCCAAGTCCAAGCAGGCCACCGCCCGGCGGAAGCTCCTGGACAAGCTGACGGTGGAGGAGATGCCCGCCTCCTCCCGGCGCTATCCCTTTGTGGGCTTCAAGATGGACCGGGAGTGCGGCAAGGAGATCTTGACCGTGGAGAACCTGAGCAAGACGGTGGACGGCCGGAAGGTGCTGGACAACGTCAGCTTCCGGATCAACCGCAACGAGAAGGTGGCCTTTGTGGGTGAGGACGAGATCGCCAAGACCACCCTCTTCAAGATCATCATGGGGGAGCTGGAGCCGGACGAGGGCAGCTATAAGTGGGGCACCACCATCACCACCAGCTATTTCCCTCTGGACAACTCCGCCTTCTTCAACGACTGTGATCTGAACCTGCTGGACTGGCTGGCCCAGTACACGGCGGACAACGCCGAGGAGAACACCGAGTCCTTCAAGCGGTCCTTCCTGGGCCGGATGCTCTTCTCCGGCGACGATGTGTTCAAGCCGGTCAAGGTCCTCTCCGGCGGCGAGAAGGTCCGGTGCATGCTCTCCCGGATGATGCTCTTCGGGTCCAACGCCCTGGTGCTGGATCAGCCCACCAACCATCTGGATCTGGAGTCCATCACCGCCGTCAACAACGGCCTGATCGACTTCAAGGGCGTGGTGCTCTTCTCCAGCCACGACCATGAGTTCGTCCAGACCATCGCCGACCGGATCATGGAGTTCCGGGACGGCAAGCTCATCGACAAGATGGGCACCTACGAGGACTACATCGCCTGGATGCGGTCCGCCGCCGTCTGATGATCGAAAGGCTGTGATCGGTTTGGAACGGATCGCGGCAGACGGCAGTTGACAAACAACACACCACCCTGTATCCTGAGAGTCTCTCAGGGTCAGGGTGGTGTTTTTATGCAGAAATCAGTTATGCTTCTGCCAGAAGAGCGTACTTCGTCAGAGTCTTCCGAATCCGGCCCAGAATGGCCTCGTCCGGCTCGCACAGGGGCAGCCGCAGATCTCCGGCGTCCATGCCCAGCAGATTCATGGCCGTTTTCACCGGGATGGGGTTCACGTCGCAGAACATGGCGTCGCAGAAGTCCTTGAGATGGAGCTGGAGCTTGCGGGCGTCGGCGCAATTGCCGTCCAGGCACAGCCGCGCCAGGGTGTGCATCTCGGCAGGGAGGATGTTGGCCACCACGGAGATCACGCCCACGCCCCCCAGGGCGCAGATGGGCAGAGTCTCGTCGTCGTTGCCGGACCAGATGTAAAAATCCTCCGGACAGAGGTTCATGGTCCGCTGGAGATTGCCGAAATTGCCGCCGGCCTCCTTCACGCCGATGATGTTGGGGTGGCGGCTCAGCACTCCGTAGGTCTCCGGGGCGATGGTGACGCCGGTCCGGGAGGGGACGTTATAGAGGATGATGGGCCGGTCCACGCCGTCGGCCACCGTCTGGTAGTGGCGGATCAGCCCCTGCTGGCTGGCCTTGTTGTAGTAGGGCGTCACCAGCAGCAGTCCGTCGGCGCCGGCTCGCTGGGCGTCCTGGGACAGCGCCAGGGCTGCGGCGGTGCTGTTGGTCCCGGAGCCGGCGATGACCGGCACCCGGCCCGCCACGCGGTCCACGCAGAATTCAATGGCGCTCATCCGCTCCTGATGGGTCATGGTGCTGGCCTCGCCGGTGGTGCCGCAGACCACCACCGCGTCGGTGCCGTTTTCCAGCTGGAAGTCCAGCAGGCGGCCAAAGGCCTCCAAGTCCATCTGGTCTCCGCGGAAGGGGGTGACGATGGCCACGCCGCTGCCGGTGAAAATAGGCTTTCTCATATCCGTGCCTCCTAAGCAAGTTCGGTTCGATGTCCCTATGATACAGGAACACTCTATGCAAGAAAACGGAAATATGTGCCTAAAACCATGCAAAACATGTCCTATTTTGATGGGGGGTTCAAAAGAAACCGGACGCCCTGAGGCGTCCGGTTGCGACTGTCGAAAAAGTGGCTGCGGCCACTTTTTCGAGGAGGGTTTGCGCTGCGCTCTGCGCTCGTCGCCGCAAAGTCCGCTCTGCTCCGGTTCCGCCTGGCGGCGAAACCTCTGCCCGCTCCCTTGCGCCTCCTCTCCCCACGCAAACCGCTTCACTGGGTTTGCGCGGGGGCCCCGGATCTGTCCGCCAAAGGCGGACCATTCGACGCTCGCTCCGCGAGAAGTGTTTTTCCCGAGGCACAGGTCCCCGGGAAAAACAATTTGATCTCTTTCACAGCCTGCGGATGCGAACTCTGTGAGGCCTGTTTGTGGGACAGAACCGGACGCCCTGAGGCGTCCGGTTCTGGGTATTTGGGAAGTGAAGTGCGCGCCGTTGGGGGGCTTTAGTCCATCCAGCCCTGGGCGCACAGCAGCTCTGCCAGCAGCACCGCGCCGCCGGCCGCGCCCCGAAGGGTGTTGTGGCTCAGGCCCACGAACTTGTAGTCATACTGAGAGTCCTCCCGCAGGCGGCCCAGGGAGACGGCCATGCCGTTTTCCACCATCCGGTCCAGCCGGGTCTGGGGGCGGTTGTCCTCCTCAAAGTAGTGGAGGAACTGCTTGGGCGCAGAGGGCAGGTCCAGCTCCTGGGCGGGGCCCCGGAAGGCGGCCCAGTCGGCCTTGATCTGGTCGATGGAGGGCTTGCAGCCGTCCTGGAACTTCATGAACACAGCGGCCATGTGGCCGTCCAGGCAGGCCACCCGGAAACACTGGGCGGTGATCAGGGGGCGCTGGGCCTTGACGATCTTACCGCCCTCCAGGCGGCCCCAGACCTTCAGCGGCTCCTGCTCGCTCTTCTCCTCCTCGCCGCCGATGTAGGGGATGCAGTTGTCCACCATCTCCGGCCAGCGCTCAAAGGTCTTGCCCGCGCCGGAGATGGCCTGATAGGTGCACACCAGCGCCCGGTCCAGGCCGTATTTCATCAGGGGGTGCAGGGCGGGGACATAGCTCTGGATGGAGCAGTTGGACTTGACGGCGATGAAGCCCCGCTTGGTTCCCAGCCGCTTGCGCTGGGCCTCGATGACCTGGAGGTGGTCGGCGTTGATCTCGGGGATCACCATGGGCACGTCGTCGGTCCAGCGGTTGGCGGAGTTGTTAGAGATAATGGGGCACTCCAGCTTGGCATACTGTTCCTCCAGTGCCCGGATCTCATCCTTGTTCATGTCCACAGCACAGAAGCAGAAATCCACCATAGAGGCCAGCTTTTCCGCGTCGGCCTGGGCGTCCAGCACCACCAGGGACTTGGCTGCCTCGGGGATGGGAGTGGCCATGACCCAGCGGTTCGCGGCGGCCTCCTCATAGGTCTTGCCGGCGCTGCGGGCGCTGGCGGCGATGGCAGTGAGCTGGAACCAGGGATGATGCTCCATCAGCGTGATGAACCGCTGGCCCACCATGCCGGTTCCACCGATGATTCCGACTTTGTACTGTTTCATGGTCGTTCCTCCTGATCGTGACGGGACAAATCTTTCGACGCCCGTCGATTTTTGGTTGATTGCAGCGGCACTTTGTACTATAATACTCTACATATGGCGCTGGTTGACTGTGTTTCTTGAGAGGACACTTGTCTTTAAGCAGTATAATACCACGATTCCGGAGCGGGGTCAAGAGCGGGGATATTGGGAGGTTCTATGAAAAAACGAGTGATGATGGCCTGTCTGGTTGTGACATTTTTTGTGCTCAGCGCTGCCTCTGCCGCCGCGGTGGAGAACGGCATGATCAAAGTGGGGCTCCGGTACGGCTCCTCGGCCCTGGATGCCGCGAACCTGGAAAACGCGGTGGGGGAGGGCTATGCCTTCGGCTATTTCGACCGCAGCCGCCAGTTTGTGCCGCTGGAGGAGACCGGAGAGCGGACCATCACCATGTCGCCCTCCGGCTGGGGGACGATCCAGGTGACCGTCACCGGCACCGATCAGGTCCTGTACGAATCGGACGGGGATTCCCTGGGCGTCATGCCCCTGGGCTTTGGGGAGGAGCCTGTGACCTGGTTCAAGGGCTACCGCTACACCGGCGGCTTTGAGTACACCCTCTCCGGCGGCGGTGTGCAGGTGGTGAATGTGACGGACCTTGAAAACTATGTCAAGGGCGTGGTCCCCTATGAGATGAGCGGGGACTGGCCCCTGGCGGCTCTGGAGGCCCAGGCGGTCTGCGCCCGGACCTACGCCTGTCGGGACAGCAAGCATCTGGGCACCTACGGCTTTGACGTTTGCAGCGGCACCGACTGTCAGGTTTACAACGGGGTGAGCCTGGCCACAGCCCGCAGCAACCAGGCGGTGGACAACACCGCGGGATTGCGGCTGTACTATGAGGGCGACCTGATCCAAAACGCCGTCTATCACTCTTCCAACGGCGGCGCCACGGAGGACGCCAAAAACGTCTGGGGCACGGAGAAGGGATATCTGAAAGGGAAGACCGACCCCTATGAGAGCAAGACCTCCATCCCCAATTACAGCTGGACCGTCACCTATACCGCCGACGAGCTGACGTGGATCTTAGACCAGAAGCTGGGGTCCAAGGAGCGGTCCATCGGTCAGGTGCAGGACGTCTACATCTCCGCCCTCACCCCCGCCGGGAATGTCTCCGCCGTGACCTTTGTGGGAAGCGACGGCGTCAAGACCGTCACCGGCGAGACCTGCCGGACCATCTTTTACAGCAGCACCTACGGCAAATCCGTCAAGAGCCAGAGATTCCAGATCAACGGCCAGGGCGGCGGCGGAAGCGGCGGTCTCTTTGTCAATGACCCGGCCACGCCTCTTGCCAGTCTGGATGGGGCGGCAGTCCTCTCCGGCTCCGGCGTTCAGACCACCCTCCGGGGGGAGGCGGCATCAGCCATCACCTCCACAGGCATTGTCTCCGTCACTGCCGGCGGCGCAAGGACACCCAGCCGCTCCGCCGGCGGCTCCTTCACCATCACCGGCACCGGGAACGGCCACAACGTGGGGCTCAGTCAGTACGGAACAAAGGCCATGGCAGAGCTGGGATATTCTTATGAGGAGATCCTCCAATTCTATTACACAGATGTCACCATCGAGTGACGGACAGGACATTTATGAAAACCAGTGATTTTTACTATGAGCTCCCTCAGGAGCTGATCGCCCAGACCCCCATCCAGAAGCGGGACGCCTCCCGCCTGATGACCCTGGACAGAGCCACCGGGGCCGTGGAGCACCATCATTTTTATGAGCTGCCGGACTTTCTCCGCCCCGGCGACTGCCTGATTTTGAACGATTCCCGGGTCCTGCCGGCCCGCCTGCTGGGATCCCGGCTGCCGGGTGGCGGCGCCTGCGAGGTGCTGCTGCTCATCGACCGGGGAGAGAAGACCTGGGAGTGCCTGGTCCGCCCCGGCCGGAAGATGCGCGCTGGGGCCAGGCTGTCCTTTGGCGACGGCGCTCTCACCGCCGAGGTGGTGGGCGAGGTAGAGGGCGGCAACCGGCTGGTCCGCTTTGACTACGAGGGGATTTTCCTGGAGGTCCTGGAAAAATTGGGCAAGATGCCTCTGCCGCCCTATATCAAGGAAGAGCTCCAGGACCGAGAGCGGTATCAGACCGTCTATTCCCGGGTGGTGGGCAGCGCGGCGGCCCCCACGGCGGGGCTCCACTTCACGCCGGAGCTGCTGGAGACCATCGCCGCCCGGGGGATCGGCATTGGCTATGTGACCCTCCATGTGGGACTGGGCACCTTCCGGCCTGTAAAGGAAGAAGACATTACAGACCATGAAATGCATAGTGAATACTGCGTCATCCCCCAGGAGACCGCCGATCTCATCAACCGGACCAAGGCGGCGGGGGGGCGCTGCATCTGCGTGGGCACCACCTCCTGCCGGACCCTGGAATCCTGGGCCCGGGAGGATGGCTTCATGGAGGCCAAGGCCGGCTGGACCAACATCTATATCTATCCCGGCTACCAATTCAAGGTCATGGACGGCCTGGTGACCAACTTCCACCTGCCGGAGAGCACCCTAATCATGCTGGTCTCCGCCTTTGCCGGCAGGGAACACGTCTTGGCCGCCTATGAGGAAGCCGTGCGGGAGCGGTATCGGTTCTTCTCCTTCGGAGATGCCATGTTTCTTGCCTGATAGGCTATCAGAGGGCACCGGTCCCGGCGCAGGGAATCCACCCCCCATTTTCTTTTCGATCTTGCCGAAAAGAAAACGGGCCGTGGACGGTCCAAAAGAAAAGAACGCTCAGCGCGGAACTTGCACTGATCGTGCAAGTTCGCTTAAATACGAGGGGCTGTTCTAGCGAACTGCCACCAATTCTCCGGTCTCCTACCGGCGCACGCTATTCTCGTCCTTTGAATCGGATCTCCCCGCGTTTACGCTGCGGCGGTCGTCGCTGGTGGTTGAAGAAAAGCCTGTTCTCCAAGCCCCGCTGACGCTACCCCGGCGTTCCCCTGGGAGCGCAAGCGGAAAGCGGCGCAGAGGGTGTCCGGGACCTCCAAACCCCACGCGCCATCCACGCCGCGGGCATAGCCTTTCCTAAAACCTGACACGCTCTCTCACCGCGAAAGCGTTTTTTCTCTTGGACCGTGCATTGCGCAGCCGTTGGCGGCTCTGCCGCTTACGGATGCGGCATACCCCTTGCGGGTGCGGCCCGTTCTCTTTTTGGAGCGCCAAAAAGAGAATGGGGGGTGCATTCCCGCCGGCAAGGCCGGCATCCCCCGTCCCCGCGCCGCGTCGGCGCGAATTTTTACGTTCCCGCGCCGTGCGCGGTATCATAAGGAGGACCTATGTTTCAAGTATTGAAAACCGAGGGCCGCGCCCGCCGCGGCCAATTCTCCTGCGCCCATGGCGGCGTGGTCCAGACCCCTGTCTTTATGAATGTGGGCACCCAGGCGGCCATCAAGGGCGGCGTCTCCGCCCACGACTTAAAGGAGGTGGGCTGCCAGATCGAGCTGAGCAACACCTATCACCTCCACCTCCGGCCCGGTGATGGGATTGTCCGACAGATGGGCGGCCTGCACAAGTTCATGAACTGGGACGGCCCCATCCTGACCGACTCCGGCGGATTCCAGGTGTTCTCCCTGTCGTCTCTGCGCAAGATCAAGGAGGAGGGAGTCTATTTCTCCTCCCACATCGACGGCCACAAGATCTTCATGGGGCCGGAGGAGTCCATGCAGATCCAGTCCCACCTGGGCAGCGATATCGCCATGGCCTTTGACGAGTGCGTGGAGAACCCCGCCACCTATGAATACGCCAAAGCCAGCTGCGAGCGGACGCTTAGGTGGCTGGAGCGGTGCAAGGCCGAGCACGACCGGCTCAACGCCCTGCCGGACACGGTGAACCCCGGCCAGATGCTCTTTGGCATCAACCAGGGCGCTACCTTCGCGGATCTGCGGGCCTGGCACATGCAGCAGATCGCCAAGATCGACTGCGACGGCTTTGCCATCGGGGGCCTGGCTGTGGGAGAGCCCGCCGAGGTCATGTACGAGATGATCGACGTGGTGGAGCCCCACATGCCCAAGGACAAGCCCCGCTACCTGATGGGCGTGGGCACCCCCGGCAATATCATCGAGGCGGTCAGCCGGGGCGTGGACTTCTTTGACTGCGTCATGCCCTCCCGCAACGGCCGCCACGGCAAGCTCTTTACCTGGGAGGGGACCGTGAACATCCTCAATGAGAAGTACCAGACCGACGAGCGGCCCATCAGCGAGAGCTGCGGCTGTCCGGTGTGCCGGAGCTTCTCCCGGGCATACCTCCGCCACCTCTTTAAGGCGGACGAGGTGCTGGCCCTGCGGCTGGCGGTGCTCCACAACCTCTATTTCTATAACGAGCTCATGGCCAAGATCCGCCAGGCCCTGGACGAGGGCGCCTTCGAGGCCTTCCGGGCGCGGTACAGCGGCCAGCTGGAGCGCCGGGCCTGAGGGATCTCCCTGAGCTGGAAAAAAGAACTTGCAAAAGAAAATCATTCTGCTATAATGGTACTATTGCGTAACAGGGGCAAGACACAGGCCTCAACGCATCCAAAGACGCCGGGATGGCCGGGTGCGCTGTGTTTGCCTGGGTTTCTCAATGACCGATTTCCCATTTACCAGAAGAAAAGCAGAAGAAAAGGAGTATTGCGTTATGTCTCAAGGTATGTCCAGCATTATCATGATCGTTCTGATGTTCGGCCTTCTCTATTTCATGATGATCCGTCCGGAGAAGAAGCGGAAGCAGCAGGCCCAGCAGATGCGGGACGGTCTGAAGAAGGGTGACACCATCACCACCATCGGCGGCATCATCGGCAAGGTGGTCGCCATCGACAAGGATACCTTCGTGATCGAGACCAGCGATGACCGGGTCCGGATGCAGTTTGCCAAGTGGGCGCTGTCCACCGTGGGCGTCCAGACCGGCGAGCAGCCCGAGGCCAAGAAGGAGCAGAAGGACGAGGCCAAGGAAGAGGCCGCCGAGCCTGCCGAGATCCCCGCTGAGAGCGCCGAGCCCGCCGCTGAGACTGCCGGCGAGGAAAAGTAATCTCTCCCTGTCATAAAAGCATCCTCCCTTGGAATAAGCTCCATTGACGAGCTGATTGCAAGGGAGGATCTTTTTATGGGTAAGAAGCCGGCGTCCGCCCCGGTGTGGGCGGTGTTCCTGCGGGGATGTGGGCTGTCTCTGGCGGTGTATCTGGGTGGGATCTTGCTGCTGGCGGCACTGGTGGTCCGGGGCGCTGTGCCGGAGAGGGCGGCCTTTCCTGTCACGGCGGCGCTGTGTGCGCTGGGGGCCCTGTCCGGCGGCCTGGTCGCCGCCCGCCGGGCCCCCTGGGGCACGCTGCCATCGGCGCTTTTAAACAGTGCCGCGTTTGCCGCCGTTCTGGCCGGAGCGGGATTTTTGTGGCAGCAGACCCTGACCTGGACGGGCAGGGGAGGGGTGCTGGCGCTGTGCGTCCTGGGCGGCGGCGCTGCCGCCGGGGTCCTGGGGAGCCGGCGGCCCCGCCGGCGGAAGCGGAAGTAAAGATTGTTTCGTTAGAATCCACAAATTTTCAGCGGACAGCTTGTGGGACTGGCCGCTGGGGCCGTTTTTGCGGGGAAGTGGGGCGTTGGACCATTCTGGACAGATATGGGGGCTTTTCCCAGGGGAAGGCCCCCATATTTTGTCTTTTTTGGTCTGATTTTCCTGCTTGTTTCTCGTGTTTACATAATATAGTTACCATAACATTTTAGCATAATTTCCAAAAAAGAGGTTTCTTCGGCAAATTCCTTGATAAAACCGGCAAACTGCATTATAGTAGTAAATAACGAATTTACGTCAACCACGCCGGTATATGGGAGCGCCCTGCCGCATAGGATGCAGCGAGGTGAGCCGGCTTGGATGGAAAGAAGCATAGGCGGACGGGGCCTGGGGCCCCGCTGCCGAAGATGATCGCACTGGCGCTGTTCTTTTTGGGCGGCGTTTTTTTGGGACAGGTCTTGGCCGGGAGGGTGCCTGACGCCACCGGCCGGGAGCTGACAGAGTATCTGCGGAGCTACGTGACGTTGGAGGCGGCGGTGACGCCCCAGGCAGCGGTGTCCGCGCTGGTGCTCTATTTCCGCTATCCGCTGCTGGCGGTGCTGATGGGCTTTGCCTCCATCGGGGTGGCACTGCTGCCGGCGGTGACGGCGGCGTTTGGTTTTTTTCTGTCTTTTTCCGTCAGCTGCTTTACGGCGGCCTTCGGCGGAGAGGGGGTGCTGCTGGCGCTGGCGGTCTTTGGCCTGCGGTGCGCGGTGACGCTGCCCTGTTATTTCCTCCTGGCGGTCCCCGCCTGGAGAAATGCCGCCGCCCTGGCGCTGGCGTCCTTCGGAGGAGGACGCCGGACCGCCCCGGTGGTCTACGGCCAGCCCTGGTGGAGCCGGGTGGCGGTGTGCGCCGGGATCTTGCTGGCGGGCGTGTGTTTGGAGCTGTTTTGTTCGCCGTGGCTGCTGCGGCTGGCGCTGGACCGGATTCTGGTCTGAAAACTGCGATGGGAGAGGAGGCGTCTCAATATGGAGGATCTGGCTCGCTACGGGACCTATCTGGCGGAGGAAAAGCACGCCTCCCCCAATACCGTCAGCTCCTATCTCCGGGATGTGACGCAGTTTGCGGAGTATCTCCGCAATGAGGAGGACTGCGAGCTGCGGGACGCCACCGGAGAGATGATCCAGAATTACATGCACTGGATGCAGGGCCGCGGGAAGTCCGCCGCCTCCATCACCCGGTTTCTCGCGTCGGTGAAGTCCTTTTATAACTTCCTGATCGGCCGGCGGGAGCTGAGTGCCAACCCCGCCAAGGGGATCACCGCCGCCAAGGCCGAGCGGAAATACCCGGAGATCCTGACCAGCAAGGAGGTGGAGCTCTTTTTGGAGCAGCCCCAGTGTGTGGACGCCAAGGGCATCCGGGACCACGCCATGCTGGAACTCCTCTATGCCACCGGCATCCGGGTCAGCGAGCTGATCTCTCTGGATCTGGAGGACTTCAATCCTGCCGCTGGGCTGATCCACTGTGCCAGCCGGGGCAAGGAGCGGATCATCCCCCTGTACCACACCGCCATCAAGGCCATCACGGATTATGTCAAGACCGTCCGGCCCCAGCTGATCGCCGACGGGGAGGAGACAGCCCTGTTCGTGAATATGAACGGCGAGCGGATGAGCCGCCAGGGCTTCTGGAAGATCATCAAGTTCTATCAGGAGAAGGCGGGCATCCAGAAGGACATCACCCCCCACACCCTGCGCCACTCCTTTGCCGTCCACCTGCTGGAAAACGGCGCGGACCTGCGCTCCATTCAGGAGATGCTGGGCCACGCGGACATCTCCTCCACCCAGATCTACACCCACGTGGTGAAGCGGCAGCTGAAAGATGTCTATCAAAAGGCCCACCCAAGGGCTTAATGAGCAAATCCTCTCCGGCGCGGAGGCTGCGTATGCGGCGCTCCGCGCCGGTTTTGTTGCATCTGATCAGATGCAGGGGATTCCACCCCCCATTCTCTTTTTGCGGCGGCAAAAAGAGAACGGGCGGTGGAGCCGTCCAAGAGAAAAAACGCTGGCGCGGAACTTGCGCAGAGCGCAAGTTCGCTTAAGTACGGGGGCTGTTCTAGCGGACTGCCACCAAAACTGGAGTCTCCTCCCGGCGCGCGCTATTCTCGTCCTTTGAATCGGCTTCCCCCGCGTGCACACCCCGGTAGTCATCGCTGGAGGTTGAAGTAAAGCCCGCCCTCCTGGCCCCGCTGACGCTATCATGGAGCGCAAGCGGGAATCGACGCAGAGGGCATCCGGGACCTCCAAACCCCCGCCCGCACCACGCTGCCGGTCCCCTTTGTTGAAGCGGCCTTTCCCGCGCGCACACCGCGGCGGGCATCGCTGGAGGTCGAAGAAAAGACTGTTCTCCGAGCCCCGCTGACGCTACTATGGAGCGCAAGCGGAAATCGACGCAGAGGGTATCCAGGACCTCCAAACTCACGCCCCATCCACGCCGCGGGCAGAGACTTTCCTGGAACCCGACAGATAACCCCACCGCGAAACATTTTTTCTTTTCCACCGTGCACGGCGCATTTTCTTTTTGATGTCTCAAAAAGAAAATGGGGGGTGCATTCTGCGCCGAAGCGGCGCAATCCCCGCGCCTTTGAGGCGCGCCCCTGCACCGGGCCCCCGGCACAAATGCAAAATTTTTTTGAAAATGAAAAACAAATCCCCCACCCAGTGACTCTAATCAGTAAAGAGAGGAGGATGCCTATGGACCAGAACACCTTCGCCGTCAGGACCCAGGCCATCAAGGCACGGCTGTATCGGACCGCGTATTTGTACCTGGGCAGCGAGGCCGACGCCCTGGAGGCTGTGGATGAGGCGGTCTACCAGGCCCTCAGGAGCCTGAAAAAACTGCGGGAGCCCGCCTTTTTCGAGACCTGGATCACCCGGATCCTCATCAATCAGTGCCACCGGGAGCTCCGCCGCCGCAAGCGGCTCCACCCGGACGGGGAGGAGGCCCTGCCGGAGTCTGCCGGGCCGGACGCCTATGCGGGGCTGCCCCTGCGGGAGGCGGTGAACCGCCTGCCGGAGGAACTGCGGACGGTGGTGATCCTGCGGTTTTTCAGCGGCTATACCCAGGCGGAGACTGCCGCCGCCCTGGAGATCCCCCAGGGCACCGTGGCCACCCGGCAGCGCCGGGCCCTGGCCCTGCTGCGATTGGAGTTGGGAGAGGAGGATGTATCATGAATCGAAATGAGGAGTACCGGGCCCTGCTGGCAGAGCTGGAGCAGACCCCGCCGGAGCTGGACTCTACCGTGGAGCGGGCCAGCCGCCGCTCCGCTCAAAGGAAGCGCCGCCGGCTGTTCAGCCTTCCCCTGGGGAGCTTGGCCGCCTGCTTTGCGGCCTTTGTGGTGCTGGTGAATGTGTCCGTGCCCTTTGCCCACGCCTGCGGCAGCATCCCTCTGCTGCGGGAGCTTGCCAAGGCGGTGGCCTGGTCGCCGTCCCTCTCCGCCGCGGTGGAGAACGAATACGTCCAGCCCATCGGCCAGACCCAGACCCAAAATGGCGTCACCGCCACGGTGGAATACGTCATCGTGGACCGCAAGCAGGTGAATCTCTACTATACCCTGGACTTTGACCCCTCCCTGGGGGAGCTGTACGCCGACTATAAGATCACCCCCGGCCAGGGCAGCGCCGGCACCGCCGGCACCGCCGGTTCGATGGTACTGGAACCGGGAGCCCTGACAGAGATCAACCGGGACTATGTGGACGTTGACGTGCCGGAAGCTCTGGATCTCACCATTTCCGTTTACCGGGAGGAGCCGAAGAGCCTGGAAGAGCCAGCGGAGCCGATGGGGCACCCGCTTGATTCGCTCTTTGAAAAGCCGGTATGGGAGGAACCAGACTATCTGGCGGAGCTGACCTTCCACCTGGAATTTGACCCCACCTTCACCGCCCAGGGCGAGATTTTGCCCCTCCACACGGAATTCACCCTGGACGGTCAGACCTTCACCCTCACAGAGGCGGAGATCTATCCCACCCATCTGCGGCTGAGCCTGCGCGCCGATCCGGACAACACCGCCTGGCTGGAGGGGATGGAGATGTATTTGGAAAACGAACACGGCGAGCGGTTTGAAAAATCCATCAACGGCGTCACCGCTGTCGGCGATCCCACCGGGGAGGGGATGGGCTCCTTCTGGCTGGACAGCCCCTTTTTCAGCCAGGGCCAGCACCTGACCCTCCACATCACCGCCGTCCAGTGGCGGGACAAGGACGCCCCCAGGGTCCGGCTGGACCTGAACACCGGAGCCGTGGAGCATCTGCCCCCTGTGGTCCGCCGCCTCTGGGCGGAGCGTCAGACTGGCGGCGTCATCATCAATGCGGTCTTTCCCATTCGGAATGATATCAAGATCGGCAGCTTCGCCCATAAGGTCTGGGACGAGAGCGGCCGGGAGTATGAGATCTGGCAGTTTGGTTCCAGCTATGGCTGTCAGGACCCGGTGACCGGGGAGCGGGTAGACACCGACACGGTGTTTACCGAGTCCTTCCCCCTGGCGGATTTCCAGGGAGACACCGTGTATCTGGAGCCTTCGTTCCACCGCATCACCGCCGAGACAGCGGAGATCCCCATCCGATAACGTTCCCTCCGGCGCGTCTGGGTTTCAGGCGCGCCGGAGGTCTGTTTTTCAGTAAAAACAGCAAGAAAACAGGGAACTCGACTGACAGTCGGTTGCGCGACAGCCCTGCCGGTGCTATCCTGAGGGCGAGGTGAAGCACATGAATAAGGAGCGATTCGGCGCGTTTATTTCCCAGCGCCGGCGGGAGGAGGGCCTGACCCAGCGGCAGCTGGCAGAGGCCCTGCACCTGACGGACAAGGCGGTGAGCAAGTGGGAGCGGGGGCTGAGCTACCCGGATGTGACGATCCTGGAGCCCCTGGCGGAGCAGCTTCATTTGACAGTGGGCGAGCTGATGGCCTGTCGGGTGGGAGCGACGGAAAAGGAGGAGCCTGTGGAGACGCTGATGAACATTTCCAAGGAGACGGTCCGGCGGGAGCGGCGGCGGTCCTGGGGACGCCTGGCGGCAGTGCTGGCGCTGCTGGCGGCCACGGCCGCGCTGATCATCTGGAACAGCCTGACGGTGTCGGAGCAGTGGGAGACCGAACTGGTGCTGACAGAGCGGACCGCGGAGGGGGACTGGCTCTATGTGGAGGAGGATGGCCATCTCTTAAAGCTCCAATGTGGCGGCGGGGTGGACCTGGATGAGATCCCTCTGAAAGACGAAGGCGGGGACCCGGTCCTTTACCGGTTGACCTGCCGCTGGAACCGGCTGACCCGCACCGGAAGGGCGACCGCCTGTGAGCCCACCGGCAGAACCGCCATCGGCAGGCTCACAGATGCACAGATGGACGAGGGGGAGGGGCCCTTGTTCGGCCTGCCTATGGTGTACCGCATGAGCGAACAATATCATCACAATCCCGATGGGGAGGGGTATCTGTGCGACTATATCTGCTGGGTCTGGGACGATCCGGAGACTTTTGAATCCCGAACCATCCTGCTGGTGGAGGACTGCATCAGTGCCGCCCCCTGGGATGCCGACGATGACGGCGTCAACGAGCTGGTAGTTCGCACCCGCTGGCCGGAGAAGCCCTACACCGTCTACGACTTTGTGGACGGGGCGTTCGAGGAGACCTGGCCCAACGCTGTGCCGGAGGAGGTCCAAAAGCAGCTGGTTCCAATTTGGGAGCAATAAGCTTCATTCCCGGCGCCCGTCTTTTAGGCGGGCGCTTCTTTTTGACTGTGCAAAAACATTTGTTCGACTCTTTGCAAGATAGCGGTTGCGAAGACGGCGGAGATTTGGTATACTGAGCAGGATATCAGATGGGGGGAGAATGGCCATGCGCATCCTTGGCATCGACCCGGGCTTTGCCACCATCGGCTTCGGGCTGGTGACGGCAGAGCGGGCACAAGTCCATATGGTGACCTACGGGGCCATCACCACCCCGGCGGGCCTGCCCCTAAGCCGCCGGCTCTATCAGATCTCCACGGATATGGAGGACCTGATCGAAACGCTCCGGCCCGACGTCATCTCCATTGAGGAGCTGTTCTTCAACACCAACATCACCACCGGCATCGCCGTGGCCCATGGCCGGGGCGTCATCCTCTGCGCGGCGGAGAAGTGCGGCGTGCCGCTGTTTGAGTACACCCCCTCGCAGGTAAAGCTGGCGGTGACCGGCTACGGCAAGGCGGAAAAACGCCAGGTGATGGATATGACCCGGCGGCTTTTGAAGCTTCAGCGCGTCCCCCGGCCGGATGACGCGGCGGACGCCCTGGCCCTGGCCCTGTGCCATGCCAGGAGCTTTACCTCCCGGCTGCCCCGGCAGAACAGGGACGTTCGGGAGACCATCTGACCGGCGGATCGACACCCCATCATACAGGGAGGAATCGACGTGTTTTATTATCTGGACGGCGTGGTGGCGGAGATCCTGCCCGGGCTGGCCGTCATCGACTGCGGCGGCGTGGGCTATGCCTGCATGACCACCAACAACACCCTGGCGGCCCTGAAAAAGGGCCAGCGGGGGAGACTTTACACCTTCTTGAACGTGGCGGAGAATGCCTTTGGGCTGTACGGCTTCGCCAGCCAAAAGGAGCTTGGCAGCTTCAAAATGCTCATCGGCGTCTCCGGGGTGGGCCCCAAGGCGGCGCTGGCCATCCTGTCCTCCACCACGCCGGAAGCGCTGGCTATGGCGGTGGTCACCGAGGACGCCAAGACGCTGACGGCGGCCCCCGGCATCGGCAAAAAGATCGCCCAGCGGATCATCCTGGAGCTCAAGGACAAGCTGGCCCGGGAGAGCGCCGCCACCGGGCTGGATTTCTCCGGCGGCGGGGCGGCTGCGGCGGCGCCGGCGTTTTCCAACAAGGCCGCCGACGCGGCCCAGGCGCTGGCCGTGCTGGGCTACACCAGCGCCGAGGTGGCCCAGGCCCTGAAAGGCGTGGACGTGGAGAGCCTGCCCCTGGAGGAGATCATCCGCCAGGGCCTGAAAAAAATGGTGAAATGAGCCGCTGGGGCAGACCGGGCTGTGACCGGCGCCGGCGAAAAAGGGAAGTGACACTTTGAGCATCGACTTTGGAACAGATATTTATGAGGAGCCTCTGGTGACCAAGACCTTCCTCCAGGAGGACGCCCAGGAAGGGTCCCTGCGGCCCAAGACCCTCCGGGAGTATATCGGCCAGGAGAAGGCCAAGGAGAATCTCTCCATCTTCATCGCCGCCGCCCAGAAGCGGGGCGAGGCCCTGGACCACGTGCTGCTCCACGGCCCTCCGGGCCTGGGCAAGACCACCCTGGCGGGGATCATCGCCGCGGAGATGGGGGTCAATATCCGCATCACCTCCGGCCCGGCCATTGAAAAGCCGGGGGATCTGGCGGCGCTTTTGACGAACCTCAGCGAGGGGGACATCCTGTTTGTGGATGAGATCCACCGGCTGAACCGGTCGGTGGAGGAGATCCTGTATCCGGCCATGGAGGACTATGTCCTGGACATCATCGTGGGCAAGGGCCCCTCTGCCAACTCCATCCGGCTGGACCTGCCCCGGTTCACCCTGATCGGCGCCACCACCCGGGCGGGCCAGCTGTCCGCGCCGCTGCGGGACCGGTTTGGCGTGACGCTGCGGCTGGAGCTGTACACGGCGGAGGAGCTCAGCGAGATCGTCACCCGCTCTGCCGGGATCTTGCAGGTGGACATCGTGCCGGAGGGGGCCATCGAGATCGCCCGCCGGAGCCGGGGCACCCCCCGGATCGCCAACCGGATGCTCCGCCGGGTCCGGGACTTTGCCCAGGTCAAGGCCGACGGCGTCATCACCAAGGCGGTGGCGGACCAGGCCCTGTGCGCCCTGGAGATCGACCACCTGGGGCTGGACCCCATCGACCGGCGGATGCTGGGGGCCATCATGGACAACTATGGCGGCGGCCCCGTGGGCCTGGAGACCCTGGCCGCCACCATCGGCGAGGAGTCTGTGACGCTGGAGGACGTGTACGAGCCCTATCTCATGCAGCTGGGCTTTCTCACCCGGACCCCCCGGGGCCGGTGCGTCACCCAGCGGGCCTATCAGCACCTTCACCGGCCCCTTCCCGGCGGCGGCACAGAGCCGCCCATGGAGCAGCTGAGCCTGTAAAGCTCTTCCAGCGGCGCCTTAGAACGCCGGTGGAAGCCATTTCCAGGGGGAAGTGTCCGTGAAAAACGCTAAGGTTTGGTGCATGGTTTTGGTGGTTTTGATAGATTCACTAAAATTTTCAAAAAATTCACCCACAGATTTGATAATTTCCTTGACATTTTGATGAAAACCCAGGTATAATAGCGACATGCACAATTTGTATGAGAACCATTCCGGGGAATCCCAGTCCCTCTCAGACGAAGCCCTGTGCGCTCTGGCATCCGCCGGAGACCGGGAGGCTGAGGAAGCTCTGGTCACCCGCTACAATCGTCTGGTCCGCACCTGCGCCCGCCCGTTCTTTTTGGTGGGGGGAGACAGCGAGGATCTGACCCAGGAGGGGATGGTGGCCCTCATCAAGGCGGTCCGGGAATTTGACGGGTCGAAAGAGGCCTCCTTCCGGACCTTCGCGGAAATCTGCATTCGTAATCGGCTGTACTCTGTTCTCCGGGCGGCTGCCCGGGAAAAGCACCAGGTCCTCAACCAGTCGATTTCTCTCGATACTCCCTACTTTGACAGCAATTCCTACACCTCTGGAACCAATCATTTGGAGCAGCGCAATCCCGAAGATTTTTTGATCGACAGGGAGCACACGGCAGCCCTCTTATCTGGCGTCCGGAAACAGTTGTCCGAATTTGAAGCAAAGATTTTGGGGTACTATTTAGACGGCCTTTCTTGCAGGGAAATTGCCCAGACCGTGGGCAAGCCCCCGAAGTCCGTGGACAACGCTGTGCAGCGCATTCGGCGCAAGGTGGCACGGCAGCTTCTTTCCGGCGATCTCAGCAAACGCTGAACGCAATATATTTTTCTTTTCAAAGAGAGGGTTCTAACATGTACGAAGACAAGACTTTAGTGTGCAAAGAGTGCGGCCAGGAGTTCGTGTTCACCGCCGGTGAGCAGGAGTTCTACGCGGAGCGCGGCTTCCAGAACGAGCCTCAGCGCTGCAAGGCTTGCCGTGACGCGCGCAAGAACGCCGCCCGCGGCCCCCGCGAGTATTTCACCGCCGTTTGCGCTGCCTGCGGCGGCGAGGCGCGGGTGCCTTTCGAGCCCAAGAGCGATCGTCCTGTCTATTGCAGCGAGTGCTTCGCCAAGATGCGCGAGCAGGGCTGAGAAACTGACATCTGTTTTTGTTTCTTGCAAAGAAGCGCGGCGTCCGGTTTCGGACGCCGCCTTTTCGCGCCCTCTCAGACCCGGAATCGGAAAAGAAGGGTGGTTTTCCCCCGGATCTGGCCGGATTTCAAGAATTTTCTTGGAATCTCTATTGAATTTACGCCGATCATACAGTATAATGGTAGCGTCAAATTTTCACTTGGAGGAAACCTGTTATGATCAACATCACCAAGGACACCATCATCGGTGACATTCTGGATATCGCCCCCCACACCGCCCCCATCTTCCTGTCCATCGGCATGCACTGCCTGGGCTGCGCCGCTTCCCGGGGGGAGACGGTGGAGGAGGCCTGCGCCGTCCACGGCATCGACTGTGACAAGCTCCTGGCCCTGGTCAACGAAGAGGCCAACAAGCCCCAGTAATCTCAGGGACGATCTTACACGGACGCATACGGGGTTTTCCCGTATGCGTCCTTACACAGACTCCAGGGAGGTGGACCTATCAAGGCTCTGGAATTGACGCCCCGGCTGCAGCTGCTGGCCGACTGGGTGCGCCCCGGCGCCGCGCTGGCGGACGTGGGCACGGACCACGGGTATCTGCCCGTGTGGCTGGCGCTGAAGGGCCGGGTCTCCTCCGCCATCGCCAGCGATCTGCGGCCCGGCCCCCTGAGCCGGGCAAGGGAGACTGCACGGGCCTATCACGCCTCGGTGGATTGCCGTCTGTGCGACGGCCTGGCCGCTGTTGCCCCGGAGGAGGCGGACACCATTGTGATCGCCGGCATGGGCGGAGAGAACATCGCTGCCATCCTGGCGGCTGCGCCCTGGACGGCGGATGGCCGCCACACCCTGCTGCTCCAGCCTCAGAGCCGCGCCGAGGTCCTGCGGAGCTTTCTGGAGGACCACGGCTTTGCCATCGTCCGGGAGGCCCTGGTCCGGGACCGGGGGCGCGTGTATCCGGTGATGGAGGTCACAGCGGGGGAGATGTCCCTGACGCCGGGAGAGCGCCTCTGCGGCGTGAAGCTGCTCCGGGACCCCCTGTGGGACCGGTATCTGATTGAAAAGATCCTCCAGCTCCAGGAGGTGGTGGCGGGCCGGAACCGGTCCACAGACCCCCTCAGCCGGGCCGACGCGGACCGCCAGCGGGAGCTGATCACGGAATTACTCGTTATGAGAGAGGAGTGGCGCCATGCCAACCGTGCGGGAAATTGAATCACGGCTGTTCCAGCTGGCGCCGAGAGAACGGGCCATGGACTGGGACAATGTGGGCCAGCTGCTGGGGGACCCGGAGCAGGCCGTGGAGCATGTCCTGGTAGCCCTGGACATCACCGAGGACGTGGCCGACGAGGCCATCCGCCTGGGGTGCCAGCTGATCGTCAGCCACCACCCGGTGATGAATTGCAAATGGCTGCCGGTGCAGACGGTCCGGAGCGACACGCCCCAGGGCCATCTGCTCTTGAAGCTGCTGACACACCATGTGTCGGCCATCTGTATGCACACCAACCTGGATGCTGCGGAGGGAGGGGTCAATGACTGTCTGGCGGAAGCGCTGGAGCTGGTCGACCCTGGGCCCCTGGGGGATGAAGCAGGCCTGTGCCGGATGGGAACGCTGTCAAGTCCTATGCCTGTACAGGACTTCGCCCGCAAGGTCTGCCATGCGCTTCACGCCAACGGCGTCCGCTACGCCGGGCCGGGCGGCCTGGTCCGCCGGGTGGCGGTGGGCGGCGGCGCCTGCGGCGACTTTGAGGGGGCGGCCATCGCCGCCGGCTGCGATACCTTCGTCACGTCGGACCTGGGCTATCACCAGTTCCTGGACGCGGCGGGGAAGGGGATCAACCTCATCGACGCGGGCCACTTCCCCACAGAGGACCCGGTCTGTAACAAGCTGGTAGACGAGCTGTCCCAGGCCTTTCCGTCCCTGTCCATTGAAAAATCCGCTTCCCACCGGGAAGTGATCCAATATTACGTAGAATCAAAATAGAAGGAGAACAACACCATGTCCGGACATTCCAAATGGCATAATATCCAAAAGACCAAGGGCGCGGCCGACGCCAAGCGCTCCGCCGCCTTCACCAAGATCGCCAAGGAGATCATCGTGGCCGTGAAAGAGGGCGGCGGCTCCGGCGACCCCGCCAACAACTCCCGCCTGGCCACCGTCATCGCTAAGGCCAAGGCTGTGAATATGCCCAACGACAACATCAAGCGCACCATCGACAAGGCGCTGGGCGCCGGCAGCACCGAGAACTACGAGGCTGTCACCTATGAGGGCTACGGCCCCGGCGGCGTGGCCGTCATCGTGGAGGCCCTGACCGACAACCGTCAGCGCACCGCCCCCGAGGTCCGGCACGCCTTTGATAAGTGCAACGGCAACATGGGCGCCCAGGGCTGCGTCAGCTGGTCCTTCGACCGCAAGGGCGTCATCGTCATCGACAACGAAGAGGGCGAGCTGGACGACGAGACCGTGATGATGGATGCGCTGGAGGCCGGCGCGGAGGACTTTGCCTCCGAGGGTCCCGCCATGGAGATCACCACCGATCCCGACGCCTTCAACGACGTGGTCAAGGCCCTGGAGGAGAAAGGCTACACCTTTGCCAGCGCCGAGATCGAGATGGTCCCCCAGAACTACATCACCCTCAGCGGCGAGGGCGACGTGAAGAACATGCAGAAGCTCATCGACATGCTGGAGGATTCCGACGACGTGCAGAACGTCTGGCATAACTGGGAGACCAACTAAAAGTTGCAAAATCTGATTATTTTTATATAAAATAGTCGATTTTGCAATCAATTAGTTCCATCTTTTGCTATTCCACCTTGCCAGCTATGACATACAGATACTTCTTGTTGTGACATACGAAAGGAGTATTTTTGTATGAAATTGGAATTGGCAGTCAAAGAATATTTGAAAGAGATTGAGGTTCGGAAGTACACACCTAAGACGATTAGGGGGTACCGCAATAACCTCAATCTCTTTCTGCATTTCTGCATGGATAACGAAGTGATGGAGACCGAAGATTTGACGCTTGGGACAGTCAAAGGATTCATGCTGTTTATGTCCCGCAGAGGAAGAAAAGGGACCTATGTCAACAGCCTTTTGAAAACCGTAAAGTCCTTTATCCAGTATGTCTATGATGAAGAATATGGGGGCTTCAACACAAAGCACAAGTTCATGTGGTGTAAAGAGGAAAAGCCCATTATCCGAACGTTCAAGCCAGAGGATGTAAAACGGATGTTATCGGACTGCCGTGGACGTGACTTTCTTTCTTTGCGTGACCGTTGCATCTTGACCATGCTATTTGAAACAGGAATTCGCTGCTGGGAGCTGTGCTGTATTCGAAACGAAGATATTCATGATGATTTTATTGTCATTCACGGAAAGAATCATAAGCAGCGGGTAGCTCCGGTCACAGCGGTATTGAGTAAGGCTATGATTCAATATACTGCCTGTCGGGATAGGTACTTTCCATACCCAAAAAATGACTACTATTTTGTCTCCTTTCATGACTATCAGCTGACCAATGCAACCATTGAGAATATCGTAAAAAAGCATGGGAAGGGAATTGAGGGAATACGTGTTTCACCGCATACTTGCCGTCATTTCTTCGCCCAGCAGCAGGTTAGAATGGGGACGGACCTTTATACGATTTCGAGGTTGCTGGGACATGAGAATATCGGAATCACCCAAACATATCTGGATAGTCTGCGGGATGAAGATGTCATCCAAATCGCGAAACAGAGAAGTGTACTGCAATCTTTATGAGTGTATACGCCATCGGAAAACCATTTTATGGGAATCCTTGCGACACAAATTTAGCAACATGCACAAATGATTATGATAAGCTTATCTAAAATGCAAAATTTTGTGTATTAAGTACATCATTTTATTGAATGATATGTGAAAATATATATAATACAACGAAGAAAATTATGATAACAGTTATTTATTTTTATTTTCTGTGACAACAACTAAAATTCCATTTAAGCTATTGACGAAGCCCCCCTATGCTGGTAAACTGCGTAGCAGTAGCAGTCAACGATGCTCTTTCTTGATTTTGAAGTCAGGAAAGGGCATCATTTTCTTTTATATATTGGTATTTCAATACTATTTAGGAGGAAATAATATGAGCGAGCAGTACACAGAGAATCAGCGGGCGGTTCAGGAAATGTTGCAGAAGACCGTAAAGAGAGTTGGCGGCATTCCACGGGAAGTTCCAGAAACCACTATTAGCAACTTCCTCACGATATTCCGTCACGATAAGACCTTTTCTGGCCTTACTTTTAACGTCATGAGCGGCAGAGCAGAACGGGTATGTGACACTGGCAGAAGGGAGTGGAACGCTGCTGATGATTCGTGGTCAAGGGGATATATTGAGCGTGTTTATGGGATTCACAGCCAGTCTAAATGGCAGGATGCGTTCATTCAGATGCAGCAAGAACGGCGCTTTCATCCACTCCAGAAGCTGGTTGGTTCTGTTCCATGGGATGGCATCCCGCGCTGCGAACGATTCTTGATTGATTGGATGAAGGCCGAGGATACGCCGTACAACCGGGAAGTATCCAGACTGCTGTTCGCCGGAGGAATCAACCGCCTTTATGATGCTGGTTGTAAATTTGACTGCGTTCCTGTTCTGATTGGAGGACAGGGAAGCGGAAAGTCCACCCTCTGTCACTGGCTGGCCCTAGAGGATTCCTTCTACAACTCCATCAATACCATTGAGGGCCAAAAGGGAGCTGAGGGAATCCAAGGTGTTTGGGTCTGCGAAATTGAGGAACTACTTGCGATTCTTGCCAATGATAGGGCAGGGAGCATCCATGAGGAACGGGCCAAGGCGTTTATTTCCAAGCAGGACGAGTATTATCGCCAGCCCTATGCGAAGCGGTCTGAACATCATCCCCGTCAATGCATTTTTATTGGGACAACGAACAGGGATTCGTTTCTTACGGACAAGACCGGAGCAAGACGCTGGTTTCCGGTCAGAGTCCATTCAGATGCAAGGGACTTGTATGACCATGAGGATGCTTGCAAGGAGGCGATTCGGCAGGCATGGGCCGAGATGAAAGACGCCTTTGATAAAAAAGCTCCGCTGGCCTCTCCTGTTCCTAATCCTGTCCTTCATGAGCAAATTAAGACCCAACAGCAGGATGCCGCCTGTGAGGACTGGCGGATTGGAATTATCGAAAAGTATCTCCAAGACAGAACAAGCGTTTGTTTACTACAGATTTGGTATGAGGCGTTGGGCATGTTTTCGTCAGGGAAGATGACGCAGAAGGAATCACGGGAATTATCTGAGATTCTAGTAAATCAGCTCGGGTGGCAGAGAGGGAACGTAAAGAATTTTGGTGAGACATACGCCAAGCAGAAATCGTTCCATAGGCCTAGAGGTAAGGCTACTAGAACTGTGGCATAATCAGAGCAACCGTGTCAACCGACAACCCACTAAGAAAAAATTATAAATAGCCGGTTGTTCGGTTGACACGGTTTATCCCCTTGTCGAACATCATGTGATTAGATTATTGGGTAAAAATTCAATCTTGTTTATGTGAAAATTTTCTGCTAAATCTGATGTTCTCTTGTACGGTAACCGGAATCACATGTTTTATTATAAGATGGACTGTAACTTGAAAACAATAGTTCAAATCATTCCTCCAAAATTCTCCTAACACTTGAAATAGAATAAGTGAAAACTAGATTCACTTTACAAGTATTACAATTTGTCCTACCACTTAAATGCAGTAATTATATAGTGTTTCTGTACCCTGTATTTTTCAAGTAGGACATATCATCATACTACCAGAACAAATCTTCACCCCATAGCCGGACATATTGATATACCTACCCGGACAAATTACACTTCCTTAGATTGAATTTTTACCATATTTTGTATGCATTTTTCTTCTTTCCTCTACAGCCGTTAGATAGTCTTTAGATATACTTCTTAGATATTCAGTCAGATAGTATATGTTAGATAATTAGCCAGCCGCTTATGCGTCTGTCTTTGGAGAGGAAGAATATACATAAAAAGTAATGAAAAATCGAAGATATGAAAAAATAATTGTGGTTTCACACGAGAAATATAACTATAAAATCTAAGTCCTTACATACTTATACTATGTTGGATTAGACTATAAATATCATATAAAGGAGATTAAAACACATGAAAAAAAGAAAACATTATAGAAACTAACTACACTTTTACCTGCTTCTAAGTGCTGTTAACTGCTGTAATACCAACGGTTTTTAGAACAGATAAGAGTAGTTAAAAGTGGGTAAGTGCAGGTAATTCGTATATTATTTCTGCACTATTCATACAACCATATTCCTACACTTCTTGATGCGGTTGGTTTTATTTCTACACCTATACTCCTACACTAAAAGCAAGCTTGGCAAGGTCTATTTTATTTTCTCAATCTCCTCCCGAAGCCAAGCAAATTCGCGGCGAGTGTAGACCTTTTCTGTGATGTCGGAGATCTTGTGACCTACCATATATTTGATGGCATACTCATCCACCCCATAGCGTTTTGCCATGGTCACAAAGTGGGTGCGACCATCGTGAGGACGGTGCTCGGGGTTTAGTTTCAATTCATCACGGATACGCTCGAAGGCTTTCTGATACCGAGCATAGGTCAACTCAAAGTTCTTCTTGTTTCGGTTATTGGGGTCTACCCAGTTAAGCAGATACGGGCTTCCGATTGCTTCTGCTTCTCGATATTTTTTGAGTACCAGCTCCTGAATACGGGAATGAATGGGGACAACACGATTCTCACCGGCATCCGTCTTCATGCCGCCTTGAAATGTCCAGTTCTCTAAATCCACATCCTTTAATTCCAGTAGTCCCAGCTCCTGAGGACGCCAGCCGGAGTAGCACTGGATGAGCAGGATGTCGATGCCGTGTTTCTCATCGATATTATTCCAGAGCAATTCCATTTCATCATCTGTAAAAGCGATATGCCCCTTCTTTACCTTCTGGATCTCTTTGACGGTTTCTTCCGTGAGGTTGAAGGTTCTGGAATAGTTTCGATCCACTAATTCATATTCCAATGCATAGTCCAGCATCATGTTAAACATGGATTTGATTTGGTTCTTCATAGTGGCTGTTGGATGCTGCTCTCTGCCTCGAACAGTAGCCACGCCCTCTTCCATACAGCCTTTTACATGACGGGCTCGAATGTCCATAACTCGCATCTTGTAAACTGCCGAACAGTAAGGCCAAGCACTGGTCACCGCCTTTGTACTCTTGACGGTCTTTTCGTATTCTGGAAGCCACTTGTCATAGAGCTCCTGCATGGTGATGGCTGTTCCGAGGTCATACGGATTCTTGTTATATTCCACCAGAGCAGCATAGGCATCGTTGTAAGTGGCAAAGTACGATTCCGGCTTGAGCGGTTTGCAAATGGGTCTCCCGTCCGAGGTTTTCCCCACCGTTACCATAGCCCGAAACGGGTTTCTCAAATTACGATTTTTGATCTCACTGATCTGACCAAAGCCATTCGGCAATCGCCGTCGCTTGTTGGATTTGCGAGGTCTTTTTATTTTTTCAGAAGGTTTCAGAGGGTATCCGCAATGAGGACAGGCATTTGCCTTATCGCTCACTGGCAGTTCGCACTCTGGGCATTGTGTCAGCATAGGTGTTACCGCCTTTCTTTGAGTGCCTTGATTGGGCGATTCTCGACCTTATCCAATAATAGCAAAAGCTTGGTGGCGATCAAGATGGCTCCCGCAAGTTTCAGCATTCCAACCGCCTGCTGATTTTTGTTGTACTCTTGTACGCCACCTTGTTTTGTGTAGACCTCATGCAAGTGTTTTGCCGGATTTACATGTTTATTCATCGGATGTTTCCTTTCGCAAGAATTACAGTGGGTTTTATGGAGGTGATTTATATGAGTCATATGACAAACGCGCAAATCGATGAGCTCAATATGCTCTTGGCTGAACATGAAGCCGCCCTAATTGCATTCTACAAAGAAGGGATGGATCAGGGTGCCAAAAATGTGTTTAAGGGCATACCCATGGCCATTGGAATTGTTATCGGCGTCCAAGTTATTGAAGCACTCATAAAAAGACACAAGAAACAGACCTGAATAGGAATCGGAGTCGCTTATTTAGTGGCTCCTTTCTTTTTTACCTCTTGCACCGTCCGTCTTAATCATATATGATAAATGTATGAATTGTCAAGCATATTCCTACACAATATTTTTAACTTAGATTAGAGGCATCGTATATGGTTATGCAGGATCAATCGACCTGCCCCAAATGTGGCGGAGAATTGAAATACTATGACAGTGTGCCACGGCTGGTACGGACGAAGGGTCGGCAGACTACAAGAGTGTTGATCCGGCGTCTACGATGTACGCGGTGTAGAATGCTGCATCGGGAATTGACGGAGTTCTTGTTCCCCTACAAACAATATGAGTCCGAGGTAATTATAGGAGTTCTGGAAGGCCTTATTACCTGTGAGACAATAGGGTTTGAGGATTATCCTTGTGAGATGACGATGCTGCGGTGGTTGTCGCAGAAAGGACAGCTCCTGTTATGGAGGTGATTTCAATGGATAAAATCAGAAAACTTAATCGAGTTGTCGCGATGAAGGACTTCGGAAGAGCGGTATTTGGTACGCTGTCTATGGCAGTGGGAATGACTTTGCTGGGTAAAGTTATCTATGGCAGAGGTGTTCGTGCCAATCAAGCGTATTTATGCCATGCGTTTCCAGAGGAGTACGACGCGATGACAGCAAAGTTAGAGCGAATACTGGAGGAAGGCCATTGAGAGATAATCTGAGAGACGCGATACAGCGTCTCTCTTTCTTTTCTTCGCAGGTTTCACAGCCTCCTTTATGGAAAAACCCATTAGCGAAAGGAGACAATAAAATGAAACTAATACCTGTGGAGTCGATCCCGAGAATGAAAAGCAACCATAAGTTGCAGGAACTGATTGAGGAATTTATAAACGGCGATGCTGATATCGTGAAAGTTGAGTTCGGCGCAGACGATTATAAAAGTCCTGCGGTATGCAGATCCTGCCTGGCGGCTGCCATTAAACGCTCGGGGCATTTTATCAGGGTTTGGCGTCGTGGAGATGAGATATTCCTGAGCAAAGGGATTTAAGGAGAGGAGCCGTATAAAACGGCTCTTTTCTTTTTATGCGATGAGGACATTTTTAACCTAAGATAGACTTTTCTATTCTAAGTTAGATACCCCCCAAAAAATGACTTCGCCCTCCCAACACAAAGCGGTCTGGAATGGGCTTTGTATCCGAGCGCCGCAGCCGGTAGCACAACCACTTATGTCCCGGATGACTGGAAGTTCGACGGTAGTCGCTCAGGCCTGCGCCATGGCGGTCTCTATGCCCAGAACCAGGGCCGCGGACCATTTTGCGTTAACTGCTTCGATGCGTCAGACGCCAGCTCCAACATGGGCTGTCGCCTCCAGGAGCGTCCGCCAAAGGCGGCGTGAGAATTTTTGTTTCGCAGTTCCAACAAAGTCCTTTATGGAGGTGATGGTTTTGAAGACCAAAGAGATTTTACAAACTGTAGGGACGATGGTCCTCGTTGGTGCTGCATCCACAGCAGGCGCAGCGTTATGGACAACAGTCCTGGAGAGGAAGTTTCTGCTGGCCAGAGCAAAGCTGACACAACCGAAGTCGGACAAAATTATATTTGTGGACTTCCGAAAGACAAGGAGGGATTTGGGCCGCTAAACAGCGGCTCTCCCTTTTTTCGCACAAACGGCACTGCCTATTATGGAGACAAATATTATGAGAGGTGATTTGTATGAACAAACAGAATTGGAGCGAAAAGCCTGTCACTTGGGGCGGTTACCTGAAGTTATGCGGTATCTGCTACATCATTTCGATGTTATTCGGGCTGGTGTGGTACATCGCATTCTTTGAGCCAACCTGGTATCAGAGCATCAAAGGCAAAGCCAAGAAATTGGTCAGCAAATTGAAACGAAATTAGAACGGTCTCCAAAGAGCGGAGTCACTAAACAGCGGCTCTTCTCTTTATTTCCACCGAGGTTGTTTTTACTGGGAGGCGGTTCCTATCTTAGAATAGCCGTTGAAAGGAGGTAGACGCCGATGGATGAACAAGAGTTTCGTTCCGGATCGGTTCCAGTGGCCGTAGTTGCCAGGGTGTATGGCAAAGATGCATCCTGGGTCAGAGCCGGAGTCATTGCCGGCTGGCTACCAATCGGAAAAGCAACCCGAGGAGGTCAACTGGTGACTGATATTCAAGACATGGACTCTAAGCTGGGTCGGATCAACTTTTACATCTCCCCAAAACGGCTTTATGAGGAGACCGGATATTTGTGGAAAGGAGAACGACGGTAATGGCAAATGATATTCGGCCAGAGGTCTCCCAGAAAAACCCCTACTGGATCGGGAAGCACCGCTACTATGAACTGAAACATTTTTGTCTGCAATATCCCATCTGGAAGAAAGCCTATACGGCCCTGGATGGGTTGAGCCGGCGACCGGGAGATCTGGAGGTATTCGTGAAAAGTGGACAGTTGACCAGTGACCCCACTGCTCGCTGCGCTATATCTCGGGCTCATTTCGCAGATCGTATGGAAATGGTGGAACAGTCGGCCATCGAGGCTGAACCAGAGCTATACCCCTATCTATTGCGAGGTGTAACCGAGGGGCTTTCCTACGACACGCTCAAAATGAAGTACGACATCCCCTGCTGTCGAGATGTCTATTACGCCGGGTACAGACGGTTCTTCTGGCTGCTGAGCCGAAGGAGGGATTGAGATGCGAGTGGTCAATGTGGCGGTCAGGCAGTGTTACCGGTTTAACTGCCCGATTTGCGGGAGTAAGCTTGAGGCGGATCACGACGAGTTAGTTGACCTGGGTGGGAAGACAAGTCAGTTCTGGTGTCCGGTCTGTCGAAAGGAACGGTATCTTCCATGGAGTGCTCTTAGGAAGCGGATCATTTACGAAGATCAGTCCGCAGAATAAGCAGGTGCCTTTATGGAGGTGATGGTTATGTCAATGACGGATAACGAATTAACGATTATACGTGCTGAAATTGAAGCTAATTTAGAGAAACGGAGACGTAAACAAGGTTACAGCATAGAAGAGGGGAACAGAAATGAACTTCTAAAAAGAGTATGGAGGATTTACAACAGAGACCCCAATCTATTCAGAATGGCATTGATGAATGCGGCGAGTTTCATAAAACAGAACCTGGAACAACATGACATTAGTTAATTTATATTCGTTTGCAATGCTTAACTATAAGAAATGGATTGAGCCGTGTAATAGCGGCTCTTTCTTTTTATATTTTACGCAGAAACAGCAACGACCTTTATGGAAATCCGAAACTTAGGAGGTATATTTATGAGATTGTTTTACGGCAAGAAAGTACACGCCACAGTTGCTATCGCGGGAATAGTTATATCAGCGTATGCGATTTATTGGCTTGGTAGATCGGATGAACTGCAACAAATTATTGACGCGGTTACGGAAAATGGCAGTATAAAATTGTCTTGCTGGAATCAGCGAACGGGAAAGAAAATACCAATTCATATGTATTCGGAGTAAAAGATTGAGCCTGCGGAAACGCGGGTTCTTTCTTTTCTCTTTCTCCGCACGCAGACGACCGGAAATCGTGTTATATTCATAACCTGAAAAATTCCCGGGTGGGTTTTTTGAGAAAACAATTCAAGGAGGCACTACAATGGAAATCGTAATTGGTATTTTGGCGCTGGCGATCGGCGCATTGATTGGGTTTTATATCGGAAAAGCAAAGTTTTACATCCGGCCCATTGGCGATTTGCGTATTGACCAGTCTGATCGGGACGATGGTCCGCACTTGTTCTTGGAGTTGGACGCAAATGTTCCGGCTGTACTGGCACAAAAGTATGTCGCTTTCCGAGTCAAGGCTGAGGACTTCGTTTCGCACGAATGACATCGACTATTATGGAGCCAACTTTATATTTTGAAAGGAGAAAACAAATGGCAGAAATCAAAACTTTGTTGGATGATGTGATCGAAACGG
>CAUWNE010000001.1:0-139551 GCA_963560095.1 uncultured Dysosmobacter sp. | reverse complement strand
CTGGCCAACGCCGCCGTCATGGTGGGCTACGGCGACACCCGGGTGCTCTGCTGCGCCACCGCCGCTCCCCGTCCCCGGGACGGCATCGACTTCTTCCCCCTGAGCGTGGACTTTGAGGAGAAGATGTACGCTGTGGGCCGCATCCCCGGTTCCTTCAACCGCCGGGAGGGCCGTCCCGGCGAAAAGGGCATCCTGACCAGCCGGGTCATCGACCGCCCCATCCGCCCCCTGTTCCCCTATGACTTCCGCAACGACGTCTCCATCATGGCCACCGTCATGAGCGTGGACCACGACTGCTCTCCCGAGATCGCCGCCCTGATCGGCACCTCCGCGGCCCTGGCCATCTCCGACATCCCCTGGAACGGCCCCGTGGGCGCGCTGAAGGTGGGTCTTGTGGACGGCAAGCTGGTCCTGAACCCCGACGCCGAGCAGCGCAAGGTCTCCGATCTGGACGTGACCGTGGTCTCCACCGGCAAGAAGGTGGTCATGATCGAGGCCGGCGCCAACGAGGTGGACAACGACACCATGTTCAACGCCATCCAGCTGGCCCACGAGGAGAACCAGAAGCAGATCGCTCTGATCAACCAGATGGTCGCCGAGATCGGCAAGCCCAAGTTCGACTACCCCCACGCCGACTTTGACCAGGAGCTCTTCGACCGCATCGTGGCTGACTTCATGGACGAGGCCAAGGCCGCCATGGATACCGACGACAAGAACATCCGGGAGTCCCGCTGGAACGCCATGATCGAGAAGTGGCACGAGGCCTACCTGGAGGAGTTCCCCAACATGGACCAGTACCTGGACGAGATCACCTACAAGTTCCAGAAGAAGATCGTCAAGGCCTGGCTGCTGGAGGGCCACCGGGTGGACGGCCGTGCCAAGAACGAGATCCGTCCCTTAGGCGCTGAGGTGGGCGTGCTGCCCCGGGTCCACGGCTCCGGCCTCTTCACCCGCGGCCAGACCCAGGTCCTCTCTGCCTGCACCCTGGACACCCTCTCCGCCAACCAGAAGCTGGACACCATCTGGGAGGAGACGGAGAAGCGCTATATGCACCACTACAACTTCCCCGGCTACTCCGTGGGCGAGGCCAAGCCTGCCCGCTCTCCCGGCCGGCGTGAGATCGGCCACGGCGCGCTGGCCGAGCGGGCCCTGCTGCCCGTGATCCCCTCTGTGGAGGAGTTCCCCTACGCCATCCGCGTGGTTTCTGAGGTGGTCTCCTCCAACGGCTCCACCTCCCAGGGCTCCATCTGCGGCTCCACCCTGGCCCTCATGGACGCCGGCGTGCCCATCAAGGCCCCCGTGGCCGGCATTTCCTGCGGCCTGATCCAGGACGACGACGGCTCCTTCACCACCTTCATCGACATCCAGGGCGTGGAGGACTTCCACGGCGAGATGGACTTCAAGGTGGCCGGCACCAAGAAGGGCATCACCGCCATCCAGATGGACCTGAAGAACGACGGCCTCACCATGGCCATCATCCGGGAGGCCCTGGACACCACCTATGACGCCCGCTGCGAGATCCTGGATCAGATCATGCTGCCGGTCATCGCCGAGCCCCGCAAGGAGGTCAGCCGCTACGCCCCCAAGATGATCACCATGCACATCGATCCCGACAAGATCCGGGACGTCATCGGCAAGGGCGGCAGCGTGATCCAGAAGATCGTGGCCGACACCGGCGCAAAGATCGACATCAACGACGACGGCTCTATCTTCATTGCCTCTGCCGACGCCGCCGGCTGCGACGCCGCCAAGAAGTGCATTGACGACATCGTCTTCGTCCCCGAGATCGGCAAGCTCTACTATGGCCGCGTGGTGCGCCTCATGACCTTCGGCGCCTTCGTGGAGCTGGCCCCCGGCAAGGACGGCCTGGTGCACATCTCCAAGCTGGCCGACCACCGGATTGAGAAGGTGGAGGACGCCTGCAAGATCGGCGACATGATGTGGGTGAAGGTCACCGACATCGACGAAAAGGGCCGGGTCAACCTGAGCCACAAGGACGCCGTGAAGGAGATCAAGGCCAAGGAGGCCGCCGGCGAGCGGATCAAATAAGCATATTCCCAATCATCTCAGCCCGGGCAGGCCCAAGGTCTGCCCGGGCGTTTCTGCTTCACTCAGAAAGGAGGCCCCCATGGCCGCTGTGATCCCCCTGCCGATCTCCTTCCCCTGGGAAGTCGGTCAGCAAACCCTGTTTCCCACCCTGCTGCTGGATGGCAGCGACGCAGTTTTGATCGACTGCGGTTACCCCGGCTTTCTCCCCCGGTTGGAGGAGGCCCTCCGCGCAGTCGGGGTATCTCCCACCGACCTGACCGCTGTGGTCATCACCCACCATGACGATGACCACATGGGTGCTCTGGCCCAGCTCAAAAGAACCTATCCTCAGGTACGCATTCTGGCTGGCGCAGAGGAAGCGCCCTATATTTCCGGCGAGAAAAAATCACTTCGTCTGATCCAGGCGGAGGCTCTCCAGCCCACCCTGCCGCCGGAGGCTCAGGAGTGGGGCCGCCAGTTCTGCCGGCGGCTGACCTCCGTGGAGCCCGCTCCGGTGGATGGTCTGCTGCACAGCGGCGACCTTCTTCCCTGGTGCGGGGGCTGTCAGGTGATCGCCACGCCGGGCCACACGCCGGGACATATCTCCCTCTTTCTCCCCGCTCTTTCCATGCTGATCCCCGGCGACGCAGCCGTAGTGGAACGCGGCACGCTTGCAGTGGCCAATCCCCAGTTCGCGTTGGACCTGCCTGCGGCTGAACAGTCGCTGGACCTGCTGCGGTCCCTGCCCTGGGACACCTGCCTTTGCTACCACGGCGGCATCTTTCGCCGCCAACGCACGCCCACAGCCTGAGCACCCCCGAAAAGCTGAAAAAAGGACGCCCCGGCGTCCTTTTTATTTCTTTTCACCAATCTCCCTGCCCTCCAGCAGATCGCCGACATCCTCCATGGCCCACTCCAGCGTCAGCTCCGCCCGCTTATACTTCCCCTTTTCGATCCATGCCACGCTGTCCCTGGCGGCCTTCATCAAAATCATGCACGCCTTTTCACAGGGCTTTTCCTCAAAGTAGTTCATAGGCCCCCCTCCTTTTTGTTGCGTCATAACTTCGTCAAATCTGCAAATCATTGTAGCACGACGCTAATATGATGTCAATTTGACGCAGTGAGGTGTGCTATGAAGGATTCTCTGCCAAGATTTACCCTGCGCGTCCCCCAGGTCCTGCTGGATAAGCTGGGATATATCGCAGAATATGAAGGCCGCACCAAAAACCGGGAGCTGGAGCAGATGATCCGCCGCCGGATCGCGGATTTCGAGAGCCAGCACGGTCAGATCCGCCTGGATGAGCCCCCGGTTTAGGGGGCTCATTTTTTCGGCCGGAATTGCATTTTCCCCCGGAAGCGTGTAAACTGAGGTCTTACAAAGGAGGGCCTGCCCATGAAGATCCGCACCTACTGTCCGGCGGACTGCGTTCCGCTGATGACGCTCTTTTATGACACGATCCACACGGTCTGCGCCGGTGACTACACCCCCGCCCAGCTGGATGCCTGGGCCCCGACAGACCGGGACAGCGCCGCCTGGGATCGCTCCCTCAAAAGCCGAGCTACCCTGGTGGCGGAGGAAAATGGACAGATCCTGGGCTTTGGGAACATCGGTCCCGACGGCTATCTGGATCTGCTGTACGTCCACCGGGACTGGCAGCGCCGGGGTGTGGCCGCCGCCCTCTGTGACTTTTTGGAGACCCTCTACCCGGTGGACCGGGTGACGGTCCACGCCTCCAAAACCGCCCGCCCATTCTTTGAGGCCCGGGGCTATCAGGTCCTGGAGACCCGGCAGGCGGAGCGGCAGGGCCAGAGCCTGACCAACTACCTCATGGAAAAGGAGCTGATCTGATGGACGTCATCGCCGCCATCGCCACCGGAAGCGGCGTCTCCGGCGTGGGCATCATCCGGGTGTCCGGGCCGGGGTGCTTTGACCTGTGCGGCCGGGTCTTCCGGGCCGCCAACGCCCTGCCCTTTCCGGACCAGCCCCCCCGGAAGCTGGTCTTCGGCCAGATGCTGGACAGTGAGGGCCGCCTGCTGGACCAGGGGCTGGCTGTCCGCTTCCCCGGCCCCGGCAGCTTTACCGGAGAGGACTGCGCCGAGTTCCACTGCCACGGCTCCCCGGTGGTGCTGAGAGAGCTCCTCTCCGCCCTGTTCGCCGCCGGCGCCCGACAGGCTCTGGCCGGGGAGTTCACCAAGCGGGCCTTTCTCAACGGCCGGCTGGACCTGACCCAGGCGGAGGCCGTCATCGACCTCATCGACGCCGAGACCGCCGCCGCCGCCCGGAACGCCGCCGCCCAGCTCCAGGGGGGACTGCGCCGCCGTCTGGAGCCCATCCAGGAGGCGTTGCTGGACGTGACCTCCCGGTTTTACGCCGTGGTGGACTACCCGGACGAGGACATCGAGGACGTGGCGCCCGCTCAGATCACCCAGGCCCTCCGGAGCGCCGATCATCACCTGACAGACCTGCTGAACACCTGCCGCCGGGGCCGGGTCCTGAAATCCGGCGTCCGCACCGCCATCGTGGGCCGGCCCAACGCCGGCAAATCCTCTCTGCTCAATGCTCTGGCCGGCTATGAGCGGGCCATCGTCACCGACATCCCCGGCACCACCCGGGACACAGTGGAGGAATCAGTTCTCTGCGGCGGGGTGCTGCTGCGGCTGATCGACACCGCCGGCATCCGGGACGCCCAGGACACCGTGGAGCGGATGGGGGTAGAGCGGTCCCGGCAGGCCCTGGAGACCGCTGACCTGGTGCTGGCGGTGGTGGACGGGGTCGACTCCGCTCAGGAGGACGCTCAGCTGCTGGCAGAGGTCTCCCGCTGTGAAAAGCCCTGGATTCTGATTTTCTCCAAAAAAGACCTGTGCTCCGGGCCCGTCAGCGTCACGGCCATAGACGGCGCCGCCCCACCCATGGCGCCGCCCGCCTCTGTGGTGGCCCTGTCCTCTGTCACCGGAGAGGGCCTTTCGGACCTGGAGAGCGCTGTGGCGGCTCTCTTTCCCCCGGGCGACCCCGGCCAGAGCGGCAGTCTCTTGACCGACCAGCGCCAGGAGGAGGCCGCCCGCCGGGCAAGAGACGCCGTCCGCCGGGCGGCGGAGGCTCTGGAGACCGGCATGACCCCCGACGCGGTCCTCACCGACGCCGAGGAGGCCCTGGACGCCCTGGGGGAGCTGACCGGCCGCACCGCCCGAGAAGAGATCGTCTCCCGCATCTTTTCCAGATTTTGCGTGGGAAAATGACAAAATTATGGTTATCATTCTCGCAAAATGTGGTTTACAAAACTATATTTCGGTGGTACAATTCCGGTAAAACCCGTACTGGAAGGAGGCCCCTATGTCTGATTTGACAGAGCTGCGGGAGCGGCTGCGCCAGCAGCGCCCGGTAGACTGGGACCAGCTGCCCGATTTTCCCCTGTATATGGATCAGGTCCTCAGCTACATGGACCGGCAGGTGATCCGCTTCGACGAGGAGGACACCCTCACCGCCTCCATGGTGAACAACTACACAAAAAGCGGCCTGGTCCCCCGGGCCGAGGGCAAAAAATACAACCGCACCCACCTGGCCTATCTCACCGCCATCTGTGTGCTCAAGCACGTGATGTCCACCCGGGACATGGATCTGCTGATCCGGGAGGAGCTCCAGGGAGAACGTCCTGTCCGGGAGGGCTACGACGCCTTCTGCGCCAGCCTGGACAAGGCCCTGCGCATCACCGCCGGAGAGATGGAGGAGCGCGGCGAAGACGGCTCCCTAGCGGACAACGCCATCCACTTTGCCCTGCTGAGCTATGCCGCCGGCGTTGCCAGCAGCCGATATGTGACATTGCTGCGCCAGCAGCAGGCCCCGGAGGAGACCCCCGGCAAAAAAGCGAAAAAGGAGCGCACGTGATATGCGAGACTATGTTTTGATGACTGACAGCTGCTGCGACCTCTCCGCCTCTCTGGCAGAGGAGCTGGGCATTTTTGTCCTGCCCCTGAGCCTGGAGCTGAGCGGACAGACGTATCATAACTACCTGGACGGCCGGGAGATCGGCTTCTCCGACTTCTATAACCGTATCCGCGCCGGGGAGACCGCCACCACCTCCGCCATCAGCGTGGGGATTTTCGAGGAGACCATGCGGCCGTTTCTGGAAAGCGGCAAGGACATTTTGTGCCTGAGCTTCTCCTCTGCCCTCTCCACCACCTATCAGTCTGCGGTGATCGCCGCCGGAGAGATGGCCGAGGCCTTTCCCGAGGCCAAGATCCACGTGGTGGACACCCTGTCCGCCTCTCTGGGCCAGGGACTGCTGGTCTATCTCTGCGCCAAAAAGAAGCAGGCCGGACTGGACATCGACGCCCTGCGGGACTATGCCGAGCAGACCAAGGGCCAGGTGTGCCACTGGTTCACGGTGGACGATCTGAACCACCTCAAGCGGGGCGGCCGGGTCAGCGCCACCGCCGCGCTGTTCGGCACCATGCTCTCCATCAAGCCCGTTCTCCATGTGGACGACCAGGGCCGGCTGATCCCCGTCAGCAAGAGCCGGGGCCGCCGGGCCTCTCTGACGGCGCTGGTAGACCGGATGGAGCAGACCGCCGTGGACCCCGGAACTCAGACGGTCTTCATCTCCCACGGCGACTGCCCGGAGGACGCCCAATTCGTGGCCGATGAGATCCGCCGCCGCTTCGGCACGGAGGATATCCGGATCAACTTTGTGGGCCCGGTCATCGGCAATCACTCCGGCCCCGGCACCATGGCGTTGTTCTTCCTGGGCACGGAGCGATAAGAAAAGATCTTAAAAACACTGCCGGCGGTCAGCGGTCTCTGGGGCGCGCTGACCGCCGAAGACAAAAAAGGAGGCTGTTTCCATGCACTGGCTGGAGCTGCACATCGACACCAATCACACCGGGCTGGACCCGGTGACCGCCCTGCTGTCCGCTCTGGACATCGACAACGTGATGATCGACGACGAGGAGGAGTTCCACGCCTTTCTGGAGGAGAACCGCCCCCACTGGGACTATGTGGACGAGGACCTGGAGCGGGAGATGCGGGGCAAGTCCCGGATCACCTTTTACCTGCTGGCCGGGGACACGGGCTTTGCCAAGCTGGTGGAGGTCCGGGTAGCCCTCCAGGCCCTCAAGGACTCCCGCAGCGACTGCGGGTCCTTGCTGCTGACGCTGGAGGAGGTCCAGGACGCCGACTGGGAGACCAGCTGGAAGCAGTACTATAAGCCTCTGGAGATCGGAGAGCGGCTGCTGGTCATTCCCCAATGGGAGACCGCGGAGCTCCACGGCCGGGTGCCGCTGATCCTGGACCCCGGCCTGACCTTCGGCACCGGCAATCACGCCACCACCCGCCTGTGCCTGACGGCCCTGGAGCAGGCCGTCCAGGGCGGCGAGCGGGTGCTGGACTTAGGCTGCGGCAGCGGCATCCTCTCCATCGCCGCCCTGCGGCTGGGGGCCGCCTCCGCCCGGGCGGTGGACATTGACGAGCAGTGCCTCACCGTGGCCCGGGACAACGCCGCCCTCAACGACATCGGCCCGGACCGCTACACCGTTGAGGTGGGGGATCTGCTCACCGACGAGGCCTTCCGGGCGTCTCTCGGCGGGGGATATCAGATCGTCCTGGCCAACATCGTGGCGGATGTGATCATCGCCCTGGCGCCGCTGGTCCGCTCCTTGATGGCCGAGGGGGGATGGTTCCTCTGCTCCGGCATCATCGACACCCGGGCCGACGAGGTGGCGGAAAAGCTCCGCGCCGCCGGACTGATCCTTGCCCAGCGGCAGGAATCCGAGGGCTGGTGCGCCTTTACCTGCCGGTAAAAAGCGAAGATTTCCCATCAGGGCGCGGCATGGCCGCGCCCTTTTTTTCTCGTCGACAGATTCCTCCCGACTTTTTCCGCCGGGGCCTGTACAATGGTGGAAATCGAGAAAGGAGGCGGTCTTATGGCCGAAACGCGGCAGGTGCTGGACCTGCCCCCCATGGATATCCAGCCCAACCCCTATCAGCCCCGGCGTCACTTTGACCCGGAGGCCCTGGCAGCCCTGGCGGAGTCCATCCGCCGCCACGGGGTCCTCCAGCCCCTGACCGTCCGCCGCCACGGCGGCGGATGGGAGCTGGTAGCCGGAGAGCGGCGGCTCCGGGCAGCCCAGATGGCGGGGCTCCAGACGGTGCCTTGTGTAGAGCGGGAGGCGGACGACAACGCCTCTGCCCTGCTGGCTCTGGTGGAAAATCTCCAGCGCCAGGACCTGCACTATCTGGAGGAGGCCGCCGCCATCGCGGACTACCTGTGCCAGACCGGCGTCACCCAGGAGGAGGCCGCCGCCCGGCTGGGCCGGTCCCCCTCTGCCCTGGCCAACAAACTGCGGCTGCTGCGGCTGTCCCCGGCCTGCCGGCGCCTGCTGGAGGAGAGCGGCCTGACGGAGCGCCATGCCCGGTGCCTGCTGCGGCTGGAGGACGAGGAGGAGCGGCTGGCCGCCCTGCGCTACATCGCCGCTCATCATCTCACGGTGGCCCAGGCGGAGCGGTATGTGGAGCGCCGGCTCCAGACCCTGCAATCCACCCCGCCCAAGGGCCGGAAAACCTTCATCATGAAAGATGTCCGTCTCTTTCTCAACAGTCTGGACCGGGGAATCCGGCTGGTGCGGGAGGCCGGTGTGGACGCTCAGACCGAGCGGACTGACACCGAGGACGCCATCCTGCTCACCATCCGCATCCCCCGCCAGCCCTCCGCCCCCCGCTGACGATCTCCCACCGGTCCCGCTGCCCGATTTTACGGTTGTTACGGGATTGTAATCACTTTTCCCCAGGAAATGTGTTAGAATAGGGGCATTAGTATCGGAACTTTCCCTGTGCCGGGAAAGAGCGGGAGGGCTTCATGGAAGAGATCAGGGAGACCGGTGCGCGCAGACAGGGCGGCGCACGGCTGAAAAAGGGCGGCAAGGGCCCTCTCATTGCCCTGGGTGTGGTCCTGGCAGTGCTGGCGGCGGCCTATTTGGGTGTGTGCGCCTATGCCGGTTCTCTGGAGACCTTTTACCCCAACACCACCATCAACGGCGTGGACGTGGGCGGACAGACCCCGGACCAGGCCGGTGAAACGCTGCGGACGTCCATCCCCAAGCAGACACTGGCGTTCTGCCTGCCGCTGACCGACGAGACCGGTGACGGAACAACCGCCCCTGAGGGCGACCTCCTCTACGGAGACGCGCCCGCCTGCACCCGCACCTATGAGGACCTGGGGATCACCAGCGATCTGGACTATGGCGCCAGCGCCCAATTTGTGTTCGACAAGAGTCAGGGAGAGCCCGGCTTTTTGACGGATGGCTGGTATTTTCTCAAGACTCTGGTGGGAAATCATGGCGCCAAGGGCATCCTTCTGGACCCGGAAGAGCACATTCTGACCCAGCAGATGCAGCAGCTGGCAGAGGACTTCTCCCGGGAGCCCCTGGACACCGCCCACGCGGTGGCAGAGGGGGGCCTGGAGATCACCATGGCCCAAAACGGTCTGGCAGTCACCGCCGCCGAGCTGACGGAGGAGACCCGGGCTGCTTTGAGAGAGGGCCGTCCCCAGGTGCTTGTGGAGGGGACCATCCTCCCCGCCCAGTCTCTGACGGCTCAGGAGCTCTATGACCAGGTATCCGGCGAGGTGAAAAACGCAGGCTACGACGCCAAGACCGAATCCATCGTGCCCGAGCAGATCGGCGCGGAGTTCGACGTGACCGCCGCCCAGGCGGCCATGGACGCGGCAGCCCCCGGGGAGACGATCACCATCCCCGCCCAGGTGGAGCTGCCCGCCGTCACTGCCGAGCAGCTCAAGGCCGTTCTCTTCCGGGATGTGCTGGGCGAGGCCCGGACCAAGGTGGGCGGCACCTCCGCCCGGAAGTCCAATGTCCGCCTCTCCGCCGCCGCCATCAACAGCTTCGTCATGAACACCGGCGATGTGTTCTCCTACAACGGCGTGGTGGGCCAGCGGACCGCCGCCAACGGCTATAAGCCCGCCCCTGCCTACGTCAAGGGGGAGACCGTGGACGAGATCGGCGGCGGCATCTGCCAGACCTCCTCCACGCTGTATCTGGCGTGCCTTCGGTCCAATCTGGAGATCACCGAGCGGTATGCCCACCGCTACATCCCCGCCTACATCACCGCCGGCATGGACGCCACGGTGTCCTGGGGCGGCCCGGACTACAAATTCACCAACGACACCAACTACCCCATCAAGATCGTCACCAGCTACGAGGGCAGCTATCTGACGGTGAAGATCCTGGGCACCAACATCGCCGGCACCCGGGTGAAGATGACCAATGAGCATCTCTCCTCCACCCCCTTTGAGGTGGTCTATGAGGACGACCCCACCCTGCCCGCCGGCACGGAGCAGGTGAAGACCTCCCCCTACACCGGCCACAAATACCGGACCTACCGCAACGTCTACGACGCCAACGGGAAGCTCCTCTCCTCCGAATACGAGGCCACCAGCGACTATAAGTCCCGGAACAAGGTGATCCTGCGGGGGCCCGCGCCCCAGGTCCCGGTGACGCCGGAGAATCCCGACGTCCCCGCCCAGGGCCCCGGAGAGCTCCCCGCCGATCCCTCCCAGCCGCCGAAGGACCCCGGCACGCTGCCTGGAGATCCCAGCGTCACGCCTCCCGCCGACCCGGCGGAGCCGCCGCCGATCATCGTGGTAGAGCCGGAGCCTCCCGGCCAATCTGCCTGAATCGCAAAAAAGGAAGCTGTTTTATAAACAGCTTCCTTTTTTCGGTCTTTCCGGCATGGGTCATCCAAATTCCAGGGATCTTTTGAAATTGGGCGTGAAAAAAGGACATCCATCGGATGTCCTTTTGGCTTCCACGATCAGCCGATCTTGTTGAGCTTGAGCGTCATGGCGCTCTTGCGGTGAGCAGCCGTGTTCTTGTGCAGAATGCCCTTGGCCACAGCCTGATCGACTTTCTTCACAGCGACCTTGTACGCGCCATCGGCCTCGGTGCGATTGCCTTCCGCGGCAACAGCCTCGAACTTCTTGATGGCGGTCTTCAGCTCGGATTTCGCGGCCTTGTTGCGGGCGTTTCTCGCCTCTGCGATCAGAACGCGCTTCTTGGCAGACTTGATATTCGGCAAACCAAACACCTCCTTTGGCATATTCAGCGGATTTTACCACCGTGCAGATTGATATTTTAGCAGGAAACAAAGAAAAAAGCAAGCGTTTTTTTCGATTTTCTTGAAATTTATGTATATCGTGCCCCGGACCGCAAAATCTAGGGTCACAACCACTAGATTTTGTATTCGGAGGACATGTGATGTTCACAAAACGCACAGACCTGGCCCTGGAAGCCAGAGAGCTTTGGCAGGAATCCGCCGCAAAAACCACCCGCCTGCCCGGCGTCAAAGCCTCGAAGAGCCGTTTGGAGGGCTACCCCCTGACCCGGGTGGACATCCTGGACCAGCGGGGCCGGGAGGCCCTTGGCAAGCCGGAGGGCAGCTATCTGACCCTGGACCTGACCTCCTATTGGCAGCGCAAGGCGGATTTTTTTGAACGGGCGATCCGGGCGGTGGGCAGCCAGCTCAAAACCCTGCTGCCGCCGGAGGAGGGGCCGGTGCTGGTGGTGGGCCTGGGCAACAGCGCCATGACGCCTGACGCCGTGGGCCCCCTGGCGGCGGACAGCGTGCTGGTGACCCGCCACCTGATCGCCGCCATGCCCAGGCACTTCTCCGGCTTTCGGCCGGTGGCAGTGTTCCGCTCCGGGGTCCTGGGCACCACCGGGGTGGAGTCCGCCGAGGCGGTCCGGGGGCTGGCCGCGGAGGTGCGGCCCGCCCTGATCATCGCCGTAGACGCCCTGGCCTCCCGCCGCTGTGAGCGGGTGTGCGCCACGGTGCAGCTCAGCGACACCGGCATTGTCCCCGGCTCCGGCGTAGGCAACCACCGCTGGGCCCTGAACCGGGAGACGCTGGGCGTGCCGGTGCTGGCGGTCGGGGTCCCCACCGTGGTGGACGCCGCCACCCTGGCGGCGGACCTCCTGGAGGAGGCGGGCCTTGCCGAGGTGGACCCCGCCCGGCTCCGGGGCGGTCAGGCCCAGCTGATGGTCACCCCCCGGGATATCGACGCCCAGGTGCGGGACCTGGCTAAGGTCATCGGCTATGGGATCAACTGGGCCTTGCAGGACCTGGAGATCGAGGAGATCACAGCGCTGTTGAGCTGATCCTCGCATCCGAGGGGGATTCCACCCCCCATTTTCTTTTCGGTCTTGCCGAAAAGAAAACGGGCCGTGGACGGTCCAAAAGAAAAGAACGCTTTAGCGCGGAACTTGCGCACAAGGCGCAAGTTCGCTTACAGTACGGGGGCTGTTCTAGCGGATTGCCACCAATTCTCCACTCCCCCACCGGCGCGCGCTATTCTCGTTCCTCGAATCGGTTTTCCCCGCGTGCACACCCCGGCGGTCAACGTTGGAGGTCGAAGTAAAGCCTGTTCTCCTGGCCCCGCTGACGCTACTGAGCAGCGCCAGCGGAAAGCGGCGCAGGGGGTGTCCCAAACCTCCAAAACCCACGCCCGCACCACGCCGCGGGCGGAAACTTTCCTGGAACCCGACAGGCAATCCCACCGCGAAACATTTTTTCTTTTCCACCGTGCACGGCGCATTTTCTTTTTGATGTCTCAAAAAGAAAATGGGGGGTGCAGATTCCCCGCGCCGAAGCGGCGCGAACCCCCCGCGCTGGGGCCAGCGCCCCCTTAAACCTCCAACTCCAATACCACCGGACAGTGGTCGCTCCCCAGCACCTCGCTCCAGATGTCCGCGCCCCGGATCTTCTCCCGGAGCCGCTGGGAGACGATAAAATAGTCGATCCGCCATCCGGCGTTGTTCTTCCGGGCGTTGAAGCGGTAGCTCCACCAGGAGTAGGCCCCGGTCCGGTCGGGATACAAGCAGCGGAAGGTATCCACAAAGCCGCTCTCCAGCAGCGCCGTCATCTTGGCCCGCTCCTCGTCGGAAAAGCCGGGGTTCATCCGGTTGGATTTGGGATTTTTCAGGTCGATCTCCTGATGGGCCACATTCAGGTCCCCGCAGTAGACCACCGGCTTTTTGGCGTCCAGCTCCAGGAGGTACTCCCGGATATCGTCCTCCCAAGCCATCCGATAGTCCAGCCGGGCCAGCTGGTCCTTGGAGTTGGGGGTGTAGCAGCACACCAGATAGAATTCCGGATACTCCGCCGTGATGACCCGCCCCTCGTGGCGGTGGCAGTCGTGTCCGAAGTCATAGGTGACGTTCAGCGGCTCCGGCCGGGTAAAGACGGCGGTGCCGGAGTAGCCCGCCTTGTCGGCGCTGTTCCAGAAGCGGTGATAGCCCGGCAGGTCGAACTCCGCCTGCTCCGGGCGCATCTTCGTCTCCTGCAAACAGATGATATCCGCGCCGGAGACGGCGCAGAAGTCCAGAAACCCCTTGTTCAGACAGGCCCGCAGGCCGTTGACATTCCAGGAAACCAGTCTCATTGTGTTCCTCCTCGGCGATTTTTTCCCATTGTATCGGAAACCGCACCAAAAAACAAGATTGCCCTTTTTACAGAAATAGAGTACAGTAGAAAGCATAAAATCTTAGATACACAGGGAGGCCGCTATGGAACGAGGCGCATCATCCGCAACCCGGAATATGACGGTAGGCAGTCCCGCCGGACATATTTTTTATTTTGCCCTGCCCCTGCTGGCGGGCAGCTTTCTCCAGCAGCTCTACAACATGGTGGACAGCTGGGTGGTGGGCAACTATGTGGGCGACGGTGCCCTGGCGGCAGTGGGCGTGGGCTTTCCGGTGATCTTCATGTTCACCTCGCTGTTCATCGGTCTCTCCAACGGCGGCACGGTGGTCATCGCCCAGTTCTACGGCGCCGGGAAGCTGGACCGAGTCCGGGACGCGGTGGACACCATTTACACCACCTTCGTGGTCTCCGCCATTCCCATCACCCTGGCGGCGGTGGCCCTGGTCAAGCCCCTTTTGTGGCTGCTTCAGGTGGAGCAGAGCGCCTATGACGAGGCCTGGCTCTATCTCACCGTGGTCTGCGCGGGACTCATCGGCACCATCGGCTACAACCTCAACGCCGGCATCCTGGGGGGCCTTGGCAACAGCCGGACCACGCTGCTGTTCCTGGCGGTGTCCTCGGTGCTGAACATCATCTTGGACCTGGTGCTGGTGCTGGCCTGCGGCCTGGGCGTGCTGGGCGTGGCCCTGGGGACCATCGTTTCCCAGGCGGTGTCCTGGCTCTTCGGCCTGGAGTATATCAACCGCCGCTACCCGGAGATCGCCATCCGCCCCTTCTGCCGCCGGTTCGACCGCCAGCTCTTCCGCCAGATCATGGGCATCGGCCTGCCGGCGGGCATCCAGATGTCCCTGGTGGCCGTGGGCTCCATGGCGGTGATGAGCAAGGTCAACTCCTTCGGCGAGGAGTACACCGCCGCCTACAACGTGGGCTCCCGGCTGGATCAGATGGCCTTTCTGCCGGTCCAGAGCCTGTCCAACGCCGTCACCGCCTTTGTGGGGCAGAACATCGGCGCCCACCGGCTGGACCGGGCCCGGCAGGGCATTCGGGTAACGGTGGTCTCCTCGGTGATCTGGTCGGCGGTGATGCTGGTGCTGATCCCCCTGGGGCCCTCCCTGGTGGCCCTCTTCACCCCCAATCCCACCGTGGTGGAGGCCGGCGCGGTGTACCTGCGGTGCATCATGCCCTTTTACCTGGTCTTCTCGGTGATGTTCTCCCTGAACAACGCCATGCGGGGCGCCGGGGAGAGCGTGTTCCCCATGGTGGACGTGATCTTGTCGTTGATCTTGCTGCGGGTGCCGACGGTCTACTATCTGGCCGATCATTACGGACCCGACTATATGTACTACGGCATCGGCATCGGCTGGGTGCTGGGCTTCCTCCTGTCGGTCCTCTACTACGCCTCCGGCCGGTGGAAGCGCCGGGGCAGCCTGGCGGACCAGGCCCCCTGACAGCGATCAGAAAACGGCCCCGGCCTCCGGAAGATCCGGAGGCCGGGGCCACGTGTTAAAAGAGCCTCGCCCGTAAGTTTCGCGCCCGCAGGCGCGAAAGTCGTGAATCGTTTTTCCCGGGGACCTGTGCCTCGGGAAAAACTCTTCTCGCGGAGCGAGCGTCACACCGGCCACAGGCCGGAAGGCGCAGAGCGCAGCGCGATCCCCCAATCAAAAAAGTGCTTGCACTTTTTTGAAAGTTTCATCGGATGAAGTTGGTCCGGCGCTTTTCCTCGTACACCGGTGCTCCCACGCCCAAGGTCCCGGCGGCCTGCCGCTGGCGCAGCAGCCACGCCATGTTCTGCCCCAGGGTCCGCATGGTCTGCATCCCCTCCTCGTCCCGGCGCACCTCCTCCGGGCAGTTACCGTGGACCTGGTTCCAATACTGGGAGGGCACCAGGGGCATATTGTTGATGGTGAAATACTTGTTCAGCCGGTCAAAGGCCGCGCTGGCTCCGCCCCGGCGGCAGGAGACCACCGCCGCCCCCAGCTTTCCCGCAAGCTTTCCGCCGGCGGAGTAGAACAGCCGGTCCAAAAAGCAGCACAGCTGCCCCGCCGGGCCGGCATAGTACACCGGGGAGCCCACGATCATGCCGTCAAAGTCGTCCAGCCGGGCTGCCAGGGCGTTAACCCCATCCTCCCGGAAGACACACGCCCCCGTCTTTCCGCAGGCGCCGCAGGCCACGCATCCGGCGATGGGCTGCTTTCCGATCCACACCAGCACCGTCTCCACGCCCTCTCGTTCCAGGGCGGCTCCCACCTCCCTCAGGGCCGTGCAGGTGCAGCCCGCCTCGTGGGGGCTGCCGTTGAGCAGAAGAACTCTCACGTCCGTATCTCCTTTCCTTGCCGTGCCGCGGCACGGTCTCTCACTCCCCATTCTATGCCCGGGGCGGAAAAGATGCAACCCCATGGGGCCCCGGGCCGGATTCCGGCTTGTAATCTTCCGCAAAATGGCATATAATGTGGATTTATGAGACAGCTCTCATGTGATTTCCGGCGCTCTTCCATTCGGAGCCGCCGTTAAAAAGGAGAACACCCATGGAACAGAAGAAGTTTTATATCACCACCCCCATCTATTACCCCTCGGACAAGCTCCACATCGGCCACACCTACTGCACCGTGGCCACCGACGCCATGGCCCGCTATAAGCGGCTGACCGGCTGCGACGTGCTGTTTCTCACCGGCACCGACGAGCACGGCCAGAAGATCGAGGACAAGGCCAAGGAGGCCGGCGTCACCCCCCAGCAGTTTGTGGACAACATCGTCACCGGCGAGCGGGGCGTGCTGGACCTGTGGAAGCTCATGAACATCTCCAACGACCGGTTCATCCGCACCACCGACGACTACCATGTCTCCTCCATCCAGCAGATCTTCAAGAAGATGTATGAGAAGGGGGACATCTACAAGGGCAAGTATGTGGGCAAATACTGCAAGCCCTGCGAGTCCTTCTGGACCGAGAGCCAGCTGGTGGACGGCAAGTGTCCCGACTGCGGCCGGGAGGTCCAGGATGCCGAGGAGGAAGCCTATTTCTTCCGGCTGTCCAAGTACGCCGGCCGCATCCAGGACCTGCTGGAGAACACCGACTTCCTCCAGCCCCGCTCCCGGGTCCACGAGATGGTGAACAACTTCATCAAGCCCGGCCTGGAGGACCTGTGCGTCTCCCGGACCTCCTTCTCCTGGGGCGTGCCGGTGGACTTTGACCCCGGCCATGTGGTCTATGTGTGGGTGGATGCCCTCTTCAACTACACCACCGCCCTGGGCCTGTTCAACGACAAGTACGACGACTATGACCACTACTGGCCCGCCGACTACCACTTCGTGGGCAAGGAGATCGTCCGCTTCCATTCCATCATCTGGCCCGCCATGCTCATGAGCATGGACATGCCCCTGCCCAAGCACGTCTTCGGCCACGGCTGGCTGCTGCTGGACGGCGGCAAGATGTCCAAGTCCAAGGGCAACGTGGTGGACCCCTATATCCTGGCGGAGAAGTTCGGCGTGGACGCGCTGCGCTTCTTCCTGATGCGGACCTTCCCCTTCGGCTCTGACGGCAACTTCAGTAACGAGCTGCTGATCCAGACCATCAACACCGACCTTGCCAACGACCTGGGCAATCTGGTCTCCCGGACCACCGCCATGGTGGGCAAATACTTCGGCGGACAGCTGCCAGAGGGCTGCGGCGCCACGGAGGATGAGCGGTACCTGGCCGATCTGATCTGCCAGGGCAACCAGGTGGTCCTCAATCCCACCGGGGACACGGTGGACCCCGTGCTCTACGACGCCCAGCTGGTGTCCATGGCCGCCGGGCTCCGGGGCGCTTATGAGACCCAGATGGACGCCTACGCCCCCCACAACGCTTTGGCAGAGATCTTCAAGGTCATTCAGCGGGCCAACAAATATATCGACGAGACGGCCCCCTGGGCCCTGGCCAAGGACATGGAGCAAAACGGCGCCCGTTTGGCCCACGTGCTCTATAACCTCCTGGAGACCACCCGGATCTGCGGCGTACTGCTGACGCCCTTCATGCCGGGGAGCTGTGAAAAGCTCTTTGCGCAGATCGGCGCGGCGGCAGACGTGCAGACCTGGGATTCCGCCGCCCAGTGGGGCTGCCTGCCGGAGCAGACCGCCGTCACCAAGGGCGAGAACCTCTTCCCCCGGATCGACATGGACAAGGCCATCGCCGAGCTGGAGGCCGCCGCCGAGGAGGCCAAAAAGGCCGCCCTCCCCGCTCTGGAGCTGGAGCCCCAGCTCACCGAGCCGGTGGACTTCGACACCTTCTGCAAGTCTGATTTCCGGGCGGTGAAGGTCAAGGCCTGTGAGGCTGTGAAAAAGAGCGAGAAGCTCTTAAAGTTCACCCTGGACGACGGCACCGGCGTGGATCGTCAGATCCTCTCCGGCATTGCAAAATACTACAAGCCCGAGGAGCTGGTGGGCAAGACCCTGGTGGCCATTGTCAACCTGCCGCCCCGGAAGATGATGGGCCAGGAGAGCTGCGGCATGCTGATCTCCGCCGTCCACACGGAAAAGGGCGAGGAAAAGCTCCACCTCCTGATGGTGGACGACGCCATTCCGGCAGGCGCGAAGCTGTGCTAAAAGGGGGACAGGTCCCCCCTTTAGATCCCCCCTCCCCAGTGACGCCGCGTCACTGGGGACGCCGCCCCCGGCGGCTGGGGCGCGGAATTTTCGCCACGTACACGCCGCGGCGAAAATAATGGAAATCTTTCGTCCGCCTGAGGGCAGACGAAACCGGGGAAACCCGTAAGGTTTCCCCTGGCCCCCTCCCGGGGACTGGCGAGAGACGGAAGAAGGCGGCGGCGGAGCGCCGCCTGGTCGCTTTCGGCCCGGTGGGATGGGGAAACCTGCGGTTTCCCCTGGCCCCTTTCCCTTTTTTCCTCCTTCCGGGAGGTTTTCGGGAGACGGATGGGGAAACCTTAGGTTTCCCCTGGCCCCCTTCCTTTTTTCCTCTTTCCGGAAAGTTTTCGGGAGACGGGTGGGGAAACCTTAGGTTTCCCCTGGCCCCCTTCCTTTCTCCCCCTTTCTTTTTTCCTCTCCTTTTTTCTTTCTGAATCCTGACTGCTTTTGAGGTTTTTATGCGGTTACGAAGTGCGATTTTTGATATGGACGGGACGCTGCTGGACTCCATGCACATCTGGAACGACATCGGCCCCAACACCCTGCGTTCTCTGGGGATCGAGCCGGAGCCGGATCTTCATCAGCGTCTCAAGACCATGACCAACCGGGACGGCGCCCAATACTGCAAGGACCGTTACCACATGACCCAGTCTGTGGACGAGATCATCGCCATGACGGAGGCCCAGGTGGAGGACTTTTACACCCACCGCGTCCAGCCCAAGGCCGGGGCAGAGCAGTTTCTCAGCCTGCTGAAACTGGAGGGCGTGTCCATGTATGTGGCCACCAACACCGACCGGCGTCTTGCGGAGCTGGGGCTGCGTCACGCCGGCATCGACGGCTATTTCCAGGGGCTCCTCACCTGTGCCGAGGCCGGCGCGGGCAAGGCGGAGAGTCCCATCATCTATCAAAAGGCCATGCGTCGGATGCGCTCTTCTCTGCGGGACACGGTGGTATTTGAGGACGCTGTCCACGCCATCCGGACTGCCAAGGCGGCGGGCTTTCGGGTCTGCGCCATCTACGATCCCTCCGCCGAGGACGAACAGTCCGAGATCCGGGCTCTGGCCGACGTCTATATCCGCTCCTTTGAGGAATTGTTTGAAGCAAACTCCCTGCTTTGACCCTCTCCGGCGGCCCTGGGGCCTGCCGGAGAATTTTTTCATCACAGCCTGTAACGAATCTGCCCCTTCGGGGATATAAGAGGCAAAGGAGGGATGCTTATGGACGATATGGTTTACCGTCAGCATGCCCGGACCGTCTATAAATTCCTCCTGGCCCAGTGCGGCGACGCCCATCTGGCGGAGGAGCTGACTCAGGAGACCTTCTATCAGGCGGTGCGGTCGGTGGACCGGTTCGACGGCTCCTGCAAGATCTCTGTGTGGCTGTGCCAGATCGCCAAGCACCTGTGGTACCAGCATCTGCGCAAGGCCCGCCGGGAGACGCCCCTGCCGGAGGAGGACTCCGCCCTGCCGCCCCTGCCCTCCGCCGAGGCGGAGGTATGCGCCCGGGAGGGGCAGCTCGATCTGCTGCGGCGGGTCCACCAGCTGCCGGAGCCGGGGCGGGAGGTGGTATATCTGCGGTCTTTCGGCGGATTGAGCTTCCGGGAGATCGGAGATGTGCTGGGAAAGACGGAGACCTGGGCCCGGGTGACTTTTTACCGCTGCAAGGAGCGGCTGAGACAAGGAGGGGACTCTCATGAAAAATGATCTGACCTGCGCTGTGGTGCGGGACCTGCTGCCCTCTTACACAGAGGGCCTCACCGCCCCGGAGACCAATGAAGCCGTGGAGCGCCACCTGACGGACTGTCCGGACTGCACAGCCCGTCTGACGGCCATGCAGGCCCCGGAGGAGGCCCCGCCCCCGGAGAGCGAACGGGAGGTGGACTATCTGAAAACCGTGAAGCGGAAAACCGGGCGGCGGGTGGTCCTGGCGATTTTGTGCACCGTCCTTTTGATCGGGGCGGCCCTGGCCGCCAAGGTCTTTCTCATCGGCTCCCCCGCCCAGGCCCAGGAGCTGTCGGTGATGGAGCAGACAGAGAACGACGGCATCCTGCGCCTGTGGATCGCCACCCCCGCCTCCGCCACCGCCTACTGGGGCTGGAAGGTGGAGACCAGCGGCGGCGTGGCAGAGATCTCCGCCCGGTCTGTGCTGGTCTCCCCCCTGTTCCGCGAGGGCGGCGGCATGGTGGAGGTCCCCCTGGAGGGCGTCCGGGAGGTCCGGCTCTGCGGCCGGGTGGTCTGGCAGGAGGGCACGGAGATCCCCCCACAGGCCGCCGCCCTGTGGGAGGCCCGGACCCCCTATGTGGGCAAGGCTTCCGCGGTGAAGGCCCTGCTGGATGAGCTCTTTTTCCACATGGGCTCCCCGGGGCTTTATACCCTCTCCCTCCAGACCAACAGCGAGCCCTTTGGGCTGACGCTGGACTTTTCCCGGGAACGTGTGGATGGAGCTGCGCTGAACCAAACGATGCAGGCCTCAGCTCCTCTGATCCTGGCCCTGGTGGACAATCTGGGAAAGGTCTCCTGGAGCTATACGGCCCCCAACGGCCTGGCGCTGACCACCACGGTCTCCCTGACAGAGATCGACTGGCTGCTGCCTGACGTGGTGGACGCCTATAACGCCGCCAACGGCACGGACTGGACCCCTCTGGACAGCGTAAAAGACTATGCCGCCTCTCCGGCCGCTCTCTGGCAGCTCACAGAGCTGGCCCCATTCTATCCGGAAGCATAAAAAAGCTCCCCCGGCCGCTGGCCGGGGGATTTTTTTGGAACCGTGTCTTACTGGTACTTCTTCTCCACCTCTTCCAGGCGGTCCAGGAAGGGGCTGGTGGTGCAGCTCTGCTCAGGCGCGGCCTTCTTGAACTGCTCCACGCTGGCGGCGCTCTGCTTCACCGGCTGGATGGTGCCGGCGCCGGCCACGCAGCCGCCGGGACAGGCCATGCCCTCCAGCAGATAGCCGTTGCGCTTGCCAGCCTTGGCCATCTGGAGCATCTTGCGGCACTCCCGCAGGCCGTCCACCGCCTCGACCAAGACCTCCCGGTCGGGATCGATGTGCTTGATGGCCTCCACCACAGCGGCGGCCACGCCGCCGCCCACGGCGAAGCCCCGGCCCATGCCGGTGCCCTCGCTCATGCTGTCGGCGGGGTCCTCCTCGATCTTGGAGAAGTCCACCTCCTTGGCGTCAAACAGGCCCTGGAGCTCCTCAAAGGTCAGCACAAAGTCCACATCGGAGCGGACGGATTTCCGGTTGGCCTCCAGCTTCTTGGCCGCGCAGGGCCCGATGAAGCAGATCCGGGCGTTGGGATGGTCCTTCTTCACCATCCGGGCGGTGATGACCATGGGGGTCAGGGCCATGGAGATGTAGTCCTTGAACTCCGGGAAGAGCTTTTTGGCCATGACCGACCAGGCGGGGCAGCAGGACGTGCCCATGAAGGGCTGCTTCTCCGGCACCTCCTCCAGGAAGTCCTTGGCCTCCTCCACCGTGCACAGGTCCGCGCCGATGGCGACCTCCACCACGTCGGCAAAGCCCAGCTGGCGCATGGCGGCCTTGAGCTTGGCGGTGGTGGCCTCCTTGCCGAACTGGCCCACAAAGGCCGGCGCCACGCAGGCAATGACCTCCTCGTTACGCTTCATAGCGGTGATGACCTGGAGGATCTGGCTCTTGTCGGCGATGGCGGCGAAGGGGCAGTTCACCAGGCACATGCCGCAGGAGACACACTTATCATAGTCGATCTTGGCCCGGCCCAGCTCATCAGAGGTGATGGCGTCCATGCCGCAGGCGGCGGCGCAGGGCCGCTCGATCTTGCTGATGGCGTGGTAGGGGCACTGGCTGAAGCACTTGCCGCACTTGATGCACTTATCCTGATCGATGTGGCAGTGCTTGTCCTTATCCAGATAGATGGCGTCCTTGGGACAGACGTTCATGCAGGGGTGGGAAATGCAGCCCTGGCAGCTGTCCGTGATCCGGATCTGCTTGGGGGGGCAGGCATTGCAGGCGAAGGGAATGATGTTGACCAGGGGCTCTTCAAAATACTTCTGGTCTGTGGCCGCCTCCTGGATCTGATCGCTCAGAGCGGAGCGGGGCTTTCCGGGGTTCAGGTCCATGCCCAGGGCCAGACGGACCCGGGCGGCAATCACGGCCCGCTCCAGGAAGACGTCGTGGCGGTGCTGGGCCACCTCGCCGGGGATCATCTTGTAGGGGATCATGTCCACCCGGCTCAGGTCGCCGCCCTCATAGGCCAGACGAGCCACCTCCGTAAATACGTTGCGGCGGATGTCATCCACCGCGCTGTGCACGCCTCTCATGTTGTTCCTCCATAGGCCGAATGGTCGCATTCCATTCGGGTATTTCATATTCGCCGGACAAGGCCGGCACGCCCCATTATACCCAGCGGTATGGTCTTTTGCAAGAGCCATTTTGTGAAGGTCTTGTCAAGACCTGTTCCGAATCCGGCGATTTCAGATAACTTTCAGTTTTTTGTGATATGCTGGCGTCAAAAGTTCCGTTTGCATGGCCATCCGGGCCATGATATAATAGCTCCGGCATGGCGGCGCTCCGCCTCTCCGCCCTCCATTTTCCGGCCCAAGGGCCAGACTCCGGAGGGCAGGCTGCGGAGCCCGGTGGGACCCCTCCACCGCCGCCAAAGCGGGATACCCCCGCAGCAATCTGTAATATAAGGAGGCTCTTCCTCTATGACCTGGAAAGAACGAAGAATCGTTACCATCCTCACCACCATCGTACTGATCCTGGCGGCGGCCCTGCTGATCGTGCTGGGCATCCGCTTCCGGGAGTGGCGCTCCGACGGCGACGGCGGCGCCGGCTCCGTGTCAACGGGCGCCATGACCGACGCAGGGGCCTACACCTCCCTGATCTATGACAACGGGACCACCACCCTCTCCTTCGCCCAAAACGACGCCGGGACCTGGACCTGGACCGGCGACGACACCTTCCCCCTGGACGACACGGTGGTCCAGCAGATCCTGGACCTGCTGGTAAATTGGGACCCCCAGCAGACCCTGACAGACGAAAAGGCCCTGGAGAGCAGCGGTCTCAGCGAGCCCACCGCCTCCCTCACCGCCGCCACGGACAGCGGCTCGGCGTCCACGGTCCTCTTCGGCCGGGCCACCACCGACGGAGCCAGCTACTATGCCCGGCTCAACGGCGACGAGTCCACGGTCTACATCATTCCCGGAACCCTGCGGGAGCTGATGAACACCCCCATCTATGACATGTGCCGCCTGCCGGAGCTGCCCCAGCTCAGCGAGTCGGACATCATCGAGATCTCCCTTCAGGGCTCCGCCGGCGAGGACGGGACCGCCGCCCCTGCCACGCTGCTCACCGCCGCCTCCGACGGGGGCACGGTAAGCTGGCGCTCCAACGGCGCCAATGTCACCGACGATCCCACTGTTCGGTCCCTGCTGGAGGATGTGACAGCTCTGCGCGTTGCCAAGTGCGTGGACTACAATCCCTCGAAGGAGGCCATTGCCATCTGCGGGCTGGACGCCCCGGCGGCCAAGCTGACCCTGCGCTTCCTCTCCTCCTCCGGCGCGGAGGGCCAGCTGGATCTGGCCGTAGGCGCTCGGCTGCCGGATAAGTCCGGCCGCTATGTCCAGGTGGGAGACGACACCACCATCTATCTGCTGGAAACCGCCCTGCTGGACCCGCTGATGCGGGTGGCAGCCACCGGTCTGGAGGGCTGAGAGCCCCAAGGAGGCGCTATGCGCGTTTTGATCGTCGAGGATGAGGCCAGGCTGGCCTCCTCCCTCCAGGACCTGCTGGAGCTCAACGGCTACACCGCCGACATCTCCCCGGACGGAGAGTCCGGGCTGGACAACGCCCTCTCCGGCATCTATGACGTGATCCTGCTGGACGTGATGCTGCCCAAGCTGGACGGCTTTGCCGTGGTCCAGCGGCTCCGCTCTGCCGGGAACGCCACCCCGGTCCTGATGCTCACCGCCCGCTCAGAGCTCAGCGACCGGGTGGAGGGACTGGACCGGGGCGCCGACTACTATCTGACCAAGCCCTTTGAGCCCCGGGAGCTGCTGGCCTGTGTCCGGGCCCTGACCCGGCGGCAGCCGGAGCTGCACACCGGGGACTTTCTGGAGTACGGCGATTTGAAGCTGGACCGGAGCGCCTTTACCCTGGCCTGCGGCCAGCGGTCTGTCCGCCTGAGCCGGAAGGAATTTGACATGATGGAGCTGCTGATGCGCAACCGGGACGTGGTGCTGACCAAGGAGACGCTGCTGGTCAAGATCTGGGGCTATGAATCCGACGCAGAGGACAACAATGTAGAGGTCTATATCTCCTTTCTCCGGCGCAAGCTCACCCATCTCCACTCCCGCGTCCGGATCAAAACCCTCCGGATGGTAGGCTATTGCCTGGAAATTGTTTCCGACTAATCCTGCGGTTTTGCACAGATTTCCACGTTTTCCACATTTTTTTCGACAAAGGGGGCTTCGGGTATGATCCGCAGGCTGCGGCTGAAATTCGTGGCCCTGTCCATGGCCCTGGTGACCATGGTGCTGGCGGCGGTGTTTTTGTCTGTGTTCTTTGCCACCCGGGGAAATGTCCAGCGGCTGAGCCGCCAGCTTTTGGTCCAGGTGGCGGAGGACGGAGCCTATACCGGCAGCGGACGGACGGACCTGCGGATCACCATCGACGGGTCCCATGTGGTGCTGCTGCCCTACTTCACAGTCAATGTGTATCCCAACAGCGGCGGGTATCTGGCGGACGTCACCGGCGGCACCTACTCCAACCTGGATAACAGCGAGGTCCTCTCGGATATCCTGCAAAAGTGTCTGGACCGGCCGGAGGACGAGGGCATTCTCCAGGATTACCGGCTGCGGTATCTCCGCCAGGACCGGGGCTTTTACCTCCGGCTGGCCTTTGTGGACACCTCCATGGAGCGGGCGGTGCTGCGGGAGATGATGGGCAGCTATCTGGTCATCGCCGCCGGGGCGCTGGCGCTGCTGCTGGGCGTGTCGGTGCTGCTGTCCCGCTGGGCCACCCGGCCGGTGGAAAAGGCCTGGCGCCAGCAGCGCCAGTTCCTCTCCGACGCCTCCCATGAGCTCAAGACCCCCCTGACCGTCATCCTCTCCAACGCAGAGCTGCTGGAGGGCGCGGCGCTGGAAGGCCGCCCCGCCCGGTGGGCGGACAACATCCACTCCGAGGCCCGGCAGATGAAGTCCCTGGTGGAGGAGATGCTCACCCTGGCCCGGTCCGACGATATGGGCCCCTCGGCGGTTTTGACGGAGGTCTCCCTGTCCGACGTGGCCGACGACTGTGCCCTGGCCTTTGAGCCGGTGGCCTTTGAGGCGGGTAAGCCTTTGGAGGACCAGATCGCCGGAGACGTCAGCGTGCTGGGAGACCGGGACAAGCTCCGCCAGCTCCTGTCCATCCTTTTAGACAACGCCATCAAATATGGCCGGGAGGGACAGAGCGTCCGGCTGATTTTGGAGCGGACGGACCGCCAGGCGGTCCTGCGGGTCCAAAACACCGGGGACCCCATCCCGCCGGAGCAGCTCTCCCATCTCTTTGAACGCTTCTACCGGGCGGACGCCTCCCGGGGGGAGAAGAGCGGCTTTGGCCTGGGACTGGCCATCGCCAAGCAGATCGTCACCCTTCACCGGGGGACCATCCGGGCAGAGAGCGCCGCAGGCGTGACCACCTTTACCTGCACCTTGCCCCTGAAAAAGCCATAAAATATCAACGCCGCCGGGAGAATCTCCCGGCGGCGCAGTTTTTCTCGTTTGTTATCTCAGGACCTTTCGCCCGATCCAGATGAACAGGCAGGCGCCCACCACGCCCACCACCAGCTCGGCGAAGAGCCCGTGGGCATAAAAGCCCAGGAAGCTGAACACCAGCGAGCCCACAAAGGACCCCACCACGCCGATGATGATATTGCGCAGAAGGCCTCCCTCCACGTTCATCACCTTGCTGGCGATCCAGCCCGCCAAGGCCCCTAAAATCAATGCTCCGATCATATGTACCTCTCTTCTCTCTCCTTTGATCTCTCTTAGTCGGCGATATACTCCCGGACCCGGTAAGTGGCGCCGATCTCGTCCTCACAGATCTTCCGGCAGTTTTCGATCTCCTCTGCCGGGATGGTATCCACCACGGTCATCATCACCGTGGGAACATACTTGCGAATCTCCTTTGCAAAGTCCTTCATAGCCTGATAGGCGTTGGGCTGCTGTGGGTGGCACAGGGCCTCATACTTCTCCGCCGTGTCGGTATTGAGGGAGATGGAGACCATGTCGAACCGGCCCTGAAACTCCGGGCAGATGTCCCGGCCGTGGATCAGATTCCCGGTGCCGTTGGTGTCCATCCGGGTGAAGATCTTCTTTCCCTTCGCCTGGAGCTGGTCGATGACCCAGCAGATGTCCTCGATCCGATAGCTGGGCTCGCCAAAGCCCACAAAGACCAGCTGGCGGTACTTGGAAAGATCCCAGCTCTCGATGGACTCTAGGATCTCCTCCTTCGTCGGCTCCCGCTTGAGCCAGAGGTTGTGGCTGTAAATACTGCCGCCAGAGCTCTGGTTGTGCCGCAGGCAGAACTCACAGTTGAAATTACACCGGTTGGTGGGATTCACATAGAGATTGTCCCCGTATTCATAAGTGATGGTAAAGCCTTTTTCCATATTCGTTCACTCCAATCCAAAGAGGCGTTTTCCGTTGGCGAAGGTGGTCTCCGCCAGCTCCTCCGCCGTCACGCCTTTCCATTCCGCCATGGTCTCCAGGACATAGGGCAGCTTCCGGCTGTCGTTCCGCTTGCCCCGGAAGGGCTCCGGGGTCAGATAGGGGGCGTCGGTCTCCACCACCATCCGCTCCAGCGGGATCACCGCCGCCACCTCCGGGGCCCGGCGGGCGTTTTTGTAGGTGATGGGGCCGTCGATCCCCAGGTACCAGCCCCGGCGGATCAGCTCCTCGGCCATCTCCGGGCTGCCGGAAAAGCAGTGGAACACCCCCCGCAGCGCCGGGTACTCCGAGACGATGGCCAAACTGTCGCCGTGGGCCTCCCGATCGTGGACGATCACCGGCAGGTCCAGGTCCAGAGCCAGCTGGATCTGGCGGCGGAACACCGCCTGCTGGAATTCTCTGGGGGGATTGTCCTGCCAGTAGTAATCCAGGCCGATCTCTCCGATGGCCACCACCTTGCCATGGCGGCACAGCGCCTCCAGCTGGGCAAACTCCTCATCGCCCCAGCCGCCGCAGTCCGACGGATGCACGCCCACGGCGGCATAGACGTGGGGAAACCGCTCTGCCAGGGCCACCGCCGTCCGGGAGCTCTCCAAATCGCAGCCCGGGTTCACCACCAGCTCCACCCCCGCCGCCGGCAGGGCGGAGAGCACCTCCTCCCGGTCGCTGTCAAAGGCCCCGGAGTCATAGTGGGCGTGGGTATCAAAAATCCGCATGGGTCCGCCTTTCCCGCCCCCTCCCAGCCTGGGACGGAGGCGATGTTTTTTCGCTGGTAGTATAGCACACTTTCCCCAAAAGAAAAAGGGCCAAAATCGAAAGGGCAGAGGACCCGCGGGGGCGGCGCTTTTTCTGCCCTGCTCTCTATATCTGCAAAAAAACCGGCCCGAGGGCCGGTTTTTGGCTGGTGGATGGGATCAGGGCCGCCGCTGCTTTCTCAGCTTGCGGACGTCCTCGCCCACAAAGGCCAGCAGCTGGTACTCCCCCTCGATCCGGGAGGCCACCTGGGGCGAATACCGCCGCTCGATGCCGTCGGGCAGCAGGTTGGTGCTGAGGATGGTGGACCGCCGCTCCATCAACCGGGTGCTGACGATCTGATACAGGGCGCTCTGGACAAAGGCCGTGGTCAGCTCCGTGCCCAGGTCGTCCAGGATCAGCAGGTCACAGCACAGCACCCGGTCCACATCGGCCCCGTCCTCCTCCCGGCCGAACTTCTGGTTTTCAAAGAGCTGGAAGACGTGGCCCGCCGTGTCATAGACCACGGACCAGCCGGCGGCGCTGACCTCCCGGGCGATGGCGGCGGAGAGGTGGGTCTTGCCCAGGCCCGGCGCGCCAAAGAGCAGCAGATTCCCGCCCCGGCGGCCAAAGTGATGGGCAAACTCGGCACAGCTGTTATAGACCATCTCCATCTGCGTCCGGGCAGACTTGCTGTATCCCGGCTCGATCCGGTCGGAGTACCAGTCCAGGGAGAAGGTGTCAAAGCTCTGGCTGCCCAGGTCCAGCATCCGGCTGAGCTCCTTTTGCTGCTCCTGGGTATAGTACCGCTCCAGGCACCGGCACACTCGGCCCTGGCAGTACCCCGTATCCCCGCAGAGAGGACACTCCGGGACCTCCTCCAGGGCGGTCTCCGCCAGGCCCATCTGCTCAAGCAGCTGCCGCCGCTCCGCCTGGAGCCCCAGGTTCTCCTCCCGCAGCCGCTCCACCGCCGGCAGGGGGTCCGTGCCCCGGCGCAGGGCCCCGGCGATGATCCGGCTCATGGTGCTTCGAAGCTGATTGTCGATCTGCCGCAGCCGGGGCTGGCGGTGAAAGATATCCTCCCGCCGGGCCTGGAAGCGCGCCTCCCGGGCCTGCCGGTCCTCCTCAAAGCGCAGGATGGCCCGGTGCATGATTTTTCCGTCGTATGCCATGGCTCCTCCCTTCTGGGCCGGTGGTTACACGTATTTCCAGGCGCCGTCCGCTCTTGGGGCGGGCGCCTCCTTCTGAGGCCCGGGCCGGTCTCCGGCCTGGATCTCCTCCGGCGTATGTAGCCCCGCCTGGTGCCAGCGCTTCAAGATCCCGTTGCAGTAGGGCCACTTCAGCTCGTGGCATTTGAGCACCGTCTTGTCGTAGGCCATGGCCACCGCCTCTGGCGAAAAGCCCATCTCCTGCCAGGCGGTGAGGTACTTCTCCTCCGAGGGGCTGGGGAGCCGGTCCCCCAGGCCCAGCACCCGCATGTACTGGGGCAGAGTCTGCTGGCGCTGGGCGTACTCCTTGAGGTAGGCCGCCGCGGCCCGCTGGCTGTCGATCCCCAGCCGGGCCCAGGCGTAGCCCTCCTTCTCGATCTGGCGCAGGGTGGGCCGGCGGCCCTCGCCGTAGCGCCGGCGGATCCGCTCGTCACAGTGGCACACTAGCAGATAGATCACGTCCGCCGGCAGGCCCAAAAAGTCGTTGAGCCCCAGCAGCACCCCCACGTCCGGCGTGGTCAGGCGCTTGCCCAGCTTCCGCTCCACCTCCGCCACCAGGCTGCGGAACTCCTCCTCAGATTCCAGGCGGGAGAGGATATCAGATCGCTGATAGGCGGGCCGCTCGTCGGCAGGCTCCAGGGGGGGCGTCTGAGCGGCGGCCACCAGACCCAGCTGGCGCAGCGTCTCCTCCGCCGCCTCAATCCTGCCCCGGTCCCACCGAAGCTCGCCTGCCAGCGCCCGGGGCTGGAGGGTCCCGTGATGGCGCAGCAGCGCCAGGTATAAAAGCGCAGCGTCTCCGTCTCCCCGCTCCAGCAGCCGCCGGACCGCCTGGGAGGACACCGTGACGCTCTCCTCCGGCGTGTGGACCAATATGCTTGCCATCCTGGACCCTCCTCTCTTGGTTTCATGTTTCTCCATTCTACACGAAATCCCACCACAGAACAAGTCCCCCCTCTCCAAATGTCCCCCGGAATTCTCTTCCTTTGTGAATTTTTTTCAAACGCCGGCATTTCTTCTGGCACAGACTCCTTGATTATGGTATACTGTAAACTGTTAAATTACGTCCATTTGACGGACCGCAGAGAGAAGGAGGAATCTGTTATGGCGAACCGCGTGGTAGTGACGATTTGCGGGGAGGAGTATACCTTTGTGGCCGATGAGACCGCCGCCTATATGCAGAAGGTGGGGGCATACGTCAGCGACCAGATGAGCCAGGTGCTGGAGGGGGCCAAAGTGGGCCGGACCGACGGCGCCATCCTCACCGCGGTGAACATCGCCGACGAGCTCTTCAAGGCCCAGGCCGCCGCCGAGCAGCTTCGCGGCCAGATCAAGGGCTATCTGGACGAGGCCGGCAAGGCCCAGAGCGAGGTCAGCGAGCTCAAGCGGGAGGTCTTCCGTTTGCAGCAGCGCCTGGAGAACCAGAACAAGTGAGGGCGCCGGAGCTTCTCGCCCCCGCCGGCTCTCCGGAGTCCCTGCGGGCTGCGGTCCAGAGCGGCGCCGGGGCGGTGTATCTGGGCTGGGGGGACTTCAACGCCCGCCGCAGCGCCAAGAATTTCTCCGACCAGGAGTTTGCCGAGGCCCTGGCCTACTGCCATCTGCGGGGCGTGCGGGTCTTTCTCACCCTCAACACCCTGGTGACGGACCGGGAGCTGCCCCGGGCGCTGGAGACGGCCCGCACCGCCTGTCGCCTGGGGGTGGACGCGGTGCTGGTCCAGGACTGGGGATTGTTTGACGCCCTGCGTCAGGCCCTGCCGGACCTGCCCCTTCACGCCAGCACCCAGATGAGCCTGTTCACCTCCGGCGGCGCCAACGAGGCCTATGGGGACGGCTGCGAGCGGGTGGTGCTGGCCCGGGAGTGCTCGGCGGAGGACACGGCGGCCATCTGCCGCAGCTGCCCCGCTGAGATCGAGATCTTCACCCATGGGGCCCTCTGCATGTGCTATTCCGGCCAGTGCGCCATGAGCGCCCTGATCGGCGGCCGCTCCGGCAACCGGGGCACCTGCGCCCAGCCCTGCCGCCTGCCCTATGGGATCAACGAGCCTGCCAAAAAGAGCTGTCCCCTGAGCTTGAAGGACAACTGTCTGGCCGGCGAGCTGGAGACCATGTCCGCCATGGGGGTGGACTGCTTGAAGCTGGAGGGCCGGATGAAGCGGCCGGAGTATGTGGCGGTGGTCACCGGCATCTATGCCCGGCTGCTGGAGGAGCACTGCCGCCCCACCGCCCAGGAACAATCCGCCCTGGAGCAGGCCTTCTCCCGCTCCGGCTTTACCGACGCCTACTGGCGGGGCCGCCACGGGCCGGAGATGTTCGGCACCCGGCCGGAAAACGCCCCGGAGCCCAAGGAATTGTTCGCCGCGGCCAGGGCCGCCTATGAAAAAGAGCCCCGGACCGTGGCGGTGGACCTCTCCTGCCGGGTAGAGGCCGGAGCGCCCGCCACCCTGACGGCGTCAGACCGGGACGGCCACACCGTCACCGTCACCGGCCCGGTGCCGGAGACTGCCAGGACCCGCCCCCTCACCGGCGAGGACTTGGAGGCCCGGCTCCGGAAGACCGGCGGCACGGCCTTTCACTGTGACACGGTGACGACCCTGGTGGGAGAGGGTCTCTCCCTCTCTGCCAGCGCCGTCAACGGACTGCGGCGGGACGCCCTGGCCGCCCTGGCCGACGCCAGGACCGCCGTCCCCGCCCGGCGGGAAACGTCCCTGCCCCCATTGCCGGAGATCGACGAGAGCCGGCAGGAGCCGGAACTGACAGTCTCCCTGGCGGATCTCCGCCAGCTCTCCCCCGCCCTGCTGGACCAGCGGCCCGCCCGGGTGGACCTGCCCCTGGAGCAGCTGGAATCCATAGCCGCCCTGCCGGAGCATCCCGGCCTCTGGTGTGCCGTGCTGCCCCGGGTCTGGCGGGACCGGGATGAGGAACAGCTCCTGCGGTGGCTGGATCACGCCCAGGCCTTAGGGGTCACCCAGGTCCAGGTAGGAAATCTGGGCCACCTGCCGCTGGTGCGGAACCGGGGGCTCACCCTGCGGGGAGACTTCGGGCTGAACGTGTACAACGGCTATGCCCTGAACTATCTGAGAAACAAGGGCCTGGAGAGCGCCTGCGTCTCCTTTGAGCTCCGCTTCTCCCAGATCCGGGATCTGCCCAAGATCCTGCCGGCGGAGGCCATCGTTTACGGCCGCCTGCCCCTGATGATCACGGAGAACTGCCTGATCCAGAACCGGACCGGCTGCCGCCTCTCTCAGGAGGGGCCCACCGTGCCCCGGCAGGCCCCCTGTCGCCGTCCCAACGTGCTCAACGACCGCACCGGCGCGGCCTTTCCCCTGCTGCCGGCCTATGGCCACCGGACCGAGGTCCAGAACAGCCGCCCGGTGTGGCTGGCGGACCGGCCGGACTGGAAACGGCTGGGGCTGGCCTTTGCCCGGCTGCGGTTCACCACAGAGACGCCGGAGACCTGCGCCCGCATCCTTCGGGATTACCGCAGCGGCGCCAGCGCGCCGGACGTCTTCACCCGGGGACTGTATGAGCGGGGCGTGACCTGACCTGATTTTTAAGTCCTTGTGGTATAATTTGATTGATATATTACGAAACGAGATCAATTTTGGAGTCTGACATGATCGAGATCAAGGTAAAATATTTTGCAGAGGACCTGGAGCCTCTTTGCTATGTGGATGGCAAGTCCGACTGGATCGACCTCCGGGCCGCCCAGGATGTGACGCTGCACGCCGGAGAATTCCGGCTGATCCCCCTGGGGGTGGCCATCGCCCTGCCGGCAGGCTACGAGGCCCACATCACCCCCCGGAGCTCCACCTTCAAAAACTACGGCATTTTGCAGACCAACTCCATGGGCGTGGTGGACGGCTCCTTCTGCGGAGACGGTGACCAGTGGCACATGCCGGTCTACGCCACCCGGGATGTGCACATTGAGAAAAACGCCCGGATCTGCCAGTTCCGGATCATGGAGAATCAGCCCCCTCTGACCTTTACCCGGGTGGAGCGGCTGGAGGGCCCCGACCGGGGCGGCTTCGGCTCCACGGGAAAGTGAGGCGGACCATGACAAAGCTGGTACTGGCCTCCGGCTCTCCCCGCCGGCGGGATCTGCTCCGGCAGATCGGCATCACGGACTTTGAGATCCGCATCTCCCAGGCGGAGGAAACCTATCCGCCGGGGCTCTCTCCCGCCCAGATCGTGGAGCACCTCTCCCGGAAAAAGGCAGAGGCGGTCCCCTGCGGCCCGGACGAGATCCTCATCACCGCCGATACGCTGGTGTTCCTGGGGGACCGACATCTTGGAAAGCCCGCCGACGAGGCCCAGGCGCTGGAGATGCTCACCGCCCTCCAGGGCCGGCAGCACACCGTCTGCACCGGCGTGACGCTGCGCCGGGGGGAGGAATATCTCACCGAGCATGAGGCCACGGCGGTCTGCTTCCGCCCCGCCGCCCGGGAGGAGCTGCTGGCCTATATCGCCACCGGCGAGCCCATGGACAAGGCCGGCGGATACGGCATTCAGGGCCGGGGCGCGCTGCTGGTGGAGCGGCTGGAGGGCGACTACTTCAATGTGATGGGTCTGCCCCTGCTGCGGCTGGCCCGGATGCTCCGGCGCTTCGGGATCGATCTCTTTACCTGAGCCAAGGAGGCGACGCCTTGAAAAACTTTTTGAAAAACAACGGCCTGTGGGTCCTCTTCGCCGCGGCGGTGATCTCTGTGGCGCTGGCCCTGGTGTCCGTGTTCAGCAACACCTCCTCCCCCATGACCAATCTGGTGAATACCATCGCCTCTCCCTTCCGCACGGCCTATACCGCCGTGGCGGAGTGGTTCATCGACAAGCAGAACTACTACCGGGACAACACCGCCATGGAGGAGGAGATCGCCCAGCTCCGCCGGGAGATCGCCCAGATGGAAGCGGACGTCCGCCAGGGCCGGAAGCACAGCGAGGAAAACCAGCGGCTCAGAGAGCTGCTGGGACTTCAGGAAAAGCGGCCGGATCTGACGAGCGACATCGTCCTGGCCGACGTCACCGAGCACGCTGTGACCAACTGGGCGGCCACCCTCACCATCAGCCAGGGTACTGCCGACGGCCTGGAGGTGGGCGACTGCGTCATTGACGAGACCGGCGCCATCGTGGGCACCATCAGCGAGGTGGGGCTCAACTGGGCCACCATTATGACGCTGGTGGACACGGAGACCTCTCTTGGCGCGCAGGTCTTCCGCACCGGGGACCTGGGCGTGGCCCAGGGCAACTTCTCCCTGATGGGGGAAAACCGCCTGCGGCTGGACTATCTGCCTGCCGACTGCGATCTGCTGGGCGGTGATCTGGTGGTCACCAGCGGCCTGGGCGGCTTCTATCCCGCCGGGCTGGTCATCGGCTCGGTGGAGGAGCTGCAAATGGACGACTCCGGCGCCTCCTCCTATGCCATCCTGGCGCCGGCGGTGGAGTTCTCCGAATTGCAGCAGGTGGTGGTGCTGCGGTCCTTTGACGGTTCCAACTGAGCCGTGTGTATTCTATGTTTCACGTGAAACCATCTCTCCCCCGATAAAGGAGGCCGCCTATGCTGGCCCGAAACAAAACCATTTACAAATGGCTCCTCTACGGGGCCGCCGCGGCGCTGTGTCTGGCGGTCCAGGGAGCCCTGCTCCAGCGGATCACCCTCTGGGGCGTGATCCCCTTTCTCTATCCTCTGGCGGCGGTGATCCCCGCCACCTATGAGTCCCCTGTTTCCGGCACCATCTTCGCCCTGTGCGTGGGGGTGGTGTGCGACCTGCTGCTGCCGGAGGCGGTCCCCTGTCTCTACACCCTGGCCTTTCCCCTGGCGGGACTGTGCGCGGCGCTGCTGTCCCGCAGCCTGCTGCCGGCGGGGGTCCTGTGCTCCCTGGCGGCAGCTGCGGCGTCCTTTCTCCTGACGGACGGCCTGCGCTGCTTCCTGCTGTGGATGTCCGGCCAGGGGGCCTGGAGGACCGGCGGCTACCTGATGCTGCGGGAATTCTGCGTCACCGCGCCCCTGGTCCTGCCGGTCACGCTGCTGTTCCGGGGAGTGGCCCGCCGGGTCCACCGCCTGTATGACTAACAAAGGAGTCCCATGAAAGAGAACCGAACTCCCCGCCTGGCAGCCCTGGCGGCCATGCTGGGCGTGATTTTGCTGATTTACATCGGCGTGCTGTACAATACCCAGGTCACCCGCCATGAGGAGTACCTGGCCAAATCCATCCACTCCATCGCCCAGGAGGAGCCCATAGAGGCCTCCCGGGGGGTGATCACCGACCGCAAGGGCCGGGTGATGGTCTCCAACCGGTCGGTCTACACCCTGGTTTTTGACACAAAGCTGTTAAAAGAGGGCGAGGACGAAAACGAAGCCATCCTCCGGCTGCTGAAGCTGTGCCGGGGTCAGAGCGTGGCCTGGACGGATACCCTGCCGGTCTCCCGCTCCGCCCCTTATACCTTCACTCTGGAGGGGCTGACCGACAGCCAGCGCAAGAGCTTTCTCAAATACCTCCGGACGCTGGAGAGCACGGCGGAGTCCCTGGAGGATTACATCCTGCTCCACCCTGAGCTGGCAGAGCCGGCGGAGGAGGATGAGGAGACGACGGATGAGAAAGATCCCCACTCCTCTCAGGAACAGGCCCGGGAGCTGCTGGACCGGCTGCCGGCCTCGGCCATCACCGGCGAGCTGCTCACCGGCGCCGGGATCTCTCCCTACCGCCTGCTCTCTTTGATGCGGGAGGAACTGGAGATCCCCGCCTACTTCTCTCTGGAGGAGAGCCGTCTGGTGCTGGGCATCCGCTATGAACTCCAGCTTCGCCGGGTGGGCGGCCACACGGACTACACCCTGGCCCAGGACGTGAACACCGCCCTGATCTCCATGATCGCCGACGGCAACTACGCCGGGGCCAAGATCGCCCAGTCCACCATCCGCAAGTATGAGACGGACTGTGCCGCCCATATCCTGGGCGTGATGGGTGCTCTGGACCCGGAGGACCTGGAAAATCCCTTCTATGACGACTATCCCATGAACGCCACTGTGGGAAAAAGCGGTGTGGAGGCCGCTTTTGAGCAATATCTCCGGGGCAAAAACGGCCGCCGGGTGATCTCCACCAACAGCGAGGGTAAGATCACCGGCCAGTATTATTCCACAGAGCCCCAGCCCGGCAGCACCGTGGAGCTGACCCTCGATATGGAGCTCCAGGAGACGGTGGAAGCCCTTTTGGCCCAGACCGTTCAGCGAATGAACAAGGACGGAGAGACGGACCGGGGCGCCGCCGCCGTGGTACAGCTGGTGGACAGCGGAGAGCTGCTGGCCGTGGCCAACTACCCCACATACAGCCTCTCCACCTACCGCCAGGACATTGCACAGCTGGGCCAGGACCCGGCCAAGCCCCTTTACAACCGGGCCACCTCCATGCCCTATGCCCCCGGCTCCACCCTCAAGCCCCTGACGGCTGTGGCCGCGCTGGAAGAGGGCATCATTACCCCCCGGGAAAAGCTCCGCTCCCCCTGGATCTGGCGCTATCCCGGCGACCCCAACAGCTATACAAAATGCGCCGGCGGCGACCATGGCCGGATCAACGTCAGCGAGGCCATCAGCAAATCCTGCAACTATTTCTTCGCCGAGATGGGCTACCGCCTGGGCATGGACACCCTGCGGGAATATCTCTCGGCCTTTGGCCTGGGGGACCACACCGGCATTGAGATCGGCGACCACGCCGGCACCCTGCCGGAGAACAAGGTGGGCGAGGATCAATCCCCCTGGGCCGGCTACGGCCAGGCCAACCAGGCCTACACCCCCCTCCAGCTGGCCAACTATATCTCCACTCTGGTCTCCGGCGGCGTCCGCCGGGAGGCCCACCTGCTCAAGGCCGTCAAGAGCTATGACAACTCTCAGGTCCTGGCGGTGGGCAACTCCGAGCCGGTGTCCACCCTGGAGCTCCACGAGTCCACCTTGGAGGCTGTGAAAAAGGGTATGCTGGCCTATACCCAGCCCGGCGGCATGGTGTACAGCTATTTCAAGGACTGCGTGGTGACTGCCGGCGCCAAGACCGGCACTGCCCAGCTGGGCAGCGGCCAGACCAACAACGGCGTCTTCGTGTGCTTCGCCCCCTACGACGACCCGGAGATCGCCGTGGCCATCGCCATTGAGCACGGCGGCTCCGGCGCGGCCCTGGCCTCTACCGCCGTGCAGATCCTCAACGCCTATTTTACCAACGATCAGATCGGCACCACAGTCGTAGGCGAAAATCAGCTGATCCCCTGATGTTTCACGGGAAACATCTCCCCTCCCCCGCGTCCCATCAACCATCCGAGGAGTGTTTTCATGTCTGAGCCCTTCGTGTTTGACCCCCGCCATCCCCTGTGCAAAACTCCCTTCGGCGCCGTGACCTGCGGCGCCGAAGTCTCGCTCCGGTGCCGTCCCCTGGCCTCGGAGGCCTTTACCCACTGCGCCCTGGTGGCCGATCTGGAATTCTCCGGCCAGACCCGGGAGATCGAAATGCCCTTCCTGGAGATCCAGGGAGACCGGGCCTGCTTCGCCCTGACCTTTCCCGCCCCGGCAGAGCCGGAGCTGGTGTGGTATCACTTCCGCCTGTGGCGGGACGACGGCTCCGGCTGCGATCTGGACAAGAGCGGCTATCGCAGTGACGGGAAGATCGAGCCCTGGCAGATGACCGTCTATCAGGACACCCCCACCCCCGCCTGGTTCGGCCAGGGCGTCACCTATCAGATCTTCCCGGACCGGTTCTGCCGGCTGGAGGTCCCCTCCCCCCAGGGGCTGGTGGGAGATCGGTGGGTCCACGAGTCCTGGGAGGAGGAGCCGGTCTGGCGGCCGGACCCGGATGGGGAGGTCCGGAACCGGGACTTTTTCGGCGGCTCTCTGGCAGGCATCCGCTCCCGGCTCTCCTGGCTGGAGACCATGGGGGTGACCACCCTGTATCTCTGCCCCATCTTTGAATCCGCCTCCAACCACCGCTATAACACGGCGGATTATACCCGGATCGACCCCATGCTGGGAGATGAGGCGGACTTTCAGGCCCTCTGCCGGGACGCTCAGAGCCGGGGCATCCGGGTGATCCTGGACGGCGTCTTCAATCACACCGGCTCCCAGAGCCGCTACTTCAACGCAGACGGCTTCTATCCCACCCTGGGCGCGGCGCAAAGTCCCGAGAGCCCTTACTCCGACTGGTATTCCTTCCACCCCTGGCCCTCGGACTACGACGCCTGGTGGGGCATCCGGACGCTGCCCGCCGTCCGGGAGGAGGCGGAGAGCTATGTGGATTACATCATCGACAATCCGGATTCTGTGGTCCGGCGGTGGCTCCGCTCCGGCGCCTCCGGCTGGCGGCTGGATGTGGCCGACGAGCTGCCCGACTGGTTCATCCAGAAGATCCGGACCGCCATGGACGAGACCAAGCCTGGGTCCTTCCTGCTGGGAGAGGTCTGGGAGGACGCCTCCACCAAGGTGGCCTACTCCCAGCGGCGGAAATACCTGCTGGGCGGAGAGCTCCACGGTGTGATGAACTATCCCTTCCGCACGGCCCTGCTCACCTATCTTCGGGGCGGACCGGCCCAGGATTTCCAGGAGGCCATGGAGACCCTGCGGGAGAACTATCCTGCGCCGGCCTACTACTCCCTGATGAATTTCCTGGGGACCCACGACACCGCCCGCATCCTGACAGTCCTAGGCGCCGACCGGGTGCCGGAGACTAAGGAGGAACGCTCGGTCTACCGTCTCTCCCCTGACGAACGGCGGCGGGGCGAGACCCTGGTTCGACTGGCGGCCCTGGTGCTGTTCACCTTCCCCGGCTCTCCCACGGTCTATTACGGTGACGAGCTGGGCATGGAGGGCTGGGAGGACCCCTTCAACCGGGGGACCTATCCCTGGGGCTGCGTGAAAAACGGGCTCCTCCCCCACTACCGCCAGCTGGGCAAGCTCCGCAGCCAGAGCCCCGCGCTCCAGTCCGGCGCCATCCGGTATCTGAAAGCAGAGGGCCCTCTGCTGGCCTATGTCCGGGAGACAGAAGCGGAGAAGATGGCCGTGATGGTCAATGCCGGTCCGGTGCCGGTCTCCTTGACCATTCCCTGGCATCGGGCGGCGGCTCGGGACCTCCTTACCAACCGGCGCTTCCACACCCGGGAGGGGCAGCTGACATTGTCCCTTCCCCCCTGGGGCGGTCTTCTGCTCCGGTAAACAGGTTTCACGTGAAACAACATCTCCGGCGGAGAGCGGCTGCGGCTGCTCTCCGCTTTGTTTCACGTGAAACGTTACTTTCGTGAAATTTTTCATGGATTCCCTTGAAAGCCGCTGCCCCCCTTGCTATAATAATATGGATACCGTAAAGAAAGTAGGTGCCTCTGTGGCAAAAATCATCGCGATCGTCAACCAGAAGGGCGGTGTGGGAAAGACCACCACCAGCGTCAGTCTCACCGCCGCACTGACAGAGGCCGGCCAGCACGTCCTGCTGTGCGACTTCGATCCCCAGGCCAACGCCACCTCCGGCATGGGCGTGGACAAAACCCTTTCCAAGGGGATCTACGAGGTGGTCATCGGGGAGGTCCCCGCTGCCGACGCCATCGTTCATACCCGCTGGGGCGACGTGCTACCAAGCAACAAGGCCCTGGCCGGCGCCGGGGTGGAGCTGATCGCCCTGGATCACCGGGAGTCCTTGCTGCGCAAGGCTTTGGAGCCTGTTCGGGACTCCTATGATTACATTCTCATCGACTGTCCCCCCTCCCTGGAACTGCTGACGCTCAACAGCCTCTGCGCCGCAGACAGCCTGCTGGTGCCGGTCCAGGGAGAGTATTTCGCCCTGGAGGGGCTCAGCGACCTGATGAACACCGTTCGTCTGGTCCGGCGGTCCCTGAATACCCATTTGGAGCTGGAGGGCGTTCTTCTGACCATGTTCGACGGCCGGACCAACCTGGCCCTCCAGGTGGCCGAGGAGGTCAAGCACTACTTCCCCGGCAAGGTCTACGCCACGGTCATCCCCCGCAACGTCCGTCTCTCCGAGGCTCCCAGCCACGGAAAGCCTATCACCGCCTATGACCGCACCTCCCGCGGGTACGAGGCGTACACCGCCCTGGCGGCAGAATTCTTGAAGCGGCAGCAGCAAAGCTGAGCCGCCAGAAAGGAGCGTATCCTATGGCATCCAAAAAGCCATCCGGCCTGGGCCGGGGCCTGGGCGCCCTGCTGGGAGACGATGTGGTAAACACCGGCTCCCAGAGCGTCACCACCCTCCCCATCGCCGAGGTGGAGAGCAATTCCTCCCAGCCCCGCAAGTTTTTTGATGACGCCTCTCTGGCGGAGCTGGCGGAGTCCATCCGCCTTCACGGCATCATCCAGCCTCTGACCGTGCGAAAGCTGGCCTCCGGCTACTATCAGATCATCGCCGGCGAGCGCCGCTGGCGGGCCGCCCGGCTGGCAGGGCTCCAGGAGGTGCCTGTGGTGGTCATCGAGGCCGACGACCGCAAGGCCGCGGAGCTGGCCATGATCGAAAACCTCCAGCGGGAGGACCTGAACCCCATGGAAGAGGCCCTGGGCTACCGGTCCTTGATCCAGCAGTACCACATGACCCAGGAGGAGGCCGCCAACCGGGTGGGAAAATCCCGTCCCGCCGTGACCAACGCCCTGCGGCTTTTGGAGCTGGACCCCTCTGTGCAGCAGCAGATCACCGAGGGACAGCTCTCCGCCGGCCACGGCCGGGCCTTGGTCCCCCTCTCCCCTGCCATGCAGGTCCGGGCTGCCGCCACGGTGGTCCAGGGGGGACTGTCTGTCCGGCAGACTGAGGCCCTGGTCAAGCGGCTCACCGCTGAGAAAAAAGCGCCCAAGCAGGCAGGCCCCGGCCAGGTGGATTACGCCGCCGAGGCCCAGAAGGAGCTCTCCTCCACCCTGGGGAGAAAGGTGCGGATCGTCACCGGACGGAAAAAAGGCCGCATCGAACTGGAATATTATGGGATGGACGATCTCAATGATCTGCTGGAGGCCCTTGCCCTCCTGAAACATTCCCGGAAAGGACCAAATTCATGAGTCAGGAAACCACCGGGCAGACGCCTGCCCCCACCCCGGACAAGCCCCCCAAGGGGAATAAGCCCGTGGTGGTCTATATCATGATCCTCTTCATCGCCGCCTTTTTGCTGATGGCACTGTCCTTCTTCATGCACCAGCGGAGCAATACCGAGGCCCTGGGCCAGATCCAGAGCTCAGTCTCCGCCATGCAGGAGGTCCAGGCCGCCCAGGAGAAGATCATCGACCTCCAGGATCAGCTGGCCGCCGCTGAGGAAGAGCTCGCTCAGGTCTCTGAGGACTATACTCAGGAGCTCCAGACGGAAAAAGAGGAAAAAGAGAAGTTCTATGCCGCCTCAGAGGCCATGGAGCTGCTGTACTGTCTCCAGCAGGAGTTCAGCGCCAAAAATTATGACAGCTGTCAGAAGATCATCGACACCATGGAGGCTAAGGACTGCGCCTCCCTCCTCCCCAACGACGTCTCCGCTCAGGGCCGGATCATGCCCCCCAGCGAGCGCTATCAGGAGCTCAAGGCCGCAGTAGCCGAGAAGGTGGACTGATCCAAGTCTGAAATTCTGATAAAAAATCGTTTGCCCTTTCAAAATACGGTTTAGTACCAACAAAATAGGAGAAAATCATCATGCTGGATATTCGTTTTGTCCGGGAGAATCCCGAGATCGTCAAGGAAAATATCAAGAAGAAGTTCCAGGATGCCAAGCTGCCCCTGGTGGACGAGGTCATCGACCTGGACGCCCAGCGCCGCAGCGCCATCGCCGAGGCGGACCAGCTCCGCTCTGACCGCAACCGCCTGAGCAAGCAGGTGGGCATGCTGATGGGCCAGGCCAAAAAGGACCCCAGCAAGCTGGCAGAGGCAGAGGCCGTCAAGGCCCAGGTCAAGGAGCAGGCCGACCGTCTGGCGGAGCTGGAAAAGCTGGAGGCGGAGCTGGAAGAAAAGGTCCGCAAGATCATGCTGGTGATCCCCAACATCATCGACCCCTCTGTGCCCATCGGCCCCGATGACTCCGCCAACGTGGAGGTGGAGCGCTTCGGCGAGGCCAAGACCCCCGACTTCCCCATCCCCTACCATGTGGAGATCATGGAGTCCTTCGGCGGCATCGACCTGGACGCCGCCGGCCGGGTCTCCGGCAACGGCTTCTACTACCTGCTGGGGGACATCGCCCGGCTCCACGAGGCGGTGCTGGCCTATGGCCGGGACTTCATGATCGACAAGGGCTTTACCTACTGCATCCCCCCCTTCATGATCCACGGCAACGTGGTGGAGGGCGTGATGAGCCAGACGGATATGGACGCTATGATGTATAAGATCGAGGGCGAAGACCTGTATCTGATCGGCACCAGCGAGCACTCCATGATCGGCCGGTTCATTGACCAGATCCTGCCCGCCGAGACCCTGCCCCAGACCCTGACTTCCTATTCTCCCTGCTTCCGCAAGGAAAAGGGCGCCCATGGCATTGAGGAGCGGGGCGTGTACCGCATCCACCAGTTTGAAAAGCAGGAGATGATCGTGGTCTGCAAGCCCGAGGACTCCAAGGACTGGTATGAGAAGCTGTGGCGTTACAGCGTGGAGTTGTTCCGCTCTCTGGATATCCCCGTGCGGCAGCTGGAGTGCTGCTCCGGCGACCTGGCGGACCTGAAGGTGAAGTCCTGCGACATCGAGGCCTGGAGCCCCCGTCAGCAAAAGTTCTTCGAGGTCTGCTCCTGCTCCAACCTGGGCGACGCCCAGGCCCGGCGGCTGCGCATCCGCTACAAGGATGAAAACGGCAAGATGCAGCTGTGCCACACCCTGAACAATACCTGCGTGGCCCCGCCCCGGATGCTGATCGCCTTCCTGGAGAACAACCTCCAGTCCGACGGCACGGTGTTGATCCCCGAGGTGCTGCGCCCCTACATGGGCGGCAAGGACAAGCTGGTGCCCAAGCAGTAACCACCTCCGGCGGCGTTTCCGCAGTCTGCCCGCATCCGGCCGCTTTGCGGTCGGGGATTCCGCGCTGCGGTTAAAAATTGCATAAGCCGGATCTACGGATTGAAAGGAGTCTCACTATGAAACGCTTCTTTTCTATGCTTTTTCTGGCCATATGTCTGCTGTCCATCCCCTGTGCAGCGGTAGAACCCGCAGTCCACAGCATCCGTGCGTTCCCCGGCTTCGCCGACGTGGCAAAGGACAGCTGGTGTCATGACGCCGTGGCTCTCTGCTATGAGACCGGACTCATGAACGGCACATCTGAGACAACCTTCTCGCCTGACAGCCCCCTGACCGCCGCGCAGCTGACGGTGCTATCTGCCCGCCTGTACAGCCTGCGCAGCGGCGGCAGCGGCACGATTCCTTCCCTCCCCGACCTGTCCCAGCCCTACCTGTGTTTTTACGGGCCGGACGGCGCTCTGCTCCGCTCGTATCGATGCACGGACCCGCTCACACACAGTATGGACAACGGCCTCTTTATCAGCCTCAGCGACACGCCGGATGATCCGGCTCTTCCGGAAACTTGTACACTGGAGATTGGCTTTCGTGACTACGGCCCCATCCGCCGCTATTCCGGCGTCCGGACCTTCTACGCCCCTCCTCCCGGCGTCATGACCCACGGACTCACCGGCACCGGATACCGCTTCACAGATCCGGATGTTGCCGCCTTTTGCTTCTTCCTGGGCATGGACAGCGCACCTTTTGAGGAAGAGTGGTGGTTCTCCGCCGCGTTCTACCTTGCCAGTCAGGAACGCCTGAATCTCTCCGGCGACCTCATTTGGCGGGTCGCACCAAACCACGATCCGGGAACGGTCTCCCGGCGCTTTGCCGAACCTGCTTCCCGCGCCCTGTTCGCCTGGTTGTTGGACTGCGCCGCCAGCCCGCTACCACCTGTTCAGGAGACGGTCTCCATTCCAGATGTGGATCCGGAGAGCACTCCTGACGCCGACGCGATCTTGCGGCTCTATCGGGCCGGTGTTGTGAACGGCGTGGATGAAAGCGGCCGCTTTTCGGGCGATGCTCCCCTCACCCGCGCTCAGGCAGCCGTCATGCTGTCCAGAGTTCTGGATCCTGCTCTGCGTCTCCGGTAACGCTACCACAAAAAGAGAAAGGATGGCCCTCTATGGCTAAAACCTCCGGCTTTATCGCCGAGTTCAAACAATTTATCGCCCGGGGCAACGTGATGGATATGGCCGTCGGCGTCATCATCGGCGGCGCGTTCAAGGCCATCGCCGACTCCCTGGTGAACGACATCATCAACCCCGTCCTGGGCATCTTCGCCGGCGGGAACAGCGACCTGGCGGCCCTGGTCATCCACCTGCCCGGCGGCGGGGACATGATGGTGGGCAATTTTATCAACGCCGTTTTGAATTTCCTGATCATGGCCTTTGTGATCTTCTGCATCATCAAGACCCTGAACCGCTTCCACCGCAAGAAGGAGGAGACCCCGCCTCCCCCGCCCGCCCCGCCGGAGCCCTCCGCTGAGGAACAGCTCCTCACCGAGATCCGGGACCTGCTGAGGGAGCGGACATGATGGAACAGCTGCTGCGAGAGGGGCTGTCGGCCCTGGGACTGCCGGAGGACGGCGTTCCCGCCCTGATGCGGTACGCGGAGCTGCTGGTGGAGAAGAACAAGGTCATGAACCTGACCGCCATCACGGAGCCATCAGACATCGCCACGCTCCATTTTCTCGACAGCGCCGCACTGCTGACCCTGGCGGACTTTCGGGACAAGACTGTGGCGGACGTGGGGACCGGGGCCGGCTTTCCGGGCCTGCCGCTGAAGATCGTGGAGCCCTCCATCCGCCTGACCCTGCTGGACTCTCTCAACAAGCGGATCGACTTTTTGGGAGAGGTCTGCGCTGACCTGGGCCTTTCTGACGTCGCCTGCGTCCACGGCCGGGCAGAGGAATTTGCCGCAGAGCACCGGGAGGGCTTTGACATCGTCACCTCCCGGGCAGTGGCCAACCTGCGGATGCTGTGCGAGCTGTGCCTGCCCCTGGTGAAGGTGGGCGGACACTTCCTGGCCATGAAATCCGTGGACAGCGACGAGGAGCTGGCCCAGGCTCGGGGCGCCATCGCCGCCCTGGGCGCTGTGGCGGAACGGCAGGCAGACTACACGATCCCGGGGACGGATGTCCGCCACCGGCTGATCGTTTTAAAAAAAGTCAAAAAAACTGAAAAAAAATATCCCAGAACATTTGCAAAAATCAAGAAGAATCCTTTATAATAGCTTACTAGTAAAGACATTTGGCTGAAGGGAGGCAGAATATGGGACAGTGCATCGCCGTGGTGTCCGGCAAGGGCGGCACCGGCAAGACCTCCTTTACCGCAGGCGTTGGCGCGGCGCTGGCCCTCTCCGGCCGGCGGGTGCTGTGTCTGGACTGCGACATCGGGCTGAGGAACCTGGACCTGGCCCTGGGCCTCTCTGACGCGGCGCTGATGGACTTTACCGACGTGTCTCAAGGCCGCTGTCCGCTGGACAGCGCCGTGGTGGCCCATCCTCAGATCTCCACCCTCCACCTCCTCACCGCCCCCCTGCGCATCCGGGGACGGCCGGTGACGGCAGATGAGATGGCGCGGACGCTCCGGCAGATCCGGGAACGCTATGACTACTGCCTGCTGGACGCGCCGGCGGGCTTGGGCCTTGGCTTTCGGCTTGCCAGCGGGGCGGCGGACCGGTGCGTGGTGGTGACCACGGCAGACGCCTCCTCCCTGCGGGACGCCCAGCACACCGTGATGGAGCTCCACCGGTTCGGTCCGGGCAAGCTCCACCTGGTGGTGAACCGGGTTCGGAAAAAGCTGCTTCGGAATATGCACGCCACCATCGACGACGCCATCGACAAGGCAGGGCTCCCCCTGCTGGGTGTGGTCCCCGAGGATGACGCCCTCCCCCTGGCCCTGAACCAGGGCTCCCCCGTGCTGCTGGCCCGGGGCAGAAATCCCGCCTCCGCAGCCTACCGAAATATCGCGACCCGCCTTCAGGGAGGGCACGCCCCCCTGCTGCGCATCAAATAAAGAAAGGAGCGCCTCTATGAACATAGCTCTGATGTCCCACGACAACAAAAAGGAACTGATGGTCCAATTCTGCACCGCCTATGCCGGCATCCTCTCCAAGCACCATATCTACGCCACCAACACCACTGGTCACATGGTGGCCGATTCCACCGGTCTCAAGGTCCACTGCTTTTTGACCTATGCCCATGGCGGCAGTCAGCAGATCGGCGCCCGCATCGCCTACAACGAATTCGATCTGGTGATCTTCTTCAACGATCCCAGCAGCGAGAACATGCAGGGTGAAATCTCCTATATCTCCCGGCTGTGCGACCAGAACAACATCCCCTTTGCCAGCAACATCGCCACGGCGGAGATGCTGGTGCTGGGTCTGGCCCGGGGCGATCTGGACTGGCGCTGCATCGTCAACCCCTCCACCCGGCCCATCGCTTGACATTTTTCCACAAACCGCATACAATAGACAATACCGCGCAGATGCCGCAGCAGTACTCCAAGCGCCGATCCGCAGAGAGGGGCTTTCCCGCTGAAAGAGCCCCGTTCGGCCTGGACGAAGGACAGCGGCGGAGCGGGGGCGGAGACGCCCGCGGCACCCTCCCCGCAGCCAAGGAGGCCAAAGGAGACCGCACTGGTCTTGAATTTGGGTGGCACCACGAAGCGCACCGTCGCTCTCGTCCCAAACCTGGGGACGGGAGCGTTGTTTTTTGCCCGCAAAGCGCCTGCCGCTGCCGGAAAATATCCTCCGGCTGCCCCATCCGGTTTTCCACAGACTGTGGGGACCGGCGCGAAATGAAACAAAGGAGATGGACGACCATGGCTAAAATGACTCCCCGGACGCTGTCCGGCTTCATGGAATTACTGCCCGCGCCCCAGCAGCAGATGGAGCGCATCATGGAGGTGCTCCGCCGCACCTATGCCCTCTACGGCTTCACCCCCCTGGATACGCCGGTGATCGAATCCAGCGACGTACTGCTGGCCAAGGGCGGCGGTGAGACGGAAAAGCAGATCTACCGCTTTCAAAAGGGAGACGCAGACCTGAGCCTGCGCTTTGACCTGACGGTTCCCCTGGCCAAGTACGTGGCCCTGCACTACAACGACCTCACCTTCCCCTTCCGCCGGTATCAGATCGGCAAGGTCTACCGGGGCGAGCGGGCCCAGCGGGGCCGGTTCCGGGAGTTCTATCAGGCCGACATCGACATCATCGGCGACGGCAAGCTTTCCATCACCAATGAGGCGGAGATCCCCGCCATCATCTACAAGACCTTCTCCACCCTGGGCCTGCGGCGCTTCCAGATCCGGGTGAACAACCGCAAGATCCTTAACGGCTTTTACGCCATGCTGGGCCTGACGGAGAAATCCGGCGACGTGATGCGGACGGTGGACAAGCTGGACAAGATCGGTCCCGAAAAGGTGAAGACCATCCTGGTGGAGGACTTCGCCGTGGGCCAGGCCGAGGCCGACGAGATCTTGAAGTTCATCGCCATCGGCGGCGGCAACGATGCGGTCCTCTCCGCTCTGGAGAGCTACCGGGGCCGGAATGAGATGTTCGACCAGGGCCTTGCCGAGCTGAACACCGTGGTCAAGTATCTCTCCGCCTTCGGCGTGCCGGCGGAGAACTTTGCCGTGGATCTGACCATCGCCCGGGGCCTGGACTACTACACCGGCACCGTCTATGAGACCACCCTGCTGGATCACCCGGAGATCGGCTCTGTCTGCTCCGGCGGCCGCTATGACAACCTGGCCGAGTACTACACCGACAAGCAGCTGCCCGGCGTTGGCATCTCCATCGGCCTGACCCGGCTGTTCTATGTTCTGGGCGAGCAGGGGATGCTGAATCCGGACCTTCCCACCGCCCCGGCTGACGTGCTGATCCTGCCCATGACCGAGGATCTCTCCGCCGCCATCGCCCTGGCCACCCAGCTCCGGGAGAACGGCATCCGGACTCAGGTCCACTTTGAGGACAAGAAGTTCAAGCAGAAGGTCAGCTACGCCGACAAGCTCTCTATCCCCTATGCCATCTTCCTGGGCGAGGATGAGATCAACGCCGGTGTGGTGGCCTGCAAGGATATGGCCACCGGCGAGCAGACCAAGCTGGACGCCGCCGCCACCATTTACCGCATTAAGGCGGGCCTTGCGGAGAGGGAAAAGGGTGCTGTCATCCTGGGGTAATTCCCCCGATTTTCCCTGATATTAGAAACGAATCGTAATATATTTTCTCGATAATACAAATTATAATCAGAAATCAGAAAGGAATACCGATTATGATGCAGAATCGCACCCATACCTGCGGGGAGCTGCGGCTCTCCCACGCCGGAGCCCAGGTGAAGCTGGTAGGCTGGATGGAGAATGTCCGGGTGGTCTCCGCCAGTCTGGCCTTCATCGTTCTCCGGGACTTCTACGGCACCACCCAGGTGGTGGCTGAGACCGAGGACCTGGTCAACACCTTCAAGGCCATCACCAAGGAATCCACCATCTCTGTGGAGGGAACCGTCCGGGAACGGGACAGCGAAAACGCCAAGCTGCCCACCGGCGAGATCGAGATCGTCCCCGCCAAGGTGGAGGTCCTGGGCCGCTGCCGCCACAATGAGCTCCCCTTCCAGATCAACCGCAGCCGGGAGGCCGACGAGAGCCTTCGGCTGAAATACCGCTATCTGGACCTGCGCAATCCCGAGGTCAAGGCCAACATCATCCTGCGCTGCCAGGTGGTGGCCGCCCTGCGCCAGGCCATGACCGCCGAGGGCTTCCTGGAGATCACCACCCCCATCCTCACCGCCTCCTCCCCCGAGGGCGCCCGGGACTACCTGGTGCCCGCCCGGAAGCACCCCGGCAAGTTCTACGCCCTGCCCCAGGCGCCTCAGCAGTTCAAGCAGCTGCTCATGACCTCCGGCTTCGACAAGTATTTTCAGATCGCCCCCTGCTTCCGGGATGAGGACGCCCGTGGCGACCGCTCCCCCGGCGAGTTCTACCAGCTGGATATGGAAATGGCCTTCGCCTCTCAGGAGGACGTGTTCGCCGTGTGTGAAAAAGTCCTGCCTCCCATCTTTGCCAAGTACGGCAAATATGACCGGGCCAGCGGCGCGCCCTTCCTGCGCATCCCCTATCTGGAGGCCATGGAGAAGTATGGCTCTGACAAGCCGGACCTGCGGATCGACCTGACGGTGCAGGATGCCACCGATTTGCTCTCCGGCTGCGGCTTCGTCCCCTTTGAGGGCAGCCGGGTCAAGGCCGTGGTAGTCAGCGATTTCCACGAGACCCGGAAGTTCATTGACAAGACTCTGGCCGACGTAGAGGTGGTCTCCGGCGGCAAGCCCTACTGGTTCCGTCTGGACGAAAACGGTGAGATCGTAGGCGGCATCGCCAAGTTTGTCCAGCCCATTAAGGATTCTGTGATCTCTGCCCTGGGGCTGAAGGCCAATGATTTTGTGGCTCTCTCCGCCGGGACCCTGGGCGCGGCTCAGAAGACCGCCGGCGTGCTGGTCAAGACCCTGGGCGCCGCCGTTCCCGGCCACATGGACCGGGAGCAGTACGCCTTCTGCTGGATCGTGGATTTCCCCATGTATGAAATCGGCGACGAGTCCGGCGAGCTGGAGTTCTGCCACAACCCCTTCTCCATGCCCTCCGGCGGCCTGGAAGTCCTGTTGAAAGCCGAGCGGGGCGAGATCGATCCCCTGTCCATTACTGCCGATCAGTACGATCTGGTGTGCAACGGCGTGGAGCTCTCCTCCGGCGCGGTCCGGAACCACGACCCGGAGATCATGATCAAGGCCTTTGAGCTGGTCCGCCTGGGCGAGGAGGATGTAAAGGCCAAGTTCCCCGCCATGTACAACGCCTTCACCTACGGCGCTCCTCCCCACGCGGGCATCGCTCCCGGCGTGGACCGGATGGTGATGCTGCTGGCCGGTGAGGATTCCATCCGGGAGATCATCCCCTTCCCCATGAACAAAAACGCCCAGGACGTCATGATGGACGCCCCCAGCCAGGTGACTCAGAAGCAGCTGGACGAGCTGCATATCACCCTGGTAAAAACTGAGGAATAAGCTCTTGAAAGACCGGTCGAAAGGCCGGTCTTTTCGTTCATTGGAACAAGGCAATCCACCCCCCATTCTCTTTTTTGAAGCGTCAAAAAGAGAATGGGGGGTGCATTTTCCGCGCCGCGTCGGCGCGATCCCCCCATCCCCTTGTGATAAAAATTTTTTATTTGTTTACGCAAATTTTTCTTGCTATTTACGCAAACATATCTTATAATGAGCTTACCAAAGATTCCGTCCCTGCTGGAATCCATGAAATTGTATGGAGGTATCATTATGAGTTATCCGCATACCGGCAATGAGGTTTTTGTCAGCTTTTCTCTGTCCAATACCATGTTTTCTGGCCTTGGTAAGGGAACCATCACCCGCGAGGACGTCTCCGCCGACTATCTGAAAGAGCTGTTCAACAAGTACGGCGTCGTCGTCTCCGCAAAGCCGGAGCAGCGCAAGCTCCTGGAGCGGGTCAACACCATCTATGACCTGAATCTGGACATCCCCGAAAACCTCAAGATCATTCAGCTCTCTGAGAAGAACCGCCGTCTGGTGCTGATCTCTGTCCAGGGCCTGCGCCGCCAGAACGGCTCCCTCCTGCCGGAGTACACCGAGGAGGAGTTCCAGGAGGCCACCTTCAGCTTCGTGAAGTATTACGTCCAGGGCCGTCACTATGACGAGCTGGTGGCGGAGAACGAGAAGCTGAAAAAGGACCTGAACGCCGAGATCGCCTGGCGTACCCGGGTCTCCGATATCTGATCCCTCCGCAGTCTCAGCAGCCGCCTGAATAGGCGGCTGCTTTTTCTCCGCTCTTTTCTTTTCCACAAGGCTATGGTACACTGGAACAGAACATCACCACAGGAGGTCTCTCATGAAACGACGTCTCATGGTTTTTGCGGCCCTGCTGCTTATGGCCCTGACTGCCGCCTGCGGAAAGACCCAGCCGCCGGAGCCCCCCGCTCCGCCGGTCCAGGAGGAGATCGAACCGCCCCCGGAGCCCACGGCGGAGGAGCTGGCGGCCCAGGAGGTCCAGGAAATCCTGGATTCCCTGACGATGGAGGAAAAGGTGGGCCAGCTGTTCTTTGTCCGGTGTCCGGCGGAAAACGCCTTGGAGGACATCGGGACCTATCATCTGGGGGGCTATGTGCTCTTCGGCCGGGATTTTGCCGACAAGACCGCCGACGATGTGATCCAGACCCTCAGACGCTATCAGAACGCCGCAGCGGAAGACAGCGGCATCCCTCTACTGATTGGCGTAGACGAGGAGGGCGGCTCCGTTGTCCGGGTCAGCGCCAATCCCCATCTGCGCGGCTCCAAATATCAGTCTCCTCAGGCCCTCTATGCCAAAGGCGGTATAGAGGCCGTGGTATCCGACGCCCAGGAGAAAAGCGCCCTGCTGAAAGCCCTGGGGATCAATGTGAATCTGGCCCCCGTGGCAGACGTCTCTACCGACCCTGCCGACTTCATCTATGACCGGACCCTGGGACAGGACGCCCAGACCACCGCAGGCTATGTGGCAGACGTGGTGACCGCCATGCGGGAAACCGGGATCGGCAGCGTTTTGAAGCACTTCCCCGGCTATGGCAGTAATGTGGACACCCACACCGGCATCGCCGTGGACCAGCGGCCCTTGGAGACCTTTGAAGAAAGCGACTTTCTCCCCTTCTCTGCCGGCATCCAGGCCGGAGAGGGCACTGCGGCGGTGCTGGTCTCCCACAACATCATGACGGCGGTGGACGAGACGCTGCCTGCCTCCCTCTCCCCTGCCGTTCACCAGCTGCTGCGCACAGAGCTGGGCTTTGACGGCGTGGCTATGACCGACGATCTTGCTATGGACGCCGTGGCCGCCTACGCCGCAGACGGCGCCGCAGCGGTGATGGCCCTGGAGGCGGGGAACGATCTGATCATCACCACCGACTACCCCGCCCAGATCCCCAAGGTCCTGGAGGCCGTGAACAGCGGCGCCCTGGCGGAGGAGACCGTAAACACGGCCTGCCGCCGGGTGCTGACCTGGAAGCAGGCTTTGGGCCTGCTGCCGTCCATCGAAAAGGAGAGCGGCGCTGCCAGTGCCCCCTGAAACACAATCGAAATATGAAAGGAATTTTCCACATGGAAACGGAAAAGCTTTATTACCAGGACCCTGCTCTGACGGAGTTCACCGCCACGGTCCTCACCTGTGAGCCGGGGAAAGCCGGGTATCTGGTCACCCTGGACCGGACCGCCTTCTATCCCGAGGGCGGCGGCCAGCCAGCAGACTGGGGAACGCTGAACGGCGCGGCGGTGACAGACGTCCACGAGCGGGAGGGTGTGGTGTTCCACACCTGCGCCTGCCCCCTGGAGCCGGGAACGGCGGTGGAGGGCGCGATCGACTGGGAGCGCCGCTTTGACCACATGCAGCAGCACTCCGGCGAGCACATTTGCAGCGGCATGATCTGCGCGCGCTATCACTGTGACAACGTGGGCTTCCACATGGGCGCGGAGATCGTGACCATCGACTTTAACGCCGAGATCCCCTGGGAGGGCCTGCTGGAGATCGAGGACCAGGCCAACCGCTATCTCTATGAAAATCATCCCATCCAGATCCAGGTCAGCCGCGGCGCGGAGCTGGAGGCCCTGGACTACCGGAGCAAAAAGGCCCTGGAGGGGGATGTGCGGATCGTGACCTTTCCCGGCGCGGACTGCTGCGCCTGCTGCGGGACCCACGTGTACAGCAGCGCCCAGGTGGGGCTTGTGAAGTTCCTCTCGGTCCAGAAGTTCCGGGAGGGAGTCCGGATCGAGCTTCTGTGCGGCAAGCGGGCCCTGAACTATCTCTCCGCTGTCTATGACCAGGCCCGGACCGTGGGCCAGCAGCTGAGCGTCAAGCCCCGGGAGATCGTCCCGGCGGCAGAGCGGCTGGCCCAGGAGCTCGCCGCCGTCAAGGCCCGGTCGGCAGAGCTGGAGAGCGGTTACTTTGCCGCCCTGGCGGGAGAGTATGCCGGCCAGGGAGACGTGCTGGTGCTCCAGCCCCCCATGCCCCCGGACAGCGTCCGGCGGCTGGCAGACGCCATAGCAAAGACCTGCGGCGGGCTGGCGGCGGTGTTCGCCGGCGAAGAGGGCCAGTATCACTACGCCCTGGTCCATCCCGGCCAGGACATCGCCCCTCTGGTCAAGTCCATGAATCAATCCCTGCACGGCCGGGGCGGCGGCCGGAACGGCTTTGCCCAAGGAAGCGCCCAGACCCAGCCGGAAGAGATCACCGCATTTTTCGGAAAGTGAGGCAGTCAGATGCAATACGTATGGATCACCTATCTCAGCCATGACGAGGACGACCCCGCTGAGAGCTATGTGGAGCTGGGAGACGATCTGCGGGAGCGGCGGCGGATCGACCAGTATCAAAACGGGATGTGCTTTGCCTACGGCGAGGAGCACGGCTGGCCGGAGGCCCTTTCTAAAACGCCCTATCCGGAGAACCCCTACGGGCTGAACAAGCCCGGAGAGGTGGATGCCAAGCCCATCTCCGGCCAGGTCTTTCAAAACCTCTGGTATCAGTTCCCCGAGCGTCCCACCGGCTTTATGGACGCCATTTTCTGACCGTCAGACACGTCCATCCGCGAAAAGATCTATGAAAAAGCCCTGGAACCGACAAAGCGGTTCCAGGGCTTTTGCTGATCTTCTTTGCAGCTGCGGCTTCCAGCTCAGGACGCGCCGTCTCCCTTGTATCCAAAGTGGGTGCCTTGATAGTACTCCAAGCTCCGGTAGGCTGCAAGAAGCGCCCGGCCCTGTTCACTCAGGTCCTGCTCCTCCACCAGCTGCCCGTTTTCCACATAACGGCCCACAGAGGTCAACACCGGGAGCTGACGCCAGATCTCCGTGGTGGCCTGGGCCCAGGCATCTCCCTGCCAGCCCAGCAGGTCAAAAACCAGATTCATCAAAAAGCAGGAGGACACGTCCGGCCCCTCACCGGTCAGATCCCGGCCAAGAGCTGACTTGGCAGCGTCGTTGGCCCAGATCAGATACCGGGTGCCGTAGTAGTTGTAAAAGCCCTCCTGGGTGGAAGTATCCAGGTTGACTCCCAGCTCCTGATAGGCGGAGTTGCTGTCTCCCAGCCAGGGCTTGTGATCGCCGAAGGCCACCAGCACCACCGGCCGCTCCTCCTCCCGGAACGCATCCATGAGCGCGGCCAGCTGCTCCGCCGTGTCCGCCACGGAGCCCAGGTAGTTATCCACAATGTTGGTGGTCTCCGGGGAATACCGGCCGTCGGTGTAGTGCTGTCCCCGCCAGACGCTCTGGGTGTCATAGGGGCCGTGGCCCTGGTAGGTGACGTTGAAGGAGAAGTAGGGCTTCCCCTCCCCGTCCCGGTTGGCGGCGTAGAGATCATAGATCTCCGGCAGGAGAATGTCATCTGTGGCGATGGCGCCGGGCGAGAGGGTCTGGTAATGGTTCTCCAGGAAATAGTAATTGGAAAGCCCCAGGTAGCTGTTCACATTCCGGCGGTTATAGAACCAGTCATAGCTGGGGTGGCTGCCCTCCGCCACATATCCCTGACTGGTGAGATACCAGGCATAGGAATTGGTATTGGTCCGGAAATTCCACAGGTCCGCATAGCCGGTGAGGAATGCCCGCTCCGTGTCCACCGTGCCGCCGGCGAAGATGTTGGTGATGAGATCGCCGGTATAGCCCTCCTGCTCCAGCTGGTGGTAAAGCCCATAGGCCTTCTCCCAGTCGATCCCCTCCACCCCCTCAAACAGGGAGAAGTCCGCGAAGGCCTCCAGCTGAAGGGTAATGAGATCCACCTGTTTCTCCTGCGGCAGATCCACCGGGGTGTAGGATTCCAGCAGAGCCGCCGTCTCCCCCTCGTCATAGCCCTCCGGCGGGGCGATGCTGCCCACGGTGACGCTGTGGAGGAAGGGATAGACAAAGCCCTTGGAGATATAAAGCTGGGTGGAGGACCAGCGGTTGATATAGTCGAAATTCTGGGTCCGCTGGTTGTAGATCCCCTGGTCCGTATATAGCCCCCAGGCGGCGGCAGAGAGCAAGATCCCCACCCCGGTGATCCCGGCCCGGACCTTCCAGCCGGGACGGCCCCGTACCAGAAGCGCCAGGAACACGGTTCCCGCCAGGATGCAGAAGATCCCCACCAGCATCCGTTTATCCGGCGTCAGGTCATAGTCCGCCATCTGGGTGATGGAGCCGGCCTCCCGGATATATTTCAGATCCTCGAACATCAGCGGGTCATCCCGGAAGCGGAGCATATAGTAATTCGCCGCTGAAAACCCGTAGACCACCACCGCGTCCACCAGAAAGGCGATCCAGGCCCGTCCGATCAGACCGTAGAGCACCGCCGCCAGCAACACCGGCGGCAGCAGATTCAAAAACAGGATGAGGGGATGCTCCAAATAGCTCCGGAACATGGCCGTGGCATACCCGCCGTAGGCCAGCAGCAGGGAAACCAGCCCCAGTCCCACGCCGGAGAGCAGCAGCAAAAGTCCGTTCCAGGTCCAAAAGCCCACCCGCCGGGCGGCGGTGAGGCCTGTATCCCGCGTGCGGAACAGCCAGAAATCTTTCAACTTGATTCTCCTTTGAAAAAAACGGGGGACGGGCACCGGGCCCGTCCCCGCTGGACATGTGGAAAAAACTTAGTAGGCCAGCTTCTCAGCCAAGTAGCTCTTGAGCTGATCGATGGGCAGCCGGACCTGCTCCATGGTATCCCGGTCCCGGACGGTCACGCAGTTGTCGCCGGCCTTCTCCGCGTCGCCCACGGTGTCAAAGTCCACGGTGACGCAGAAGGGCGTGCCGATCTCGTCCTCCCGGCGGTAGCGCTTGCCGATGGAGCCGGTGTCGTCAAAGTCCACCATCCACTCCTTGGAGAGCTCTGCCTGGATCTCCCGGGCCTTGTCAGAGAGCTTCTTGGAAAGGGGCAGCACCGCGCACTTGAAGGGGGCGATGGCGGGGTGGAAGTGCATGACGGTACGCACGTCGTTCTTGGCCTCGTCCACGACCTCCTCGTCGTAGGCCTCCACCAGCAGCGCCAGGGTCATCCGGTCCGCACCCAGAGAGGGCTCAATGACGTAGGGCACATAGTGCTCGTTCTGCTCCTGGTCGAAATAGGTCAGATCCTGGTTGGAGAACTGCTGGTGCTGCTTAAGGTCGTAGTCGGTCCGGTCCGCCACGCCCCACAGCTCGCCCCAGCCGAAGGGGAAGAGATACTCAAAGTCCGTGGTGGCCTTGGAGTAGAAGCACAGCTCCTCGGGGCTGTGATCCCGCAGCCGCAGGTTCTCGTCCTTCACGTTCAGGCCCATCAGCCAGTCGTGGCAGTAGGTCCGCCAATACTGGAACCACTCCAGATCCGTGCCGGGCTTGCAGAAGAACTCCAGCTCCATCTGCTCAAACTCCCGGGTGCGGAAGGTGAAGTTACCGGGGGTGATCTCGTTGCGGAAGCTCTTGCCCACCTGGCACACGCCGAAGGGGAGCTTGCGGCGGGTGGTCCGCTGGACGTTCAGAAAGTTCACGAAGATGCCCTGGGCGGTCTCAGGCCGCAGGTACACCGTGTTCTTGGCGTCCTCCGTGACGCCCTGGAAGGTTTTGAACATCAGGTTGAACTGACGGATGTCGGTCCAGTTGTGCTTGCCGCAGGTGGGGCAGGTCACCTGATGCTCGGCGATAAAGGCGGCCATCTCCTGCTGGGAGAAGGCGTCGATGGGCTTATCCAGCTCATAGCTGTTGGCCTCGCACCAGTCCTCGATCAGCTTATCCGCCCGGAAGCGCTCCTTGCACTCCTTGCAGTCCATCAGAGGATCGGAGAAGCCGCCCAGGTGGCCGGAGGCCATCCAGGTCTGGGGATTCATCAAAATGGCGGCGTCCAAGCCCACGTTATAGGGGTTCTCCTGGACGAACTTTTTCCACCAGGCCTTCTTCACGTTGTTCTTGAGCTCCACACCCAGGGGGCCGTAGTCCCAGGTGTTGGCAAGGCCGCCGTAGATCTCGCTGCCGGGAAATACGAAGCCCCGGCCCTTGCACAGGGCCACGATCTTTTCCATGGATTTTTCTGTGTTTTTCATGTGATACTCTCCTTTTTCTGAATGGGCCCAGAGACGAAAAAACGCCCTGAGCCGGCTGTCGGCTCAGGGCGAATCAAAGCTGATCCGTGGTTCCACCTGAATTCGCATCTGGCTGATGCGCACTCTTGCCCGGTAACGGTGGGGACCGGCGGCACATTTCCGCACCGCGGCTCAAAGGGGCCTTCCTCCGGAGCTTGCAGGGACTTGCACCGACCGTCCCCTCTCTGAGGCAAAAGCCTCCGGCGTACTGTTCCTTTTCACAGCCTTTTCATATTGGAGTTCACTCTATCATGTTTCCACAAAGATGTCAAGGGAAGTTATGCGCCCCCATGGTCGCGCCGCTTCGGCGCGGGGAATGCACCCCCCATTTTCTTTTTGAGACATCAAAAAGAAAATGCGCCGTGCACGGTGGAAAAGAAAAAATGTTTCGCGGTGAGAGAGCGTGTCTGATTCCAGGAAAGTCTCTGTCCGCGGCGTGGTGCTAGCGGGGGTTTTGGAGGTTTGGGACACCCCCTGCTTCTTTTTCCGCTTGCGCTCCAGGGTAGCGTCAGCGGGGCATGGAGGACATGCTTTCCGATAACCTCCAACGTTAAACGCCGGGGTGTAAGCGCGGGGAAATCCGATTCAAGGGACGAGAACGGCGCGCGCCGGTAGAAGGCCGGAGAATTGGTGGCAATTCGTTAGAACAGCTCCCGCATTTAAGCGAACTTGCGCCTTGTGCGCAAGTTCCGCGCCAAGCGTTCTTTTCTTTTGGACCGTCCACGGCCCGTTTTCTTTTCGGCAAGACCGAAAAGAAAATGGGGGGTGGAATCCCCTGCCATGATCATGACTAAAAAGGACCGGCCTTTCGGCCGGTCCTTCTCTCTTTACTTCTTCTCTCGGTCGTAAGCCACGATCACCCGGCGGTTAGGGTCCACGCCGGTGGAATAGGTGGTGACGCCAGGCACATCCTGGAGGGCCATGTGGATCACATGACGCTCATAGGCGTTCATCGGCTCCAGCGTCACACTGCGGCGGTAGCGGACCACCTTGCCGGCCACTTTCCGGGCCAGGTGCTGGAGGCTCTGCTCCCGCTTCTCCCGGTAGCCCTCGGCGTCCAGCTGGACCCGGACCCGGCCGCCGGTGCGGTTGACAGCATAGCTGGTCAGCTGCTGGATGGCATCCAGGGTCTCGCCCCGGCGGCCGATCAGCGCGCCCATATGCTCGCCCTCCAAAAAGACCTTATAGCGGCCCTTTTCAGGCTGATAGACCTTGATGACGGCAGAGGCCTCCATCTGCTCCAGCAGTCCGCTGAGGAACTTCCGGATGGCCTGGGCCTTTTCATCGTCCACTTCCTCCCCCAGGTCCTGAACGGGAGCGGGGGCCTGCTCCGCAGCGGGAGCTTCCTCGCTCTTGCGCTCGGCCTTGGGAGCGGCGCTCTTGGGCTTGCGCTCCCGCTTCTCCGGCCGCTCAGCCTTGGGCTCGGCGGCCTTTTCAGCCTTCTCGGGCTTGACGAGGCGCTCCTCCTTTTCGGGAGCGGCGGGGACCTCCGGCTCCTCTTCGGGGCCGTAGTAGACCCGGACCTTGGCCGGGCAGCTGCCAAGGCCCAGGAAGCCGGACTTGGCCCGCTCCAGGATCTCCAGAGACACATCGTCCCGGTCCATAGACAGCTGGGCCAGCGCCGTGCGGATGGCCTCCTCCTCGGTCTTGCCCGTCACGTCGATATACTCTCTCATAACGGCTCCTTACTCCTGATCGTCATAGCGGTCCGCCTTGTAGGACCGCCCTCTGGCATAGGGGCGGTTGCCCACCCGGCCGGCCTCGGTGGTGCTGATGCTGGCCTTGGCAGCCTTGGCGGCCTTGGCGGCCTTCGCCGCCTTCTGCTTTTCCTTCAGGGACTGCTTCTTCTCGGCCTGACGGCGCTGCTCTTCCTGCTGCCGGCGGCCCTCCTCCATCCGTTTCTGACGCTCGGCCTGACGGGCCTCGTACTTGGCGTCTTCCTCTTCCTGGAGCTTTTTGTTGTAGAACTTGCCCATGATCATCTCCTGGATCATGGAGAACACGCTCTGAGCGATCCAGTAAATACCCAGGGCGGCAGGCATCATGAAGGCGATGTACACGGAGAACAGGGGCATCATGTACATCATCATCTTGGTGGAACCGGCAGCGGCGCCCTGCTGGGGCTGCTGCTTCATCATCATCTTGCTCATCAGCAGCTGGAAGCCGCCGGCCAGGATGGGGATCAGGATCAGGCCGATGCAGGCCCAGGAGAACTCAAAGTTTCTGACGAAATCCCAGGGGTTGGCAGCCAGATCCAGGCCCAGGAAGTTGAAATCCAGGTCGATCCAGCGGTCCAGGCCCTCTACCATCTGGGGGGCCTCGGAGTTGATGAGCTTGACCATGTTGATCTGGCCATAGGGCTGCAACTGGGTGAGACCATCCTTGACGATGGCGGCGCCGGTGGACTTGTCCATCATCACGATGGTGCTCATGTCAAAGCCGGCGGTGGTCAGCTTCGTCACCAGATCCTGGACCACGTCGTGGGACAGCGTCATCAGGTGGGTGATGGGCTGACGCAGGATGGAGTACAGCGCGATCAGGATGGGCAGGGGCAGGAAGCTCCACAGGCACCCGCTCATGGGGTTGATGCCCTCTTCCTGATAGAACTTCTGGAGCTCCTCGTTCATCTTCATCTGATTGTTGGCGTACTTTTTCTGGATCTCCTGCATCTTGCCGGACATCCGGCTCATCCGCATCATGCTCTTCTTGGATTTCATCTGGAAAGGCAGCATGATGAGCTTGATCACCAGGGTGAACAGGATGATCGCCACGCCGTAGGACCCGGTCAGCTCATAAAAAAACCGGACCAGCCAGGCGAAGGGGATACAAATAAAGTATCCGATGGTTGCAAACATAGATTCTTTTCCTCCAAGTCAAAATCAAGCGGAGTGCGATGGGGCGGCCCTATGGCACGGGGTCATAGCCGCCCTTGTGGAAGGGATTGCAGCGCAAAATCCGCTTGAAGGCCAGCCAGCCCCCCTTCAGGGCGCCGTATTTTTCAATGGCCTCCAGCGCGTATTGCGAGCAGGTGGGAATATAGTTGCAGCAAGCCGGACGATAGGGCGATATCGCAGTTTGATAAAACCGGATCATCGCTTTGAGCACACGCTTCATGGCTTGTCCTCCAGCAGATCCAGCTTTTTGCAAAGCCGCTCAAAGGTCCTGTTCAGCTCCTGCCAGGGAACTGTGACCGTCCGCCCCCGGGCCACCAAAATGATGTCCCACCCCTGGCGAAGCTGGCCGGCGTGGAGGCGGTAGACCTCCCGCAGGCGGCGGCGGCAGCGGTTGCGCACCACCGCGCCCCCCAGCTTGACCGAGGCGGTGAGCCCCAGACGGTTGTGGCCCAGACGGTTTTTCCGGCAGTAGACGACCATGCTGGCGCCGGCCGCCGAAGCCCCCCTCTGGTAAAGGCGGCGGAACTCATGATTCTTTTTCAGGGTGACCGCCTGCTTCATGCTCTTGCTCCCTTCCTTTCAGACACCTGAACCGCCCCTTCTCCCGCTGATGTGGCAAACAGCCGCCTCCAGGGCAGCTGCTCGCGTTGACGGAAACTTTTGTAGGGACGGAGGAATCTCACGAAATTCCCGCCGTCCCTGCAGACGATTGTTCAAGTGTCTCCCCTGTCTGCGTGGCGTTTAGTAGGACAGACGGGCGCGGCCCTTGGCGCGACGGCGGGCGAGGACCTTCCGGCCGTTGGCCGTGGCCATCCGCTTGCGGAAGCCGTGGACCTTCTGGCCATGGAGCTTCTTGGGCTGATAGGTACGTTTCGTTGCCATGCTTGAGACACCTCCTGTCAGAAATCAGGCCGCCTGAGGGCGGCACTTACTCGACACCGCTCTCCGGAGAGAGGGGCGCAGTAACCTTGTTTGGCGCATTTGACGCATGTGATAGTATACCATACCCCGGCAAAAGGTGTCAATAAAAACTTGAAATTTAGAAAAATCTCGCTTTTTTCCGGCGTTTGACGAGGAAAAGTCAAAATGTAGTGGTCATTTTGACCACAGGCACAGGATATGGCCTCCCCCACGATTTGGAAGTTTTCAATCTTTATATTAGAATAAGTATTGCCAGGAAAACGGTTTTTTGATATAATGGGAACCTCAGTGGAATGACCACCCGGAAACCCCCTGCCCAGGCCGGGCTCTTCCCCTTCACACCAAAGAACACTAAAGAGAGGTGCTTCCTGTTGAACTCCATCGCCGACGTATGGGATAACGTCCTGCAGCAGCTGAAGCGGGATCTCTCGGAGACCACCATCGCCACCTGGTTCGACGAACTGGAGGCCGTGGACATCCAGGGAAACGTCTTCATCCTCTATTGCCCCAACGACTTCAAAAAGGGGTATATCGAGTCGCTGTTTCTGAAAAATATCAAAGCCGTCCTCCACGACATCTTCTCCATGGACTTCGAGGTCCAGATCATCAGCCAGCGGGAGAGCGCCAACGCCGCCCCCAAGCAGAACGACCGCTTCAGCACCGATGAATTCACCTTCGAGGCCTTCGTGGTGGGCCCGTCTAACAAGCTGGCCTATGCCGCCTCCGTCTCGGTGGCGGAGCACCCGGCCAAAAACTATAACCCCCTTTTGATCTACGGCGACTCGGGCCTGGGCAAGACCCACCTGATCTACGCCATCGCCAACGTCATCAAGAAAAATGACCCTCGGGCCCGGATCGCCTACGTCAAGGGCGACGATCTGACCAACGAGCTGGTGGACGCCATCCGGGAGGGCAAGACCGCGGAGATGCGGGAGAAATATCGCCAGGCGGATCTGCTGCTGGTGGACGACGTCCAGTTCATCGCCGGCAAAAAGCAGACCCAGGAGGAGTTCTTCCACACCTTCAACACCCTGTACGAGTCCGGCCGTCAGATCGTTTTGACCTCGGACCGTCCCCCCTCTGAGATGACCCAGCTGGAGGACCGGCTCCGGACCCGGTTCGAGTGGGGCCTTCTGGTGGACGTAGCGCCGCCGGACTTTGAGACCCGGGTGGCCATCATCAAGAACAAGGCCGCCATGCTGGGCATGAACCTGCCCGACAAGATCTCCAACTATATCGCCGAGAACGTCACCGCCAACGTCCGCCAGCTGGAGGGCACCATCAACAAAATTCTGGCCTACAAGGATCTTCTGGGCAACGACGCCGACGAGGAGACCGTCACCCGAGCCATGCAGGATATCCTCAAGCGCAGCAGCGAGTATATCCCCACACCCGAGGCCATTTTGGAGTACATCAGCAAGTACTACGGCCTGGAGGAGTCGCTGATCCGGGGCCAGCAGCGGGTCCGGGAGGCGGTCCAGGCCCGGCAGATCGCCATGTACCTGATCCGCTCCATGACCAACAGCTCCGTGGTAGACATCGGCAAGGTCTTTGACAACCGGGATCACTCCACCGTTCTCTACTCCATCCAGCAGGTGGAGAAGAAGATGAAGAAGGACCCGGCCTTCGCCGAGACGGTCAAGGAGATCAAGACCAACATCAACTCCAAACGATAAACTTTTCCCAGGTTTCCTGTGGAAAAGAAAAAAGACGCTGTGGAAAAGAGAACCCCGAAAAATCCCCGTGGAAAACGCCTCTGATTTTTCCACGGGGCCCCTGGATGGAGAATTCCTTGCCGCGCAAGGGCTTCTCCACATTTTCCACATAGTTTTGCTCTACGATTATGATTTCTAAAAAGATCTGATTCTTTTTTTGTAGAAAGCGATCAGACAGAGAGGATTTTTGCCATGATCAAATTTAGCTGTGAAAAGGTCCTGCTCCAAAATGCCATCGCTGTCACCAGCCGGGCCGTGGCCCAGAAAAGTTCCATTCCAGCCCTGGAAGGACTGCTTCTCCGGGCAGAACAGGAGCTGACGGTGTCCGGCTATAATATGCAGACCGGCATCCGCACCCGTGTGGCCGCCGATGTGACGGACCGGGGCGAGATCGTACTGAACGCCCGGCTGTTCGGCGATATCATCCGCCGGATGCCCGACGATGTTGTCACCTTATCTGTGGATGAAAAGCTGATGGTCCACCTCAGCTGCGGAGACGCGGATTTCGACATTTTGGGTCTCTCTGCCGCAGACTACCCCGATCTTCCCGAGGTGGAGGATGAATATGCGGTATCTCTCCAGCAGCGGACCCTCCGGGCCATGATCGAGGAGGTGGCCTTTGCAGTTTCCACAAACGAGAGCCGCCCTGTGCATACGGGAGCGCTCTTTGAGATCACAGATGCGGGCCTTACCATGGTGGCGGTGGACGGCTTCCGGCTGGCCATCCGCCGGGAGCCCCTGGAAAAGCTGGAGGGCGGCGCCTTCTCCTTTGTGGCCCCCGGCGCGGCCTTGAACGAGGTCAAGAGCATCTGCGGCGATGTGGAGGAGCTGGCCACCGTGACCCTGGGCAAGCGCCATATCCTCTTTGAGGTGGGCGAGACGGAGCTGATCTGCCGCCGGCTGGAGGGCGAGTTCCTGGACTATAAAAATGCCATCCCCCGGAAAAACCCCATCAACGTCATTGTGGATACCAAATCCCTGATCGAGAGCATCGACCGGGTCTCTGTGGTCATTTCTGATAAATTAAAGAGCCCGGTCCGCTGTACCTTTGACCACGATAAGCTCCTCCTCTCCGCCCGGACGGGCAACGGAGAGGCCCGGGACGTGTGCCGCCTCTCCGGCGACGGCAATGGTCTGGAGATCGGCTTCAACAACCGGTATTTGATGGAGGCGCTCCGGTATGCCCCGGCGGACACGGTGCGGATGGAGCTCAATACCGGCGTCTCCCCTGCCATCATCGTGCCTGTGGACGGTGAGGAAAACTTTTTGTATATGGTGCTGCCGGTGCGGCTCAAGAGCGGAGAGTGAGTATGAAGACCATTGTGATCCAAACAGAATTTATCAAGCTCCAGGATCTTCTGAAATTTGCCAATCTGGTGGCCAGCGGCGGCGAGGCCAAGGAGTGCGTCCAGGGCGGCGCGGTCCGGGTGAACGGCGAAGTGTGCACCATGCGTGGAAAAAAGATCCGCCCCGGCGATCAGGTGGAGTTTGCCGGAGAGCGTCTGACGGTCAGCTATGCGGATTGACAGCCTGGAGCTGGAGCATTTTCGAAACTACGGCCATCAACGAGTCTCCTTTGATCCCCGGTGCAACGTGATCTTCGGGGAGAATGCCCAGGGGAAGACCAATCTGCTGGAGGCCCTGGTATACCTATCCTGTGGAAAATCTCCCAGGGCCAGGACGGACCGGGAGATGATTGGCTTTGACGCCCCGTCCGCCGCGCTGACTGCCGGCGTGTCTGCCCGGGAGCGGACCTTTCTCGTCCGGGCGGAGCTGTATCGGGGCCGGCGGCGGAAGCTGTCGGTGAACAAGGCCCCGGCCAAGACCAGCGCCCAGCTCAGCCAGGTGTACAACACTGTGTTTTTCTGTCCGGAGGATCTGTACCTCATTCGGGAGGGGGCCGCTGCCAGACGGAAATTTCTGGATACCGCCCTCTGCCAGCTGCGCCCCCGGTATGCTCAGGCCCTGGCCCAGTATCACCGGACCTATGAGCACAAGACCCGCATCCTGCGGGATTCAGAGGACAAGCCCGCCCTGCTGGAGGCCCTGCCGGAGTTCAATGAACGGCTGGTGACCTATGGGGCGATTTTGATCCACTACCGTTCGCAATTTGCCCGGCGGCTCCATGAGTACGCCGCCCTCCATCACCGGGAGTGCTCCGGCGGCAGAGAGGAGCTGTCCATTCAGTATCAGACGGTGTCCTCGGTCACAGACCCTGACGGGGAGCTTCCGGTCCTGGCGGAGGAGCTGCGGCGTCATATGGAGGCCCACAAAGAGGCGGAGCGGGCCGCCCGGCTGTGCCTGTCCGGCCCCCACAAGGACGACCTCCTAGTGACCATCGACGGCCGGGACGCCAAGCAGTTTGCCTCCCAGGGCCAGACCCGGACGGCGGCCCTCGCCATGAAGCTGGCGGAGCGGGAGATCTATAAAAACGCCGTGGGCGAGTATCCCGTGCTGCTGCTGGACGACGTGCTCAGCGAGCTGGACCCGAAGCGGCAGGAGTTTGTTCTCAACCGGATCGCCGGCGGGCAGGTGTTCATCACCTGCTGTGAGGACGACCGGCTCCCGGCGATGCTGGGCGGGCGGGTGTTTCATGTGGAACATGGAGAGATTTTGGATTAAGATGGCCGATGGGCCAAGGCAATGCACCCCCCATTTTCTTTTCGGTCTTGCCGAAAAGAAAACGGGCCGTGCACGGTCCAAAAGAAAAGAACGCTTAGCGCGGAACTTGCGCAGTTGCGCAAGTTCGCTTACAGTACGGGGGCTGTTCTAGCGAATTGCCACCAATTCTCTAGTCTCCTACCGGCGCGCGCCGGTCTCGTCCTTTGAATGGGCTTCCCCCGCGTGCACATCCCGGCGGTCAACGTTGGTGGTCGAAGAAAGGCTTGCTCTCCTAGCCCCGTTGACGCTACCTTGGAGCGCAAGCGGAAAGAGAAGAACAGGGTGTCCGGGAGATCCAAACCCCCGCCCGCACCACGCCGCGGGCAGAGACTTTCCTGGAACCCGACAAACAACCCCACCGCGAAAGCGTTTTTTCTCTTGGACCGTGCACGGCCCGTTCTCTTTTTGGGGCGCCAAATGGGGCCCCCGCAGGAACCCAGCGGAGCGGTTCCTGTGGGGAGAGGAGGAGCAAGGGAGCGTGCGCAGTTTTCGCCGTCAGGCGGAAACGGAGTTAAGCGGACTTTGCGACGACGACAATGGGTGGTGCATTCCGCCGGCAAAGCCGGCGTCGTCCCCGCGCCGCGTCGGCGCGAAAATTCCCGCGCCTTTGAGGCGCGAATCCCCCCGCGCCAGGGCTGGCGCAAAAGGAGCCCCCCTATGTATCTTCATCTCGGCCAAAACGAAATCGTCCCGGATCAGCGGATCATCGGCATTTTTGATCTGGACAAGTGCAGCACCAGCCGGCGGACCCGGGACTACCTGGCCCTCGCTGAGGAGGAGGGCGTGGTACTGGACATCTCCGGCGACCTGCCCAAATCCTTTGTGGTCTGCGACCACCCCTATCACCGGCAGATCGTCTATCTCAGCCAGCTGAACCCCTCCACCCTGAAAAACCGGGCGGAGAGCGGCAAGCTGGAGCTTTGAGAGGAGGAAGCACATGCAGCTTGTCGTCTCACAGGCTTGGGAGATCGGGCTGTTTCAGGTTCCTTTTTCCCTGGGAAATGCTCTTTGCTGGGTGTTCTGGGCCTTCTTTGCCCTGGGGTGGCTGATCCAATGGCTGGCGCTGAAAAAAGTCCGGCGGGGCGGGCGGGTCTTCCCGGCGCTTCTGGCGCTGGGGCTGCTGGCGGGAGAGATCGGCTGTCAGACGGTCACCGGCTGGGACCTGCTGCTGCCGCTGGTGGGGTGGTGGCTGTGCCTGACCATGCTGCTGGGCGCTGCCGCAGGCTGGGTCTGGACGCGGCGAAAGACCAATCCATAGAACCTGTTTTTATTGTACTTGCTTTGTTCAGGGCGAGGAGAATCGGGCCGGAAGGGCTCCGGCCCGGCTCTCTTTGCCCTGTGTAGGGAAATCCCCCCTTTGAAAGGAGAACTTCATGGCAGAAAACGAAATCCTTACCTCCACGGCGGTGGATGCACAAAACGAATACGACGCCTCGGAGATCCAGGTACTGGAGGGCCTGGAGGCGGTGCGCAAGCGCCCGGGCATGTATATCGGCTCCACCTCCTCCTCGGGCCTGCACCACCTGGTCTATGAGATCGTGGACAACGCCATCGACGAGGCCCTGGCGGGCTACTGCACCGAGATCCTGGTGCAGATCAACGAGGGCAACACCATCACCGTTGTGGATAACGGCCGCGGCATCCCCGTGGATATCCAGGCCCAGACCGGACGGCCTGCCTTGGAGGTGGTGTTCACCGTCCTCCATGCCGGCGGCAAGTTCGGCGGCGGGGGCTATAAGGTCTCCGGCGGCCTCCACGGCGTGGGCGCCAGCGTGGTCAATGCCCTGAGCGAGTGGCTGGAAGTCCAGGTCCACAAGGACGGCAAGATCTATGAGATGAAATTCTCCCGGGGCCATGTGACCCAGGAGATGACCGTGGTGGGGTCCACAGACCGCACCGGCACCACCGTGACCTTCAAGCCGGACCCGGAGATGTTTGAGGACACGGTGTACAGCTACGAGATCCTCCATACCAGAATGCAGGAGGAGGCCTTTTTGAACGCAGGCCTTCGCATCCGGACTGTGGACAAGCGCCCCGGCCAGGAGCAGGAGGAGGCCATGTGCTATGAAGGCGGCATCCGGGAGTTCGTCACCTGGCGGAACCGGACCAAGGACGCCCTCCACAGCGAGGTGATCTATATGGCCGGCCAGCGGGACGACTCCGTGGCAGAGGTGGCCATGCAATATAACTCCAGCTACAATGAGAATATCATCTCCTTTGCCAACAACGTCCACACCCCCGAGGGCGGTATGCACGAGGAGGGCTTTAAGCGGGCGCTGACCACCGTGCTCAATAACTACGGCCGGAAGATCAAAATGCTCAAGGACGACGACAAGATCTCCGGCGAGGACTGCCGGGAGGGCCTGACCTGCGTGATCTCCGTCAAGCTCACCGACGCCCAGTTTGAGGGCCAGACCAAGGCCAAGCTTGGAAACAGCGAGATCCGGACCCTGGTGGCCGGCATCGTCTCGGAGAAGCTGGACATCTTCCTGGAGGAAAATCCCCAGGTGGGCCGGATGATCCTGGACAAGGCCCTGACCGCCAGCCGGGCCCGGGAGGCGGCCAAAAAGGCCCGGGAATCTATCCGCCGCAAGACAGCGCTGGGCGGCGCGGCCATGCCCGACAAGCTCCGGGACTGCAACGAGAATAACCCTGAGCTGACTGAAATCTATATCGTCGAGGGCGACTCCGCAGGCGGCTCCGCCACCCAGGGCCGGGACTCCCGATTCCAGGCGATCCTTCCCCTGTGGGGCAAGATGCTCAATGTGGAAAAGGCTCGGGCGGACAAGGTCTATGGAAACGACAAGCTCCAGCCGGTGATCACGGCCCTGGGCGCCGGCATCGGCGAGGAGTTTGACGCCAGCAAGCTCCGCTATCACAAGGTCATCATCATGGCCGATGCGGACGTGGACGGCTCCCATATCCGGACGCTGCTGCTGACCTTTTTCTTCCGCTTTATGCGGCCGATGATCGAGCATGGTTATGTCTACTCCGCCGTGCCGCCGCTTTACAAGCTGACCCGTGGAAAAACCACCCGGGTGGCCTTCTCCGACGAGGAGCGGGACGCCATCTCCGCCGAGATGCGGGGCGGCAATCCCAATGTGAAGGTGGATATCAACCGCTTCAAGGGCCTGGGCGAGATGAACCCCCATGAGCTGTGGGAGACCACCATGGACCCGGAGAAGCGGACCCTGCGCCGGATCACCCTGGACGACGCCGCGGCCGCCGACGAGACCTTTACCATCCTGATGGGCGAAAAAGTGGAGCCCCGGAAGGAATTTATTGAGAAAAACGCAAAGTACGCGGTGAATTTGGACTATTAAACTTTTGTCGGCTTTGCCGGCGGGAATGCACCCCCCATTCTCTTTTTGGTCTTGCCAAAAAGAGAACGGGCCGTGCACGGTCCAAGAGAAAAAAACGCTTTCGCGGTGAGAGAGCGTTTTTGGTTCCAGGAAAATCTCTGCCCGCGGCGTGGATGGCGCGTGGGTTTTGGAGCGCCCGGACACCCTCTGCGCCGATTTCCGCTGGCGCTGCCCCGGAGCTTCCAGGTAGCGTCAGCGGGGCTTGGAGGACAGGCTTTACTTCGACCACCAGCGTTGACCACCGGGGTGTAAACGCGGGGGAAGCCAATTTGTGGAAAAAGTTCGGCGCGCGCCGGCAGAAAACTCCGGCTTTGGTGGCAGTTCGCTAGAACAACCCCCGCATTTAAGCGAACTTGCACGACTGTGCAAGTTCGGTGCCAGCGTTTTTTCTCTTGGACGGCTTCACCGCTCGTTCTCTTTTCGGCAAGATCGAACGGGGCCCCCGCAGGAACCCAGCAGAGCGGTTCCTGTGGGGAGAGGAGGAGCAAGGAAGCGGGCGTAGTTTTCGCCGCAAGGCGGAAACGAAGTCAAGCGGACTTTGCGACGACGACTATGGGGGGTGGAATGCCTTGGTCCATCGACCATTTGAATCCAAATCTCCCTGCAAGGAGGAATTTCCTACATGAGTAAAAAACCCCAATATGATCCGGAGGAGATCCGCTATCCCAATCAGCGGATCGTGGATTCCCCTCTGGTTCCTGAGATGGAGAAATCCTATATCGAATACGCCATGAGCGTGATCGTGGGCCGGGCCCTGCCGGATGTGCGGGACGGCCTGAAGCCGGTCCACCGGCGCATCCTCTACGCCATGTATGAGGATAACCTCACCAGCGACCACCCCTTTAAAAAGTCCGCCACCTGCGTGGGCGACGTGCTGGGCCGGTATCATCCCCACGGCGACGACTCGGTGTATGACGCCCTGGTGCGCCTGGCTCAGGACTTCTCCATGCGCTATGTGCTGGTGGACGGCCACGGCAACTTCGGCTCTGTGGACGGCGACCCCCCGGCGGCTTACCGATATACCGAGGCACGGATGTCCAAGCTCTCCAACGAGCTGCTGCGGGACATCGACAAGGAGACGGTGGACTGGGACCCCAACTTTGACGAGACCCGGAAAGAGCCCCGGGTCCTGCCCTGCCGCTTCCCAAATCTCTTAGTAAACGGCTCCAGCGGCATCGCTGTGGGCATGGCCACCAACATCCCGCCCCACAACCTGCGAGAGGTCATCGGGGCGTGCATCTGCGTGCTGGAGGACCCCAACGCCACCCTGGCGGATCTGATGCAGCACATCAAGGGACCGGACTTCCCTACCCGGGGCATCATCATGGGCCGCAGCGGCATCCGCTCGGCTTACGCCACCGGCCGGGGACGGCTGGTGATCCGGGCACGCCATGAGTTTGAGGAGTTCGGCAAGGACCGCACCCGCATCATCATCACCGAGATCCCCTATCAGGTGAACAAGCGGATGCTGATCAAAAACATGGCCGATCAGGTGGAGGACAAGCGGCTGGAGGGCATCTCCGACATCCGGGACGAGTCTGACCGCAACGGCATGCGGATCGTCATCGAGCTCAAGCGGGACGCCAATCCCCAGGTGGTGCTCAACCGCCTCTTTGCCCAGACCCAGCTCCAGACCACCTTTGCCATCAATATGCTGGCCCTGGTCCAGAACCAGTCCCAGCCCAAGATCTTGTCCCTGCGGCATATCATCGATGAGTACCTCAGCTTCCAGGAGGAGATCATTGTCCGGCGGACCCGCTACGACCTGCGCAAGGCCCAGGAGCGGGCCCACCTGCTGGAGGGTCTGCTGATCGCCCAGGACCACATCGACGAGGTCATCAAGATCATCCGCTCCAGCTATGATAACGCCCGGGAGAATCTGATGGCTCGCTTCGGGCTGGACGAGATCCAGGCCCAGGCCATCTGCGATATGCGGCTGATCGCCCTCCAGGGCCTGAACCGGGAGAAGCTGGAGACCGAGTACAAGGAGCTGGAGGAGAAGATCGCCTATTATCAGAGGGTGCTCTCTGACGAGGGACTGGTTCGCCAGATCCTCAAGGAGGAGCTCCAGGCCATCTCCGACAAGTACGGCGACGACCGGATCACCGAGATCCAGGACGTGGAGGACGAGATCGATATCGAGGACCTGATCGAGGAGGAACAGTGCGTCTTCACCCTGACCCAGGCCGGCTATATCAAGCGGACCCCCGTCAGCGAGTACGCCGCCCAGGGCAAGGGCGGCCAGGGCCACAAGGGCATCACCACCCGGGAGGAGGACTGCGTGGCGGATGTGTTCACCGCCTCCACCCATGACTATATCCTGTTCTTCACCGACACCGGCAAGGTCTATCGGAAGAAGGGCTATCAGATCCCGGAGTCCGGCAAGGCCGCCAAGGGCACCAATATCATCAACATTCTCCAGGTGGAGCCCGGCGAGCGGGTCCAGACCATGATCCACACCCGGGACATCGAAAACAGCCAGGACCGGTACCTGTTCATGGTCACTCAGAACGGTACGGTGAAGCGCCTGCCGGTCATCACGCTGAAAAATCTGCGGAATAACGGCATCCGGGCACTGCGGATGGACGAGGGCGACCGGCTGATCACCGTCCGGGAGACCGACGGCGCCCAGAATATCCTGATCGCCACCCACGACGGCCAGGCTATCTGCTTCGACGAAAATGACGTCCGTCCCATGGGCCGGGAGGCCGTGGGCGTCCGGGGCATCCGCCTGCGCGAGGGCGACTATGTGGTGGGCGCTGCCCGGGCAAAGCCGGGTTATCAGGTCCTCTCCGTCACGGAGAAGGGCTATGGCAAGCGCACGCCGGTGGAGGAGTACCGGATCACCGGCCGGGGCGGCCTGGGCATCCGGAACTACATGGTCACGGAGAAGACCGGAAACGTGGTTGGCATCAAGGTGGTGGACGGCAGCGAGGATCTGCTGCTGGTGACCCAGGCCGGCATCCTGATCCGGACGCCGGTGGGCAGCATCAAGGAGACCAACAACCGGGCCACCCAGGGCGTGATCGTCATGCGCTTCAAGGAGGACGGAGATCAGGTGATCTCCATGGCGCTGACGGAGCATGAGGAAGTAGAAGAAATGCCATGATGATGGCAGCATTTCCACCCCCCGTTCTCTTTTTGCAGCGGCAAAAAGAGAATGGGCGGTGGAGCCGTCCAAGAGAAAAAACGCTTGGCGCGGAACTTGCGCATTCGCGCAAGTTCGCTTAAGTACGGGGGCTGTTCTAAAGGGGTGTCTCCAAAACTAGAGTCTCCTACCGGCGCGCGCTATTCTCGTTCCTCGAATCGGTGTTTCCCGCGTTTACGCTGCGGTGGTCATCGTTGGTGGTCATCGGAAAGACTGCCCTCCTGGCCCCGCTGACGCTACTTTGGAGCGCCAGCGGAAAGAGAAGTAGAGAGCGTCCGGAAGATCCCACCCACGCGCAACCCACGCCGCGGGCAGAGACTTTCCTGGAATCCGACAGACATCCCACCGCGAAACATTTTTTCTTTTCCACCGTGCACGGCGCATTTTCTTTTTGATGTCTCAAAAAGAAAATGGGGGGTGCAGATTCCCCGCGCCGAAGCGGCGCGAACACTCGCAACCACTTTTGATCCTTTTTAAAAACGGATAAAGGAACCCTTTCTATGAAAACAGTCACGATCTATACCGATGGCGCCTGCTCCGGCAACCCCGGCCCGGGAGGGTGGGGCGCGATCCTCATGTATGGGGCCCACCGCCGGGAGCTCTCCGGCGGCGAGGCCGACACCACCAACAACCGCATGGAGCTGACCGCCGTGATCGAGGCACTCTCCATGTTGAAAGAGCCCTGCCGGGTGGAGCTGTGGTCGGATTCCAAATACGTCATCGACGGGCTTTCTAAGGGCTGGGCCAAGGGCTGGAAGGCCCGGGGCTGGGTGAAGAGCGACAAAAAGCCCGCTCTGAACCCGGACCTGTGGGACCGGCTGCTGTCCCTGACGGAGATCCACACCCTCTCCTACCACTGGGTCAAAGGCCACGCCGAGAACGAGTTCAACAACCGTTGCGACGAGCTTGCAGTGGCAGAGAGCCAAAAATACCGGTAACGCGGCCCGTGGCCTTTCCGCCGCAGCGCGGCGGCGCCGGGAAATCGGCGTACAAGCATTTTATGAATATAAAATCTTGGACCGGACGGGCTTTGCCTGTCCGGTCTGTGTTTCGATCCGGGGCCCCCGCGGGACAAAAGTCCCGTGGGGAACCACGCTGAGAACGAGTTCAACAACCGCTGCGATGAGCTGGCGGTGGCAGAGAGCCAAAAATACCGGTGATTTTCCGGGAAAACCGGAAACATTCACAAACTGTTCACACGGAAAACATAATTCTGCAAAAATTATCGGGTATCTTAATAATCAAGCAAAGGGTCCTCCCAACCCGATGCGTTTTCTCCCTCCTAAAACACACACACGGAAAACGGACCGCCATTGGCGGTCCGTTTTCTGTATAGCATGTGGAAAAAGCCTCGCAGAGTTTACCCGAAAGGGGGACGCTGCATTCGTAAGAAAGCAGAGCTGCTAACGGCTGCGCAGCCGCGCCCGTAGGCGCGGAAGACATAAAATCTGTTTTCTGCCGCGGCGTGTACGTGGCTGAAAACACTTCTCGCCCTGCAAGTGTGGAATTTGTCTGACGTAGGCAGACAAATTATGCGCGCGGCAGGGTGCAGTCTTTTCGAAAAAGTGGCCTCAGCCACTTTTTCGACAGACTCAACGGACCGCCATTGGCGGTCCGTTTTCTGTATATCTGCGTTTTTTTGATCCAGCGGTCACGGCTGCTCCAGATAGGGCCTCAGCAGCTCCTTGGCCGGGCGGTCATAGGTCTGGATGGGACAGTTGGCCAGGGCGGAGATCCTCCAGGGGGAGATGTGACAGTAGCCGCCGGGGTGCTTTTCCAGATACCGCTGGTGGAATTCCTCAGCCGGGTAGAAGCAGCGGATGGGGCCACACTCCACCTCAAAGCATTCCAGGGCGGCGGCTTCCAGAGTGAAAACTTTCCGGATCACGGCCTCCTGGTCCGCTTTGGTCCAGTAGACGCCGGTCTGATACTGGGTGCCGATATCCATGCCCTGGCGGTTGGGAAGCTCCGGGTCGATCACGGCGAAAAAGGCAAAGAGCAGATGCTCCAGGGGCACGGCCTCCGGGTCGTAATCCACCCGGACCGTCTCCCGGAAGCCGGTGAGACCGGTGCAGACGTCTTGATAATTGGCATGTTCTTCCCCGTCGCCGTTGGCGTAGCCGGGGGTGACGGCCAAAACGCCGGGGAGCTGGCGGAAGAGATGCTCTATGCCCCAGAAGCAGCCGCCGGCCAGATAGATCGTATCCATAGAAACCCTCCTGTCGTTCGGCCCCGCCGGGGGCCGGTCCACATGTTGAGGGTATGATAGCAGAGTGTGGAAAAAGAAGCAAGTTCTTTCCTTGTAAATCCCGGTGGCCCGGTGTAGAATATTCCTGTAAAACGAGCATAAGGAGGTCCTCTGAATGAGAGACGGATTCATCAAAGTCGCGGCCGGCACGCCCAAGATCCATGTGGCGGACTGCCGTTATAACGCTGAGCAGATCTTCACCATGATGCGGGAGGCCGACAAGCAGGGCGTCAAGGTTCTGGCGCTGCCGGAGCTGTGCCTCACCGGCTATACCTGTGGGGACCTTTTCTTGCAGGATACCCTGCTCAATGGCGCGGAGGAGGGCTTGAAGACCATTCTGGAGGCAACCAAGAATCTGGACCTGGTGGCCGCCGTCGGCCTGCCGGTTCGGGACCGGTGGCACAACAAACTGTATAACTGTGCGGCGGTTATACAAAAAGGAGAGATTCTGGGCCTGGTTCCAAAGACCTACCTGCCCAATTACGGGGAATTTTGCGAGCAGCGGTGGTTTGCCTCCTCCGATGGGCCCCAGGGCGTGGACGACGATTTTGAGCTGTGCGGCCAGTCGGTTTGTCTCAACAGCAATGGTCTCTTTGCCTGTGTCAGCGTGCCGGATCTGGTGATCGGTGTGGAGATCTGCGAAGATCTGTGGGCGCCGGAGCCTCCCTCCGCGTCTCTGGCCCGCCGGGGTGCCACACTGATTTTGAACCTTTCCGCCTCCAGCGAGACGGTGGGCAAGGCCGCCTACCGCCGGTCCTTGGTCACGAGCCAGTCCGCCCGGCTGGTGTGCGGCTATGTGTACGCTGACGCCGGCGAGGGCGAGTCCACCACCGACCTGGTGTTCACCGGTCACAACCTGATCGCGGAAAACGGCACGCTGCTGACAGAGCGGCGGTTTGCCACGGGACTTACTATCAGCGAGATTGATGTGGAAAAGCTGGCAGCAGAGCGCCGCCGGATGAACACCTTTACCTTCCCGGGAGGGGGCCCGGACGTGTGGCGGATGTCCTTTGATCTGCCGCTGACCCGGACCCGGCTCACCCGGCACGTCTCCCCCACCCCCTTTGTGCCGGAGGACCCGGAGAGCCGTCAGATCCGGTGCAGCGAGATCTTGTGCATCACCGCCTTGGGGCTGAAGCAGCGGCTGGAGCACACCGGGGCCAAGACCGCTGTGGTGGGGCTCTCCGGCGGGCTGGACTCCACCCTGGCGGTGCTGATCACCGCCCTTGCCATGCAGATGCTGGACCGTCCCACCACGGATATCATCGCCGTCACCATGCCCTGCTTTGGCACCACAGACCGGACCAAGTCCAACGCCGTGCTGCTGGCAGAGCGGCTGGGGGCCACGCTGCGGACGGTGGATATCTCCCAGAGTGTCCGCAGCCACTTCAAGGACATCGGTCACGATCCGGAGGACCACTCCGTGACCTATGAGAATGCCCAGGCCCGGGAGCGGACCCAGGTGCTCATGGACATTGCCAACCAGTCTGGCGGCATCGTCATCGGCACCGGAGACCTCAGCGAGCTGGCTCTGGGCTGGTGCACTTACAACGGCGACCACATGAGCAATTACGCCGTCAACGCCGGCATCCCCAAGACGCTGGTGCGGCATCTGGTCAGCTTCATCTCCGACGACAAGGAGGCAGAGGACCCCAAGCTTTCCGGCGTGCTGGAGGATATTCTGGATACCCCTGTCTCTCCGGAGCTGCTGCCCGCCGTTCAGGGGGAGATCAGCCAGAAGACGGAGGACCTGGTGGGGCCCTATGAGCTTCATGATTTCTTCCTGTACTATCTGCTCCGCTGGGGCTTCTCCCCCCGGAAGATCTATCGTCTGGCGGGATACGCCTTTGGGGGCCGGTACAGCCGGGAGGTCTTTTTGAAGTGGCTGAAGACCTGCTACCGCCGGTTCTTCTCCCAGCAGTTCAAGCGCAGCTGTCTGCCCGACGGCCCCAAGGTGGGCACGGTGGGCCTCAGCCCCCGGGGCGACTGGCGGATGCCCTCGGACGCGAAATGGAGCCTGTGGCAGGCGGAGCTGGAAGAATTGGAGAATGATTGATTTCCCAATCAATGGGGGGTGATTCCACCCCCCATTTTCTTTTCGGTCTTGCCGAAAAGAAAATGGGCCGTGGACGGTCCAAAAGAAAAGAACGCTTGGCGCGGAACTTGCGCGTTCGCGCAAGTTCGCTTACAGTACGGGGGCTATTCTAGCGAACTGCCACCAATTCTCCACTCCCCTACCGGCGCGCGCCAGTCTCGTTCCTCGAATCAGTTTTCCCCGCGTGCATACCCCGGCGGTCAACGTTGGAGGTCGAAGTAAAGCCCGTCCTCCAAGCCCCGCTGACGCTACCCCGAAAAAGAGAAGAACAGGGTGTCCGGAAGCTCCAAAACCCACGCGCAACCCACGCCGCGGGCAGAGATTTTCCGGACTTCTACCGTACTCCCTCACCGCGCGGCGTTTTTTTCTCTTGGGCCGTGCACGGCCCGTTCTCTTTTTGGCAAGACCAAAAAGAGAATGGGGGGTGCATTCCCCGCCGGCAAAGCCGGCGTCGTCCCCCGTCCCGCGCCCGTGGCGCGAAATCGTCCCCGCGCCGGGTCGGCGCAAAAAATCCCTGCGCTGGGTCAGCGCCCCCCAAAGCCCCCCCTCTTGACAAAGGTCCGAATTCGTACTATAATCCGAACACTACGCTTGATTTGATTCGGAGGTGTCCTGTGGATAACGCCCTTGCCAGAGAGTTCCGGACCGGCTCTCTGCTGCGCTTTGCGCTGCCCAATATGATCATGATGGTATTCATGTCCCTCTACACCATCGTAGATGGTATGTTCATCTCCCGCTTTGTGGGAACGCTGGCCCTGTCTGCCATCAATATGTCCTATCCCCTGACCAGTTTGGAGCTGGCCCTGGGGATCATGCTGGCCACCGGCGGCAGCGCCGTGATCGCCCGGGAGCTGGGAGAGGGCAAGCAGGACACGGCCCGGCAGGATTTTACCTGCATCGTGTCGGCGGCGCTGGTGCTGAGCATCCTCTTCATGGTGGTGTGCCTGGTGTTTCTGGACCCAATTTTGACGGCCCTGGGCACCAGCCAGGCCCAGTTCCCCTACTGCCGGACTTATACCAGAGTTTTGCTGTTCTTCGCTCCGGCGGCCTTTTTCCAGGCCCTCTTTCAGGTCCTCTTCGTCACGGCTGGCCGGCCGGATCTGGGCCTTGGCACCACGGTGGCCGGGGGCCTTGCCAATATCGTGCTGGACTGGCTGTTTATGGGGCCGGTGGGCATGGGGGTAGAGGGCGCGGCCATCGCCACGGGCATCAGCTACTGCGTCCCCGCCGTGGCCGGTGTGATCTTCTTCTTTGGAAACCGGAGAGGAACGCTGTACTTTGTCCCCTTCCGTCCCCGGTGGCGGATGCTGCTGCAAACCTGCGGCAACGGCGCGTCGGAGATGGTGACCAACATCGCCATCGCCGTCACGACGCTGCTGTTCAACCTGATCTTTCTGGAGTTCTGGCAGGAGGACGGCGTGGCGGCCATCACCATCGTCATGTACCTGCAATTTGTGTTCTCGGCCATCTATATCGGCTTTTCCATGGGCGTGGCCCCGGTGATCAGCTATAAGTACGGAGCCCAGGACCATCCCCAGCTCCGGCGGATCGTCCGGGACTGCCTGGGGTTCATCGCCGTCTGCTCGGCGGTGGTGTACGGCTTGTCCCTGGTGCTGATCCGTCCGGCGCTGATCCTGTTCACCGACGCGGACAGCCCGGTGTATGCCATCACCCTGGAGGGATTTCCTCTCTTTGCCATCAGCTTCCTTCTGATGGGGATCGGGATCTTCACTTCCTCCCTGTTCACCGCCTTTTCCAACGGTCTGGTGTCGGCGGTGGTGTCCTTTGCCCGGACCTTTGTCTTCTTAGTGGGGATGCTGCTGTTGCTGCCCCGGGTGTGGGGCGAGGCGGGGATCTGGCTGGCCACGCCGGTGGCGGAGGGCTTAGGGTTGGCGGTGTGCGCCGCGTTCTTGGTCTGGGGCCGGCGGAAGTATCACTACTAAAATGAAACAGAATTGTGGAAAAAGCGCCCCGGTACGGATTTTCTCCGTACCGGGGCGCTTGTAGCTTGTATGACAGCTCAGCGGAATTCTTCCACATGGAGACAGCGGGTGGCGTTGAGGATGGCCAGGAAGGCCACGCCCACGTCGGCGAACACCGCCGCCCACATGCTGGCGTGTCCCATGGCCCCCAGGATCAAAACACCGAATTTCACCAGCAGGGCAAACCAGATGTTTTGATGGACGATCCGCAGCGTCTTGCGGGAGATGGCGATGGCGGTGGCCAGCTTGGAGGGCCGGTCGTCCATCAACACGATATCGGCGGCCTCGATGGCGGCGTCAGAGCCCAGGGCGCCCATGGCAATGCCGATGTCGGCCCGGGTGAGCACCGGGGCGTCGTTGATCCCGTCACCCACAAAGGCCACCTTCCCCCGGGCAGAGCGCCGGGCCAGGAGCTGCTCCAGCAGCGTGACCTTGTCCGCTGGCAGCAGCTGGGCGTGATACCGGTCTACCCCCAGCGTCTCCGCCGCAGCTCTGGCGGCGTCCTCGCTGTCGCCGGTGAGCATGACGGTCTGCCGTACGCCGTGGGCTTTCAGGGCGGCGATGGCCTCCCGGGCGTCCTCCTTGGGAAGGTCCGAGATCACCAGATAGCCGGCGTAACGGCCGTCCACCGCTACGTGGACCACGGTGCCGGGGACCTCCGGGGCCGGGATTCCCTGGCGCTCCATCAGGCGGTGATTGCCCACCGCTGTGGAATGGCCGTCCACCTGGGCCAGAACGCCGTGCCCGGCGATCTCCTCCACATCGGAGACCCGGGAGACGTCCGCGGCGCCGCCCCAGGCCGCCCGGAGGGACAGGGAGATGGGGTGGTCGGAAAAGCTCTCGGCCAGGGCTGCCGTCTCCACCAGCTGCTCCTTGGTAAAGCCGGGGGCCGGAGAGACGGCGGTGACGGTGAACACCCCCTGGGTCAAGGTGCCGGTCTTGTCAAAGACCACGGTCTCCGTCCGGGCCAGGGCCTCTAAGTAGTTTCCGCCCTTGACCAGGATGCCGCACTTGCTGGCCCCGCCGATGCCGCCGAAAAAGCTCAGAGGCACGGAGATCACCAGAGCGCAGGGACAGGAGATCACCAGGAAGATCAGCGCCCGGTGGAGCCAGTCCGTCCAGGCCGTGCCCGCCAGAAATGCTGGCTGGAGGGCGGCGGGGACCAGGAGCAGAGACAGGGTGGGCAGCAGGAACAAAATCAGGGCCGCCAGGACCACGCAGGGGGTGTAGTACCGGGCAAAGCGGGTGATAAAGGCCTCGCTGGCGGACTTTTTCTCGCTGGCGGTTTCCACCAGCTCCAGGATCTTGGACACAGTGGATTCCTCACAGGGCTTGGTGACCCGGACCCGCAGCAGGCCCCGCTGGTTGACGCAGCCGCTGATCACCGCGTCTCCGGGACCCACGTCCCGGGGAACGGATTCGCCGGTGAGGGCGGCGGTGTCCAGAGAGGAGACGCCCTCCAGCACTTCGCCGTCCAGGGGCACCCGCTCGCCGGGCTTGACCACCACCACGGCCCCCACGGCCACGTCCTCCGGGTCCACTTCCTCCCAGGAGCCGTCTGCCAGCTCCAGGTTGGCGATATCCGGCCGAATGTCCATCAGCGCGGCGATGGACTGGCGGGATTTTCCCACGGCGTAGTCCTGGAACAGCTCTCCCACCTGGTAGAAGAGCATGACGAACACCGCCTCGGCATACTCTCCGGTGCCGAAGGCCCCCACGGTGGCGATGGTCATGAGGAAGTTCTCGTCAAAGACCTGGCCGTTTCGGATGTTGCGCAGGGACCGTAAGAGTACGTCCCAGCCGATGATGAGATAGGGGATCAGGTACAGGGCCCATCGGGCCAGGTAGGGCCCCCCCTCCCCATTGACAGAGTGATCCGCCGGAAGTGGCAGCCTGGCGGGAATGGGCAGGTGGGGCAGCAGCGACGCCAGGATCAGCAGAGCCGCCGCGGAGAGAATCCGGATGAGCATCCGGGTTTGCTTGCGGGAGAGGGATCGCATGGGTCATTCCTCCTTACAGACAGCGCCGGGGCTCACAGGTGAAGCACGCTGTCCGGCTCCACCTTTTTGCACACTGCGGCCACCTCCTGCATGATCTCGTCGAACCGGGATTCGTCGGCGGTGATGGCCAGCTTTTGGGTCATGAAGCTGATGGAGGCGTCCTCCACGCCGTCGATCTTCCGGATGGCGGTCTCCATCTTGGCGGCGCAGTTGGCGCAGTCTACTTCCAGTTTGTACCGTTTCTTCATCAAAAACAACTCCTTTTTGTAATATTCTAAAAATAAATTTCAGATCGTATTGAAATTCTGCCCCTTTGCGGGGGGATTACTCCCGGACGTGCTCCAGTCCCTGGTTGATGATGGTCTTCACATGGTCGTCGGCCAGGGCGTAGAACACGGTCTTCCCCTCCCTGCGGGACTTGACCAGGCGGACGTTTTTCAGCGCCCGGAGCTGGTGAGAGATGGCGGACTGGGTCATCCCCAGCAGGGCGGCGATGTCGCACACGCACATCTCCGAGGCGAAGAGGGCGTACAGGATGCGGACCCGAGTGGAGTCCCCAAAGATCCGGAACAGCTCCGTCAGGTCATAGAGGGTGTCCTCGTCAGGCAGGGACTTGGCCACCTGGCGGAGAATGTCCTGGTGGGTCTCGGTCTCCTCACAGCAGTCCACCGTGATGCGGTCGGTCATAGGCGTCTCCTTTCATATGAATGATTGTTCATATGTTCATTATATATCAGAACGCGCCGTTGTCAACCCCCCGGAAAATAATTGTGGAAAATGCCCGGAGACCGTGGTAGAATAAGAGCAATTTGACAGAAATGAAGGAAGGATTCCAATGGATCGCATGGAGGAACAAATTCGGGAGCGGATCAAGGGCAACGGATTTATGGTCTATAACCATATGGAGCTGGAGGTGATCGAGCCGGACCGGGCGGTGTTCCGGCTGGAGATCCGGCCGGAGAGCCGGAACGTCTTCGGCATGGTCCACGGCGGCGCTCTCTATACCCTGGCGGACAATGCCGCCGGATCTGCCGTCCACACCGACGGGAGAAGCTATGTCACCCAGGACGGCGGGCTGCACTTTCTGCGCAACCAGGCAGAGGGCGTCGTCCGGGCCACCGGCACGGTCCGCCACCGGGGCCGGTCCACGGCTCTGGTGAGCGTGGAGGTCACCGGCGAGGATGGCATAGTGCTGGCCATGGGGGATTTCTCCTTCTTCTGCGTGGACCGCTCCCGGATGGTGGAGCGGGTCCGGAAGGAATTCGCCTAAAGGCGCCGTGGAGGAGGTCTTCTTCCCTGCCTGACAGAGGGATTCAAGAGACAAAGCCCCGCGTTCTTTTTAGAACGCGGGGCTCTGTTGTTTGATAAATTGTGTGGAAACCGGTCAGGCAAAGTCTCTGGCGGCCTTGAGACCGTAGGCGGGCTCGGCGGTGAGGGCCGCCCGGTTGATGGCCCGGCCCATGCACTCGGTGACCAGGGCGGCCAGGGCGTCTACGCCCACCTCCACCTCGCCGGAGGCCATGAGGAAGATGGTGTCGCCGTCGGCGGTGGAGTGGACCGGCCGGATGGCCTGGGCAAAGCCGTTATGGGCAATACTGGCCAGCTTGTTGCACTGGCTCTTGTCCAGCTTGGCATTGGTGATGACGCAGCCGATGGTGGTGTTTCCGCCCCACAGGGCCCGGTTGCGCTCAATCTCGTCGTACATGACCTTCACGGTGTCCGCCATGGCGGACTTGTCCTCGGTGAGGAGACCTGCCATCAGGTGCTTGTCATCGTAGTCGATGATATCGCCCAGGGCGTTCACCGCCACGATGGCGGCGCACTGGACCGCGCCCACCTGGGCGGCGTAGATGCCAAGGCCCGCCTTCATCATGCCGCTGGGGCCGTGGAATTTGCCCACAGTGGCGCCGGTGCCGGCACCCACGTTGCCCTCGGCAGGCTCCTGGCCGCTGTAAGCGTTGGCGCAGGCGGCGTAGCCCATGGCCTTGTCGGGCCGGACCTTGTTGGTCACCAGCTCCAGGTCAAAAAGGGACGCGCCGCAGACGATGGGCACCTTGCCAAAGCCGGTGTCAAAGCCAAAGCCCTGCTCCTCCAGGAACTGCATGGCGCCGTCGCCGGCCTCCAGGCCGAAGGCGCTGCCGCCGGAGAGCATGACGCAGTTGATCTGCTGGACGGTGTTCACGGGGCGGAGAAGCTCCGTCTCCCGGGAGGCGGGGCTGCCGCCCCGGACGTCCACGCCGGCCCAGGCCCCCTGCTCGCAGAGGATGGCGGTGCAGCCGGTGGCGTGCTCCGTGTCCTGGGCGTGGCCGATTTTAAATGCTCTGATTTCAGAGACAGGGATCTCTTTCATAATTGATATTCCTCCTGAATTTGAAACTGCGGAAAGAAGGGGGACCGCGGAGACAGCCGCGGTCCCCAGCTTTCCGGGGAAAACGTGCCTGGAAGGGCGATCAGCCCGCCATCAGGATCTGGATGGCCTGATACATGGCGATGCACACGCCCAGGAAGCCCTCGCCTGCCAGCAGGCCGGAGGCGATGACGGTGCCGGTGCTGCCCTCGGCGAACTTGGGAGCCGCCTTGGTGACGATGAACCGGGCCAGACCGCCGATGCAGGCGGTGAAGGACAGGTAGAAGGGCAGGTAGATGCCCAGGCCCAGCATGGTGAAGCGGGGAGTGATGAAGTAGATCACGATGGAGGCGATCAGTCCGCCGAAGAAGACAGGCAGATTGGCGATGCCGCCCACCACAGAGGCCACGGCCGCCGCCTGGGCCGCCGGGAACATCTCGCTGCCGAAAACGCCGCCGCCGTAGGCCTTGACCAGGATCAGCATGACGCCCACGGAGACCACAGCGCCGATGATGCCGCCGATGACCTCGCCGTACCACTGAGCCTTGGGATCAGAGTGGAGGATGCTGCCGGACTTGAAATCGTTCATCACGTCGCCGGTGAGGCCGGCGGCGATGGCCACGATGGCGGCCACGAACACGGCCTGGGTGACTTCCAGGCTGCAAGTGACCTTGGCGATGGCCATGACGAAGATGCCGAAGACCTCCATGGGGTTGATGCCGGACTGACCCACGCACTGAGAGGACATGGCCGTGGTCAGCCACACGCCCAGCAGCGTGATGATGACCGCCACGATGGGCAGATCCAGCACGAAGATGAACAGCACCGCCAGGATCAAAATGGCGATGGGGGCCCAGCGCATGGGAACGATGGCGTCACCGGCCTGTCCCTTGGCGAACATGCCGCCGAAGATGGACTTGGCCCGGGGGATGATCTCCTTGGCAGTGATAGCAAGGCCCACGCCCACCATCCAGCCAAGACCCAGGGAGCTCTTGATGCCGGCGGCGGTGGCGCCGTCCCACAGCCCGGCGGCCTGGCCGCCGATGAGGATGCCGAAGTCACCGATGACCGCGCCCAGGAACCACACCAGAATGGTGGCAGGCCCGATCAGATAGCCCACGGCCAGCAGCATGGGAGACCACCAGATGCCGCCCATGGAGCCGAATTTCTGCATGAAGCCGAAGTTGGTCATGGCGGGGACCTTGGCAAAGCCGTCCCGCAGCAGGGTCCAGAGACCGGCGATGCCGAAGGAGCCGAACAGGGCGCCGGTCTGCTTGCCGCCCTCGTCGCCCACCACGACCACCTCGGCCGCGGCCTGGCCCATGGCGTAGGGCATGTCGGCGTCCACCACGAAGTGCTTGCGCAGCAGGGACGTGAAGATCAGGCCCAGCAGGGTGCCGCCCACGGTGACGATCATCACCTTGGCCACGCTGAACTCCGCGTCGTTGTTGAGGATAAAGATGCCGGGGACGGTAAAGGCCAGACCGCCGGCAACCATGGAGCCGGCAGACATGCAGGTGTGGGCCACGTTGATCTCGTTGACGTTGGTGTTGCCCATGGCCTTCAGGGCGAACAGGGACACCAGTGCCACGAACATGATGGGCCAGGGCAGGGACGAGGCCTTCAGGGCCACGAACATGGAAGAGCAGGTCAGCACCACGGAGCCGATGACGCCGATGACCACGGCCCGGGCAGTGAACTGTTCCTTAAAAGAACTGGCATGCTTGACTTGACTTTGATCTAAAGCCATGATATGTACCTCCTAAAACCTGATATTTCGAGTTTTGTTAGGTGCGGGACATGAGAGGGAAACTGCCTATGGGAGGAGCCCTCCTTTCTCCTGGATTTGTCAAGTATCTCCGGCCCCCCGGAGACATGCGCATGTGCCGAAATGCTGCTTTCTCCCTCCTATACACCAACAGCATACGCTTTACCCTGTTGAAAAGCAACCCAAATTTTACAAATATGTTCATTTTGTAGAGATTATTAGAAAGAAGCTGTGCAGAATTGATATGATTCTTTCACGGTTTTTAGACAAGACTTGTCTAAAAACCACCTGGAGATGTCTAAAAAACAGAGATCTGCAAAAGCTTCCGGGCATCCTGTCTCCGGGAGACCGGCGGATAAAATAGGATTAATTCCTTAAAAAATCAGCGGGAAACCATGAAAAGCAGGCTGAAATCATGAGAAATTATGGGCGTATTTTCGTGGGAGGAACAGATGGCGGAGCAGCTGTCCGCAGACGGAACGCACAGAGAACCGGAGAGACGGCGGCCCCCAAAATGTGGATAGACTATACAATTCGAAGTGTGAATTTCCTGACAATTATATATGGTTTTGATAAACGGCCCCATGGGGCAGGGCCCCCGGGCGTTCTCCCGGGAGGCGGTGCTTTTCAAGGGCGGCGGGCTGTGGGGGGCGGAATTTTCCCGGTTGACAAACGGGAAAAACGTGATATGATAAAGCGGTAACTGAACATTTGGCGTAGATCAGGACGAGTACCCTGTGTCATCCCGCAAAGAGAGCCGCCGTTTGGTGCGAGGCGGTGGGGATGAGCCGGCGAATATCCCCTGGGAGCCTCCTGCTGAAAGACGACGCGAGTAAGCGTGGACGTGTGATGCCCGTTAAAGCATCGGCCCGTGACAGCGGGCATGAGGGGCCGCATCCCGCAAGGGAGACGGCAAGAAGAGTGGTACCGCAGAGTGTTTTTTCAAACGCTTTGTCTCTTGAGGGAGACAAGGCGTTTTTTTGTTGCCCCGCCTGGGCCTGCCGCATTTGAACAATCAAACAGATTTTATCGAACAGATAGACGGAGGAAATTGACATGGACTACAACAAGACAATCAATCTGCCAAAGACCGACTTCCCCATGCGGGCGGGCCTGCCCAAGCGGGAGCCGGAGATGCTCAAACGCTGGCAGGACCAGGACGTGTACAACGAGCTTTTGAAGAAGAACGAGGGCAAGCCCCTCTTTAATCTCCACGACGGCCCTCCGTTCTCCAACGGCGCCCTCCACATGGGCCACGCCCTCAATAAGTCCATCAAGGACTTCATCACTCGCTACTACGCCATGAACGGCTACTATACCCCCTATATCCCCGGCTGGGACAACCACGGCATGCCCATCGAGTCCGCCATCATCAAGGAGCAGAAGCTCAACCGCAAGGCCATGAGCGTGCCGGAGTTCCGCTCCGCCTGCCGGGACTATGCCCGCCGCTACATGGGCGTCCAGAGCGAGGGCTTCCAGCGGATGGGCGTCATCGGCGACTGGGAACACCCCTATGCCACCATGGACCCCGGTTTTGAGGCCGAGGAGGTCAAGGTCTTCGGCGAGATGTATAAGAAGGGCTATATCTACAAGGGCCTCAAGCCCGTGTACTGGTGCCCCCACGACGAGACCGCCCTGGCCGAGGCGGAGATCGAGTATCAGGACGACCCCTGTACCACGGTCTATGTGAAGTTCCCCATGCACGACGACTGCGGCAAGCTCTCTGCCTATGATAAGAGCAAGCTCTTCTTCGTGATCTGGACCACCACCATCTGGACCCTGCCGGGCAACCTTGCCATCGCCCTCCATCCCGACGAGTCCTATGCTCTGGTGAAGGCCCCGGGCGGCGAGGTCTATATCATGGCTGAGGCTCTGACGGAGAAGGTCATGGGCATCGGCGGCTTTGAGAGCTTTGAGATCCTGGAGACCCATCCCGGCGCCTTCTTCGAGGAGATGCTGGCCGATCACCCCTTCCTGCCCAAGACGAGCCGCCTGGTGCTGGCGGACTATGTCACCATGGACTCCGGTACCGGCTGCGTCCACACCGCTCCGGGCTTCGGCGCCGACGACTATCAGACCTGCCGCCGCTACAACATGGAGATGGTGGTGCCTGTGGACGACCAGGGCCGCCACACCGACTACGCCGGCAAATACGCCGGTATGAGCACCGACGAGTCTAACCCCGTCATCCTGGCGGATATGAAGGAGAGCGGGATGCTCTTTGCCCAGGAAGAGATCGTCCACAGCTATCCCCACTGCTGGCGCTGCAAGAACCCCATCATCTTCCGGGCCACCCCCCAGTGGTTCTGCTCGGTGGAGACCTTCAAGGACGAGGCCTGCGCCGCCTGCGACGACGTGCGCTGGGTCCCCGGCTGGGGCCAGGACCGGATGAAGGCCATGGTCCGGGAGCGCACCGACTGGTGCATCTCCCGTCAGCGCCGGTGGGGCCTGCCCATCCCGGTGTTCTACTGCGCCGACTGCGGCAAGCCCATCGTCACCGACGAGACCATCCAGCTCATCTCCGACCTGTTTGCCGCCGAAGGCTCCAACGCCTGGTTTGCCAAGCAGGCCGAGGAGATCCTCCCCGCCGGCTTCACCTGCCCCCACTGCGGCAAGGCCGCGGGCTTTACCAAGGAGGAGGACACCCTGGACGGCTGGTTCGACTCCGGCTCCACCCACCTGGCTTCCATGAAGAAGGACCAGGGCTTCTGGCCTGCTGACGTGTACATGGAAGGGCTGGACCAGTATCGCGGCTGGTTCCAGGCCGCCCTGCTCACCGCCGTGGGCTCCACCGGTGTGGCCCAGGCCCCCTTCAAGACCTGCATCACCCACGGCTGGACCGTGGACGGGGAAGGCAAGGCCATGCACAAGTCGCTGGGCAACGGCGTGGACCCCTATGAGATCATGAACAAATACGGCGCGGACCTGATCCGGCTCTGGGCCGCTTCTGCCGATTACCACGCGGACATGCGCTGCTCGGAGAAGATCTTCAAGCAGCTGAGCCAGAACTATCTGAAGTTCCGCAACACCGCCCGGTACTGCCTGGGCAACCTCAGCGGCTTTGACGCCGACCAGCTGGTGGCCCCTGCCGACATGCTGGAGCTGGACCGCTGGGCCGTCACCCGGCTGGGCGCCCTGATGGTCAAGTGCGAGCAGGCCTATCGGGACTATGAGTTCAACGCCGTCACCCACGCCGTCAACGACTTCTGCGTGGTGGAGCTCTCCAACTTCTACCTGGATATCATCAAGGACCGGCTCTACTGCGACGAGACCGACGGCCTGCGCCGCCGCAGCGCCCAGACCGCCCTGTTCCTGATCCTGGACACCATGACCAAGCTGATGGCGCCGATCCTGGCCTTCACCTGCGACGAGATCTGGCAGGTGATGCCTCACCGTAGCGGTGACGATCCCCGGAACGTGGTCTTCAACGACATGAACAAGCCCTTTGCCGAATACGCCTTGGACGAGGCCGCCATGGCCCGCTGGGATCGGCTGACCGCCATCCGGGACGCGGTCAACGGCGCGCTGGAGACCGCCCGGTCTGAGAAGAAGATCGGCAAGGCCCTGGAGGCCCGGGTCACCCTGACGGTGTCCGCCGAGGACGCCTTTGTGGCCCAGATGCCCGCCGAGGAGCTGGCGGATCTGCTGATCGTCTCCCAGGTGGAGGTCACGGTGGGCGGCGAACTGGCCGTCTCCGTGGAGGACGCCCACGGCGCCAAGTGCGAGCGGTGCTGGAAGGAGTCTCCCGACGTGGGCTCCGATCCGACCCATCCCACCCTGTGCCCCCGGTGCGCCGCCGTCATGGCCAAGGTGCCCCAGTTCTAAAAAAGACTTGAAAACGTGGCTGCGGCCACACGCTTCCATCCTCTCAGAGCCGGAGACCTTTTGGGTCTCCGGCTCTTTGCTGCATGGGTCCGTGCAATTCTTTGAAGATTTAGGTGGATTTAGGTAAATCCAGGTGAATTTTGAAAATCCATCAAAATCCTCCGGTTACTGTCACAGTAACTGTGACTGTTACTGTAACTGCTATTGTCACGGTTCCTGTGACAGGAACCGTCCCTGCAAATGAAAATGTAAATGTCAATGCTATTGTTATGGTGATCGCGAGGGAGAGCCACAAGAGGCCAGGGGATCTCCGCGCGGAGCGCGGTTGCAATCCGGTGGAAAAAAGAGTACACTGGGTCTAACTTTTTTGAAGGAGATCGTATATGCTGTATATCGGTTGTTCTCTGCTGGCCGTGGGCCTGCTGGCCCTGGACCAGTGGTCCAAGGCCTGGATCACCGCGAACCTTCCCCTGGGGGAGCGGATGGACTTTCTTCCCGGACTTCTGGATCTCCAGACGGTCCACAACTACGGCGCGGCCTGGTCCAGCTTCTCTGGCCAGCGGTGGCTGCTGGTGGTGGTGACCTGTGTGATCGTGGCCCTGGTGGCCTGGTTCCTGGCCCGGCGGATCGTCCGCCACCCCTTGGGGGTGACTGCCGGCTTTTTGGTGGTGGCCGGCGGGCTGGGGAATATCATCGACCGGGTCCGGCTGGGGTATGTGGTGGATATGCTCCACTTCCCCTTCTGGCCCTCCTACCCCACCTTTAATGTGGCGGACGTGTGCGTGGTCTGCGGCTGCGTGTTGGGGGCCGTGTATTACCTGTGGTTCTACGAGCGTTATGACAAGAGGGACAAGCAGCATGGAGAGTATGATTCTTCCAGCCGGGACTGAGAGCGCCGGCGAGCGGCTGGACGCCTGGCTGGCCGGCCAGATGGAGGGGCTGACCCGCTCCGCCGCGGCCCGGCTGTGCCAGGAGGGCCGGGTGACGGCCGGGGACCGGCCCCTGGCGAAAAACTATAAGCTCACCGGGAATGAGCGCATCCAGGTCACGCTGCCGGACCCGGAGCCCGCCCAGGCGCTGCCCCAGGATATCCCCCTGGACGTGGTGTATGAGGACGAGGACGTGATCGTGGTGAACAAGCCCAAGGGGCTGGTGGTCCACCCGGCCCCCGGCCACCCGGACGGCACGCTGGTCAACGCCCTGCTCCACCACTGCGGAGACTCCCTCTCCGGCGTGGGGGGAGAGCTGCGGCCGGGGATCGTCCACCGGATCGACCGGGACACCTCGGGGCTGATCATCGCGGCCAAAAACGACGCCGCCCACCAGGGCCTGGCGGCCCAGCTCCAGGACCACACCCTGGCCCGGACCTACCACTGCATCGTCGTTGGCCGGCTCCGGGAGGAGGCGGGGACCGTGGACGCCCCCATCGGCCGCCATCCGGCGGACCGGAAAAAGATGGCTGTGGTCCCGGGGGGGCGGTCCGCCGTGACCCACTGGCAGGTTCTGGAGCGGTTCCCTGGCTTTACCTATGTGGAGTGCCGGCTGGAGACCGGCCGGACCCACCAGATCCGCGTCCACATGGCCCACCTGGGCCACCCCATCCTGGGAGACACCGTCTACGGGAATAAAAAGGCGGTTCCCGGCCTCCAGGGGCAGTGCCTCCACGCTGTGGGGCTGCGGTTCCTCCACCCCCGGACCGGGGAGCTGGTGGAGCTCCGCTGTCCCCTGCCGCCGGAGTTTCAGACCCAGCTGGAAAAGCTCCGGGCCCGGCAGTGATCCATGAGAGAAGCAGAGCCTCCTCCGGGGGGCTCTGTCTTTGGTTTGTTAATAACTAAACGCATTATTTGACGGTTAATTCGTGAGATAGTACAAAAGGAAAACGTTTACGGATAATATTTCTGAGGATTCCTGCCGTTGACGGCTGCGGCCCTCCCTGGTACAATGAGGACGATCCAAGAGAGAAGCAAGAACTCAGGAGGTACGCATATGAACAAGACCATTGAGATCAAGACGCCCGCCCAGGCGGAGAAGATCAACCACCTGGCCTGCGAGGCCCCCTATGAGGTGTGGCTGAGCTCCGGCACGGTGATGCTGGACGCCCGTTCCCTGCTGGGACTGATGACCCTGGTGGGCAAGCAGGTCCGCGTGGTGGCCGAGGACGACGTGGACCCCAAGCGGTTCAGCCGCCTGGTGGATAAAATGGCGTAAGCGCCGATCAGGCTGTATCAAAGAGGAGACGGAGGAATCCGCCTCCTCTTTTTTTGCCCGCCGGGGGAAAGATGGTGAAAAGCTTCACGGGGGGAAAGTTTCACAGGGTAAAGGATGTAGAATTTTATTTTTTCTGGGAAGAACGTCTTGACATTCCAGTGATTGTATAGCGTATATATAAATTATATGATGGACCGCGAGGGGCCAAGCACTCTCTGCAGCGCGCGTTCCTGCCGCCGGGCCGTCCGGGTCCGGGCGCGGCGGCAAAATCCATTCCAGGAAATAATTTTAGATGAAAGGATGAACGAAATGGATTTTTCATTGACTAAAGAGCAGGAGATGCTCAAAAAGCTTGCCCAGCAGTTCGCTGAGACGGAGCTGGAGCCGGTTGCGGAAGAGATCGATCGGGAGCACAGATTCCCTGTTGAGAATTTTAAGAAGATGGCTGCCGTGGGCCTGACCGGCATCGGCGTGCCCAAGGAGTACGGCGGCAGCGGCGGCGGCTGCATCGAAAAGGTCATCGCTGTGTCTGAGTTCGCCAAGAAGTGCATGTCCTCCGCCTCCACCCTGTCCATTCACCTGATCTGCCCCCACGCCATTTTGAGGTACGGCACCGAGGAGCAGAAGCAGAAGTATCTGCCCCGCCTGACCAAGGGCGGCGAGCTGGGCGCCTTCGCCCTGACCGAGCCCAACGCCGGCTCTGACGCCGCCGGCGTGAAGACCACCGCCACCTATGACCCCGCCACCAACGAGTACGTCCTCAACGGCACCAAGTGCTTCATCACCGGCGGCGCCCGTGCCGGCGTGCTGGTGATCTTCGCCCTGACCGATCCCACCAAGGGCACCAAGGGCATCTCCGCCTTCATCGTGGAGAAGGGCACCCCCGGCTTCTCCGGCGGCAAGATCGAGTCCAAGATGGGCATTGCCGGCTCTGAGACCGCCGAGCTGATCTTTGAGGACTGCCGCATCCCCGCCGCCAACCTCCTGGGCAAGGAGAACCAGGGCTTCAAGATCGCCATGCAGGCTCTGGACGGCGCCCGGATCGGCGTGGGCGCCCAGGCCGTGGGCGTGGCTGAGGGCGCCATCGACCTTTGCGTGAAGTATGTCAACGAGCGCGTGCAGTTCGGCAAGCCCATCGCCGCTCTCCAGGGCATCCAGTGGTACCTGGCCGAGATGGCCACCAAGACCGCTGCCGCCCGGGCGCTGGTGGAGCGGGCTGCCTGGCTCCAGGACAGCGGCCAGCCCTACACCATGGTCGCCGCCATGTGCAAGCTCAACGCCTCTGAGAACGCCCGCTTCGTCACCAACCTGGCGCTGCAGATCCACGGCGGCTACGGCTACATGAAGGATTATCCGCTGGAGCGGATGTACCGGGATGCCAAGATCACGGAGATCTATGAGGGCACCTCCGAGATCCACAAGGTCGTGATCGCCCGCGCTGTGCTGAAGAAATAAAAGGGGAGTGTAAAAGAATCATGAGAATTTATGTTTGCGTAAAGCAGGTTCCCGACACCTCCGGCAAGGTGGCCGTGAATCCCGACGGCACCCTGAACCGGGCCTCCATGGCCACCATCATCAACCCGGACGACCTGAGCGCCATGGAGCAGGCTCTCCGGATCAAGGACGCCACCGGCTGCCAGGTCACCGCTGTGACCATGGGCCCCCCGCCCGCCGAGGGCATGCTGCGGGAGCTGATCGCCATGGGCGCTGACGACGCCGTGCTGATCTCCGCCCGGGAGTTCGGCGGCTCCGATACCTTCGCCACCTCCCAGATCATCGCCGCCGGCATCTCCAAGCTGGGCCTGGCCGAGGAGGACATCATCTTCTGCGGCCGCCAGGCCATCGACGGCGACACCGCCCAGGTGGGCCCCCAGATCGCCGAGAAGCTGAACGTGCCCCAGGTCACCTACGCCGCCGACATCCAGAAAAACGGCGCCACCCTGACCATCAAGCGGATGCTGGAGGACGGCTACATGACCATCGAGGTCCAGACCCCCTGCCTGATCACCTGCATCAAGGACCGGGATCTGCAACCCCGTTACATGACCCTGGGCGGCATCATGGAGTGCTACTCCAAGCCCATGACCGTTCTGGACTACAACGCCCTGAAGGACGAGCCCCTCATCGAGCCCGACACCATCGGCCTCAAGGGCTCCCCCACCAACATCTTCAAGTCCTTCACCCCGCCCCAGAAGGGCAAGGGCGTGATGCTCTCCGGCACCGACAAGGAGATGGTCGAGGACCTGACCGGCAGACTGAAGAAGAAACACCTGGTTTAAGGGGAGGATAGGAAGTTATGGAACTGGAATTCAAGAACAGCGGCGCCCATATTGACGATTTCAAGGATATCTGGGTCTTCTGCGAGCAGCGCGGCGGCACCCTGATGAGCACCGATCTGGAGCTGATCTCCGAGGGCCGCAAGCTGGCCGACGAGCGGGGCTCCAAGCTGGTTGGCCTGCTGCTGGGCCACGATGTGGCGGACCTGGCCAAGGAGCTGGGCGGCTACGGCGCTGACAAGATCATCGTCTGCGACCATCCTCTGCTCAAGGACTACACCACCGACGCCTATGCCAAGGTCATGTGCGACGTGATCATGGCGGAGAAGCCCGAGGTCATGCTCATCGGCGCCACCAACATCGGCCGGGACCTGGCTCCCCGCTGCGCGGCCCGCCTGCACACGGGCCTGTGCGCCGACTGCACCCACCTGGACATCGACGTAGCCAACTACCAGAGCTTCCTGCGGGAGGCCTCCACCCTGGATGTGGACAGCCAGAAGTGGGATCTGGAGGACAAGAACCTGAAGATGACCCGTCCCGCCTTCGGCGGCCACCTGATGGCCACCATCATCTGCCCCCGCTTCCGTCCCTGCATGGCCACCGTCCGCCCCGGCGTGATGAAGAAGGTCCCCTTCGACCAGGCCAAGGCTGACGCCTGCGAGATCGTGAAGGCCCCCGTGGACCTGAGCGAGGAGGCACTGAAGACCAAGGTCGTGGAAGTGGTCAAGGAGGCCAAGAAGCTGGTGGACCTGATCGGCGCGGAGATCGTCGTCTCTGTGGGCCGCGGCATCAGCAAGGACGTGGAGGGCGGCATCGAGCTGGCCCGTCAGCTGGCTGACGCCTTCGGCAACGCCGTGGTGGGCGGCTCCCGTGCCGTCATCGACTCCGGCTGGCTGCCCCCCGACCATCAGGTGGGCCAGACCGGCAAGACCGTCCATCCCAAGATCTATGTGGCCCTGGGCATCTCCGGCGCCATTCAGCACAAGGCCGGCATGCAGGACTCCGAGCTGATCATCGCCGTCAACAAGGACGAGCGGGCTCCCATGTTCGACATCGCCGACTACGGCATCGTGGGCGACCTGTTCAAGATCGTGCCCTTGATGATCGAGTCCATCAAGCAGGCCAAGCTGGACTGAGCGGGCCTATCATAAAGCATCAAAGAGGAGAGAGACACCAACATGAGAAAACCTTTGGAGGGCCTGAAGGTCGTTGACCTGACGACCGCGCTGAACGGCCCCTTCTGCACCATGATCCTGGCGGACTACGGCGCCGACGTGCTGAAGATCGAACCCCCCAGCGGCGAGCAGTGCCGTTCCTGGGGCCCCCTGGACGAGAAGAGCGGCGAGAGCGGCTTCTACAATTATGTCAACCGCAACAAGAAGGGCGCCACGCTGAACCTCAAGAGCGAAGAGGGCCTTCAGATGTTCTATGAGCTGGTGAAGGACGCCGACATCCTGGTGGAGAACTTCCGGGGCGGCGTGACCAAGAAGCTCAAGATCGACTATGAGACCATCCGCCAGATCAACCCCAAGATCATCTACGCCTCCGGCTCCGGTTTCGGCCAGTACGGTCCTATCACCCACCGGCCCTGCTACGACATCGTGGCCCAGGCCATGGGCGGCATGGTGAACCTGACCGGCTTCAAGGAGACCGACCCCGTGAAGGTGGGCCCCTCTGTGGCAGACCACGTGGCGGGCATCTATCTGGCGGTGGGCACGCTGCTGGCGCTGCATCACCGGGACGTGACCGGCCAGGGCCAGCAGGTGGACGTGTCCATGTTCGACACCATCTTCTCCCTGCTGGAAAACGCGCTGGTCAACTACACCGTGGGCGGCTTCATCCCCGAGCGCAACGGCAACGTGGACCCCTCCATCTCCCCCTTCGACATCTACAAGTGCAAGGACGGCTTCGTGGCGCTGGGCGTGGGCAACGACAAGCTCTTCAACACCTTCTGCCACACCATCGGCCATGAGGAGCTGCTGGCGGACCCCCGCTTCAAGACCAACGACGACCGCTGCAACAACTACATCCCCGACCTCCAGAACCTGATCCGGGATTGGTGCAAGGACTACACCAAGAAGGAGATCGAGGACATCATGGACAAGGCCGGCATCCCCTGCGGCCCTGTGCTGAACGTGAAGGAGGCCATCGAGCATCCCCACATCCAGGCCCGCGAGATGATGGTCCACTGCGAGCATCCCACCGCCGGCGATCAGTACTTCCAGGGCTGCGTCATCAAGCTGACCGAGACGCCGGGCTCTGTGGACTTCCCCTCTCCCCTGCTGGGCCAGCACAACGCGGAAATTTTCGGGCTTACCGAAGAGCAGGTCCGGGAATATAAGGAAAAGGGCGTTATGTAAAACGCCCGGCTTCCGGGAAATTTGACGAATACTTGGAAAATGGAGGTAGATTTGTCATGAGAAAAGTTTCCTATCTGAGCTACAACATGACCTGGGCGGACGGGGCCAACCCCGATGGCCTGATCCCTATCGGCCGCCAGTTTGACTTCATCGGCGACGTGGAGACCGAGGAGATGATCCTCGTGGACGGCGACGAGTCCCTGTGCCTGGGCTACACCGGCGTGGTGTGCCACCAGGACGTGTACGTGGGCGACATGATCGACTACAAGGCCAACCTCACCCACATCGGCAACACCTCCCGGGACTGCCGCATCGAGGTCTATAAGCTGGCCACCCCAGCCTTCCGGGCCGGCAAGACCGACTGCAAGCCCGGCGACATGGTCTGGTTCGACGAGCCCGTGCTTTGCAGCGAGGGCGACGTGCGCCTGGTGGTGAAGAAGTATCTCCAGCGTGGCGAGCAGCCCGACGGCGCGGTGAACGAGCCCTGGCGCCACCTGGACGACTTCCCCGAGGAGTGCACCATGGAGGAGCCCCAGGAGGTCATCTTCCGTTACAGAATGTCCGACCGTGACGTGTTCTACGGCGGCGGTGTGGTCAACGGCGCCAGAAGCCTGACCCTGGCCAACGACGCGGCCAACCGCCTGATGGCCAAGGTGTTCCAGAACACCGGCCACTGCGTGGGCGTGAACAAGGTCCGCCTGTACACCCCCTGCTTCGCCGGCGACTACATGGAGTTCCATGCCAAGCTGATGCGGATGGAGGGCAACAAGGCCGTGATCCAGGTCCGTTCCTACAAGATCATCCAGGTTCCCATGAATCCTCCCTATCCCAGCTCCATCGACGTGCTCCCCGATCCCCCGCTGTCCACCGTGGTGGAGTACGTGTACGAGACCTATTGATCGATACCCACCTCCCAATCATGAAGACCGGGGGCGCTTACAGCGCCCCCGGTCTTCGCTTTTCAAAAAAGTGCAGGCACTTTTTCGACAGTGTTAAGGCCCCCGGGGGTTTCCCGGGGGCCTTTCTCTATGGAATCTTTTCAGGGCGCTTTGTTGGCGCTGCCCTCGGAAGAGGCGGCCCGCTTGCACTTGGGCTGCTTTTCCACAGGGATGATGATTTTGGTGACGTGCTCTTCCACATTGTTCACGTCAAGGGGGGAGATGATGAACTCCTCAGACACCGGGCCCACGATCTTGTAGTGGTGCTGGTTGATCCACTGGACCAGACGGACGTGGGTCTGGATGATGTCGGCGTAGTTGCCCAGGTGGATGGCGGTAGCGGCCATGAAATTGCCGAAGGTCCGGTGGTTCTCCGCCGGGCCAGCGTCTTCCACGGTGATGCCGAACTCAATGTCCGTGTCGGTGTAGAGGAACTGCTCCAGGGGGTTGGTGTAGTAGGTGACCACATAGGGGCCGCAGACTTTCAGTCCCAGCTCCTCGCACAGGTTGCTGGGCTCCACCCACCGGTCCAGAGAGACCTCCTGGTTGGCATAGGTGGTCATGGTCTTGCGGGTGTAGACCAGCTCCACAGGGTGGATGATCTCAATGGACACATCGTCGATCTCCAGAGAGTTTTTGATGTTGAGCAGATCCACGCCGGTTTTCAGCCGGTCCAGGAAGGACTGGAGCAGGAAGAGATTCTGCTGGAGGGCACAGATCTCATGCTGGACCTCGTCCATCCGGGCCTCCACGTTCCGCTCCAAGTCGTTGGCGGTGTTCCCGGCCAGAATGGCCTGGATGGCTTTCAGGTCAAATCCCAGCCGCCGCAGCTTGCGGATGATGCACAATGTGATGATCTGGTCCTTGCCGTAATAGCGGTAGCGGCTGGACTCGTCCCGGAACTCTGGCACCACCAGACCGATCTCGTCATAGTAGCGCAGGGTCTTGCTGGGGATGTTGCAGAGCTCGGAGACCTCCCGGATCGAAAATTTGTAGTCCTGTCCCATTGATGATTCCTCCACGTGCGTTTGCTGGAATGGCTGAGTTTTGCGGCGGCTAGGGGCGGAGAATGTCGCTGTAAATTCAAAGTATAGCACAAGTATGTGGGATTTTCAAACGGAATCTTGGGGGCGGCAGAAATTTGGGGGCGAAAACTTTCCAGCCACAGGAGAGTTTTGGGGGTATTTCAGATTTTGAACCAAAAAATTTTTTTGGAAACCCTTGACCTTACCATAAAAGGAAGGCCTATAATAAAGTTGAACAAAATTGTCTGATTTTTGACAATCTCGTCCAAGAAGCAGAAAAATAATTGTTGCAATTTTACAACGATGGTGGTAGAATCCTAAATATCAATCATAGGAACTGCACAAAGAATGAATACAAACAGATCCTACAAAAAGGTCAACCTCTGTTTGTGATATTTACCAAAGATACTACCTGTCTGTACAGAGCATCTGGGCATAACGTGTTTTCTTTGGCGGACTCTATTTGAATGCCGTGGAGTCTTTGTAGACTTGGTGTGAAAATACTGGCTGCTTGGTTGTTAGAATGCAAACTTCACCAAAAGAGGGGGGATTTTCTTTTTTCTGGAGTCAATCATCAACTTATTGAATCAGAAAGGTGCGTGAATTTAATGGACTTAATCATTAAGAACGGTACGATCGTCACTGCCACGGAAATGTTCAAGGCGGACCTTGCGGTGAAGGACGGCAAGATCGCAGCCATCGGCGCGGATCTGCCCACCGATGGCTGCTCCAATGTGGTGGACGCCACCGGCAAGCTGGTCCTGCCCGGCGCTATCGACGCCCATACCCACCTGGCCATGCCCTTTGGCGGCACCATCTCCGCCGACGGCTACTTCGCCGGCACCCGGGCCGCCGCCTGCGGCGGTACCACCACGGTCTTCGACTATGTCCTTCAGGACTTTGACGAGAACATGGTGGACTCCGTCAAGCGCAGAGACGCCCTGTGCGCTCCCGAGGCCGCTGTCGACTATGCCTTCCACGTGGGTGTGAAGGACGTCCACGGCGATCTGCTGGACTCCATGAAGGAAGCCGTCGACTTCGGCGTTCCCTCCTTCAAGGTCTTCATGGTCTATGATTTCGGCGTGAAGGACGGCGTGTTCTACGAGGTCCTCAAGAAGTCCAAGGAGATCGGCGCGCTGATCAATGTCCATGCCGAGAACAACGAGATGGTCAACATGCTCACCGAGAAGTACATCTCCGAGGGCAAGGGCAGCGCCTGGTACCATTACATGTCCCGCCCCGAGTTCGTGGAGGCCGAGGCCGACTCCCGGGCCATCGCCTGGGCCAAGTCCCTGAACGCGCCTTTGTACATCGTCCACCTGGCCAACAAGGACGGCGTGGAGTACGTCTCCAAGGCCAAGGAAGAGGGTTACAGCATCTATGCTGAGACCTGCCCCCAGTATCTGGAGTTCACCTGCGACGTCTTTAAGCGGGAGGACGGCCGGAACTTCGTCTGCTCTCCCCCGATGAAGGGCCAGGAGAGCCAGGACGCCCTGTGGGCCGCCATCAAGCGGGGCGATATTGACACCATCGCCACCGACCACTGCCCGTTCCAGCAGTCTGAGAAGGACTGGGGCAAGGACGACTTCCGCAAGATCCCCAACGGTTGCGCCGGCATCGAGAACATGTATCCCTACATGCTGGGCAAGGCCAACGAGGGCGTGATCCCCTTCACCAAGGCTGTTGAGCTCTGCTCCACCAACCCCGCCCGCATCTTCGGCTGCAAGGACAAGGGCTCTCTGGCCGTCGGCAAGGACGCCGATATCGTCGTGTACGATCCGGAGAAGGACTTCACCATCACCTGCGAGAACATGCACTCCGACTACGACCACACCATCTGGGAGGGCAAGAAGGTCCACGGCTATCCCGTGCAGACCTACTCCCGCGGCCGTCTGGTCTATGACAACGGCGAGTTCAAGGGCGAAGCCGGCTGGGGCAAGTTCGTCAAGAGAAGCCTGAAGTAATCTCCAGAAGAAAAGACTCGAACCGCAGGCCGGTGGACGGCGTCGGCTCTTTTGCCGAAGATCAAGTCAATGAGGGACGTCCGGGGGGACGTGGGAACTCCCCCCGGTTCCGCCCGTGGGAAGCATTGGCTCCCCAAGCAGGAGGAACGGCTCAGACGTCCGGCCCGCGGCAGAGCAACATAGATGATATGGAGGGAAACTATGAGTAAAATCACACAGCAAGAGAGAAACGGTCTTTACGAGCTCACTCCAGATGCAAAGGCGGAGCTGCAAAAGTCCAAGTACTACAACCCCGACCTGGCCCCCACTACCGTTGAGCAGAGAAACTGGTCCACTGCCAGTATCTGCAACCTGTGGATCGGCATGTCCATCTGCATCCCCTCGCTGACCCTGGCCTCCTCCCTGGTGAGTCTGGGCATCTCCCCCCTGCTGGCTGTGCTGAACGTCATCCTGGGTAACCTGATCGTTCTGATCCCCATTCAGCTCAACTCCAAGATCGGCACCAAGTACGGCATCCCCTTCCCCATCTTCTCCCGGATGACCTTCGGCAACAAGGGCACCCAGCTGCCCACGTTCTCGCGTTCGATCGTCGCCTGCGGCTGGACGTCGATCCAGGCCTGGGTCGGCGGCGGCGCTGTGGCGGCCCTGATCGGCATCTTTGTTCCCATGTTCTCTGACCAGAGCAACGTCATCTCCATGCCCGGCAACGACAACGTCATGGTCGGCCAGCTGATCGGCTTTTTGATCTTCATGGTCTTCGTGTTCGTGGTCGCCTATAACGGCCTGGATCAGGTCAAGTGGGTCCAGAACATCGGCGGCCCCATCCTGGTGGTCATCATGATCCTGCTGATGTTCTTCTCCATCAACATGATCCACGAGGCCGGCTACACCGTGGGCCAGGCCTTCAGCCAGGGCAACGACTGGGCCCTGATCGAGCAGAACGGCGGCTTTGCCTTCGTCTACATGGCAGGTCTGACGGCGAACATCGCCTTCTGGGCCACCATGGCTCTGAACATCCCTGACTTCTCCCGCTATGCCCACAGTCAGAAGGCCCAGTTCCGCGGCCAGCTGTACGGCATGCCTCTGCCCATGGCGCTGTGCGCCTTCGTCGGCGCCCTGTTTGCCCAGGCCACCCGCCTGTCCATGGGCACTCCCCAGTTCGACCCCACCATGGTGCTGTACTATGTGGATAACAAGCTCTTGGTCGGTCTGTGCGCCATCGGCGTCATCATGGCCACCATCACCACCTGCGTGGCGGCCAACGTGGTGGCTCCCGCCAACGGCTTCTCCAACATGTCCCCCACCCGCATCAGCTATAAGAAGGGCGTTGTCATCACCGTCTTTATCGCCATCGTGGTCATGCAGCCCTGGTTCATCTATGGCTCCGGCGCCGCTTACATCTTCACCTGGCTGAACAACTACGGCACCATCATCGCCCCCGTGGCCGCCATTTTGATCGCCGACTACTTCTTCGTGAAGAAGGAGCTGGTGGATGTGGCCGGCCTCTATCAGGGCGAGGGCGGCCGGTACTGGTACAGCAACGGCTGGAACTGGAACGCCATCATCGCCTGGATCGCCTCCTTCGTGATCCCCCTGCTGGGCAACACGGTGTTTGCCTACAACGCCGCCACCGACGGCGCTCCCAACTTCTTGCAGTACCTGGCGGCCAACGGCTACATCGTCTCCTTCGTCATCGGCATGGTGGTGTATGTGGCCCTGATGAACCGCACTAAGGGCAAGGCCGGCTTCGGCTATGTCTCCCGCGAGGAGCACGAGGCCTTCACCGTGAAGGAGTAAGAACCCCCATTCCATTTTGTGAGTCCCCAAATCATTTGGATTTTTAAGAAAGAAGGTTCAATGTTATGTACAGATGCGATCTGAAGAGAATGTCCGAGAAGATCCATACGTTCTCTACCTTTGGTGACGCCGGCCACGGCGGTATCACCCGGTATTCCCTCTCCCCCGCCGCCAAGCAGGCCCGGGCTTACTTCGTTGAGAGAATGACCAAGATCGGCGCTGTTATCACCACCGACGATATGGCCAACATGTATGCCACCCTCCCCGGCAGCGATCCCAACGCCAAGCGGATCGTCATGGGCTCTCACTGCGACAGCGTGAAGAACGGCGGCAACTATGACGGCATCCTGGGCGTCATGGGCGCTATGGAGGTCCTGGAGACTGTGGCCGCGGAGAATATCCCCCACAAGCATCCCCTCACCGCCATGATCTGGACCAACGAGGAGGGCTCCCTGTATCCTCCCGCCATGATGTCCTCCGGCGTGGTGTGCTATGATTATCTGCCCGCCGAGATCGCCAAGGGCTTCAAGCATGAGAACATGCTGGCCTCCAAGAGCGTGGAGGATCGGACCACCACCTTCGGCGAGGCTCTCGAGGCCTCCGGCTACAAGGGCGACAAGGCCAACCGCCTCAACCCCGAGCAGTACAAGGCGATGTTCGAGCTGCACATCGAGCAGGGCCCCATCCTGGAGAACGCCGGCCTGAACGTGGGTGTCGTCACCTGCGTGCTGGGCATGTTCAACTCTCGTGTCCGCTTCTACGGCCAGGCCGCTCACGCCGGCACCTTCCCCATGGAGTATCGTAAGGACGCCCTGTATGCCGCCTCCCTGGCTCTGGTCCACATCCACGAGGAGATCGACAAGCTGATGGTGGAGATGAACTGCCCCGAGCTGGTCTACACCACCGGCGAGATCCTGGCTCATCCCTGCGTCCATACCGTCATCCCCGACTATGTGGACTTCTCCATCGACGTCCGTCATGAGAATCCTGAGATCCTGAAGAAGGTCTATGACATTGTCCACGCCTGCGCGGACAAGGAGTGGGCCAAGTGCCGCTGCGAGGTTGCCGATCAGTGGAACCGCGACACCGTGTACTGGGACAAGGAGCTGGTTGGCTACGTCCGCGAGTCCGTCGAGGAGCTGGGCATCCCCCACATGGATATCCACTCCGGCGCCGGCCACGACGCCCAGTTCGCCTCCTACATGCTGCCCACCACCATGATCTTCGTCGCTTCCGAGAAGGGCCTGTCTCACTGCGAGCCCGAGCACACCAGCGATGAGGTCTGCACCGACGGCGCCAGCGTTCTGCTCAACGCGGTGCTCAAGTGCGACGCCGCTGACTGAGGCTCCGGCCTGCGGGCGAATGACCGCATGATCTGATCGGATGATGGATGGAGACGTCCCAGGCTTCCCGCGGACGTCTCCTTCCCATTCGATAGATAATAGAAAAACAAACATGTCAAGAAAATAGCAGATCACGGAGAAGAAAGGAGTTGCGCAATTTGAGTAAGGTCGTGAAATCCCCCTATCTTGCAGATGCTGTGGCAGGGTTCACACCCCGCACAGCCATGGAGGAGGCCGCCAGATGTCTCCTGTGCCACGACGCGCCTTGCAGCAAGAGCTGCCCGGCCGGCACTGACCCTGCGAAGTTCATCCGCTCCATCCGTTTCAGAAACGTTAAGGGCGCCGCGGAGACCATCCGCGAGAACAACATCCTGGGCGGCACCTGCGCTCATGTCTGCCCCTATGACCGCCTCTGCGAGGAGGCTTGCAGCCGCTGCGGCATCGACAAGCCCATCCAGATCGGCATGCTGCAGAGATTTGCCGTGGAGACCGAGGAGGCCCTGAACATGCAGGTGCTGAAGGCTCCCGCCGAGAAGAAGGCCGCCAAGGTGGCCTGCATCGGCGCCGGCCCCGCCTCTCTGGCCTGCGCTGCTAAGCTGGCCACCGAGGGCTATGAGGTCACCATTTACGAGGCTGAGGCCAAGGCCGGCGGCGTGCTGACTTATGGCATCACCCCGTCCAGACTGCCCCAGAGCGTGGTGGACCACGATATCAAGCAGGTGGAGAACCTGGGCGTGAAGTTCGTGTTCAACACCAAGGTCGGCAAGGACGTCAAGATCGAGGAGCTCCAGAAGGAGTACCAGGCGATCTTCGTCGGCATCGGCCTGTGGCAGGAGAAGCTGCCTGACATCCCCGGCGTGAAGCTGGCGGGCGTCATGGCCGCTGCGGACTTCCTGAAGAAGGCCCGCACCTCCGGCGGTACTTACAACCCCGGCAAGAAGGTCATCGTTGTCGGCGGCGGCAACGTGGCTATGGACTGCGCCGTCACCGCCCAGAAGCTGGGTGCTGAGACCGCGATCTATTACCGCAGAAGCATCGAAGAGGCCCCCGCTGAGATGGTCGAGCTTCAGAACGTTCTGAGCCTGGGCGTCTCCATCACCACCGGCTTCGCCCCCGCCGAGGTGGTCGGCACCGATAAGGTCGAGGGTATGAAGTTCAAGGGCAGAGACGGCGTGTCCGAGGCCAGCGTGGCCTGTGACACCGTGGTGTTCGCCATCGGCCAGGGCGCCGAGGACGTCACCGCCGTGGCCCCCGTGGCGGTCAACGAAAAGGGCCTGGTGGTCACCGAGGGCTCCAAGACCAACGTGGCGGGCATCTTCGCCGGCGGCGATATCGCCCACGGCGGCAAGACGGTTGTTGAGGCTGTTGCGGCTGGCAAGCTGGCGGCCTTCGAGATCATGGATTACCTGAAGTGAAAGGGGTGAGATGAATGGGAATTAAGAAAGATCTGTCTATCGATTATCTGGGCGTTAAGTGCGAGAATCCGTTCTTCCTGTCATCGTCACCGGTGGGCGGCAACTATGACATGGTTGCCAAGTCCTTTAGAGCCGGATGGGGCGGTGTGTTCTTTAAGACCATCGGCATTTTCGTGGCTGATGAGTGCTCTCCGCGTTTCGATAACGTCAAGAAGGAAGATACCCCCTGGCTGGGCTTCAAGAACATGGAGCAGATCTCCGATAAGCCCACCGAGCGTAACTTCGAGTTCCTGGCCCGCCTGAAGAAGGACTTCCCCGACAAGGTCGTGGTGGCCTCCATCATGGGCTCCAACGAGGACGAGTGGAAGCAGCTGGCGAAGATGTGCGATGAGGTCGGCGTCGACCTGATCGAGGGCAACTTCTCCTGCCCCCAGATGACCTCCCACGCCATGGGCTCTGACGTCGGCACCAACCCCGACCTGGTCCGTGCTTACAGCAAGGCGGTCAGCAGCGTGACGAAGATCCCCTTCATCGCCAAGATGACCCCCAACATCACCGATATGTGCGTGGCCGCCGTGGCGGCTATCGAGGGCGGCGCCAAGGGCATCTCCGCCATCAACACGGTGAAGTCTATCACCAACATCGATCTGGAGAACATGACCGCCATGCCCGTCGTGGACGGCAAGTCCTCCATCTCCGGCTTCTCCGGCGCCGCCGTGAAGCCCATCGGCCTGCGTTTCTGCGCGCAGATGCTCCAGGACCCCCGGTTGAAGGGTGTGCCCATCTCCGGTATCGGCGGCATCGAGACCTGGCGCGACGCTCTGGAGTATCTGCTGCTGGGCTGCCGCAACTTGCAGGTCACCACCGGCATCATGCAGTATGGCTATCGGATCGTCGAGGATATGGCCAACGGCCTGATGCACTGGATGGACGAGCGTGGCTTCGAGCATCTGGATGACTTCATCGGCAAGGCCATCGGCAACATCATCCCCGCCGAGGAGCTCAACCGCGACTACAAGATCCTGCCTCACTTCGATCATGACAAGTGCGTTGGCTGCGGCCGCTGCTATGTCTCCTGCTACGACGGCGCCCACCAGGCCATCGACTGGGACGCCGAGAAGCGCAGACCCGTCCTGAACGAGGAGTGCGTGGGCTGCCACCTGTGCCTGAACGTGTGCCCCGTGGCCGGCTGCATCACCCCGGGCGAGCTGGTCTGGAAGGAAGGCCGCGCCCAGAGCGAGGTCCAGCTGAAGAAGAATTACGAATAAGATCCCCCCTGCCCCCGGTGCGAAAGCACCGGGGGCTTCTTTTTGCCGGGACGGCAGCGGACCTTTTCATTCTTGTGCTTTTTCGCCTTTTGTGCTATGATACTTTAGTTATAGTATATACATCCGGAGGGATCACATTTGAAACGAGAGACGGTACAGATTTCGGCGGAGGACCTTGACCGCCAGCGGGAATTCGCGGACAGGCTTCGATCCATGTTCGCCCAGCGCCAGGCTCACCCCAGGGCCTGCGTGGACACCTTCGGCTGTCAGCAGAACGTGGCTGACGGCCAGAAGCTGATGGGGATGCTCCAGGACTGCGGCTTTACCCTCATCGACGAGCCCCAGGAGGCGGACGTGGTGATCCTGAACACCTGCGCCGTCCGGGAGCACGCCGAGGACCGGGTCTTCGGCAACCTGGGCGCCCTGACCCACGGGAAAAAGGAGCATCCGGAGCAGATCCTGTGCCTTTGCGGCTGCATGGCCCAGGAACCCCGGGTCTCTGAGCGGGTGAAGAAGTCCTACCCCATGGTGAATCTGGTCTTCGGCCCCCACGCCCTGTGGAAATTCCCGGAGCTTTTGTGGCAGGTCTATGACAGCCGCAAGCGGGTCTTCTCCGTGGCGGACGAGGACGGCTCCATCGCCGAGGGCATCCCGGTGGTCCGGGAAAAGGGCGTCAAGGCATGGGTCTCCATCATGTATGGCTGCAACAACTTCTGTTCCTACTGCATCGTGCCCTACGTCCGGGGCCGGGAGCGCAGCCGCCGGCCGGAGGACGTGCTGGCGGAGGTCCGGGAGCTGGTGGAGGCGGGCTATAAGGACATCACCCTTCTGGGCCAGAACGTGAACTCCTACGGCAACGACCTGGACCTGGGCTATGACTTTGCGGATCTGCTCTCCGATATCGACCAGATCCCTGGTGATTATCGCATCCGCTTCATGTCCAGCCACCCCAAGGACGCCACGAAAAAGCTCTTTGACACCATGGCCCGCTGCGGTCATGTCTGCAAGCAGCTCCACCTGCCCTTCCAGTCCGGCAACGACCGGGTATTGCAGGAGATGAACCGCCGCTACACCCGCCGGCAGTATCTGGACCTGATCCAGTACGCCAAGTCTGTGATGCCGGGTCTGGTGGTCACCAGCGACGTGATCATCGGTTTTCCCGGGGAAACCGAGGCGGAGGCCATGGACACCGTCTCCCTGGTGGAGGAGGTGGGCTTTGACGCCCTGTTTACCTTCATCTACTCCCCCCGCCCCGGAACGAAGGCGGCGGAGATGCCGGACCCTGCCACCCGGCAGGAAAAGCAGGCCTGGTTCGACCGCCTGCTGGAGGTCCAGAACGCCATGTCCGCCAAGCTCCACGCCCAGTATGTGGGCAGCACCCTCCGGGTGCTGGTGGACGGGCTCAGCGACGACCCGGACTATCCCCTGGCCTCCCGGACCGACGGCAACCGGCTGGTCCGGATCAAGGGGCCGGAGAGCCTGGTGGGCCAGTTCGCCGACGTCCGGATCACCGGGAGCAATACCTGGGCGCTCTATGGGGAGTTGGTTTGAGTGATGCGCCGGCCCCGGCACGGGGGGCGCGCCTCAGAGGCGCGGGGAATCTGCACCCCCCATTCTCTTTTTGGCCTTGCCAAAAAGAGAACGGGCCGTGCACGGTCCAAGAGAAAAAGACGCTTTCGCGGTGAGAGAGCGTTTTGGGTTCCAGGAAAGTTTCTGCCCGCGGCGTGGTGCTAGCGGGGGTTTGGATCGTCCGGACACCCTGTTCTTCTCTTTTCCAGGGTAGCGTCAGCGGGGCTTGGAGGACAGGCTTTTCGGTGGTCACCAGCGACGACCGCCGGAGTGTAAACGCGGGGGATGCCGATTCGAGGGAAAAGTCCGGCGCGCGCTGGTAGGAGACTGAAGAATTGGTGGCAGTCCGCTAGAACAGCCCCCGCATTTAAGCGAACTTGCGCATACGCGCAAGTTCCGCGCAGAGCGTTTTTTCTCTTGGACGGCTCTACCGCTCGTTCTCTTTTTGGCAAGACCAAATGGGGTCCCCGCAGGAACCCAGCAGAGCGGTTCCTGTGGGGAGAGGAGGAGCAAGGGAGCGGGCGCAGTTTTCGCCGCAAGGCGGAAACGAAGTCAAGCGGACTTTGCGACGACGACTATGGGGGGTGGAAATGCCGCTGGCATCCCAGCAAAAACATTCATTTTTATGACATCTATGATTATGATAAAGAGGTGACCCCTTTGGCAGAATTGACCCCCATGATGCGGCAGTATCTGGAAATCAAAAAGGACAATCCGGACTCCATTCTGTTTTTCCGTCTGGGCGACTTTTACGAGATGTTCGACGAGGACGCCAGGACGGCCTCCCGGGAGCTGGATCTGACCTTGACCTCCCGGGACCGGGGGAAGCACGCCAAGCCCGTGGAGGAGCGGATGCCCATGTGTGGCATCCCCTATCACGCCAGCGAGGCCTATATCGCCCGGCTGATCGCCAAGGGGTATAAGGTGGCCATCTGCGAGCAGATGGAAGACCCCGCCCAGGCCAAGGGCCTGGTGAAGCGGGACATCATCCGGGTCATCACCCCCGGCACGGTGATCGACGCGGCCTGTCTGGAGGATAAGTCCAGCAACTTCCTCTGCGGACTCTATCTGGACGACCGCTTTGCCGGGGCGGCCTTCTGCGACGTCACCACCGGCAAGGCCCATCTCACCGCCTTCTCCGGCAAGGACCGGGTGGAGCATGTGATCAACGAGTTGGGCCGCTTCTCCCCTGCCGAGGCGATCTTGAACGACGGAGCCTGGGCCGAGGAGAGCCTGCGGGCCGCGCTGGGAGAGAAATTCCACTGCCGTGTGGAAAAAGGCGGCGAGGGCCGTTTTCACTTCAGCGACGCGGAAAAGCACATCCGCAGCCAGTTCGGCGAGGAGGCCCTGCACCGTCTGCCCGCCGCCAATCCCGCGGCGGCCATGGCCCTGGGCGGTCTTTTGAGCTATCTCTACGAGACCCAGAAGACAGACCTGAGCCACATCAATGATCTGGACTACTACGAGCAGGGCCGGTTCATGGAGCTGGACCTGACGGCCCGGCGGAACCTGGAGCTGACAGAGACCCTCCGGGGCAAGGAGAAAAAGGGGAGCTTGCTGTGGGTCTTGGACAAGACTCGGACGCCCATGGGAGGCCGGTGCCTGCGCAGCTGGCTGGAGCGGCCCCTGCTCAGCGTCACCGCCATCAACCGGCGCAATTCCGCCGTGGCGGCTTTGGTGGAGAACACCATCGTCCGGGAGGAGCTGATCGCCGCCTTGACGGGGCTGGGCGACATGGAGCGCCTGGTGGGCCGCATCGTCTACGGCACCGCCGGCGGCCGGGACCTGGCCTCCCTCCGGGGGGCCATGGAAAAGCTCCCTGCCATCCGGGCGCAGCTGGCCGCCCTCAGTGACCGGCGGCTGGGAGAGCTGACGGAGGAGCTGGACGTGCTGGAGGACCTGCGGGACCGGATCGCCGCCGTGATCTGCGACGAGCCCCCCTTCTCCGTCCGGGAGGGCGGCTTCATCCGGGACGGCTTTGACAGCGAGGTGGACCGCCTGCGGCACATCCTCAAGGGCGGCAAGAACGTCATTCCGGAGATGGAGGCCCGGGAGAAGGAGAAAACCGGCATCCGGACGCTGAAGATCGGCTATAACAAGGTCTTTGGCTATTACATCGAGGTCAGCAACGCCTTCCGGGACCAGGTGCCCGAGACCTATATCCGCAAGCAGACCCTGGTGAACGGCGAGCGGTACATCACCCAGGAGCTCAAGGATTTGGAGCATGAGATCCTCACCGCCTCGGAGCGGGTGGTGGCTCTGGAATATCAGCTCTTCACCGCCCTGCGGGAGGAGATCTCCGCCCAGGCCCAGCGCATCCAGCGCACGGCGGCGGCGGTGGCCGAGGCCGACGCCCTGGCCTCCTTTGCGGCGGTGGCGGTGCGCAACCACTACTGCCGGCCCGACGTGGACGAGTCCGGGGTCCTGGAGATCCGGGAGGGCCGCCACCCGGTGGTGGAGCAGGTTTTGAAGGACGCCCTCTTTGTCCCCAACGACACCTTCATGGGGGAGAAAGAGGATCGGGTCTCCATCATCACCGGCCCCAACATGGCGGGCAAATCCACCTATATGCGCCAGGTGGCGCTGATCGTGCTGATGGCCCAGATGGGCTCCTTCGTCCCTGCCGCCCATGCCCGGATCGGCGTGGTGGACCGGATCTTCACCCGGATCGGCGCCAGCGACGACCTCTCCGCCGGCCAGTCCACCTTCATGGTGGAGATGACGGAGGTTTCGGACATCCTGCACCACGCCACGAAGAACTCCCTGCTGATTCTCGACGAGATCGGCCGGGGCACGTCCACCTTTGACGGCATGGCCATCGCCCGGGCGGTTTTGGAGTTCTGCGCGGAGAAAAAGGGGGCCAAGACCCTCTTTGCCACCCACTATCATGAGCTGACGGAACTGGAAAACGCCCTGCCCGGCACGGTGAACTACAACATCGCCGTGAAGACCCGGGGAGAGGATATCATCTTCCTGCGAAAGATCGTCCCCGGCGGCGCGGACCGGAGCTACGGCATCGAGGTGGCCCGGCTGGCGGGCCTGCCGGACAAGGTGGTGCGCCGGGCCCGGGAGATCCTGCGGGAGCTGGAGACGGAGAACGGCGTGACCTACACCCCGCCCCGCCGGGAGAGCGACCAGGTGTCCCTCACCGCCCTGGGCGAGGCCGAGGTGCTGGACGCCCTCCGGCGCTGTCAGCCGGATACTCTGACGCCCATCGAGGCTATGAGTCTGCTCTATGAGCTGAAACAAAAGCTCAGCTAGGAGGGCGTCCAGCCGCAGTCGTCGCCGCAAAGTCCGCTTTGCTCAGGTTCCGCCTGACGGCGAAACCTGCGCCCGCTTCCTTGCGTCTCCTCTCCCCACACAAACCGCTTCGCTGGGTTTGTGCGGGGGGCCCCAGAGGCGCGGGCAAGCGTTTTGCGCAGCAAAACCTTGAAATTGGCCGAATTCACTTCGGACGATTTGAGTCCCATGCGGGGTCCCCGCCGGACCCCGGTCCGGTGGGGTGCGGCCTCCGGCGCTGTCAGCCGGACACTCTGACGCCCATCGAGGCCATGAGTCTGCTCTACGAGCTGAAACAAAAGCTCAGCTAGGAGGGCGGCCCGGTGGCGCCGCAAAGTCCGCTTTGCTTCGGTTCCGCCTGGCGGCGAAACCTGCGCCCGCTCCCTTGCGTCTCCTCTCCCCGCGCAGACCGCTTCGCTTACGTTTGCGCGGGGGCCCTGTGTTGATCTGCCTGCGGCAGACAAGCTCAGGCAAAAACTGCAATAAGGTCGAAGCTATGGCAAAAAAGAAATCAAGTGCATTGATGACGCCGGGCGAGCAGATCGCCGGCACCGTGTTTTTCATGATCTACCTGCTGGTGCTGCCCTTTGCGGCGGACCCTCTGTTCCGCCTGGCGGGGAAGCTGCTGGGGATCACCTTTTCCCGGACGCTGGAGAGCGTGGTGACCTATTACCTGCTCTTCGCCATCTCCATTTTGATCTTTCACCGGTATCTGGCCCGGACCTCTACCTCCCTGGCGGAGCGTCTGGGTGAGGCCGGCAAAAGCCTGGGACTGGGCCTGGTGGCCTTTTACGGGCTCAACGAGCTGGTCTTCCGGGTGGGGGGCCTGTTCACAGAGAGCCGGGTCCATCTCAACGACTACCCCATCTCCGCCCAGATCCAGGGCCCGCCCCACATGACGCTGCTGATCGTGCTGCTGCTGGCCCCCTTTGTGGAAGAGGTGCTGTTCCGGGGGCTGGTGTTCGGGAACCTGCGCAGCAAAAGCCGTGTGGGGGCCTACGCCGCAAGCTGCCTGCTCTTTGCCCTGCTCCACGTGTGGCAGTTTGCCGTGGCGGGCCAGGACGGGGCCAGCTTTTTGCTGATGCTCCAGTATCTGGTGCCGGGCGTGGTGCTGGCCTGGGTCTATGAGCGCAGCGGCACGCTGTGGACCGCCATCGCCCTCCACGCCGGGGTCAACGCCCTGAGCGTGTGGACATAAGAAAGAGAGGAAGAGACCATGTCAGGAGAATTGCTCCTCAAAGCCAGCAGCGCCCGGAGAACGGCCTTGTCCGTGGCCGGGGCAGTGCTGGCCGCGGGATTTGTCACCTTTTTATTTTTGCGGCTGTCCCCCCTGGAGGAGGGTTTGGCCCGGGCCGCCCTGGCGGCGGTGCTGGCCTATGTGATCTTCCGGGTGTTCTACCCGGTGATCGCCGGGGCCCTGGGCCGGGGACAGACGGGCCGGACCGTGGCCTGGCGCCTGGATGGGGAGACGCTGGATCTCGGCGAGCTGAAAATCCCCCGCGCCTCCATCAAAATGGTTTACTGCTGGCCCAACCGGGACGCCCTGGGCCACCAGGGGGCCGGGTGGACGGTGAATATCGAGACCACCGGAAAAAATCAGGTCCTGCGGACGCTGACCGAGGGAGAGGACCTGGAACGCTCCGTCACAGGGCTGCGGGCGCTGGTGACGGCCCTGGGCTATGACAGCCAGTGGCAGGAGCCCTGAGGATTCCAAATTCCAAGGAGAGAGAAAGCAAGTATGGATTTTATCGCGAGCTTAGCAAAAATGAGTGTGGTTCTCACAGCCATCGCCGCCGGATACCTGGCCAACAAGCTGGGCTACCTGGGGGGCGAGGTGGACCGGAAGCTGACGAAGGTGATCTTGAATCTTTGCATTCCAGCAATGACGATAGGCACAGTATCCACCAGTGCAGAGTTACCGGGACCAACTATTTTGTGGAATATGACGAAGGTAGTCGTGCTGTTTTACGGAATTGCTTTTCTGGTGGCGGCAATATTACCCCGTCTGTTGGGAGGAACCAAAGCCCAGCAGAGCGTGTGGCGCTTTGCCCTGAGCTTTCCCAATGTAGGATTTATTGGAATTCCAGTCGCGACTGCATTTTTCGGCCAAGAGGGAATGCTCTATGCTTTGATTCTAATGATGCCTTTCAATGTTCTCTCTTATGCGATGGGGCCGGTGATGCTGACAGGCGGCTTTCGGAATTTTAGTGTTCGTAAAATATTTTCACCGGCAGTAGTCTCTGCGATGATTGCATTAGCAATGACGCTGACGCGAATTCGACCACCCCTAGTGCTGGGAGAGTGCCTGAACATTGTGGGCGATATGACCGTTCCATTATCCTTGATGATCATTGGTTCGACTCTGGCCGGATTACCTATGGGCCGGATTTTTACTTCCTTGCGGTTGTGGCTCTTAGCAGCGGTCCGTCTCATTCTTTTACCGGCACTCCTATGGGGGGCTCTCCAGGCATTTGGAATTGAAAAACTGGTCATGGGAGTTGCCATTGTTCAGATGGCCATGCCGGTGGCGGCCAACGGCTCGATGCTGTGCATGGAGTACGGCGGGGACATGGACACCATGGCCCAGGCCACCTTTTTAACAACGCTTTTATCCATGGTCACGGTGCCGCTGATGGTCACCGTGCTGCTGTGAGTCCTGCCGGGGCTGAGGGCCCCGGATCGGCCCCCTGGGGGGCGGAAGATTCTGACCGCAAAACAAGGAGGTGCGGACATGGCTGAGATCCGACAACTGGAGGCCCACGTGGCGGACCTGATCGCCGCCGGAGAGGTGGTGGAGCGGCCCGCCAGCGTGGTCAAGGAGCTGGTGGAAAACGCCATTGACGCCGGCGCCACCGCCGTGGCGGTGGAGATCCGCCGGGGCGGCATGGGCATGATCCGGGTCTCGGACGACGGCTGCGGCATTGCGCCCGCAGAGCTGCCCACGGCCTTTCTCCGCCACGCCACCTCCAAGCTCCGGGGGCCGGAGGACCTGGCCAGGATCGGCACCCTGGGCTTTCGGGGAGAGGCCCTGGCGGCTATCTCCGCCGTCAGCCGGGTGGAGATCCTCACCCGCCGGCGGGGAGATCCATCCGGCGCGTCGCTGGGGCTGGAGGGGGGCATCCCCGGGGCGGTGGAGGAGGCCGGCGCCCCGGAGGGCACCGCCATCACCGTCCGGGACCTCTTTTACAACACCCCTGCCCGGCTGAAATTCATGAAAAAGGACAGCGCCGAGACCGCCGCCGTGGCGGGGCTGATGCAGCATCTGGCGCTGAGCCATCCGGACGTGTCCTTCCGCTTCCTCAAAGACGGCGTGGAGGGCCTTCACACCCCCGGCGACGGAAAGCTGGAATCCGCCGTCTACGCCGCCCTGGGCCGGGACTTTGCCCGGAGCCTGCTGGCGGTGGAGGGCCGGGGCGGCGAAACCGCCGTCTCCGGCTTCATCACCCAGCCCTTGATGGGCCGGGGCTCCCGGTCCATGCAGGTGTTCTTCGTCAACGGCCGCTTCATTAAGTCCCAGCTCCTCACCGCCGCCCTGGAGGAGGGCTACCGGAATCAGCTGATGAAGGGAAAGTTCCCCGGCTGCGTGCTGTCGGTGACGGTGCCGGTGACGGCGGTGGACGTGAACGTGCACCCGGCCAAGACCCAGGTGAAGTTCGCCCGGGAACGGGAGGTCTTCGACGCGGTGTATCACACGGTGCTGGACTGCCTGGAAAGGCGGGGCGGCGCGGTGGCCGCGCCGGAGAAGCCCCCGGAGCAGGTGATCCTTCCCCGGCAGGATTTCTTCCAGTCCATGGACGCCAAGACTTTCCGCCAGCGGCAGAGCGGCGGCGGACAGGGCGGCGGGCAGTCCGCTCCCCGGACCGCCCCTTCCCCATCGCCCTCTCCCCAGCGGACCCAGGAAACAGGGCAGACGGCCAAGGGCGGCTGGAACAGCGAGCGGGGAGCCGCTGTCCGGCTCGCGGACAGCGCCCCGCCCCAATCAGGCTATGGGGTCTTCCGCCCCCTGGAGCGGCCCTCCGGCGGCGCGCTGGGCCGGCCCCCGGCCTCGGTGACCGCCGCCCCCGCCCCGGAAAGAGCGGCGGAGGAGAAGCAGGAGCAAGCGCCCTCCCCCACTCCCCTGCCGGAGACCGTCCGGGAGACGGAAAAGCCCCGGACCCCCGCCATTCCGGAATCGCCCCAGCGGGCGGAGACGCCCCGGGAGGCAGCGCCTGCCCGGAGCCCGGAGGTGCCGGGCCAGCAGGCCCTGTCCCAGGAGGAGACGCCCTGGCGGATCGCCGGAGAGGTGCTCCATACCTACATCGTCTGCGAGAGCGCCGACGGCTGCGTGTGGCTCATCGACAAGCACGCCGCCCATGAGCGGATCAACTTCGACCGGCTCAAGGCCGGGGCGGAGCCCCCCATGCGCCAGATGCTCCTAAAGCCGGAGGCGGTGGACCTGGGCCGGGAGGACGCGGCGCTGCTGCTGGAAAACCGGGATCTGCTGGAGCAGATGGGCTTTTCCTGCGAGGACTTTGGAGACGGGACCGTTCTGGCCCGGGAGGTGCCGGCGGATCTGGACGCCGGAGACACGGCTGCGATCCTGGAGGAGTTTGCCGAGAACCTGCGGACCGGCAGGAGCCTGGAGGAGCGGCGGGACGCCGTGTTCCACACCATGGCCTGCAAGGCGGCCATCAAGGGCGGCTGGACCAGCGACCCCTTGGAGCTGCTGGCCCTGGTCCGCAAGGTCCAGAGCGGCGCGGTCCGCTACTGTCCCCACGGCCGGCCCGTGGCGGTGAAGCTGAGTCAATACGAGCTGGAAAAGCTCTTTAAGCGGGCATAATGCCGGGCGGCGGCCATCAGACCCCGCCGCCATACGACGAAGCAGGAGGCGCAGATATGGGAAAAGATCGTTTTGTGAAAACATACAGCCAGGGGATCATGGATATCACCGAGATTTGGGTGGACCGGCAGACCGGCGTCAACTACCTGTTTCACGCCGGCGGCAATGCCGGCGGGCTGACGCCCCTGCTGGACCGGGCGGGAAACCCTGTGATCACTACGGTAAACGAGGAGGAATGACAGATGAAGCTGCTGTTTGTGGATGGGTGCATCAGCCAGCGGGGGACGGAGTCCCGGACCCGGCGTCTGGCAGAGGCCTTTTTGACCGCCTTCCAGGCAGGACATCCTGACTGGGAGGTGGAGAGGGTGGACGTGGGGGCCCTGGGCCTCGCGCCCTTTACCCCCCAGGCCCTGGACGAGCGGGACGCGCTGGCCCACGCCGGGGCCTTTGACGCGCCGGTATTTGACCTGGCCCGGCAGTTCCGGGCAGCGGACGCGGTGGTGGTGGCGGCCCCCTTCTGGGACCTGAGCTACCCGGCGGCCCTGCGGACCTACATCGAGTATATCTCCGCCAACGGCCTTGCTTACCACTATGATTTTGACGGCTGCCACGGCGACTGCCATGGCGCGTGGCTGGTGTACCTCACCTCCGGCGGGGACTTTGAGCGGGAGGACAGCGTGGGCGTGGTCCACTGGCGGCAGCTGGCGGCCATGTTCGGCATCCCCCGGTTCGACTATGTGTTCGCCGGCGGGCTGGACATCGACCCGGAGAAGACGGAGCCCCTGCTGGAGGGGGCCTGCGGTCTGGCCCGGCGTCTGGCGGAGGACTTGTAAGTGGCGGAGAAGATCATCTGCGTGGTGGGCCCCACCGCCTGCGGAAAGACCACCCTGGGGGTGCTCCTGGCGAAGAGATTGGGCGGCGAGGTGGTCTCCGCCGACTCCATGCAGATCTACCGGGGCATGACCATCGGCACCGCCGCCCCCACGGCGTCGGAGATGGACGGCGTCCCCCACCATATGATCGCCGTGGCGGACCCGGAGGAGTCCTGGTCCGCCGCCCGGTACGCCCAGACGGCCATTCCCATTGTGGACGACATCCTTCGCCGGGGCAAGCGCCCCATTCTGGTGGGAGGGACCGGGCTGTGGCTGGACGCGGTGGTCCAGGGCCGGGAGTTTGCCGGCGGAGCCGCCGGCGGCCAGGTCCGCCGTGAGCTTCAGGCCCGGCTGGAGGCCGAGGGCATCGGCCCCCTGCTGGAGGAACTCAGGCAGGTGGACCCGGCGGCGGCAGCGCGGCTCCACCCGGCGGATGAAAAGCGCATCCTCCGGGCGCTGGAGGTCTACCGGGAGACCGGGGAGACCATCACTGCCCATAATGAAAAGACCCGCAATCTCCCGCCCCGGTATGACGCGGTGTGGATCGGCCTGCGGTTCGCCGACCGGGCGGACCTGCGCCAGCTCATCGACCGGCGGGTGGACGCCATGGTGGAGGCGGGGCTTTTGGAGGAGGTCCGGACCCTCCTGGACCGGGGCCTGCCCCGGGACGCCACGGCCCTCCAGGCCATCGGCTACAAGGAATTTTTAGGCGTGCTGGAGGGGGAGATCACGGTGGACCAGGCCGTGGCAGAGGTGAAGCTCCGCTCCCGGCAGTACGCCAAGCGGCAGTTGACATGGCTGCGGCGCAATCCGGACATCCACTGGATCGAATGGGAAAAAGAGCGGGATTTTGGCCGCGCCTTACAGCTTTCGACAGAAATCCTACGGACTCATGGCTTAGGATAAGCCTGACGGACGGCGGAAAAACCTCGTCCGTACATAGAAAAAGGAGCGGACAAGCTATGCAGACTAAGGCAAATTTACAGGACATCTTTCTTCTTCGGGCCCGGCGGGACAAGGTCCCCGTCACCATGTTTTTGATGAACGGTTTTCAGATGCGGGGGGTCATCACCGGCTTTGACGCCTTTGTGGTGGTCCTGGACAGCGAGGGCCGCCAGCAGATCGTCTATAAGCACGCCATTTCCACCATCGCCCCGGTCCAGCCGGTGGATCTGACGGAGACGGATGACAGTGCCGTGACCGTCCCATAATCGGTGGGCCGGGGATCGGCCCCGGCCCGGAGAAGCCTACATACAGGGGGAACTATGAAACAGACATCGCTTGGAACCAAACTGCTGCTGGCGGCGCTGACCCTGGGCCTTTTGGCCTATTTCGGCATCCAGGGGGCCCGGTATTTTACAGACCCCCTCTCCACCACGGCGGCCTATGCCTATCAGGTGGAGGAGAGCGTCAGCGTCTCGGGCTGGATGGTCCGGGAGGAGCAGGTTCTCCCCGGCGAGGGCACCGGCCTTCTCCAGCTGCTGCGGGAGGAGGGCGAGCGGCTCAGCGCCGGCGGGACCGTGGCCAGGGTCTATGCAGACCAGGCCTCCCTGGACCGCCAGCAGGAGATCGCCGCCCTGACCGCCCGGATCGAGCAGCTCCAGTTCGCTCAGGAGGCGGCCCTGGGGGTGGAGGTCACCCAGAAGCTGGATCTCCAGATCAGCCAGAGCATTCTAAGCTACCGGGCCGCCCTGGCGGCGGACCAGCTGCGGGAGGCGGAGAAGCAGGGCGGGGCCCTGCGGACCCAGGTGATGAAGCGGGATTTCTCCGTCTCCGGCGCAGGGGACCTGGGGACCCAGCTCCAGGAGCTCCAGGCCCAGCGCAAGACGCTGCAATCCCAGGCGGCGGGGTCCGTCCGGCGGATCACCGCCCCGAAGGCGGGGCTCTACTCCGCCGTGGTGGACGGCTATGAGACGGTCCTCACCCCGGCGGGATTGAAGGAGCTGACGCCCTCGGCCCTGGCGGCGGTGGAGCCTGCGGCCGGGGCGGTCTCCAACGTGGGCAAGCTGGTGCTGGGCGAGAGCTGGTACTATGCCGCCCCCATGACCGCCGCCCAGGCGGAGGAGCTGAAAGAGGCCGGCGGGCTGAAGCTGCGCTTTGCCAAGGGCGGCGAGCGGGACCTGCCGGTGACCCTGGCTTTCACCGGGCCGGAGGAAAACGGCAAGGTGGTGGCCGTCTTCCGGGGCGACACCTATCTTCCGGAGCTGACGGTGGTGCGCCAGCAGAGCGCCCAGATCCTCACCGGCGCGGCAGAGGGCATCCGGATCCCCCGGGAGGCCCTGCGGATCGTGACGGAGACCGTGGAGGACGAGGACGGGAACCAGGAGGAGGTCCGCCGGACCGGCGTGTACTGCGTCATCGGCCGGGAGGCCGTGTTCAAGCCGGTGAAGAGCGTTTACAGCACGGAGCACTTTGTTCTGGTCCAGGCGGACGTCACCGCCGACCAGGAGGCCCTGCGGCTCCGGCCCGGAGACGAGGTCATCGTCCGGGCCAGCGGCCTTTACGACGGAAAGGTCGTGCGGAAATGAGAGAACAGGAAAGGAACGTGGAAGAGATGTCCATCGCGGAAAATATCGCCCAGGTCCGGGCCAACATCGCCCAGGCTGCCCGGGAGGCAGGCCGGGACCCGTCGGAGATTTTGCTGGTAGGCGCCAGCAAGATGAATGACGCCGCCGCCTGCCGGGAGGCCGTGGCCGCCGGCATCGACGCCCTGGGCGAGAACCGGGTTCAGGAGATGGTGAAGAAGCTGGCGGACCACGCCTATGACGGGGCCCCCCTCCACTTCATCGGCCACCTCCAGCGCAACAAGGTGCGCCAGGTGGTGGGACAGGTGGCCCTGATCCAGTCCGTGGGCTCTTTGGAGCTGCTGGAGGAGATCGAGAAGACGGCGGCCCGGCAGGACCTGGTCCAGGACCTCCTGCTGGAGGTCAACATCGGCCAGGAGGCCGCCAAGAGCGGCTTTTCGGCGGCGGAGGTCTTCCAGGCGGCGGAGGCAGTCCTCTCCCGGCCCCATGTGCGCCTTCTGGGGCTGATGACCATCCCGCCGGCAGACGCGGACCGGGACACAAATCTGCGGTATTTTGAGGAAGTTCGGTCACTTTATGTTGACATCAATGAGAAACTGTTTCATAATGAACTTAAGTATCTCTCCATGGGCATGAGCGGCGATTATCCCGACGCCATCCGCGCCGGCGCCACCATGGTCCGGGTGGGCTCCGCCATTTTCGGCGCCCGCCAGTACTGAGAACACAGGAGGCAAAAGCCATGAGTTTCACGGACGAGCTGAAAAAGCTGATTCACCCCTATGACGACGAGGACGAGGAGTTTGAGGACTTCGAGGAAACGCCCCGGAAGGACTCCTTCGAGGACCGCCGCGTGCGGGCGGTGGAGGAACGCCGGAACAAGGTGGTGAATATCCACGCCACCACCCAGCTGAAGGTGGTTCTGGTGAAGCCGGAGCGCTTTGAAAACGCCTCCGAGATCGCAGACCAGCTCAAGGACAAGCGGACGGTGGTGCTGAATCTGGAGTCCACCAACAAGGATGTGGCCCGGCGGCTGATCGACTTCCTCTCCGGCGTTGCCTATGCCGGCGAGGGCAAGATCAAAAAGGTGGCGGCCAACACCTACATCATCACCCCCTACCATGTGGATATCGAGGGGGATCTGATCGACGAGCTGGAGAACAACGGCCTTTATTTCTGACAGGGGGAGTGACACGGGATGCTGACACCGCAGGAGGTATCCACCCACGCCTTTACCAAGGCGATGATGGGTGGCTACAATATGGCCGCCGTGGATGAGTTTCTGGACGAGCTCACCGACGACTACACGGCCCTTTACAAAGAGAACACGACCCTGAAGGCCAAGCTCAAGGTCCTGGTGGAGAAGGTGGAGGAATACCGGGCCACCGAGGACTCCATGCGGGCCACGCTGCTGACGGCCCAGCGCATGGCGGATTCCATCGTCCATGAGGCGGAGGCCAAGCGGGACCAGCTGCTGCGGGAGGCGGAGAGCCAGGCCCAGGAGCAGGTCATCCAGTACCGCCGGGAGCTGGAGGAGGCGGAGGACCGCCTGCGCCAGGGCCGGGAGGAGCTGGCCAGATTTGTCGCCTCGGGCCGGGAGCTTTTGAACAAGGAGCTGCGGTTCCTGGAGGAGCTGCCCCAGGCCCCGGTGACGACGGTGCCGCCGGAGAGCGCCCCGCCTGTGGAGGAGATCGAGGAGAAGGTCCTGGCGGCCTTTGCCGCCCAGACGCCGGAGAGCGCCGGGGAGACCGCCCCGGAGACGGCGGAAGAGGCTGCCCCGGCGGAGGAAGCGCCTGCCGACGACTATCCCGAGGGAGATCCCTTTGCCCGGGAGGATCTGGACGCTACCCGGCGCATCAACCTGGACGAGCTGAAATTCGGCCGCAATTACAGCGGCGAGGAATAAGAGAAAAGCCTCGCAGAGTTCGCCGCCCGCAGGCGCGAAAAGTGTAAAATTTGTTTTCAGCCGCGGCGTGTACGTGGCTGAAAACACTTCTCACCCTGCAAGTGTGGAATTGATCTGCCGCAGGCAGATCAAACCTGGGGCCCCCACGCAAACGTAAGCGAAGCGGTTTGCGTGGGGAGAGGAGACGCAAGGGAGCGGGCGGTAGTTTCGCCATCAGGCGGAACCGGAGCAAAGCGGACTTTGCGGTGACGAGCGCAGCAGGGTGCAGCGTGATCCATTCTCAAAAAAGTGCTTGCACTTTTTTGAAAGTCTTAGGCGGCTCTGTTGAGCCGCTTTTTTGCAAAAAGGAGGCCTGTATGCAGCTTCCCATCGTGGCGTTCCTCTATGACTTTGACAAGACCCTGTGTACCACCGATATGCAGGACTATGCCTTCATCCCCTCCCTGGGGATGACCCCATCGGAATTCTGGACCGCGGCCAACGACTTTGGCCGCCTTCACCGGATCGACGGTATCTTAGCCTATATGTACACCATGATCCGGGAGGCGGAGCGGAAGGGGATGCCCTTCACCCGGGCGGACCTGGTGGAAAAGGGTCAAAACATCGTTCTCTTTCCCGGGGTGGAGGACTGGTTCCGGCGGATCAACGACTTTGGCCGGGACCAGGGGGTCCAGGTGGAGCATTACATCATCTCCTCCGGCCTGCGGGAGATCATCGAGGGCTCGCCCATCAGCGGCGAATTCCATGAGATCTACGCCAGCGAGTTTTACTACGACGAGAGCGGCCGGCCGGTGTGGCCCAAGCTGGCGGTGAACTTTACCGCCAAGACCCAGTTCGTCTACCGGATCAACAAGGGGGTCCTGGACGTCTCCGACGACAAGACCCTCAACGACTCCATGCCCGATGACAGCAAGCGGGTCCCTTTCCACAACATGGTCTATGTGGGAGACGGATTGAGCGACGTGCCCTGCATGAAGATGATGCGGGCCTACGGCGGCCAGGCCATCGCCGTCTACCAGGAGAGCAACCGCCTGGGCGTGGAGGATCTGCTGGCCAAGGGGCGGGTGGATTTCATCTTCCGGGCCGATTACAGCGAGGGCACCGCCCTGGACCTGACGGTGAAGGACATCATCCGCAGGATCGCCATTTCCGACCGGCTGTGGGAGGAAAACGCCCAGCAGCTGCGGACCATCGGCGGCGACGTGCTGCCCAACCAGGTAGGCCTTTTTTGACCAGCAAAACAGCAAAGCTGCCAACGGCTGCGCAGTCGCGCCCGCAGGCGCGAAAGACATCAAATCTGTTTTCTGCCGCGGCCTCCAGTGCTATCCTCGCGGCACAGCCGCTGTGGCCTACGCTAAAAGCCACAGGCATATTTTTCAAACGCTGCGGCGTAGCTGAAAACACTGCTCACGGAGCGCGTGTCGAATTGTCCGCTTTTAGCGGACAACCGAGGCACAGAGCGCAGTGCAGATCCCGCTCAAACAAGTGGCCGCAGCCACTTGTTTGAAAGTAGGACCGCCCCCCAGGGGGCGGTCCTTTGTGTATGTTGGCGTGATCCGGCCGTGATTCACTCCTCGTCCAGCTTCCGCAGGGCGTCCAGGGTCTCCTGGAACTCCTTGGCGCTGGCGCTGGGGTTGGCCCACAGAATCCGCAGGGACCGGCGATAGGACCGGGCGGTGCGGGTCCGCAGCAGGGCCTGATGGTCCCGCACCCGCTCCAGAGCCTCGTCCACCTCGTCCCAGAGGTTGGCCGGCAGCTTGGCCTTGGCGTCTTCCAGGGCCTCGGAGATGGCGGACAGCGCCGCCTGCTTGGCGTGGGTCCGGCGGCGGAAGCCGATCTCCACCCGCTCTCTCCGGCGGCAGCGGCGGTCGGTCAGCGCCTCCCGCTGCTCCTGAAGCCGCTCCTGGATCAAGAGCTTTTCCACCTCTGTCCGCTCCCGGAAGAGCCGCAGATCCTCCTCGGCAAAGGCGGCGGCCACCTCGGCCCGCTTGGCAAGACGGCGCAGGTCCTCGTTTTCCTCGGTGAGCTTGGTCAGCACCTCCCGCAGGTCCAGAGCGGCCTGGACAGACCGGACCACGTCCACGGTAAACGCCGCCGTAAGCCCCAGGGCCAGGGGGTCCACGAACCAGTCCGGCACCCGGACCAGCAGCCGCCCCACCGGCGGGTGGAGAAAGCGGACCAGCAGAATGGAGAAGAAGCCCCAGGCGATGGAGCTGGTCAGACAGATGTGGCCGTTGAGGTTGAACTTATGCTTGGAGTAGTCCCAGTAGCGGACCTTGAAGAGCTTTTCCATGGCGGCGCCCACCACGTACTCCAGCGCCGTGGCGGCCAGCATGCCCAGCAGCCACACCAGCCACAGGTTCTGCTCCACCGGCAGGGTGACAAAGAGGATGATGATGGCGCCGGAGCCGTAGATGGGCAGCACCGGCCCCTGGAGAAAGCCCCGGTTCACCCAGTGGCGCTGGCACAGGGAGACGTAGCAGGACTCCCACACCCAGCCGCAAAAGCAGTAGAAGAAAAACAGCAGGACCCATTGGCCCGTGGTATAGACGTGCATAATACCCTTCTTTCATAGACGATCAGGTGGCAGGAACTTTTTTGGCATCAGACCTCAGTCCAGGGTGATGCGGAAATCTCCCCGGGCAGCGGCGTCGGCCCGGCGGCGCTTTTCCTGGGCCAGGGCGTCCAGCATCCCGCCGATGATCTGGTTGGAGACCAGAAAGCCCTGGGGGGTCAGATGCCAGCGGCCCTCCTCCTCCACGGCGTAGCCCGCCTGGCGGCACTGGTCCAGGAAGGGCAGAAAGCAGGTGAAGCGCCGGCGGAAGCGGGTTTCAAACTCCTTGGGGTCCCAGCCCAGGACCGTTCTGGCCCGGAGCATCAGCCACTCGGTGTCCCGCTCCATGGGGGGGATGCGCTCTTGTTCAGATAGGAGGGGCGCATGGTCCCGGACGCCCCGGATATAGCCCTCCAGGTCCCGGGCGTAGGCATACCGGACGCCGCCGAAGTCCGAGTGGGCCCCGGGGCCGAAGCCCGCGTATTCCTGGAGCGTCCAGTATTTCAGATTGTGGCGGGACTCCCGGCCGGTCCGGGCAAAGTTGGAGATCTCGTACTGGCGAAAGCCCTGGCGGGCCAGAAAGTCCACCGTGTAGAGGTACATCTCCGCCTGGTCCTCGTCTCCGGGGAGGGCGGCGCTCTCCCGCCGGTTGAACAGGGGGGTCCCCTCCTCCACCTTTAAGCCATAGCAGCTCAGGTGAGTGGGGGCCAGGTCCACGGCGGCGGCCAAACTCTCCCGCCACAGGGCGGGGGTCTGCCGGGGCAGACCGTAGATCAGGTCCAGGGACAGATCCTCAAAGCCGGCCTTTCGGGCGGCGGCCACGGCGGCGCGGACCTGATCCATGGAGTGGACCCGGCCGATCTCCCGCAGCTCGCCGTCATCGGCGGACTGCATCCCCAGGGACAGGCGGTTGAAGCCGGTCCTGCGCAGGGTCCGGAGCATCTTCCAGTCCCCGGCGGAGTCGGGGTTGGCCTCCAGGGTGATCTCGGCGGTCTTGGTCACGGCGTATTGCTTGCGGACGGTTTTCAGCAGCTTCACCAGCCGCTTTTCTCCCAGATAGCTGGGGGTGCCGCCGCCGAAATAGACGCTGTCCACGGCGTGTCCGGCGGCAAAGGGGGCGATCTCCGCCAGATGGGCGCAGAGGGCGTCGGTATAGGCGTCCATCCGGTCCTCCCGGCCGGCCAGGGAGTAGAAATCGCAGTAGTCGCACTTACGGCGGCAAAAGGGGATGTGCAGGTAGAGGCCCAGGGGCCTGGGGGCAGGTTTCATGATAAATCCTCCGATCACAGTGGTACCAGTGTACCGCGTTTTCCCCGTCAATGCAAGAGAGAGCTATGGCGGGATAGGATCGGCCCCGCCGGGGCATACTGGCGGAGAAAGGAAGTGGGACCTATGGAAATGACGCCCCAGGAGTATGGACAGTATGTCAAGGCCAAGGCCAAGCCCTCCCCCATCGTGAAAAATACGGCCCTGGCCTTTGTGGTGGGCGGGCTGATCTGCGTGGTGGGCCAGGCCGTGCAAAACGGCTGGACGGCGGCGGGGCTGGGCCGGGAGGACGCCGGAACGGCCACCTCCTGCACGCTGGTGGCCCTCTCCGCCCTGCTGACCGGGCTGGGACTTTACAGCCGGCTGGCCCGGTTCGGCGGGGCCGGGACCCTGGTGCCCATCACCGGCTTTGCCAACGCCGTGGTCTCCCCCGCCATCGACTTTCAAAGCGAGGGGTTCATCACCGGCATGGCGGCCAAGATGTTCACCGTGGCGGGGCCGGTCATCGTCTTCGGCACCCTGGCCGGGACCCTCTACGGGGTGATCCTCTGCCTGTTCCGCCTGACCTAGCCCCCCACCGCCCGGACAGGGAAGCCCTGTCCGGGCATTTTTTCGCGCCCTGTCCGGCACTTTTTTCGCCGGGGGGATGACGGAAAGGGCGGAATGTGGTATGATAGACGGCAGATTTCAGCCGCCCAGGTAGATTGTGAGGCCCCACTCTATGAACCAGATCAAAAATCCCCGGCTGATGATGATCTCCGCCATGGCGATCTTCGGCACGCTGGGCCTGTTTGTCCGCAAGATCCCCGTCTCCTCCGGAGAGCTGGCGCTGTACCGGGCGTGCCTGGCCGCGGTGCTGCTGGGGGCCTTTCTCCTCCTCACCCGCCAGCCCATCCCCGTTTCCAAGATCCGGCGGGAGCTCCCGCTGCTGCTCCTCTCCGGCGTGGCGGTGGGGATCAACTGGATCTTGCTCTTTGAGGCCTATAAATACACCACCGTGTCCCTGGCGACGCTGAGCTATTACTTTGCCCCGGTCATCGTCACCGCCGTGTGTCCGGTGCTCTTCCACGAGAAGCTCACCGGGCGGCAGATCCTGTGCTTTCTCATGTCCACCCTGGGGCTGGTGCTGATCACCGGCGTGGGCGACGTGGGCGGCGGACGGGACCTGATCGGCGTGCTCTTCGGCCTGGGGGCGGCGGTGTTCTATGCCGGCGTGGTGCTGCTGAACAAGTTCATCCGGCAGGTGGACGGCATCCACCGGACCTTTCTCCAGTTCCTGGCGGCCATCGTGACCCTGACGCCCTACGTGCTGGCCACCAGCGGCGTCCATCTGGATACTCTGGACGGCGTGGGCTGGGCCAACCTGCTGGTGGTGGGGCTGCTCCACACCGGCGTGACCTACTGTATGTACTTCTCCTCCCTCCGGGAGCTGCCGGGCCAGAAGGCGGCCATTCTCAGCTACATCGACCCGCTGGTGGCGGTGGCGCTGTCGGTCACCGTTCTGGGAGAGACCATGACGGCGTCCCAGCTGGTGGGCGGCGGGCTGATCCTGGGCTTTACCCTCTGGAACGAGCTGAGCCCCCGGGAGCGGGGATAAACTAGGGCGGACGCTCAGCGTCCGCCCTAATCATTCAAAAAAGTGCAGGCACTTTTTTGAAAAGGGACTACGCTGCGCTCTGCGCCTTAGTTGGCCGCCATCGGCGGCCAAGCCGACGCTCGCTTCGCGAGAAGAATGTTCCGTCAGGTACACGCCCCGACGGAACATGATCTCCCTGTTTTCGCCGCCTGCGGGCGGCGAACTCTGCGAGGCGTTTTCGATCACATGAGGGCGGACGCTGTGCGTCCGCCCTAGTTTATCCCAGGACCACGCCGATGACCAGGAAGGCCATGGTCAGCACCAGGAAGTAGAGGATCAGCTTCCAGATATACCGGAACCACCGGTCATAGGGCACGTGGCCCAGGGCCAGGGCTCCCATCACCACCGCCGCCGTGGGGGTGATGATGTTCACCAGGCCGCTGGCGGACTGGAAGGCCGTCACCACCAGGTCGCCGCCCACCCCGGCAAACTGGCCCAGGGGGGCCATGATGGGCACCGACAGCGTGGCCAGCCCCGAGGAGGAGGGGATCAGGATGGTCAGGGGCAGGTAGATCAAAAAGACCAGCAGCACGAAGCTCACCGGCCCCGCGCCGGCCAGGGCCCGCTCTCCCCAGTGGAGGATGGTGTCTGTGATGGCCCCGTCGTTCATCAGCACGGTGATGCCCCGGCTGATGCCGATGATCAATGCCACGCCCAGCAGGTCCGCGCAGCCCGCCACGAAGGTCTCCGCGATCTCCACCTCCCGCTGGCCGTCCAGCAGGCCGATCACCACGCCGCCCACCAGGAACAGCGCGCTGAGCTCCGGGAACCACCACCCCAGCGTCGGCAGGGGCAGGCCCATCTCGTCAAAGGGGATCACGGCATAGATCATGATCAGAAAGACCAGGGTGAACAGGGCCATGATGGCCTTGAGCTTGGGCGTGAAGGCCACCGTGTGGTCCATGGACACCTGGAGCCGTCCGCTGCCTACCCCCACCACGGACCGGGTGGGGTCTTGCTTCACCCGGGCGGCGTAGGCCATGACATACCAGATGGCCGCCCCCTCGAAGACCACCCACTGGATGATCCGCAGCAGGATGCCGTCTCCCAGAGACACCCCGGCAAAGCCGGCGGCGATGCCGGTGGCAAAGGGGTTCACCGTGGAGCTGATGACCCCGGCGCCGGCCCCCAGCAAAATGACGCTGATGCCCACCACCGCGTCATAGCCGGCGGCCAGGAACACCGGGATCAGCAGCGGGTAGAAGGCCATGGTCTCCTCCCACATGCCGTAGGTGGTGCCCCCCAGGCCGAAGAGCAGCATGAGGATGGGGATCAGCCACTTTTCCCGGCCGCCCAGCCGGCGGATCACGCTGCCAACGCCGGCGTCCACCGCGCCGGTCTTCATCACCACCCCCAGAAAGCCCCCTACCATCAGGATGAACACGCACACGTCCACCGCGTCGTAGAAGCCGGAGAAGGCGGCTTTCAGCACCGCCCCGGCGCCCTGGGGGTTGGCGTCCACGGCGTGGTAGGTGCCGGCCACCGGCACGCCGCCGGCGTACTCATAAGCCCCCGCCGGGATCAGCCAGGTGGCCAGCGCCACCAGCACGATCAGCGCGAAGAGGATCGTGTAGGCGGAGGGCATGCGGAATTTGGATTTCTCCAAAGGGTCGTCCCCCTTTTTTGGAATTTCGCCGCGCCCCCGCCGCTCCGTCGCCGTCCGGCGGCGTTTTCGAAGGGGCGGGGGCGCCTTGGGATCAAGGCAGGCGGGGCGTCAGGCGCCGATGGTGGCCGCCATCACGGCCTTGATGGTGTGCATCCGGTTCTCCGCCTCGTCAAAGACCACGCTGTGGCGGCTCCGGAATACCTCGTCGGTGACCTCCCGGATATCCACGCCCTTGGCCTGCCACTCCTTGGCCAGCTTCGTCTCAAAGTCGTGGAAGGAGGGCAGACAGTGCATATACAAGACCTCCGGATTGCCGGTGGCCTTGAGGGTCTCCTCCGTCACCCGGTAGGGGGAGAGCAGCTCTGAGCGCTTGGGGATCAGGTCCTCCTCGCCCATGGAGGCCCAGATATCGCCGTAGATCACGTCGGCGTCCTTGAGATCGGCCATGTTGTCTGTGATCTCAATGAGGCCGCCGGTCTCCCGGGCGGTGGCGAAGGTGGTCTTGATGATCTCCGGGTCCATCTGCTTTGCCAGCTCCTCCGGCCCGATGCCCACAAAGTGCATGCCCATCTTGGCCGCGCCAATCATCCAGGCGTAGCACATATTGTTCCGCACATCGCCGGGGAACACCACCTTCACCTTGTTCAAGGGCTTTTTGAGGTGTTCCTCAATGGTCAGCATATCCGCCAGGATCTGGGTGGGGTGGTCGGCGTCGGTCAGGCCGTTCCACACCGGCACGCCGGCGAACTTGGCCAGGTCCTCTACCACTTTCTGGTCATAGCCCCGATATTCGATGCCGTCGAAAAACCGGCCCAGGACCTTGGCGGAATCCTCCAGGGACTCCTTCTTCCCCATCTGAGAGCTGCCTGCATCCAGATAGGTGACGTGGGCCCCCTCCTGGGTGGCCGCCACCTCAAAGGAGCACCGGGTCCGGGTGGAGGTCTTTTCAAAGAGCAGCACGATGTGCTTTCCCTGCATGATGGGATCACAGATCCCGGCGCGGCGTTTGGCCTTCAGGTCGTGGGCCAGGTCCAGAAGATAGCGGATCTCTGCGGGGGTGAAGTCTTGGAGCGTCAGAAAGCTCCGGCCTTTTAAGTTGACTGCCATAGAGATACTCCTTTTTGACTGCGCCGGAACCGGCGCGGGTTTTTGCGCCTCAAAGGCGCAGGGGATTCGCGCCTCAGAGGCGCGGGGAATCTGCACCCCCCATTTTCTTTTTGAGACATCAAAAAGAAAATGCGCCGTGCACGGTGGAAAAGAAAAAATGTTTCGCGGTGAGAGAGCGTGTCTGATTCCAGGAAAGTCTCTGTCCGCGGCGTGGTGCTAGCGGGGGTTTTGGAGGTTTGGGACACCCCCTGCTTCTTTTTCCGCTTGCGCTCCAGGGTAGCGTCAGCGGGGCATGGAGGACATGCTTTCCGATAACCTCCAACGTTAAACGCCGGGGTGTAAGCGCGGGGAAATCCGATTCAAGGGACGAGAACGGCGCGCGCCGGTAGAAGGCCGGAGAATTGGTGGCAATTCGTTAGAACAGCTCCCGCATTTAAGCGAACTTGCGCCTTGTGCGCAAGTTCCGCGCCAAGCGTTCTTTTCTTTTGGACCGTGCACGGCCCGTTTTCTTTTCGGCAAGACCGAAAAGAAAATGGGGGGTGCATTGCCTGCCATCATCATGGCATCCTCCCTACACCTCCTCCCTCCAAAGAGGCATACTCATGCACCGGGGGCCGCCCCGGCCCCGGCTCAGCTCCGCGCTGGGGATGGTGTGGATGCGGACGCCGGCTTCCTCCAGGGAGCGGTTGGTGACATAGTTCCGGGAGTAGACCACCACCTCGCCGGGGGCGATGGCCAGGGTGTTGCTGCCGTCGCTCCACTGCTCCCGGGCGGCGTCGATCTCGTGGCCCTCGCCGCAGGGGATCAGCGTGACGTGGTCCAGCTCCAGGTGCTCTTTCAAAATGTCCTCCAGGCGGCCGTCCTCCTGCCGGATCTTCATCCGGCGGTTCTCATCCAGCTCCATGACGAACACGGTCATCTGGCCCAGGATGTTGGGATGGACGGTGAATTTGTCACGGTCTACCATGGTGAAGACGGTGTCCAGGTGCATAAAGGACCGGGTCTTGGGAATGTTGAAGGCCAGCACCTTGCGGAAGGTCTGACTCTGGGAGAGGACCGTTTCGGCCAGCTGATCGATGGAGTCCTCCTGGGTCCGCTGGGAGATGCCCACCGCCAGGACCTGGGGAGAGAGGATCAGGATATCGCCGCCCTCCAGAGAGCTCTGCTCGCCCCGGTCATACCAGCGGGGGGCGTTCCGGTACTCGGGATGGTACTCGAAGATGAATTTTCCAAACAGGGTCTCCCGGTTCCGGGTGGTGGTGTGCATCTTGTGGATGGACACGCCGGTACCGATGGTGGCGAAGGGGTCCCGGGTAAAATACAGGTTGGGCATGGGGTCCACGGCAAAGGGGTAGTCATCCTCCAGGCCGGAGAGATAGTCGGCCAGCCTGCCGCCGGCGGCCCGGAGCTGGCTTTTCCGGACGCCGGCCATCATCGCAGACACCAGCTCCTTGTCAGAAAGGGGCTCCAGATAGGCCCGCAGCAGGTCCAGGGTCCGGGGGTCCTTCACCCCGGACTCTGCCAGAAATTGGGTCAAAAAGGACTGCCGGATCTCCGGAGAGACCAGGGAGCCCGCCACCAGATCCGTGAGATAGACCACCTCTACCCCCTGCTGGCGCAGGCAGTCGGCAAAGGCGTCGTGCTCCCGCTGGGCCTCCTTCAAATAGGGGATGTCGTCAAACAGCAGCCGTTCCAGATACTCCGGCATCAGGTTTTCCAGCTCCGCGCCGGGACGGTGCAGCAGGACCTTTTTCAGCCGCCCGATCTCGGAGGTGTTATGGATTCCGGTTTCCAACATAGATCGCTCCTTTTCTGATTAAAATCAGGTCCTGCATAGTGTTTGTGGATGTTTGGATTTCATACGTCCCAAAGGGGAAATTTTGATTGCGCTGACCCAGCGCGGGGGGGCGCGCCGCTTCGGCGCGGGGAATCTGCACCCCCCATTCTCTTTTTGCAGCGGCAAAAAGAGAACGGGCCGTGCACGGTCCAAGAGAAAAAACGCTTTCGCGGTGAGAGAGCGTTTGGGGTTTTAGGCAAGTCTCTGCCCGCGGCGTGGTGCGGGCGTGGGTTTGGAGGTTCCGGACACCCCCTGCACCGCTTTCCGCTTGCGCTGCCCAGGAGCTACCAGGTAGCGTCAGCGGGGCCAGGAGGGCAGGCTTTCCTTCGACCACCAACGTTGACCGCCAGAGTGTGCACGCGGGGGAAGCCGATTCGAGGGACGTAGAACGGCGCGCGCCGGTAGAAGACTGGGGAATTGGTGGCAATCCGCTAGAACAACTCCCGTACTTTAAGCGAACTTGCGCGAATGCGCAAGTTCCGCGCCAGCGTTTTTTCTCTTGGACGGCTCCACCGCCCGTTCTCTTTTTGACGCTTCAAAAAGAGAATGGGGGGTGGAATGCTACCATCATCATGGCAAAAAAAGAGAGAGGCTTTCGCCTCTCTCTTTCATTATCCATTTTTCCCCAGGTAGGCCTCTTTGACCCGCTCGTCGGCCAGCAGGGCCGCGCCGGTGCCCTCCATGGTGATATTGCCGGTCTCCAGCACATAGGCAAGATCCGCGATCTTCAGCGCCATGTTGGCGTTCTGCTCCACCAAGAGCACCGTCACGCCCTGGCGGTTGATCTCCTGGATGATCTTGAAGATATCCTGGACCACCAGGGGCGCCAGGCCCAGGGACGGTTCATCCAGCATCATCAGCTTGGGCCGGCTCATCAGCGCCCGGCCCACAGCCAGCATCTGCTGCTCGCCGCCGGAGAGCGTGCCCGCCAGCTGCCAGCTCCGCTCCTCCAGCCGGGGGAAGAGGCTGTATATCCACTGGATGTCCTTCTCGATCTCCGCCTTGTCCTTGCGCAGGTATGCGCCGATCTTCAGGTTCTCCAGCACCGTCAGGTCCGGGAAGACCCGGCGGCCCTCCGGGCTCAGGGCGATGCCGGCGCTGATGATCCGGTCGATGGCCTTGCCCAGCAGCTCCTCCCCGTTCCACTGGATGGAGCCGGACTGGGCCTTCACCAGGCCGGTGATGGTCCGCAGGGTGGTGGACTTGCCCGCGCCGTTGGCGCCGATCAGGGTGACGATCTTGCCGTCGGGCACCTCCAGAGAGATGCCCCGCAGAGCCTGGATGCCGCCGTAGGCCACATGGAGGTTTTCAATTTTAAGCATCCTCAGCCACCCCCAGGTACGCGTCGATGACGCGCTGATTGTTCTGGATCTCCGCCGGCGTGCCCTGGGCGATCAGCTCGCCGAAGTCCAGCACGTAGATCCGGTTCGAGATCCCCATGACCAGATTCATGTGGTGCTCGATCAGGAACACGGTCAGATGGAACCGGTCCCGGATCTCCCCGATGAAGGCCGTCAGCTCGTCGGTCTCCTGGGGGTTCATGCCTGCCGCCGGTTCGTCCAACAGCAGCAGCTGGGGCTCTGTGGCCAGGGCCCGGGCGATCTCCAGCCGCCGCTGCTTGCCGTAGGGCAGGCCGGTGGCCAGCTCGTTTTTCACGTCTGCCAGACCCACGATCTCCAGCAGCTCCTCCACCCGGCGGCGCTCAGCCGCTTCCTCCTTCCGGTTCAGGCGGAAGGTGGCGGAGAACACGTTGCTGCTGGTGCGGCAGTGGGTGGCGATCAGAATGTTGTCAAAGACGGTCTGGGATTTCCACAGCCGGATGTTCTGAAAGGTCCGGGCCATGCCCATCTTGGTGATCCGGTCCGGGGAGGGAGCCAGAACATGGGTGTACTCCCCGTCGTGCTGGCCCTTATACAGCTTTCGCATCTGGCCCTGGGGATGGTTCTCAATGATCTTTTTGTCCTGGAACCACACCGCGCCGTTGGTGGGCTGGTACACGCCGGTGACCACGTTGAAGGCGGTGGTCTTGCCGGCGCCGTTGGGGCCGATCAGGGCCACGATCTCTCCCTGGTTGATCTCCAGATTCAAATTGTTGACAGCCACCACGCCGCCGAACTGCATGGTGACGTTTTCGATTTTCAAAACATGGTCAGACATTGGCGCTGCCTCCCTTCGCTGTTTTGCGCCGGCTCCGCCGCAGCAGGTTCGGCAGCTCCTTGTCGCCCATGAGTCCCTGGCGGAAGAAGAGCACGATGACCATGATGATCAGAGAGAAGGCCACCATCCGGAAGCCGTTGCGCAGGAAGGGCATGGTCATGCTGCCGCTCATGAGATATTTGGCCAGCCAGCCCATCAGTGCCAGGGCAACAGCCGCCACGGTGATCTGCTTCCACCGCTTCTTCTCTCCCCTGCGCTCCCGCAGGATCAGCAGCAATCCGCCGCCCAGCACCACCACAGAGTAGATGACGATAAAGGCGATCCGCTTGGGGTCAGCGGCAGACTGGAAGGTGACGCTGGTATCCAGGAACCGCAGCCACCACTCGCTGGCGGCCACATAGAGGAAAGATGCCAGGCAGCTGCCGGAGATGGAGCCGATGCCGCCGATGACCACGATCAGCAGGATCTCATAGGTCATGGCGGTGGTAAACGTCTTGGCCTGGGCCTGGTTGGCGAACATGGCGAACATGCCGCCGCCCACGCCGGCAAAGAAGGAGCTGATGCAAAATGCCAGCCGCTTGTGCTTGGACAGGTTGATGCCCATGGCCTCCGCAGCCACCTCGTCATCCCGGACGGCCTTGAACGCCCGGCCATAGGTGGAGTTGATCAGCAGCAGGATGACCCCGATGCACACCGCTCCCAGCAGGAAGGGCACAAAGGTGGAAAGCCGCAGCTGGAAGCCGCCGGCGGTCTCAATGTTGAAGCTGGAGAAGGTGGGATAGCTTTTCAGGGCGTTGGCGCCGTTGGTGACAGGGCCCAGCTTATCCCACTGGAATACGGCCCGGACGATTTCGCCGAAGCCCAGGGTGGCAATGGCCAGATAGTCAGATTTCAGCCGCAGCACCGGCAGGCCGATCAGCCACGCCACCACTGCCGCAACACAGCCGGCCAGCACCAGGGCTGCCAGCACGCCCAGGACCAGCCCCACCGGGCCGCCGCCGAAGAGCTCCGGCAGGGAGAAGTTGATGGCGGAGCCCTGATAGATATAATAGACGCTCTCCCGGGCCGCCACGGGGATGGTCAAAATGGCATAGGTATAGGCGCCCAGCAGCATGAAGCCCGCCTGACCCAGGGAGAATAGGCCCGTAAAGCCGTTGAGCAGGTTCATGGAGGAGGCCACCACCGCGTAGACCGCGCCCTTTTTCAGCACGGTAAAGAGCATGTGGGTGGGCTTCATGGTGTTTTCCAGCAGGATCACCAGGGCCAGCAGGGCCAGGGTGCACAGAAGGACGATCACCGTGCCCCGCTTGCTTTTCTTTTCTTGCAGCACGTTCATCCCTCCTTACACTTTATCGGTGACCTTTTCACCGAAGAGACCTGTGGGCTTTACCACCAGAATGACGATCAGCAGGGCGAAGGTGAACGCGTCGGAGAAGACGGACCAGCTGGAGCCCTTGATGATGCTCTCGGAGATGCCGATCAGGAAAGCGCCCACCACCGCGCCGGGAATGGAGCCGATGCCGCCGAACACCGCTGCCACAAAGGCCCGCAGGCCCGGCAGCGCGCCGGAGAGGGGCACGATGGACTGGTAGTTGGTGAAGTAGAGCAGGGACCCCACCGCCGCCAGGAAGGAGCCGATGATGAAGGTGAAGGAGATCACGGAGTTGATCTTGATGCCCATGAGCTGGGCGGTCTCAAAATCCCGGGAAGCCGCCCGCATGGCCATGCCGATCTTGGTGTGGTTAATGAGCTGGGTCAGGGCGATGACCAGCACCACCACCAGGATGGGGGTGATGATGGTGACCCACTTGGTGGAGACGCCGGCGATGCTCACCTGGCTGGAAAGCCCCGGGATCGAAGGATACATCTGCGGCAGGCCGCCGGTGATATAGGTCGCGAAGTTCTGGAGCAGATAGCTCACGCCGATGGCAGAGATCATGACGCTCATCCGGGGGGCGGAGCGCAGAGGCTTATAGGCGCACCGCTCGATGAAAAAGCCCAGGGCCACCACCAGCACCACCATCAGCGGCACAGAGACGGGCAGCGGCAGGCTGGCGCTGAGATACACCAGGATCAGTCCTGCGGCCATGAACACATCGCCGTGGGCGAAGTTAATGAGGCGCAGAATGCCGTAGACCAGGGTGTAGCCGATGGCGATCAGAGCGTACTGGCCGCCCAGAGAGATGCCGGAGAGCAGGATGGAGATACCGTATTGCACGGAAGACCCTCCCCTTTCTTTCAAATCAGTTTACAGGAAAACAATGCGGGGCTGTCTCGAAAAGGGCCGGAAACCGGCTGCTTTCGAGGCGGCCCCAGCAAAGGTGAGAAGCGGTCTGGCGGAGGCGCACCTCCGCCAGACCTGCTGTGTGATCAGCTGACGGTCTGCACCGTCTCCAGCGTCCAGGCCGCGTTGGCGGTGTCCGCGGTCTTGATGTAGGCGGTGTCGCGGATGGCGTCGCCGATGTCGTCAAAGGCGATATCGCCGGACACGCCGGTGTAAGTGACGGAGGGCAGAGCGGCCTTCACAGCGCCGGGATCGGTGCTGCCGGCGGCCTTGATGGCCTCCAGCGCCACATAGTAGGCGTCATAGCCCATGGCGGTGACAGCCGCGATGGTGTCGTTGCCGCCGTTGTTGGTCATGGCGGTGGCGTCCTCGTTCAGCCAGGCCTTGATGCCCTCGTCGAACTCAGGGGAGCCGCCCTCCTGATAGAAGGTGGAGCAGTAGACCTGCACGCCGGAGCCGGCGGCGGCCTCCAGCACCATGTTGCTGTCCAGGGTGTCAGAGCCCAGGATGGGGACCTCCAGGTTCATGGAGGCGGCCAGCTTCACGATCTGGGTGGAGTAGGCGATGGAGACGGGGCAGAAGATCACGTCGCAGCCCTCGCTCTTGGCCTTGTTCAGATAGGTGGAGAAGTCAGAGGTGTTGGTGGGGAAGGAATCCTTGATCACCTCGCCGTCGAAGGCCTGCTCAAAGTAAGTGATCAGGCCCTGATCGTACTCGTTGCCCAGCTCGCCCAGCAGGTATGCCTTCTTGGCGGAGAACTTCTCCTGAGCGAAGTTGGCCAGGACCGTGCCCTGGAAGGGGTCCAGGAAGCAGATGCGGAAATAGTAGTCATTGCCCGCGGTGACCTGGGGATTGGTGCAGGTCACGCCCATGGCGGCAAGACCGGCCTCGTCAAAGGTGGGGCCTGCGGCAATGGACACGCCGGAGCCATAGGAGCCCAGGACGATGCTGACATCCTTGCTCACCAGTTCGCTGGCGGCAGTGATGGCCTTGGAGGAGTCAGAGCCGTTGTCGGCGTAGACCAGCTCCACATTATAGGTCTCCCCGCCGATCTCCACGGTGGGAGTCTCCTTGTTGGCGTACTGCATACCCAGCATCTCCTGCTTGCCGCCGGGGCCGGAGTCGCCGGTGGCAGGCTCGAACACGCCGATGCGCACCACCTTGTCGCCGCTGGCGGCGCCGTCGCCCTCGGAAGAGGCGTCGTCAGAGCCGCTGCCGCCGCCGCAGGCCGCCAGGCCCAGCATCATGGTCAGAGCCAGCATCCATGCAAGAAACTTTTTCATGCTTTTCATCCTCCTGTTTGACTGGGACAAACAACTGTCCCTAATATGAAAGACATTCTACGTGGTTTTTGCCGGTTTGGCAAGATGAAATTTCACAGAAAGATTTTCCCCGGGAGGGGTTGTTTGCCGGACTGAATTGGAAAAGTCCCGGCAGTTTTGTATTTGTGCTGTGGACAACTGCCTTCATTTACAGATTTTCCCGAGGCGGCGTGTGCCTGACCGGGGGACAGTGTTTTTCGTGATTTTGCCGAAGAGGGGGCGGGACATCTCCCATGTCCCGCCCCCTGTTTGGAGAAATTCAACAGGATTCCCCGGCCTGGGGACCGTCCACCACGGCCAGGAAGGCCTCCCGCTCCATGGTCTCGTGCTCGAGAAGATAGGCGGCCACCGCGTCCAGCTGGCTCCGCCGCTCCCGGAGGAGCTCCTCACAGCGGCGGTAGGCGCTGCCCACCACGGACTTGACCTCCTCGTCGATCTGGGCTGCCACAGCCTCGGAGTAGCTCCGGGACTGGCCCATGGTCCGGCCGATGAACACCTCGTCGTGGCCGGAGTCGTAGGCCACCGTGCCCAGCTGATCGCTCATGCCATAGCTGGCGACCATCTTCCGGGCGATGGCAGAGGCCCGCTGGATGTCGTTGCTGGCGCCGGTGGAGATATCCCCCAGGCACAGCTTCTCCGCCACCCGGCCTCCCAGCAGGGCCACGATCTGGTCCTCCATGTACCGCTTGGAGAGATAGGCCCGGTCCTCCTCCGGCAGGGAGATGGTCATGCCGCCGGCCCGGCCCCGGGGAACGATGGTGATCTGGCTCACCGGGTCCTGATCCGGCAGGGCGTGCATCACCACGGCGTGGCCTGCCTCGTGCCAGGCCGTGAGCCGGCGCTCATGCTCGGGAATGACCCGGCTGCGCTTCTCCGGACCGGCGATGACCTTGATCTCCGCCGCCTGGAGGTCCTCCATGGTGATGAAGCGCTGGTGCTTCCGGCCAGCCAGCAGGGCGGCCTCGTTGATCAGGTTCTCCAGGTCCGCGCCGGTGAAGCCGGCGGTGCCCTGGGCCAGCTTTCTCAGGTCCGCGTCCTCTGCCAGGGGCTTGCCCTTGGCGTGGACCTTCAAGATCTCCTCCCGGCCCCGGATGTCCGGCAGGCCCACATAGATCTGCCGGTCAAACCGGCCGGGCCGCAGCAGGGCGGGGTCCAGCACGTCGGCGCGGTTGGTGGCCGCCAGGACCACCACGCCCTCGTTGGCGGCGAAGCCGTCCATCTCCACCAGCAGCTGGTTGAGGGTCTGCTCCCGCTCGTCGTGGCCGCCGCCAAGGCCGGTGCCCCGCTGGCGGCCCACGGCGTCGATCTCGTCGATGAAGACGATGGCCGGGGAGTTTTTCTTGGCCTGGTCAAACAGGTCCCGGACCCGGCTGGCGCCCACGCCCACATACAGCTCCACAAAGTCGGAGCCGGAGATGGACAAAAAGCCCACGCCGGCCTCGCCGGCCACGGCCTTGGCCAGCAGGGTCTTGCCGGTGCCCGGAGGGCCCACCAGCAGCACGCCCTTGGGAATTCGGGCCCCCAGGGAGATGAACTGCTTGGGGTCTTTCAGGAACTCCACGATCTCCTGGAGCTCCTCCTTTTCCTCGTCGGCGCCGGCCACGTCGTCAAAGGTGACCTTTTTATCCTTGTCGGTCAGGGTCCGGGTCCGGGCCGCGCCGAATTTGGCCATCCGGTCCGGGCCCATGCCGCCGCCCTGGGCGCGGACGGCCATCAAATACCACATGCCGCCCAGGATCAGCGCCATGAGCAGCCAGGGCAGCAGGACCTCCAGCCAGTTGGTGGTCTCCGGCGGGGGATACTCGTAGTTGGAGATGATCCCCTTGGCCTTCTGTTCCTGGACCAGGTCGTTGAGGTCGTTATAGAACAGGGAGAAGTCGTAGATCTGATAGCGGAGGGTCTCCTGGCCCTCGGGCCGGTCCCGGAGGGTCAGATTCAGGGTGTGGCTGTCGGAAAAGGCGAAGGACGCCACCTTCTCCTGCTCAAACAGCTGGACCACCTCCGCATAGGTCACAGCGTCCTCCTGCTGATTCAGCCGCCAGATCCAGTTCATGCACAGAACGATCACCAGCGCCAGCAGTAGGAAGGAGAGATTGGATGTGCGATGTTGTTTCGTCAAGGGAGTACCTCCTTTGGGGCGGTTTTCATGGGTCCGCTCCGGCGGACCCGGAGGGGTCTGGATCAGGTACGCAGGCCTGGCTCAGGTAGGCAAACCTGGCTCAGGTGTAGACCTCGGGCTTGAGCACCCCGATATAGGGGATGTTCCGATACTGCTGGGCGTAGTCCAGACCGTAGCCCACAACAAACTCGTCAGGCACCTCAAAGCCGGCCAGATCCGCGGTGACGGCCTTGGTCCGGCGGGCAGGCTTATCCAGCAGCGTCACGATGGTGATGGAGGCGGCTCCCTTGGTCAGGAAGTAGTCCCGGAGGAAGGCCAGGGTGTTGCCGGAGTCCAGGATGTCCTCCACAATGATGAGGTCCCGGCCGGTGATGTCCTGCTGGATATCATGGTCGATGTGGACCCGGCCGGAGGACACGGTGGCGTTCTGATAGGAGCTGACGGCGATGAATTCCACATCGCTTTTCAGCTGGCAGGCCCGGACCAGGTCCGCCATGAATACAAAGGACCCCTTCAAAACGCCCAGGAACAGGGGACACTTCCCCTCGAACCGCTGATACAGGGCCTCGCCCATCTCGGCCACCCGGGCCTTGAGCTCCTCCTCGGTCACCAGGACCTTGAGGATATCCCGCTCCATCTCACTTCTCATTGGCTGTTCTCCTCTGTCTCATTGATTTGAATAAACCGGCAGGCCTCGCCCTCCGGCAGAAATTCCGTATGAACGCCCAGCCGCCACACGGCGGCCAGACGGTTTTCCACATAGATGGCGGGCAGACGGTCCCGCTCCGCCAGAGAAATGCGCCGGTCCAGGCACAGCCGCTTGACCGTGCGCCCCCCGCCATGGGTCTCCGGCAGGGTCATCCGCTCCGCCGGGTCACAGGGGGCCACCGCCACCGTCTCCCAGTCCGGGCCGGGCGCTAGGGCGAGCCCTGTCCCCTCCCGCCGGTCCATCAGGGTCAGGGTGTAGTCCCCCCACCGAAGGGGACACTCCTTCACCAGCTCTGCCCGGGAAAGGGGCTGGGGCAGGGTCTCCAGCATCAGGCGGGAGGCGGCCAGCCGGGCGGTCACCCCATGGGGCAGGCTGATCCGGGCGTCGTTTCCGTGATGGGCCCACAGGCGGCGGATCGCCTCCAGATGAACGGCTCTCACATCTTTGCGTCCTGCGCCCAGCAGGTCCAGCATCCCCAGCAGCACCCGGGGCAGCAGGAACTCCGGTACCTCCGCCAAATCTCCCAGCCGGGCCGTCACCCGCCCCGGCTGAACGGAAACACGGCGCAAATACCGCTCCGTCAACTCCTCCAGTCCCGCGTCCAGCTCCCACAGCCGGGCGGCGGCGTCGGCGATGTGCTCCGCCGCTCTGGGGTTCAACGTGCGCAGACGGGGCAGGATCTCCAGGCGGAGATAGTTCCGGGCGGCGGCGTTCGCGTCTGCGTTGGTGGCGTCCTCCACGTGGGGAATGCGGTTTTCTGCGGCAAAGGCCGCCAGTTCCTCCCGCCGGACTTGCAGCAGCGGGCGGAAAATACCGTCTCGCTGGGGGGGAATTCCCCGCAGTCCCGCCAGGCCTGTGCCCCGGAGCAGATTCAAAAGGACCGTCTCGGCGTTGTCGTCGGCGTGGTGGGCGGTGTAGATCCGGGTAGAGGGCCCCAGCCCTTTGGCCGTCTGGCGCAGAAAGTCGTATCGGGCGTTCCGGGCGGCCTCCTCCACGGTCCAGCCCGTTTCTGCCGCCAGGGCGGCCACGTCGGCAGACCCGGAGACAAAATCGACGCCCCGGGCGGCGCACCAGTCCCGGACAAAGATTTCGTCCCGGTCGCTCTCCGCCCCGCGGAGACGGTGGTTAAAATGGGCCGCGGTGAGGCGGGCCCCCGTTTCCCGGCACCACTGATCCAGCAGGACCAGCAGGCACATGGAGTCCAGGCCGCCGGAGACGGCGCACACCGCCGCCTCCTGCCGCTTCGGCAGATACCAGCGGGGGCATCGGTCCAAAAGGGTCGTCATGCTATCGTCCTCGTCATCATGTGGGGTGTTTCGGGGGAGCGCCGGATCAGTCCTCGTCATCCCAGCGGGTATCCAGTGTGGAGAACTGGGTGTACTCGGGCATCCACCGTAGCTCCTCCCCCATGCCGCCGGGCGGCATGGGGACCCCGTGGATGGGATCTGGTCGGCCAGGCAGAGCCCGGCCTCCCCAAGGATCTCCCTAGGGGAAATCGCTTGTACGCGCTGATGCGCGGCGCCGCCGTGCGGTGCTGCAATGTGGAGCGCCGGATCAGTCCTCGTCATCCCAGCGGGTATCCAGTGTGGAGAACTGGG